>NZ_AFWE01000073.1 GCF_000222585.1 Vibrio scophthalmi LMG 19158 | reverse complement strand
GCCGGAATACCAATCAGATTCCTGACCACGCCTCTACTAGGCTATCTCAGGAATGACCGAAGCTAGAACTGAACCATAGTAGCGACCAATACAAAACCGTCATTCTCGAGAAGGAGGAACGACTGAGTCGGGAATCTTATATTTCATCATACAGATCTCGCCATGTTGGATTAAATTCACTAATTAATCTTTCCTTCCAAGCTCTCTTCCATTTCTTTAACTTTTTTTCTCTTTCAATCGCGGTTCGAAAGCTCTGGTGTAACTCGTAATAAACCAAGTAATGCACACCATATTTGTTAGTAAAGCCTTCGCATGTACCATTTTTATGCTGCCAAACCCTCTCTTTTAAGCGCCCCGTGACGCCGATGTACAACGTACTCCGAGAATAATTCGTCAATAAGTAAATTGAAGGCTGTTTCAAGTTGTCGAATCCGTTCGAAAATAATTCCTAGAATTATCTAATTGGTTCTGATGTGAGTATGAAATATTCATGATCAAGTGTGATGTCACTTAGATTCACGACTACGCCTCTACGAGGCTATCGGGAATGACCGAAGCTAGAGCTAAATCATAGTTTCGACCAAGCCTAAACCGTCATTCTCGAGAAGGGAGGAACGACTGAGTCGGGAAGCGTATACCGGAATACCACTCAGAATCCCGACCACGCCTCTACGAGGCTATCAGGAATGACCGAAGCTAGAGCTAAATCATAGTTTCGACCAACCCTAAACCGTCATTCTCGAGAAGGAGGAACGACTGAGTCGGGAATCTCGCTCTTTTTCTCTTCTCTAAAAACTGTCTGAATCAAAAAAAACGAGCCACTTGGGCTCGCTTTCTAATAACCAATCCAATTACTTACGCGTTATTCGCAGCAAGCTCAGCTTCCATCGCTTCAGCGGTGAGGCCAATCTCACCCTCGGACTTCGCCACAATGGTATTCACTGCCGTGTCACCAACGACATTGGATGCGGTACAGAACATGTCGTTGATACGGTCAACGGCGGCAACAATCGCCAAACCTTCTGGTGGAAGACCTAATTGGTGCAAAATCACACCAACCATCACCACACCGCCGCCCGGTACACCACCCGCGCCAATCGATAGCAATAACACCGTAAAGCCAAGCGTAACTAAGTCCGTCACATCAATCGGCTGACCAAACGCATTGGCACAAAAAACCGCAGCAATCGCGATGTAGATAGAAGCGCCGGCCATGTTCATGGTTGCACCTAGTGGTACACCAAAACCTGCCACCGACTTTGACACGTTCAGCTTATCCGTCAACGTGCGCATCGTAACGGGAATAGTCGCATTCGAGCTGGCCGTCGATAATGAGAACAACACTTGCTCACGGGTTTTACGTGAGAACTCACGCGCTGAAATACCAGTAAACAGTTGCACAGCCAGCGGATAGACAACAAAGATCCACAACACCAACATGCTAACCACCAGCGCAACGTAACCCGCTACCGAAGCGAGCGTATTCGCATTCAGTGTTGCGCCAAGTTGGATCATTAGCGCAAAGACACCGTAAGGCGCTAGGCTCATCACCAAGCCGATCAACTTCATCATAATCGCGTTAGCAACGTTAAAGGTTTTGACCGCAGGGCCACCTTTTTCATCCAGAGCTTGAATGGCAAGACCTGTCAAAATTGCCATAAAGATGATTTGCAGCATATCGCCATCGGCAAAGGCTTGAACCGGATTGCTTGGCACGATGTTAGTCACCATCGAGAAAATATCGGGGGTTTCGGTCGATTTCAGTGCCACGGCATCTGAGATCGTGCCCGCTAAATGAGCACCTGCGCCGGGCTGAACAATCATTGCCACACTCAAGGCCGCTACAATCGCAATCACGGTGTTAAAAATGTAAAGAGCAAAAGTTTTGCCACCGAGACGACCAAAAGAGCGAATATCTTTTAATTCAACAATTCCGCAAACGATCGACACGTAAACCAAAGGCACGACGAGTAACTTGATCAATGAAACAAACATCCCACCGACACCTTCAGCAGTGCCGAGTAAGTACGTATCAAAAATCGCGATACCGCTAAATAAGTACTGAATCGCCGTTCCCAGCAGCAAGCCAGAAAACAAGCCGATAAAAATCTTACTTGAAAGCGATTTATCCATTCTAAATCTCCCAAATGTTGTGTGTTTGCTGATATTTTTATTTTTATAAATCCCGTCATTTGTGACGAGCAACACGGATAATACACAGCAAATTAACAATTAAAAGACTCTATTTACATTTTTATCACCAAGCAATGCTTGTTCATCCTATAGACATCTGAGTACATAGAGCACGCATATTTGCTCACCTAGAGTGCCTATTTATTTTTTGACCGCCACAACAATCTCCTTCTAATTTGCTGAATTTAATCTACTCCTTTTAATCATTCATGAATCAGCACACTCACTATTCATGCAGATAAATTTCATCTTCTTCACCGAAAAATGCTCAACTCGCTTGCGATAAAAATGACAAAAGTGTGAACTTGGGACATAAAAAAACGCCCTTCCAAAAGAAAGGGCGTTTCAAATTTTTACTCAATGGTATGGGCGTTATTTCGCAACCATTACCATTGCAGGGCGAACTACACGACCGTTTAGCTCATAACCTTTTTGCATTACAAACATCACAGTGTTTGATGCATGATCAGGGCTTTCTTGAATTGACATCGCTTGATGGTATTCAGGATTGAACGCTTCACCTTCAGGGTTGATCTCTTTTAGACCAAACTTCGCTAGTGTATCAACGAATGTTTTGTGCGTTAGCTCAACACCTTCGAATAGCGGCTTAACGGCTTCGTTCTCAGCATCTGCTGCTGCGATAGCGCGTTCAAGGTTATCGATTACTGGAAGCAGTTCTTCAGCAAACTTGTTCAGAGCGTATTTACGCGCTTTATCAACTTCTTGCTCAGCACGACGACGCATGTTTTCAACTTCTGCTTTCGCACGAAGTACACCATCTTGCTGCTCTTTGATTTTCGCTTCACTTGAAAGTAACGCCGCCTCTAGTTGAGCAATTTTCGCTTCTTGCTCTTCTAGCGCAGTTCCTTCGTTCCATTCGATATCTGCGTCTGTACCAACTGCTTCAACGTCAGCTTGCGCTGCGTTTTGTTGCTGCTGTAGTTCTTCTTCTTGGATTTTTTTGTCTTCGTTGCTCATGATATCTCCAGAATTCAACGTTTTGTGCAACCTACACGTCACGATTATTCGCCGTTAACTACACAAAAACTCGCATATTTAGCGCACTTGCCATTATTATGGGGATGAAGATTATCGATTCAAGCCCATTTCGGTCGGAAAAGCTATGAAAAAACCTTTTGAAGTGATCGCCATCATTGGAAAACCTAGAGATCAGCAGGCAATTCAAACTCATAAAGAATTGTATGACTGGCTAATGGAACAAGGTTATCGCGTATACATTGATGATAGATTGAGCGAAATTCTTGACGATGTACCTCAAGAACATTTTGCCAGTTTAATTCAATTAGGCAAAGCAGCAGATCTTGCGATCGTCGTGGGTGGTGATGGCAACATGCTGGGCGCAGCACGTGTGCTTTCACGCTTTGATATCCGTGTGATTGGTGTCAACCGTGGCAATCTGGGCTTCTTAACCGATCTCAATCCAGAGGATTTCCATTCTACGCTTAAAGCAGTATTGGATGGCGAATACATTGAAGAAGAGCGCTTCTTACTTGAAACAGAGATCCATCGACACAAGCAAATCAAAAGTCATAACGCGGCCTTAAACGAAGCTGTCCTTCACCCAGGACAAGTAGCGCGAATGATTGAATTTGAAGTCTATATTGATGATACGTTCGCCTTTTCTCAGCGCTCTGACGGTTTGATCATTGCGACGCCAACTGGCTCGACCGCGTATTCACTTTCCGGCGGCGGCCCGATCCTCTCGCCTAGCTTAAATGCAATTTCGTTAGTGCCTATGTTCCCACATACGCTTTCAAGCCGCCCGTTAGTGGTCGATAGCAAACGCCGCATCAAACTGATTGTTTCGCCGGATAACCGCGGCACCCAAGAAGTAAGCTGCGATGGGCAGGTCTCTTTACCGGTTTCTCCAGGTGATGAAATTCATATCTACCAAAGCCCAAATATGTTGACCTTGATTCATCCAAAAGACTACAGCTACTACCACGTACTGCGTAGCAAGCTCGGCTGGTCAAGCAAACTGTTCTAACCCCGCTTTGGTTCCTCCAAAAGCTAGATTCCCTACCACGCGACTACGTCGCTGTAGGGAATGACCGTTTAGCGATAAGCAGCGTAACTCCGCTTTTCCCCTCTCAATTTATCTACCTAACCTCTCGCTTCTCGATTCACCCACCACCGTCATTCTCGAGAGCGAGGTACGAGCGAGTCGGGAATCTTTTTCTCGTTTCCCCATTCTCGCCTCTCGATTTCTCTGCTCAAACCTCTCGCTTCTCAATCCGCCCACCACCGTCATTCTCGAGAGCGAGGTACGAGCGAGTCGGGAATCTTTTCTCGTTTCTCCATTCTCGCATCTTTCTCGCTTCTCGATTTCTCGACTCTCGCATCTCTGCTCTCTCTCGCATCTCTGCTCTCTCCCGCCTCTCTCTTTTCACAGCATCCTGATCTTGTTCACAAAAATTTTTTCACCGGTGACTTTACTGTATAAAGAAACAGTATATACTGACGTTATATACAGTGTTGTTCATTTAAACAGGTAATCAAAATGCTGGCTCATCTAAGTGTTAATAATTTCGCTATTGTTAAATCTTTGCAGCTAGAGCTCTCCAAAGGAATGACCACCATCACCGGTGAAACGGGTGCGGGTAAATCTATCGCTATTGATGCACTTGGCCTTTGTCTTGGCGGTCGCGCTGAAGCAGGCATGGTGCGACAAGGTGAAGAAAAAACCGAAGTGAGTGCGGCTTTTTCATTGGAGAACAACGTCCATGCCATGCGCTGGCTAGAAGATAACGAACTGTTAGATGGCAATGACTGCATATTGCGCCGCACCATTACCAAAGATGGTCGCTCGCGCGCGTTTATTAACGGCAGCCCGGTTCCCCTTTCGCAACTCAAATCTCTTGGGCAATTGCTGATTAATATCCACGGCCAACACGCACACCACCAGTTGATGAAAAGTGATTATCAGTTGGCGATGCTTGATCAATACGCCGGACACCTTAACTTGCTGAAAAACACCCGCAACGCTTACCAAACTTGGCGTCAGGCGGATAACAGCCTCAAGCAACTACGTGAAAATAGCGCGCAAAATCAGGCGCAAAAGCAGTTACTTGAATACCAAATTAAAGAGCTTAACGAACTCTCTCTTGGCGAGGAAGAATATGAACAACTCGAACAAGAACATAAACGACTGTCCAATAGCGGTGATCTTGCCAGTACCTGTCAGCAAGCCATCGAACTTATATACGAAGGCGAAGAAATTAATGCGCTTAGTATTTTGCAATCAGCCAATCAGTCCCTAATTCAACTGGCAGAACTTGACGAGCAATTGGCAGAACTGCCTAACATGCTGTCAGAAGCGATCATCCAGATAGAAGAGACCAACAACGAACTGCGTAGCTACCTTGACAGCATTGATGTTGATCCCGCGCGTATGGCTTTTGTCGAAGAGCGTTTTTCAAAAGTGATGTCGATTTCACGCAAACACCACGTGTTGCCTGACGAGCTCTACCGCCATCACCAAGATTTGCTCGCGCAAATCGAACAGCTTGATTGCTCAGATGAAAAACTCGAAGAGCTTGCACAAGATGTAGAAACCAAATATCAAGCCTTTGGTGCCAGCGCCGAAAAACTCAGTAAATCTCGTTGCCGTTATGCCAAAGAGCTGAATAAATTGATCACCGCCAGCATGCATGAACTGAGCATGGAAAAAGCGCAATTTAGCATAGACGTGAATAGCCAAGGTACGCACCCATCACCATTAGGCCTAGATAGCGTCTGCTTTGTGGTTTCAACCAACCCGGGTCAACCGATGCAACCAATCGCCAAAGTCGCCTCTGGTGGTGAACTGTCGCGTATTTCATTGGCTATCCAAGTGATCACCGCGCAAAAAGTGGATACACCAAGCCTAATTTTCGATGAAGTTGATGTGGGTATCAGCGGCCCAACAGCGGCTGTGGTGGGCAAAATGCTGCGTAAATTGGGTGAGTCGACTCAAGTGATGTGTGTTACCCACTTACCGCAAGTTGCCGGTTGTGGCCACCAGCAGCTGTTTGTTGCTAAACAGACCAAAGCAGGCAAAACCGAAACGCAAATGCACCCGCTATGTGAAGAAAAACGCGTCGCAGAATTGGCGCGATTGCTTGGCGGCAGCCAGATCACTGAATCAACACTGGCCAATGCTCGTGAACTACTGATTGCCGCTTAATCGCAGTTTTTTCGTAAAATACGTATCGACTTTGCAACCTAACTCAAAAATCACGGTCTGAACTTATTCAAAACAAGATGAGTTTTTTACATTAAGGCCAAGCTTGTTTATTATCAGCGCAGTTTAAAATGGATAGTTACAAGAATTTGAGTATGCAATTGAAAAAGTGGCTTATCATAGTACCGCTCGCCATGACAATGCTGACGGGTTGTTCACTATTAGAAAAATTGGTTTATCGCATTGATATCAACCAAGGTAACTACGTCGAGCAATCAGCGGTAGATCAATTAAAGTTTGGTATGAGTAAAGAACAGGTACGTTACGTGCTAGGTTCGCCAATGCTGGTCGAAAATGGATACCCGAACACTTGGTATTACATTTACCTTCATACGAAGGGCCATGACGCTCCAATCCAGCATGACTTGATCGCAAACTTTGACGACCAAGGACGCCTAGTTGAAGTAACTGGAGACTTCCCAGTTAGCGGCGCTTTTTTTGAAAGCATCAACTAACCAAACCGTAGAATCTAAAAAGCTCGCCATTGGCGAGCTTTTTTATTTGTCACATCGTCTTGAAACAGATGGGAATTAGTCTGTTTTACGCATCAAGTTTGGTTTGCCACCTGTCACAGGATCAGCAACGCCCGACGCCTTTGCTTGCTCAGCACGCTTACGACGGATCTCTTTAGGATCTGCGAGTAATGGGCGATAAATCTCAATACGATCGCCATCACGAACTAAAGCATCTAAACGAACATTACGGCTAAATACACCCACCTTGTTCTGTTTTAAATCGATCTCAGGATAAAGCTCTAACACGCCAGATTGCGCGATAATATCTTCAACGATCATCGACTTATTCACCACAAGCGTAAACACACGCTGCTCTTGTGGCAGTGCGTAAACCACCTCAACGTGGATCATTTCCGACTCAATACTCATAACACTCGTACACCTGTTTGGCACGTTTGGTAAATGAACTCACCATATTACCGGTCAACTCATTGAATATCTTACCAAAAGCAATTTCAATCATCTTACTCGAAAACTCAAACTCAAGTTTAAGTTCCACTTTGCAGGCTTGCTCATCTAACGGAGTGAAGAACCACCCCCCTTTCAGGGTTTTAAACGGGCCATCAACCAAGCTCATCAAAATTGCCTCACCTGCGACTAACTCATTAGACGTGGTAAAGGTTTTGCTTATTCCGGCTTTAGAAACATCGACCGAAGCAACCATACCCGACACGCTTGATTCAAGAATGCGCGATCCAGAACATCCGGGTAAAAACTCTGGGTAACGAGCCACATCGTTCACCAGATCAAACATCTGCTCTGCACTAAATGATACCAACGCAGAACGGCTGACTTGCTTCATATAATCTCCTCAAGACGAACATTCAAAACGTATGTTCGTAGCAATTTTACTTTTATTTGCGGTGAGCGCAAATAAAGGGATATGCTAACCCCACTGTGCACCGTATAATGCAGCTATTATGGCAAAGAAAAAAACAAAACAAAAAGCGGGTAGCAATACCATCGCGCTTAACAAGAAAGCTCGCCACGAATACTTCATTGATGATGAAATTGAAGCTGGCTTGGAGCTACAAGGCTGGGAAGTGAAAGCCCTTCGCCAAGGTAAAGCTAATATCGCAGAAAGCTATGTGTATATGCGTGACGGTGAAGCCTTTGTCAGCGGAATGACGATCACTCCTCTTAATCAAGCATCGACTCACGTTGTCGCGAACCCTACTCGCGTTCGTAAGCTCCTAATGAGCCGCCGTGAACTCGATAACCTAACTGGCAGAATCAACCGTGAAGGTATGACTTTGGCGGCACTCGCACTTTACTGGTCTCACTCTTGGGTGAAGATTAAGATTGGCGTAGCCAAAGGTAAAAAACTTCATGACAAACGTACTGATCAAAAAGAAAAAGATTGGGCTCGTGAGAAATCGCGCGTAATGAAGAGCTCATTGCGTTAAACTTGACCACTTAGACGCAGAGTACTAGACAGGCCTAGCTTTTCTGATACTATGCTTCAAACACTTGGGGCTGATTTAGGATTCGACGGGAATTCAGAAGTCTGAGGTGCATGCCGAGGTGCGGTAGGCCTCGTTAATAAACCGCAAAAAAATAGTCGCAAACGACGAAAACTACGCACTAGCAGCTTAATAACCTGCCAAGAGCCTCTTTGCCCTAGCTTCCGCTTGTAAGACGGGGAACAACAAAGAGTCAAACCCAAACTAGCTAGATCGGATTCTCCCGCCTGAGAGATGAAGTTCGAATTATAATTCAGGATAGCCATTTACTAGCGTGTCGGTTCGCAGGTGGGTGGTGAAATTAAAGATCGACTAAGCATGTAGTACCAATGATGAAAGGTTTTCGGACGCGGGTTCAACTCCCGCCAGCTCCACCAAACGTTTGGAAAGGGCCAACTCGCAAGAGTTGGCCCTTTTTGTTTGTCTGAACAATGCAAATACCATTATATCCCTCCTCTCCTATTCGTACCTTTCGCTACATTTCTCGATCCAAATTTTCATGCAGGTCCACTTACAAAATCCTTTTGTAAAAACGATAAAAAACTCTCACTAACCGACTACTCAAAAATAAACATAACCACTTGTTGCATATTAAATCCGCATGACAAACTGTTTGTAAAGTTTGTTTAATAACAGAACGTTATCGGCAGTAGCAAGCATGAACATTGAAGATATAGGTCAACTTAAAGTCGGCGAAAAACTTGATAATCAACAACTGTGTGATCTCTTTGGTTGCAGCCCTCAAGGAGGGATGCGAAAGTCAAATTCGACTAACACGCTGCTGCTGATCTCAAATCACGTTAACTCTATCTACGATGACCGATGGGAAAATGACATTCTCCACTACACCGGGATGGGAACGACTGGCGATCAGAGCTTAGATTTCGCACAAAATAAAACACTCGCTAATTCGCAAACCAATAACGTAAAGGTGCATCTTTTTGAAGTGTTTCGAGACAAACAGTACACCTACGCGGGACAAGTTACCTTAGTTGCAAAGCCATACAGTGAATACCAGCCCGATCAAGCAGGGCAGTCTCGGTTAGTTTACGTCTTTCCTTTACAACTAAAATCCGGAGCGCATTTCGTTGTTGAAGAAGACAGGCAGCATGTTTATCAAATCAAGGAAAAGAGAGCTAAAAAGTTAAGCTATGCGGAGCTTGCACGCCGAGCCTATCAATCAAAACGAAAGACAAGCGTTACCAAATCCACTGCGACCATATACGAACGAAATGTTTGGGTAACTGAACACGCTAAACGACTAGCCAGTGGAATTTGCCAGCTATGCATGAACGAAGCACCCTTCTCAACGCCAAAAGGCGTACCTTATTTAGAGACCCATCATATTCAATGGTTATCTCGCAGCGGGGATGATACGCCTCACAATACGATTGCTCTTTGCCCAAACTGCCATAAGAAAATGCACATTCTTGACTTACAAACCGATGTGGACTTTCTGTTTCAGCGCTTAAACACATTACTGACCGAAGGCGATCAATCCGCCGAGGGACAACCGTAATACACGCAACAGACACTGAGCATTTACAACGATTCGTTTAGAAAGGCTATGCCTAGCGCTAGTCTTTCTTTGCCATCCCGACTAAGACCACACAAAAACACCATTTCAATCAAACACTCACGCAAAAATCAGGTGAGTCTGTTAGCATTAGAGCTACACTTTTAAAACAGCTTTGTTTGCGCTTGGATGATCGCATCGAGTGCAGGGCTTTTTCCCTCCTAGACCAATAACAACAATAGAGGATGCTATTTTGCTTGAGCACCATATTCGCGATTACATTGCGACCAAATTGGCTAATGTTGGCATTAACAGCGATCCCTATGGGGTTGAGTTAACCACTGCGTTTGCACTGGTCGTGCTTGCCGTCGCAGGAGTGAGCTATTTAATCACCCACCACTTGATCGTCCGCTCAGTCAAGAATGTACTGCAAAAGACCAACAAACCGCTGGCGGAAAGTTTAGCCAAATACGACTTGCTAGGAAAAATATCGCTACTTATTCCCCTTCTGGTGTTAGATGTTTTGCTGCCGATTGCCGTTGGGCACTACACCATTCTCTCCGGCATTATTGATCGCCTGTTAGGCGCATTGGTTTTATTTATGATCGTGTGGATTATCTTCGCGATTTTAGATGCCCTCAACGACATTGCCACCTTTAAAGGCATTACCCGTAAGATGCCGATCAAAAGCTTTGTTCAGCTGATCAAGCTGTTCACCTTCTTTATTGGCTTAGTCGTGTTCGTTTCTATTCTTGCCAATGAGTCGCCGATTATTTTCTTATCGGGTTTAGGGGTGGCAACGGGCTTTGTCATGCTGGTGTTTAAAGACACCATATTGGGCTTTGTCGCGGGTATTCAGCTTTCGGCTAACCGAATGATCAGCTTGAACGATTGGATTCAAATGAATGCCTATGGCGCCAATGGTACGGTTGAAGAGATCTCGCTCACCACGGTGAAAGTGAGAAACTTTGATAATACCGTGAGCATGCTGCCTGCTTATGCATTAGTGCAAAATGCGTTTATCAACTGGCAAGGCATGTCTGATTCTGGCGGCCGCCGCATTGAACGCTCAGTGAATATTGACGTCACCTCAATCCGTTTTATGAGTGCAGATGAAGTGGAAGATATGAAGAAGATTCGTATTCTACGCCAATATATTTATGAGAAATTGCGCGACATAAATGAGTTCAACGATGATTTGGATGAAGAAGATCAAGACGTCGCCAATCAGCGTCACATCACTAATTTAGGCATGTTCCGAGCTTACCTCACCGCTTATCTGCGTGCCAATAAAGATATTCACCAATACATGCTAATCATGGTGCGCCAGTTGCAACCAACTTCTGAGGGAATTCCGTTACAGGTTTATGCTTTTAGTAACAATGTCGATTGGGCGGTTTACGAAGGTGTTCAGGCGGATCTTTTCGATCATATTTACTCCATTATGCCCATGTTTGGCTTGCGCCCTTATCAAGCCCTCGGCAGTAATGATGCGCTCAATATCGGCACACTGAAGTGATCGCCAATTCGCTGTCGTTATTTTGGTGGCTTGGGAAAATAAGTTTCACCACATCGGTAAAAAGAAAGGCTGCCATAGGGCAGCCTTTCTTTCGTGTTAAGCCTTATTGCTCAAGCAATGTTAGCTTAGTAAAGATCGGTAAGTGATCACTCACTTCAGCCCAATTCACTCCTGACCACACTTCCATACCTTGCGGCACTTTGAGTTCTTCAATATCCCAACGTTGTGCGTTACTGGTAAAGATGTAGTCGACACCAATTTCAGGGTTAACACTTGGCCAAGTTCTATGGTCATTATTGAATGGTGTCACAGGGTTCCAGTATTTGGTTACTTCGGTCATGTTCGGCGTGCTGTAGACATCATTCATGTCGCCAAGCAGAATTTTAATGCCACGCATTTCCATGGTTCTATCATTCAACTCTCGAATTTGCTCTAAGCGAACCTGTGGGTTTTCTTTGGTATCAAGGTGGGTGTTGATAACGGTAATTGGCGATGCAAAATTAGGGACATCAACATTACCGATACAGCCAATACGTTGTTCACGCTGACCGGATGGCAGTTGTATGATTTCATCCAATGTCACTGGATACTTAGAAAGAATACTTAGGCCATATTCGCCACCATCAAAATCAATCGCGCGACAGAAGACACCTTGCATACCTGTGATCTTTTCTATCTCTTTTAGTTGATCGACCTTACCGCTTCTTGCGGTGAGTTTATCAACCTCTTGCAAAGCCACTATATCCGCATCCATCGCTTTTATCGCGTGGGCAATATCTTGTGCTGATGATACTTTTCCCGCCGCAATATTAAACGACGCAATGGTCAACTCTGGGGCGTCTTTTTCACTAAACACCTTATTTGCCACACCGTTCAAAGCGCTCTTCACTTCACGGCTATTTTTGTTGCTGTTTGCACTACTATCAGCAAAGACTGGAGCCGATATTACTGATGCACATAGCATCGCCATCATTATTTTATTCATAATCCGTCACTCATTCGTTAGCCAGAATTCGCAACAACTATATAAACTCAATAATGGACTGTTTGAGATTTGTATCGCATTTAATGACAAAGAACTCAAATAAAACTTATGATAAATATATGAAAAATAAAAGAGTTGTTAACAACTACGCCCTAATATAACCAGCGCCTATTAAGCTAAACTGGTAAGAATTTATCGTCATATCGATAAAAAAGTGCAGGGAATAAAAAAACGCTTCAAAGCGGAAAAATATCGCATTTCCACCTCAAAGCGCTCATTAACTTCCGATTCTAATTAGTTGAGTGTTTTGGCAAACTCGCCCACTTTCTTCGTCACCGGTAGCCACTCTTTATCGTGGGCTTGTTGCGATACCGTGGTTAGCTTACCGTCGGCTACAATCACTTTGCCATCAACAATGGTGTGTGTGACGTTTTGTGGATAAGCCGAAAACGCGAGAGTCGCAAAGGGATCGTAGTTTGGCTGGGTGTTTGGTGCATCAGTATCCACGATAACGATATCGGCTTTTTTGCCCACTTCTAGCGAGCCAATTTCATCATCCATATCCAGTACACGTGCCCCACCAATCGTGGCCAGCTCCACCAGCTCATAAGGGGTAAATTTAGCATTATCACCATGGTTGGTACGCGCGACCACCGCGGCATAACCCATCACATTGATGATATCCATTTGATTCGATGACATCGGCCCATCAGTCCCTAATCCCACATCCAAGCCTTTATTGACCATATCCCATGATGGCGAATAGCCATTGTTGCCTTTGGTATTGGCTTTCGGGTTATGAGCAATCCCCACGCCGTGTTTCTTGAGCAGTGCCATATCTTGCTCGTCAAGATGGTTTACGTGGGCGGCGACTAAGTTGTCCACCAAAAAGCCGATCGAATCCAAATACTCAATGACCGATTGGCCTGGCTGCATTTGCTCAGAGAAGGCATCGGTTTTTGACTCTTCCCAAGTAAATTCTGCTAGGTGTGTGAGCAAAGGGACTTGTTTTTCTACCGCGATATCTTTGGCTTTGATCAGCCATTCAGCTGAAACAGTGTAAGGCGCATGAGGGGCAACCGCTGGGGTGATTAATGGGTGATCTTTCCACTCATCAATGAATTTTTCTGCGTACTCAAGGCCACCATAAGGCTGTTTGGCATCGACGACTGGAAACCCTATCACCGTCTCACCTAGCACGCCGCGAATACCAACTTCGGCGACCGATTTTGCCACTTCATCTTCGTGGTAATACATATCGGTGATCAGCGTAACACCTGACAATGCTAATTCCATCGCCGCATGACGAGAGGCGGTACGAATCAAATCACGCGAAAGCATCTCTTTTTCAAGCGGGAACATAAAGTTGATCAGACGGTTCTCAACCCCATTTTCTCCCAAGCCACGAAACGCGACCATTGGGATGTGGTTGTGTGTGTTGATCATGCCCGGCATGACGATATCACCACCAGCATCAATGGTACGTTTCGCCTCATATTGGCTGGCAATCTTCATCTCACCTAGGGCAACAATCTTATTGCCTTTCACCACAATCGCACCGTCATCGATGATACGTTGTTGACCATCCATGGGTAGGATTTGGGCATTGGTGATGATCAGATCGACTTTTTCAGCAGCCAATACGGGCAGACTGGCACATGCACAAGCAATGCAGCTGGCCATTAGGGTTTTCGTTATTATTTTCATACCTTTACCTATGTACACAACTCAATATTGAACGACAAATATGCCAGCGATATTAGCTACACTATCGAGAAAACAGTAGATAAATTACGCAGAATTAAGCGATGTAATTCACAAAATCTGCGAAAGATAGCTTTGCTTTTTTCCCAAGCTTTTCATTCACCTACTTTCTCGTTCATTGACAAGGCAAAGGCGGCCTGATTTTCCCCTGAGCAATTTTTAGCTTATTTCGCTCAACAACCTCTCTCGCTTGTCTACACTGTTAATGCGCTAAGCATCATCAACGAAAGGAGGCCGTCATGATTGCCATTGAAAGAAAATACTGTTTGTCCAATAACCCGAACCTGCATGCGCGTATTGAAGTGAACCCCATTGGTCAGCTTGATGTCGAAATTATCGAGCTGAACGAACGTCATACCACCCAGTTTGATGATCTCTCTTTTAAATGCAGCCAAGGCGCAATTCATGTTTGTGGTAAAGAACAAACCTTGCCGTGGCAGTTAAGTTTAGCCACCGGAGATGGGTTGGAACTATCAACTCTGGTCGACAATGCCAATGATGAGTATGAAACCTTGATGCGTGATTTGATGTAACAGGCAGTCGTCATCTGATTGCGCGACAAAAAATTACGCGACAAAAATAAATACCTGCCCAAGACCTCCTATAAGGAGGTTTTCGACGCTTAAACCCTAGCGACACTTCAAGCACACCATTAACCCGTGAAAGCTTACGGCGACGCTTTAAAACTGTGAGTCACCGATATATCTGCTCTATTCTATTTATGGCATTCTCAGCCATACTCTATGAAACGGTAAAATGGATGACCTGATATGGACGGCAATTCGCCAAAGCTTTCACTACGAACGATAGAACCGACCGATTACCCTGAATTGGCTCAGTTAATGGATTTAGTTTTTCATGATGTGGGGGGCTCTTGGCCACGTTTAACCATCATGGATTTAATCCATCAGTTTCCCGATGGACAAATATGCATTGAAGATAATGGCAAAATTGTTGGCGCAGCGCTGACGATTAAGGTCGATTACAACCGTTTTTCTCTCCCCCATCTCTATACCGATATCATTAACGAAAACAATGTCATTCAAAACCAAGTGACGGGTGATGCCATGTATGGCTTGGATGTTTTCGTTCACCCTGATTATCGCGGTTTGCGCTTAGGTCGCCGACTTTATGATGCACGTAAAGAGTTGTGTCGTAGCATGAACTTTAAAGCCATTCTGGCCGGTGGGCGTATTCCGCATTACCACGAGCATGCCAATGAAGTGAGCGTGGCGGATTATATTGATAAGGTAAAACGCCGCGAGTTACATGATCCGATCCTCTCTTTTCAACTGGCGAACGGCTTTGATGTAAAACGCATCATGCGCAATTACCTCCCTGAAGATGATGCATCTAAGGGCTACGCGACACTGTTGGAGTGGGATAACTTCTTCTACGAAGAGGATGTGCAATCTGTCCACGATGTTGAAAAAACCTTAGTGCGTATCGGTGTGGTGCAGTGGCAAATGCGTGCGATGAATGATTTGGAAGATCTGCTCGACCAAGCGGAATTTTTCATCTCGTCGCTGGCGAACTACAAAGCCGACTTTGCCCTCTTCCCGGAGTTTTTCAATGCGCCATTAATGGGGCTACAAAAAGATCAAAACTCGGTGGAAGCGATTCGTTTTCTGGCCAGCTTTAGCGAGGAAATCAAATATCGATTCTCGCAAATGGCGGTAACCTACAACATCAACATTATCGCTGGCAGTATGCCGGTGATTGAAGATGACAAGCTGTACAACGTTGCCTATTTACTACAACGCGATGGACAGATTGATGCGCAATACAAGGTGCACATTACGCCGCACGAAGAGAAAGATTGGGTGATCGACGGCGGCAATAAAGTGACGGTGTTTGATACCGACGCAGGCAAGGTGGGCATTCTAATCTGCTACGACAGTGAGTTTCCTGAACTTGGTCGTATGATGGCCGAAGAAGGGGTGCAAATCATCTTTGTACCATTTTGGACCGACACCAAAAATGGTTACCAACGAGTACGTATTTGCTCACAAGCTCGAGCGATCGAAAATGAGTGTTATGTGGCAATTGGTGGCAGTGTAGGGAATTTACCACGCGTGGATAACGTTGATATTCAATATGCCCAATCGGCGGTATTCTCACCGTCGGATATCTACTTCCCACATGATGCGACCTTAAACGAAGCCAATGCCAATACTGAGATGATCATTTTTGCCGATGTGGATTTAACTAAACTCAAGCAGCTTAATACTGAAGGGGCGGTGACTAACTTACGTCATCGTCGGACCGATTTATATGGCGGCTTTACCCAAGCCAAACAGCCGTAAAAAATAAGCCGCTAACTCAAACGTTAGCGGCTTTTTTGTCGAACTTAGCTGTTTATCGCTGCTAGCTGGAACTCTTTCAAACGACTGCTTTGACGCTCTGCCAACTCAGACAAGAAGTTCGATGCTTGGCTTGATTCATCAATACCAGCCATGTTCTGTGCAATGGTGTCTTTGATGCCATGCAGCGACTCACTGATCTCTTCTGATGCTTTTGATTGCTGCTCTGCCGCCACCGACATTTCTGTCGAGCTATCATTTATCTCAGCCACCGCTTGCTGGGTTGCCGAAATTTTATCGACGACGACACTCGATGCTTCGCGCACTTCGTCTACTTTCTCTAAGCAGCTTTGTACGGTAATTTGCGCTGTATCCGATTGGCGTTGTAACTCTTCGATAATCGATTTGATGTGCTCGGTCGAGTTTTGCGTTTTGCCTGCCAGTGAGCGAACTTCATCGGCAACCACGGCAAAGCCACGGCCGAGTTCACCAGCGCGCGCCGCTTCAATCGCTGCGTTTAGTGCCAACAAGTTGGTTTGATCTGAAATGGCACTGATCACTTCCGCCACTTCACTGATGCTGTGACAACGCTGTTTAAGGTTATCAACCACCACAGCGGTTTCACCCAGTTGCGCGGTTAGATCATTCGCGCGTTGGCTATTTTCTTGTGCTAACGATTGACCTTCTTCACACGCGCTGTAAGCCATAATCGCACGCGATTCAGTCTGTTTCGCTGACTCGGCTACAATCCCCGCCGACGTCGACATTTCGGTCACGGCTGCGGCTATTTGTTGTACTTGGAGGTTTTGCTCTTGGGCATTGGCAGAGCTTTGCACCATTACCGCCGCCAACTGTGTTGAGCTGGCTGAGACTTCAGCGCCCTGCCCACGCACTTCATCAATGACACGGCTGATCGACACGACGGTTTCATCGGCGTTCATTGCAAGACGAGCTAACTCATTTTTACCTTTAATGTGCGTTCTGGTTGAGAAATCTTTATTGGCCATCGATTGCAACGTGACCGTCAGTTGACCGAAGATCTGAATAAAGTGGCGCACTAGATAGATACAGAAAGCAATCGACACTAACGCCGCTACAATCCAAGAGATCACTTGAACTGAGATAACCTTGTTGATCGTGGCGAGCGAGGTATTGTTCGCTTCACCTAGCATTTGCATGTTGCGCTCAATCACAGTGACAATCGCACTGCGAATATCACCAGCAAATTCAACACGAGTCGTGGTTGCTTGCTTATCGGCTTCTAGCGCGGCAAAAATAACATCCGTTGAAGTGATATACCCTTGGAAAGTGGTGTCTTTAAAGTTTTTCACCGCAGGTAACCAGTCAAACTCATCTAATATTTTTCCGGCATTGGTTAGGTAACCAAGTGTCTGATCACGGCTTACATCAACACGCATGAAGACATTCATCGACATACTTGAATAGTAACTGTCTAGATTTTTAACCAACTGCTCGCCTTGCTTTTGCCACACCGCAACATCAAGATCATCGTTAACTTCTGCGTATTCCATCACCTCATTCACCATGGCGAATAATGGCGCCCACATATTCGGCGTATGCGTCCACCACTGTTCATGGATCAATTCATATTGCTCAACCGTCGTCGTCAACGTCTTTGAGTAACCATTCATATTCTCCAGCACACGTTGCATATCATCTTTGGTGCTTTGTGACATCGAAGGATTAGCAATAAACTGGCTAGTGATAAGATCTTGAGTCTCTTTAACTTTACTCTCAATACCAATCAGTTCTGATCGTAATTGGTCGGTATCGGCCATCATCATATCGCGGGTGTGAACGCGGATATTGTTCCAATTGTTATCCAGCATCGCTGCAGATTCCGCGCGTTCAGCGCGTGATGTTGAATACTCAACCCCATGTTTCATCTCTTCTAAAAAAACTAAGATCAAACAAGAAACAACGGCAGAAGCCAGTAGCGATATCCCTACTGGCAACAGCAATAATGTACGTAAAGATAAGCTCGTAAGCCAAGATGGCGAGCTGTTATTATTATTTTTCATTTCATCTCCAACGATAAAAATAGACAACCTTTCTGAATTTATTTTTTTAGTGCTGACCCATATAATGGTGATTGACTCTTCAACCATGGGCTTTTGAACGCTTGTGTATTACGACGAACTTTTCTCACAATATTTTTTGCCGTCGTAGCATATTTCTTAGGTGAAAGAGTGAGCTGCGTCAGAAATACCATTGCAGCGGACATTTTTTGAACAACAATGTTTTTATCAAAAGCATCACATCCATTGATTAGAATTAAGTCACTGTAATAAAAGGACTTTAGATGTTAATTACTGAAAGGTCGTCACATCCTGTTACACAAGTAATGATATGAAACGTGATATGGTATCCAAAAATAACAACTCATCCTATCGTCACCTCATCGAGTAATACCGCATGAGATCAGAACTATTCTCACGCCTCATTTCTCGTTTCTCATTTCTCGTTTCTCATTTCTCGTTTCTCATTTCTCGTTTCTCATTTCTCGTTTCTCATTTTTCGTATCTCATCTCTCGTATCTAATCTCTCGTTTCTTCCTTCTCGTATCTCTAGGAAAAATCAACGACGGTTTTTCGCTTACATCATGATTATTTTTACTGCTTCACATTTAACGCAGAGACAGTTGTGTAAGCTATATAATCAAGGCAGTTTGGTGGATAGCCTTAGATATCAAAGGCTTGCTATATTCATCTTTTGGGAGGGCAAGGTATGAAATTTATTCACCACGGGGGGAAAGATACGGTGACAGGTTCTTGCCATGAATTACAAGTGGATGGGCAAGCAATTCTCGTCGATTGTGGTTTGTTTCAAGGCCAAGATAAACGCCCATTGGAGGTGGAGTTTGCCACCCAACATCTCCAAGCTCTGTTACTGACCCACGCTCACATTGATCACATCGGCCGATTGCCTTGGTTATTGGCAAAGGGCTTTAAACAACCAATTTATTGCACCGAAGCCACGGCCGAAATGGTGCCTTTAATGTTAGAAGATAGTCTGAAATTGCAATTGGGATTATCGAGTAAGAAAACAGAACGAGTCCTACGCCATATTTCGCGTTTACTGCGTCCTCAAGCTTATAATCAGTGGTTTACGCTCCCCGCCTTAGCTTCCTCTTCCAGCAACCATCTATCTGCATCTGAAGCCACTGAGCCGCTCAAAGCACGCTTTCAACATGCAGGCCATATTCTGGGATCCGCTTATGTTGAAGTGTTGCTGCCCAATCAAGAAGTGGTGGTTTTCTCTGGTGATTTAGGCCCATGCAATACACCACTGCTACCCGATCCGGTTGCGCCACCTAGAGCGGATTATTTACTGATTGAATCTACCTATGGCGGTAAAATTCATGAAGATATTCAAACTCGCTCGCAGCGCTTATTGGCTATTATTGAGCGTTCGCTGGCTGATGGTGGCGCTATTTTAATTCCCGCCTTTAGTGTCGGGCGAACACAAGAGTTGTTGTTCGATATTGAGCAGTTAATCCACCAGCAAAAAATTGAAGCGACCTTGCCAATCATTCTCGATTCACCGATGGCGCAAAAGGTGACCAAATCTTATCGCCGCTTTAAAGCACTATGGGGAAAAGAAGCGAAAGAGCGCCTAATAGAACAACGTCATCCACTGGCCTTTAAGCAATGCATAACGGTCGAAGATCATCGTACTCATCAACGCTTAGTCAATCGCCTTGCGTCAACAGGCGAAGCGGCGATAGTCGTTGCCGCTTCGGGCATGTGTCAAGGTGGACGCATTATGGATTATTTAAAGGCTCTACTCGCGGATGAGCGCACCGATGTACTGTTAGTTGGCTACCAAGCGCAAAACACATTGGGTTGGGCAATCCAAAATGGAGACAAGCAAGTCACCATTGATGAGCAAACTGTCGAGATTAACGCTCAAGTTCATACCATGTCGGGCTATTCCGCACACGCTGACCAAGCGGATCTACTGGGTTTTATTCAACGTATTCCGACGCCACCGAAAGCAATCCACTTAATCCATGGTGAAACTCACGTTAAAGCGCAGTTTGCCGAGCAACTGCGCAGCAAAGGCTATCACGCGATCATTGAGTAGAACATGAACATTGAGTAGGGAATGAAGACAAAAAAAGAGCGCCATCGCTGGCACTCTCTATCATTGCTTGTTTCCTTTTGATGTTTGAAAAGGGGGAGGAGCATTCAAAGGGAAGCAATGATCAAATTACAACGGACGGCACATCACCTTTGCACATCACCTTTGCCCATTAACTTGGCCCAATTGGTATTAGGCGGTCGCAGGCTGATGACCACTAGCACCGCCATTCATGCAATCTGCCACAAATTGAGCGCGTGCACCGAGGATAATTTGTACCCCATGCTTACCCACTTTAATCACGCCCATTGCACCCAGAGCCGTAATGCCCTCTTCATCAATGATGGATACATCTTTGACTTCTAAACGCAGACGAGTAATACAGGCGCCAACGCTTGTGATGTTGCCTCGACCACCCAGCAACTTAGTAATCTCCGCCGCCAGTTCATCGTTTTCTAACGTGATCTCTTTGCGTTCTGTATCTTCACGACCAACGGTTTTTAGATTGAATTTACGGATCGCAAATCGGAAGACGGTGTAATAAATAGCCGCCATGCATGGGCCCCAAATTAACACGTTGACCCAGTTAGTTTTAAAGCCATCCATACCCGGCAATACACCGAATGAGATGAAATCGATAATACCCGCAGAGAAGGTTTTACCAATGTGTACATCTAACGCATAGGTCACTGCATAAGAAACCCCTGCCATGATAGCGGAGAAGATATACAGCACTGGCGCAACAAAGATAAAGGCGAACTCAACTGGCTCAGTAATACCGGTAACAAATGAAGTCAGCGCCGCCGAGCCCAAAATACCCGCCGCGATTTTTTTGTTCTTATCTTTGGCTTCGTGGTACATCGCCAAACATGCTGCTGGAAAAGCAAACATGTAGATAGCAAAGTTGCCTGAAAGGAATTTACCGGCATCCACATACTGCTCGGTAGAAAAGTCTTTCACGCCATCTTCCAACATTTTGAACCAAATGGTGTGGTCGCCATTAACCACGGTACCTGCCGCCGTGGTGTATTCACCAAACGAGAACCAGTAAGGGCTATAGAAAATATGGTGCAGGCCTACCGGGATAAGAGCGCGCTCCATAAAGCCATAGATAAAGGTAGAGAGGTACATGTTGCCACCGTTTGCCATGTGCGACAGTGCATCAATCCCCGATTGGATGTAAGACCAAACATAAGGCAGAACAAGGCCGATAAGAAACGCAGCAAAAGCGGTAACAATAGGAACGAAGCGTTTACCGGCGAAGAAACCGAGGAAATCTGGCAGTTTGGTATCAAAGAACTTCTGATACATGGTTGCGGCGAGAATACCAGCGATCAAGCCACCAAATACGCCTGTTTGTAGGGTAGGAATACCCATCACCATCGCGTAACGGCCACCTGACATCGCCATTTCTGGGGTAATGCCCAGCGCAACGCCCATAGTCGCATTCATTACCACCATACCAACAATAGCTGCTAATGCTGCGATACCGGATTCTTTGGTTAAGCCCACCGCCGCACCAACTGCGAACAGCAGTGCTAGGTTATCAAAGATGACCCCGCCAGCGCGCATCATCAGCGGCATGTCGAGTTTTGCGCCGAAAGCCAACAATAGGCCTGCGGCAGGTAGGATTGAGATAGGTAACATCAACGCTTTACCGATTAAGGAAAGCTTTGATAAACCACTTTTTAGACTGTCTATCATAATTCATGTCCATCTGTTGTTGTAAGGTACTTTTCCAACAACGATTCTATCGAGATAGTGCCAGTCTAAGGTTGCAAATTGCGAGTGGTTTGTAAGCTCCCTCTTACAAACCAGAATTGTTTTACATTCGTTTTTAATAAATGAAAATATCAGCTATTCAATCATTTATGAGCTTTAGGATCATGATGATCTTTTTACTCTTCATGCGATATCAGCTCTTATTCCCTTCTCTATTTCCTTTCTCTATTTCGCACCGCTTTTTGCACCGCGTAGCGAATGGTAAAACGTCATGATAGCGAGGATAATAAACCCGCTCACAAGGCCAATAATGCCGTTACCCATCACCGAATAAGTCGGCGTGACATAAGGGATCACTGGCAATACATTCACCACACTGACCAAGCCATGATGTACAAATGGCAAACTGTGCACCACGATGCCGCCCCCAACTAAAAACATCGCAATGGTGCCGACAACGGTTAAGATCTTCATTAGCTTGGGTGCCATTGCCACCAACCCATCACCGATAGCGCCTAATGCCCCCTGACCACCACTTTTGCGTTGCAGATAAAAGCCTAAGTCATCCATTTTAACGATACCGGCCACCAATCCGTATACGCCAATAGTCATCAAGATAGCGATCAAACTCATCACCAATACTTGAGTTAGGAATGGATGTCCTTGCACTGTGCCCAGCGCAATCACAATAATCTCAGCCGAGAGGATAAAATCGGTACGAATCGCCCCTTTAATTTTCTTCTGCTCGTAATCGCTAAGATCTTCGGCCGAGGGTTCGATTTCCGCTTTATGCTCTGCTTGTTCTGTTGAGCTTGCATGATGGAAAAACTTCTCATGCACTTTCTCTGCCCCTTCAAAACACAAGAACAAACCACCAATCAGTAACAGCGGCGTAATCAACCACGGGGCGATGGAGCTTATCAGCAGCGCCGCTGGCACAAGGATCAATTTATTGCGAAAAGAACCTTTCGCTACGCCCCACACCACCGGAATTTCTCGCTCGGCACGCACGCCAGAAACTTGCTGTGCGTTTAACGCCAAATCATCCCCTAACACACCGGCGGTTTTCTTTGCCGCGACTTTAGACATCAAGGCGACATCATCAAGCACGGAGGCAATATCATCGAGTAGGGTCAATAAACTTAATCCTGCCATTGTTGTTTCCTTATTTTTAAGCATGGATAGTATTTAGATCATCATAGGCCAAAAACTCTCATCACTGCTGTAAATAAAAATAAAGGCACCCATAAGGTGCCTAAAAAAATACAAAAACAACTAGGAAAACGATTACGCTCTAAGTGCCTGATCTAAATCATCAAGAATGTCATCGATATGCTCAATGCCAACCGATAGGCGAATCATTTCAGGGTAGACGCCCGCCTTGGCTTGCTCTTCGGTGCTCATCTGGCGATGCGTCGTTGAAGCAGGATGGCAGGCAAGTGATTTCGCGTCACCAATATTGACCAAGCGCTTAAAGATTTGCAGCGCATCATAGAATCGCACGCCAGCGTCATAGCCATCTTTAAGACCAAACGACAAAATCGCCGACGGCTTGCCTTGCATGTACTTTTCTGCCAATGGGTAAAATGGCGAGTCCGCTAAACCTGCGTAACTGACCCAACTGACTTTTTCATGCTGCTGTAAGTATTGCGCGACTTTCAACGCATTCTCGGTATGGCGCTCCATACGCAACGATAAGGTTTCTAATCCTTGCATTAACATAAACGCATTCATTGGTGATAGTGCTGCGCCTGTATTACGCAGTGGTACAGTACGTGCCCGACCAATAAATGCCGCAGGACCAAATGCTTCTGTATACACCACGCCATGATAAGAAGGCTCAGGTTGATTCATAACCGGGAAACGTTCTTTGTGCTCCGCCCAAGGAAAGGTGCCTGCATCAATGATCGCACCGCCTAATGTCGTACCATGGCCACCGACATATTTGGTGAGCGAGTGCACCACGATGTCAGCGCCAAACTCAATCGGCTTGCACAAAGCAGGCGTAGCTACGGTGTTATCGACAATCACAGGCACACCCTGCGCGTGCGCCACTGCGGCGACGCGTTCAAGATCGATAATATTACCCGCTGGGTTACCAATGCTTTCGCAATAAACCGCCTTGGTATTTTCATCGATCAATTCCGCTAAACTTTCTGGTTTATCGTCTTTGGCGAAACGCACTTCAATGCCTTGCTTTGGTAGCATGTGAGCAAACAAGGTGTAAGTACCGCCATACAGCTGCGGAGTCGAAACGATGTTATCGCCCGCTTCAGCCAAGGTTAAAATCGCATAGTTGATTGCCGCGCTCCCCGCGCTCACCACTAAACCGGCAATCCCCCCTTCTAATGCCGCTATGCGTTTCTCTAAAACGTCATTCGTCGGGTTCATAATACGGGTATAGATGTTACCTGGGACTTCAAGGTTAAACAGATCGGCGCCATGCTGCGCGCTATCAAATTCATACGCGACAGTCTGATAAATCGGGGTTGCGACTGATTTGGTGGTCGGCTCGGTTTCATAACCAAAGTGAATCGCTAGTGTTTCGTCTTTCATAACTCATCCATGATATTGATTGATTGTTTCGCGTGCTGAGTAACTCGCCCGCCGTTTGTTTACTCACTATAAAATGATAATGCGCCTTTCCAGTTGGCGAATAAAGCAACAACGCTAAGAGATTTGAGGCGAGTCGGTGAAATTAAAGCCAAAAGCTGATTTTTGTCTGCTCTTTGGTTTCGTCTATGAAACGAATCACTGATGATGACTGCCGTTTCCAGCGAAGTACACTAGCCCGATCTCGCTAAACTCCCCTACTTTTCATCTAGCAACAAGCTCGTTAACCAACGATCCCATCAATAATCCCAGCTTACTTACGTTTAAATGCCAAAAAGTAATAACGACATGGTTTCTTGTGCTCTATATCACGTACATCACAATTAAAGTAGGTTTTATTTAACAAATAACTTACATAAAGGTTAATATTTGTCGACACGATAAATAAAGTAAATACACCAATAAGTAACAGGGAAACTACTTATGCAGTCTTTCGTTGATTTTCTGAATGGAATCATTTGGAGCCCCGCACTGATTTATTTATGCCTAGGTGCCGGCTTGTTTTACTCAATCACTACGCGATTTGTCCAAGTACGTCATTTCTTTGAAATGTGGCGCTTGCTTCTTTCCGGTAAAAGTTCTGACAAAGGCATTTCCTCCTTCCAAGCGCTTGCGGTTTCACTTTCTGGCCGTGTAGGTACTGGTAATATTGCTGGCGTTGCCGCTGCCATTGGCTTTGGTGGCCCTGGTGCGGTGTTTTGGATGTGGATGGTGGCGTTTTTTGGCGCAGCAACAGCCTACGCTGAATCGACACTTGCCCAAATCTATAAAGAAGAAGATAACGGAGAGTTCCGTGGTGGCCCTGCTTATTACATCGAAAAAGCCATGGGACAACGTTGGTATGCATGGATCTTTGCGATTGCCACGATTTTTGCCTGCGGTGTGTTATTACCTGGCGTACAGTCAAACAGCATTGGTAATGCGGTTGAAGCGGCGTTTGGTAGTGGTGAGATGATTGAAACTGCTGTCGGCACCTTTAGTTTTGCCAAAATCTTTACCGGCACGGTTATCTCGATCATTTTAGCCTTCATTATCTTTGGTGGCGTAAAACGTATTGCTCACTTCACTCAGGTTGTTGTGCCTTTTATGGCGCTGGCTTACATCATCACCGCCTTTGTGATTATTCTGCTGAACATCAGCGAAGTGCCACGCATCTTCTCAATGATCGTTGGCGATGCCTTTACACCAATGGCAGGCTTTGGTGCCGCAATTGGTTGGGGGGTAAAACGTGGGGTGTACTCTAATGAAGCGGGCCAAGGTACTGGCCCTCATGCAGCCGCAGCGGCAAACGTGGAGCACCCAGCTCAACAAGGTTTAGTGCAAGCTTTCTCAATCTATATAGATACATTATTAGTTTGTTCAGCCACTGCGTTTATGATTCTAATCACTGGCGCATATAACGTTCATGGCGCGGGCGAAGGCGCATTCCTAGTACAGCACCTTGCAGCCGATATTAGTGCCAATGGCCCAGTCTTTACCCAAATGGCGATTGAAAGCGCGCTACCGGGGATCGGCAAACCGTTTATTGCTTTAGCGCTGTTCTTCTTCTCGTTTACCACCGTTCTGGCTTACTACTACATTGCTGAAACCAATATTGCCTACATCCGTCGCACTTTCAAAGTGAGCGGTCTGATGTTCATCCTCAAGCTGGTGATCATCGCATCGGTATTCTACGGTACGGTAAAAACGGCCAATCTAGCCTGGGCGATGGGTGATGTTGGGGTCGGCCTGATGGCATGGCTCAATATCGTCGGTATTTTGATTATCTTCTTCCTCTCTAAGCCCGCGCTAAAGGCGCTGAAAGATTATGAAGAACAGCAGAAGCAAGGCGTAACAGAATATACGTTCAACCCGTTAAAATTGGGCATCAAAGGTGCTCATTATTGGGAAGAGCGCTATCGTCGTAAAACAGGGCATAACCCGATCGACGAAGATAAGACCGAGGTCGTCTCACAGACCTCACCACAATAAGAAAAAGCGGTGTATGTTCCAATCGCCATAAGCTACTCACGCTTATCTGATTGGTACAAAAAAGGGTTAGCCATTGGCTAACCCTTTTCTTTTATCGTTGTAGAACAATAGCGCGATTAAGCAGCTACCTGCTCAGCAGCAACGATTGGCTTGATACGCTTTTCACCAACTGGCAGTACTACGCGACCGAATTCGTTGTTTAGCACTTGTGCCATTGCGAAGTAGATTGCGCTAGCGCCACAGAAGATACCTTCGATACCAGCGATAGTGCCGATCAGTGAGCTACCAGTGAAATCACGTGCTGCAAGTAGGAAGAATAGGATCGTTAGAGAGCCGAATACCACTTGTTTTGCCACTGGGTAGCAAAGAGAACCGATAAACATGAAGCCAGTGAAGATACCCCAAAGTGCTAGGTACCAACCCATGAAGCTTGCTGGGCTTGGAGCAAGGCCCATGTTAGGCATTACAAGAATACCCACAAGAGTCAGCCAGAAAAGACCGTAAGAAGTGAAAGCAGTGGTACCAAAGGTGTCGCCACGCTTAAAGCACATCATACCAACAAGAACTTGGCCAAGGCCACCGTAGAAGATACCCATTGCTAGGATCATTGAATCGATTGGAAAAAAGCCTGCGTTATGGATGTTAAGCAGGATAGTTGTCATACCGAAACCCATTAGGCCTAGTGGGGCTGGGTTAGCCAGTTTAGTTGACATTGGCGCGTACCTTTCAAAAATGTTTATAAAAATTACGCGCGAATTTTAAGGTACACCCAATTAAACACAAGAAGCGAGGATTGAAAACTTAGATTACACAAATAAGCAATTAGACGAATACTCTAACTATTCCAACACTTACCACTAGATTGCAGTATTAAACAACATAATTGCGGATTTTTTAATCACCCCAAACCCCAAAAGCGCCATTTTGAATATCTAGCATTCTCTCAAGTTGAAATGTAACTGGCGAAAAGCGTTATTCGCCAGTTGATCGGTTTGAAAACGTTTAAGCACGGGCTTGATACAGCTTTTGCCCTACCGCTGTTTTGGTCAACAAGAAATAGAGAGCCAATTGCACCATCAGCGCCAATACGAGCGTCAATGGTGATTCGGTAATACCAGCAAACAGAAAGCCGACAAGGGCTATTGCACCATTCACGAGCGCATAAGGAAGCTGTGTTCTAAAGTGCTCATATTGCTCACAAGCCGCCCCTGTCGATGACAAAATCGTTGTTTCTGAAATCGGTGAGCAGTGATCACCAAATAGACCACCAGAAAGTACCGCACCAATACAAACCAATAGCGGCGCATCAATGGCTACCGCCGTTGGAATAACCAGCGGCATCATAATCGCAAAGGTGCCCCATGATGAGCCGGTAGCAAAAGAAATAATCGCCGCAAGCAAGAAGGCAATGGAAGGCAATAACCAGTGAGGGAATCCTGCTTGTGCTTGCTCAGCAATGTACGCGGCAGCACCCAGCTCTTTACCGACAGAGCTAAGGGACCAAGCCAAGATCAAGATGACTGCGACAGACATCATTCCTGACATCCCTTTCAAATAGATTTGGATGCTATCAGCGATTTTTCTCACACTATAAAAGGCCATTAAGCTAATAAGCGTAAAAGCGGCAAAAAGGTAAGCGGTAGACAGTGCTGCTCTAAAGGTGGAACCCGCGACTTTTTGAAATGGAAAACCTTGTGGAATAAGCATTGAGCATAATACCACTAACATCACCATCAGCGGCGCCCAAACAAAAGATGACTTTGCATTTTTATGCGTAAAAGCCTGATGTTGTTCTTGCTCAATCGGTTGGCTAATAATGCCTTGCTCCGCTTGCTTTTCTGCTTGGGCCATAGGACCAAAATCGAGCTTAAAAATGGAAATAATTGGAATGATCGCAATCGCTAAAAAGGCATAAAATTGATACGGAATCGCCCCGATAAAGGCATCCCAATCACTCATGCCGACACTTAACTGAGTAAACTCTTTTTGAATCAATCCCATGATATATACCCCCCAACCGATAAACGGCACGAGGATGGCGACAGGAGAAGAGGTTGAATCGATAATAAACGCGAGCTTCTGACGCGATATTTTAAGCTTATCAAACAGTGGTCTGAATACCGGGCCAACAATAAGCGGTGTACCTAGGTCAGAAAAGAAGATAACAATGCCGCCTAACCATGCAGAAAGCTGAGCTTGGCACTTGTTGGCCACTAATTTAGTCACGCGCTCGGCAAAGGCAACACCACCCCCTGATTTTTCCATCAAGGCGACAAAGCCACCAATAAAGACCAGTAGCAATATCACGCCGGCGTTATAGCTGTCGGTCAATTGAGGAAGAAGGTAACTCTTCATCAAGGCACCAAAAGAGTCGAGCAAGCCCGTTTTTACGAAAGTACCTTCCAACATTGCCACGCCACTAATCACACCTGCAAACAGTCCTAAAACGACATTGCGGGTGGTTAATGCCAGCACCAGAGTAACGATAATTGGTAGAAGAGAGATGATTCCCGGCTGTTCCATAGCAAAATCCAATCAAGAATAATTAGTCATAAAAATCGAATATACATGCAACTTAATGTGTTGTATATCAGTTCTAATACAAAAGTTTATATTGGTTTGAATTATCGAGAATGAGGAGATTAAGACGAAAAAAACCAGCCCTAAGGCTGGTTCTTAACTTGGTCAATTAAGCGGAAATTATTCCCACTCGATCGTCGCTGGTGGCTTACCTGAAATGTCGTAAACCACGCGTGAAATACCGTCTACTTCGTTGATGATACGGTTAGAAACCTTACCTAAGAAGTCGTATGGTAGGTGCGCCCAATGAGCCGTCATAAAGTCGATGGTTTCTACCGCACGTAGCGATACAACCCAATCGTATTTACGCCCATCACCCATTACGCCTACAGAGCGTACTGGTAGAAATACCGTAAATGCTTGCGATACTTTGTTGTAAAGATCCGCTGCGTGAAGCTCTTCAATGAAGATAGCATCAGCACGACGTAGCAAGTCACAGTACTCTTTTTTCACTTCACCAAGAACACGAACACCAAGGCCTGGTCCTGGGAATGGATGGCGGTAAAGCATGTTGTAAGGTAAGCCTAGCTCTAGACCGATCTTACGCACTTCATCTTTAAATAGCTCACGTAGTGGCTCAACCAAGCCCATTTCCATATCGTCTGGCAAACCGCCTACGTTATGGTGAGATTTGATCACGTGTGCTTTGCCTGTCTTAGACGCCGCTGATTCGATAACGTCTGGGTAGATCGTACCCTGTGCTAGCCATTTAGCATTGGTCAGTTTCTTCGACTCTTCATCAAAGATATCAACGAAAACGTGACCGATGATCTTACGTTTTGCTTCTGGCTCTGACACACCTTCAAGTGCTTTAAGGAAACGCTCTTCTGCGTCAACTTTAATGATGTTTAGACCAAACTGATCACCAAACATCTCCATCACTTGTTGGCCTTCATTTAAACGTAGTAGACCGTTATCAACGAATACACACGTTAGCTTGTCGCCGATTGCGCGGTGCGCAAGCATTGCCACAACAGAAGAGTCAACACCGCCAGATAGACCAAGAATCACTTCATCGTCACCCACTTGCTCTTTAATACGAGCAACCGCGTCTTCAATGATTGATTCAGAAGTCCATAGACGCTCACAACCACATACATTTAGTACGAAGTTTTCTAGCATCTTAAGGCCGTTTTTAGTGTGCGTTACTTCTGGGTGGAACTGAACGCCGTAGTATTTCTTCTCTTCGTTTGCCATCGCAGCATAAGGACAAGTATCTGTCTGTGCGATCTTGGTGAAGTCAGATGGGATCTCGATAACTTTGTCACCGTGGCTCATCCAAACATCTTGTGTCGCTTCAAGGCCAGCGAACAGTGCTGATTCGCCCGTCACTTGTACTGCAGCGTAACCAAATTCGCGCTCAGTAGAACCTGCTACTTTACCGCCAAGTTGTTCAGCCATGGTCTGCATGCCGTAACATACACCAAATACAGGAACACCAGAGTCGAATACATATTGAGGAGCTCGTGGAGAGTTTGCTTCAGTCACACTCTCAGGGCCACCAGATAGGATGATGCCATCTGGATTGAATTCACGAATATCCGCTTCTTCTACATCCCAGCTCCATAGCTCACAGTAAACACCGATCTCACGAACACGGCGCGCTACTAGCTGAGTGTACTGAGAACCGAAGTCCAGAATCAGAATACGTTGGTCATGAATATTTTTTGTCATTTTGGGCAGTCTTATAAGCTGAGTTATTACAACGGAGGCGAGTTTACCCGCCTCACATTAATGCTTCAAGGAAAAAGCAAACGTTTACGTAAGATAAATTCTATCGAAAGAATTAACCTCGACGGTAGTTTGGCGCTTCCTTAGTGATCTGAACATCGTGTACGTGAGATTCAGCCATACCTGCACCTGAGATACGAACAAATTCTGCTTTAGTACGCATTGCTTCGATCGTTGCTGAGCCAGTTAGACCCATGCTTGAACGTAGACCACCCATTTGTTGGTGAACGATCTCTTTCAAGTGACCTTTGTATGCGATACGACCTTCGATACCTTCTGGAACTAGCTTGTCTGCTGCGTTATCAGATTGGAAGTAACGATCTGAAGAACCTTGTGACATCGCGCCTAGTGAACCCATGCCGCGGTAAGATTTGTATGAACGACCGTTGTAAAGAATAACTTCACCTGGTGCTTCTTCAGTACCTGCGAACATTGAGCCAACCATTACACATGATGCGCCCGCTGCGATTGCTTTACAGATATCACCAGAGAAACGGATGCCGCCATCAGCGATAACTGGGATGCCGTATTCATTTGCCACTTCTGCTGCATCAGCAATAGCGGTAACTTGAGGAACACCGACGCCCGTTACGATACGAGTAGTACAGATTGAACCTGGGCCAATGCCCACTTTCACTGCGCTTACACCCGCTTCAATCAGTGCTTTAGCACCAGCACCTGTTGCAACGTTACCGCCGATGATGTCTAGATCTGGGAATGCAGCGCGAGTTTCGCGGATACGATTTAGAACACCTTCTGAGTGACCATGAGATGAGTCGATAAGTAGAACGTCAACACCCGCTTCAACTAGTGCTTGAACACGCTCTTCGTTACCTGCGCCTGCGCCAACTGCAGCACCTACACGTAGACGACCTTGCGCATCTTTACATGCATTCGGCTTAGTTTCTGCTTTGTGGAAGTCTTTTGCGGTGATCATACCGGTCAGTTGGAACTCGTCGTTCACGACCAATACTTTTTCAACACGAGCGCTGTGCATTTTCTCTTGAACTTCTTCACGAGATGCACCTTCTTTAACAGAAGCTAGACGCTCTTTCGGTGTCATTACTACATTTACTTTCTTACTTAAGTCAGTAACAAAGCGCACATCACGACCAGTGATGATACCAACAAGCTCGTTGCTCTCAGTAACAACAGGGAAACCGGCAAAACCGTGTTTTCTTGTTAATTCAACCACATCAGCAATTGTTGCATCTGGGTGTACCGTTACAGGGTGAGTAACAACGCCCGCTTCGAAGATTTTCACTTGGTGAACCATCTCAGCTTGTTGCTCGATAGACATGTTCTTGTGAATAAAACCAATACCGCCTTCTTGCGCTAGGGCAATCGCTAGGCGAGCTTCTGTTACTGTGTCCATAGACGCAGAAATCATTGGGATGTTCAGAGAAATGTTTTTCGTTAGCTGAGTGCGAAGATCAGCTGTGTTTGGGAGAACAGTGGAGTGAGCTGGCACGAGTAGTACGTCATCGAATGTCAGCGCTTCTTTGGCAATTCTTAGCATTTGCAATATCTCACAATTAGAGGAGTAAAAAAAACAATCCAGTCTCATCGTTTCGCATAATGAGGGCAATTCGTCAGGGTGACTCGTTGCATTTGGATTAGATATTGCGGTGGGATTATACGGTTAACGCATACGCTTGACCACTAATTTTTTTAATTTTTTTCTTGCATTTACCCCCTTGCTATGTATTATATTGCCGCTAACTTCCATACCCACGCCCACGGAATTTAGCTGTGTCATCTCTGACCAATCAAAACATCTTCACTGTTTCTCGTCTAAATGCCGAAGTTCGCTTATTACTCGAAAATGAAATGGGGATTGTCTGGTTAGTTGGCGAGATTTCCAACTTCTCTGCACCTGTCTCTGGCCACTGGTATCTCACACTTAAAGATTCCCGCGCCCAAGTAAAATGCGCCATGTTCCGTGGCAACAATCGTCATGTCAGTTTCAAGCCTACTAACGGCAATCAAGTTTTAGTTAAAGCTCGTCTCTCTCTGTATGAACCGCGTGGTGATTATCAATTAATCATCGAAAGCATGCAGCCTGAAGGTGACGGTCGCTTACAACAACAATTTGAAGAACTGAAGATGAAGTTGGCCAGTGAAGGATTGTTTGCCCAAACCAGCAAGCAAATCTTACCTGAGCACCCTAAGTGCGTTGGCGTTATCACCTCGAAAACAGGCGCAGCCCTATTCGACATCTTAGATGTATTAAAGCGTCGTGACCCTTCTCTACCCGTGGTGATTTACCCAACCATGGTACAAGGCGAAGAAGCGGCGATTCAGATCGCCCAAGCGATTGGCCGTGCTAATGCCCGTAACGAGTGTGATGTCTTGATCGTGGGTCGTGGTGGCGGCTCATTAGAAGATCTGTGGTGCTTTAACAATGAAATCGTTGCCCGTACGATCGCGGCGAGTCAGATCCCGATCATCAGTGCCGTTGGTCATGAGATCGATGTAACGATCGCAGACTTTGTCGCCGATATGCGTGCCCCGACCCCTTCAGCTGCTGCTGAATTGGTTAGCCGTGATAATAGCCACAAAGCACAAGGCATCGCCGGACGTGAGCAAAAGCTGTTTGGTGCATGGCGCTACTATCTGTCGCAACAAAAGCAGCAAGTTAACCGTCTTCAGCATCGTCTTGAAAGGCAACACCCTAGCCAGCAATTGCAACGTCAAAGCCAACAGCTTGATGAGCTTGATGGCCGTTTACAACGCGCAATGCAACGATTCACGGCTCTGCATCAGCAGAAAGTGGAACGACAATTACATCGCTTGCAACTGCATTCACCAGCGAAACGCTTAAGCTTACAACAAGCAACGCTCGCTCGTGTCGAACAGAAGTTGTTGGATGCTATGGATAGAAGACTGCTTAATACCCGTCATCAACTCGCTATTGCTGCCGAGAAGCTTGATACTGTCAGCCCTCTCGCAACCTTAAAGCGTGGCTATTCAATCACTCAAGACGCGCAAGGCCAAGTGGTTCAATCTACTACCGATGTAAAAACGGGCGACACTCTGGTCACCCGTTTGGCTAATGGCGAAGTTCGTTCTACCGTAAATTAGTCTCTATCTAAATCGATGCTTGACCCTACTGGCTAATCGAAGCCAAATTTAGTTACTGATTTCAATCATGCCGCGACAACTTTGTCAGCGGCGACTAAATCAGCTCAAACTGTTCTCTGCTTACGCCGTTAACTTCTTTTCTACGCCTGCTTTTGAAACTCAAAACGAACGCGTGACTTTGATTTAAGTTCGTTGCAACTCTCACTGTGGCAAAAATAGTTCGCCGCCCCACACGCCTGCAGTTTCTCTAACTGGCTGTCACAGTCAGGACAAAATGCTACTTTTTTAAAATCCACATCGCACTGCATGCAATGGTAGTGACCTTGCCATTGCAGCTCGTTGTCGCATTGTGGGCAATGATTTTCGTTCATGATACTGCTTCCTTGTTAATACTGATCGTATTGTGGATCGAGTGCGTAGAGTCGGCTTTGATCTTCGTCACATCACACTATTACTGGCTTCTCGTTGACCAAAGAGCACGAATTCGGTCACGATGATCTTTATAAGATCATCGGCTAAATCCAAGTTGATCAGCGATCAACCCCAAAAAGAACATTTATATAACCACACACCGAAAGCATAAGTTACATATTCTGTATTTGCATTTCAGGCAATATAAAATTCCACTCAAGCTTTTAAAATTAACGTTTTTAGAATATTATAAAAGCATGGTGGTTATTTGTTCACTCTAATGACATCGGTCTGCATTTCAATGTAATTTGGCTGTGTTTCTCGTAACGTGACTTGCATGCTTCCCAGATCGGTTAGGCTACTAATGTGACTTCCACCGCAAGGCATTGTGGCTTTATTGGTTTCGCCAAGATCACACTGCCAGTAGCGAGAGTCCGTTAAGTTTTGCCCATCGCAGATCATTTCAACGGCAGATGATAATCCAATCCAATCTCTAACTTGTTGATTAACAAGTTCTTCTATGGATTTTAGTTGTTCTACCATCTCTGCACTATTCAAGCCACGCTTACGTAATGTCTTACCTAGGCGGTAGCTATCGAGGCATCGATCCGGTGTGACAAAACTGGTTTCTTGCGCGTAGCTATTGAAATCGTTGTAGCCGTGCGGATCTTTACGGTCTGCCTCTTTACGCCAATAACCTTGAGTCGAAAGCACTTTGTTGAGTGCTAAGAATGCTAAATGTCCCGCGCTGTGACCGCGGCTCAAAGACTGCTGGTAAGCTTTATCGACTACCAAGGTCACTTTGTCATCAACATTGAGTGTGTATTCGTCGCTATCGTCTAAACAATGCACAACCACAAACACCCAGCCCGGTTCATTACGTTTTACGGTAATAGCCTTATCAACACACAACTGGCCGCTGCTCAGCTCTACCGCTCCAACAAGACAATCGACGATCGTTATTTGTTGCGATCCAATAGTGATAAAACCACGATCGGCAGGGTGATCAGGCCAAATATGGCTAACTGGATGAAATGGGGTTTGATCGGTAACGAGATACAGACGCTGATCCTCGCGTTCAACAAGTTGAACTGTCGCGTCTAACTGCCATGTTTGGTGGCAAAATTGTGTCATGGTTGCGGTTACAGGGGTCACTACTGATACGGTCATTACATTAAACGTCCTAACTGAGTTGCAAACAAAATGTGCAGATATAAAAAAAGCGCCTCTATTGTAGGCGCTTTTCTATTTAAACGATCAAACGAGCGTTATTTTTTACGATTCTTAACCATGCTCATCATGCGTTTACGGTTACGCTCTTGAGATAGTGTCATCTTAGTTGTTTTGCCTTCGAACGGGTTTTCACTGTTCTGGAACTGAATACGGATCGGTGTACCCATGATCTCTAGCGATTTACGGTAGTAGTTCATCAAGAAACGCTTGTATGAATCAGGCAGTTCTTTCACTTGGTTACCGTGAATAACGATGATTGGTGGGTTGTAACCACCCGCGTGCGCGTATTTCAGTTTCACACGGCGACCACGTACCATTGGTGGTTGGTGATCATCGGTTGCGTTTTTCATGATACGCGTCAGAACAGAAGTACCTACACGTGTCGTTGCCGAGTTGTATGCTTCTTGTACTGATTCAAACAAGTGACCCACACCCGTGCCATGCAATGCAGAGATGAAGTGGATACGAGCAAAGTCAACGAAACCTAAACGGCGATCAAGCTCTTTCTTCACTTGCTCTTTCACGTCGTTGTTTAGACCATCCCACTTGTTTACTGCAAGTACGATTGAACGACCAGAGTTTAGCGCAAAGCCTAGTAGGCTTAGATCTTGATCTGAAATGTTTTCACGCGCGTCGATAACCAATAGTACAACGTTGGCATCTTCAATCGCTTTCAATGTTTTAACAACTGAGAACTTCTCAACCGTCTCATTGATGTTTTTGCGACGACGAATACCTGCAGTATCGATCAATACGTATTCACGACCATCACGCTCCATTGGGATGTAGATAGAGTCACGAGTAGTACCAGGCATGTCATACACAACCACACGTTCTTCACCAAGAATACGGTTAGTTAGTGTTGATTTACCTACGTTTGGACGACCGATGATTGCCATTTTGATTGGCTGATCTTGTAGACGCTTGAATTCTTCTTCTGCTTCTTCTTCTGTGTAATCTAGCTTCTCTTCGTCTTCGTCGATGAAGTCAGTTAGGTCTTCGATTTCACCTTCGCCTTTTTGATCTTCGATCATTTTTTCAGCGAATGGATTCAAAGCAAGGTCAATTAGCTGACCAACGCCACGACCATGAGCCGCTGCGATTTGGTACATGTCACCCATGCCAAGCTGCCAGAAATCGGCGCTTGCTGCATCAGGGTCGATACCATCAACTTTGTTTACTACCAGCATCGCTGGTTTTTCAATCTTACGTAAATGCGCTGCAATTGCTTGGTCAGCTGGCGTTAAGCCCGCGCGACCATCAACAAGGAATAGCACCACGTCGGCTTCATCAATCGCGGCTAACGACTGTTGTGCCATTTTGGTTTCTACACCTTCTTCCGAGCCATCAATACCGCCGGTATCGATCACGATAAAATCATGCTCACCAAGCTTCGCTTGGCCATATTTACGGTCACGAGTTAAGCCAGGGAAGTCCGCAACAAGCGCATCACGCGTGCGAGTTAAGCGGTTAAACAACGTAGACTTACCTACGTTAGGACGCCCTACCAGAGCAACAACAGGAACCATAACAACCTCTACAATATTCTTTTCTTATGTAGTTATAGGTAACGACTGGCAACTTTGCTTATTGCCAAGTTCATTACCAAATAGTTACCTATAACCACAATTTCAGGATTAAACACTTGTTTTATATGAACAAAACGGCCCCTATCTGTCACCAGAAAGGAGCCGAATGTGAATTATATCACGAAATTATTGACTGATCGTTAGTTTCTTTACATCGCCATCGCGAGTGATAATTACGTAACCATCATCCAATTGCACTGGCGGTACAGCAAAGCCGCTGCTGTCCACTTCTTGTTGTGCAACAAACTCACCTGTTGAGCGGTCAAGCCAGTAAAGGTAGCCTTCACTGTCGCCAACTACGAGGTAGTTATCAATAATCTCTGGAGCGGTCACTAAGCGGTGTTCAAGCTGCTTATTGCTCCATAACTCCGTACCGCTGCGTGCATCAACAGCAACAATATGGTCTTTATCGGTCACTACGAACAAACTACGACCATCGCTGGTCAAATCCGTCGCCGATGAGTAACTGCGTTTCCAGGCCGGTTGGCCTGAGCGCAAATCAATCGCCGTTAGCTGGCCATTGTAACCAACAATATATAGGGTGCTGCCAAGTACCACTGGAGAGGCATCAACATCAACGATGCGATCGATTTCTGTCGCCCCTTTTGGCGTACCAATCGGTTGTTGCCAAATCAGCTGACCACGTTGAACAATTGCCGCCGCAAGGCGACCATTGGCGGTACCCCAGAATACGCCACCAGAAACGGTCACAGGAGTACTATTACCACGTAGCGTTAGGTTAGGCACTTCGGTGCCGATGGCCCATTGTTGCTCACCAGTAACTTGGTTCAGCGCCAGCAAAAAGCCTTCGCTGGTATGAACAAGGACTAAGTTTTCATCCGTGACTGGCGCTGCTAACACTTCACCTTGAACACTGACGCGCCAAATAAGCTCGCCGGTCTCTTGGTTAAGCGCAATCACTTCGCCATTTTCACTGCCGATAAACAGTTTGTCGTAAGCCGCGGTAATGCCACCAGAAAGACGTGCAGGCACATCCTCTTCTAGCTCAGCTTGCCATAATGTTTCGCCACTTTCAGGATTGAGTGCTTTAACCACACCATCACGACTCGCAACAAACACTTTGCCATAAGCAAATTCAGGAGAGAGTTTCGAGAAGTATTGGTCAACACCATCTCCTACTGAAGCGCTCCACACTGAGGTTGGCGTAAACTCACTATCAACTTGCGGCACTGGTGCCATGATGATGGTGTCTTCTTCACTCGCACAACCGGCTAGCACACCGACAATCGCAACGGCAGTTAATGCCTTGTTCAGCATTTTCTTCATCCAAAAAGCCCTTACTTGGCGAGATCATCCAATTTCATTTTCAGCACTTCTGTTGCATCACCTGCTTGTTGAGCTTCGGTGTACGCAGCATACGCAGCTTCTTTGTCGCCTTTGCGCAGTAAGATGTCGCCTTTTAGTTCTTCAACACGACCAGTCCAACCAGCATCCGTGATGTTTGCTAGTTGAGCAATTGCGCTATCAAAATCACCTTGCTCTGCTTGTAAACGTGCAAGACGGAAGTTAATAACCGCAAGTAGTGCTTGGTCTTGAGTTGCGTCTTTTGCCCATTGTAGTTGGGTGATCGCCTCATCCAATTGGTTCGCTTCCACTTGTACTTTCGCTAACTGAAGCGCGGCAAGAATGCTGTATTCTGTTTTGCCGTTCGCTTCAATAAAGGTTTGTACTTGTGTTTCAGCTTGAGCGCCGCTCGCCGCTAAGCTTTCCATTGCTTTAGTGTAGCTTTCAGAAGCCGCTTCTTGAGCCGCTAAAGTTGTATCTTGGTAATAGCGCCAGCCAAACAAACCACCTAGGCCAATAACCGCGCCAAAGATCACGGCTTTGCCGTTCTCTTTCCACCAATCTTTGATCGCTTCAACTTGTTGTTCTTCGGTATCGTAGAGTTCCACTTCCTGTCCTCTTAAACTTATGCCAATGCCATCAATAGGAGACGCGCGACATTAACATTTAAAAATGGCGACGTTGATCGCCACTTTGTTGAATATAAATTTGCTTAGATTAAATCAGCCAATTTAGTGATAACTTCTGCTTGGGTGTAAGTTTCTTGTGTGCCGCCAACCAAGTCTTTCAATACCACTGTGTTGTCTGCTACTTCATTTTCACCTAGCACAAGTGCAACAATCGCACCCACTTTATCTGCACGTTTAAACTGCTTCTTAAAGTTGCCACCACCAAAGTGGTTCATTACACGTAGGCCTGGTACTTGTCCGCGTAGCTGTTCAGACAGCTTCATACCCGCCATCATAGTACCTTCACCAGCGGTAACCATGTAGACATCTACACTGCGACGTACATCAGTCAGCTCGAGTGTTTCAAGCATCAATACTAGACGCTCAAGACCCATAGCAAAGCCAACTGCTGGGGTTGCTTTTCCGCCTAGTTGTTCAACAAGGCCATCGTAACGACCACCACCACAAACGGTGCCTTGAGAACCTAAGCTCTCAGTGATCCATTCGAATACTGTGCGGTTGTAGTAATCAAGGCCACGAACTAAACGCTCGTTAACTTTGTATTCGATACCCGCAGCATCAAGAAGTTCACATAGACCTGCAAAGTGAGCTTTAGATTCTTCGCCTAAGTACTCAGAAAGACGAGGCGCATCACCTAAAATAGCCTGAACATCAGGGTTCTTCGTATCCAGAACACGCAGTGGGTTCGTGTGCATGCGACGCTTACAATCTTCGTCGAGCACGTCGATGTGTTGCTCAAGGAACGCCACCAATGCAGTACGGTACACTGCGCGATCTTCTTGAGAACCGATAGAGTTAAGCTCAAGACGAACATGTTCATTGATACCCAGATCACGCCATAGACGTGCTGTCATCATAATAAGTTCAGCATCAACATCTGGACCATTTAGGCCAAACACCTCAACACCACACTGGTGGAATTGACGGTAACGACCTTTCTGTGGACGCTCATGGCGGAACATAGGCCCCATGTACCACAGACGCTGTTCGTCACGGTTGATCAGGCTGTTTTGAATACATGCACGTACACAACCCGCAGTACCTTCAGGACGAAGTGTTAGGCTATCGCCGTTACGATCATCAAAGGTGTACATTTCTTTTGAAACGACGTCTGTCTCTTCACCAACCGCGCGGCTGAATAGGTTTGTCTCTTCAACGATTGGCATGCGCACTTCGTTATAACCGTATGCGCTAACTACGTTTTTCACTGTGTTTTCAAGTTTTTGCCACAGTGGTGATTGAGTTGGAAGGCAGTCGTTCATGCCTCGGATTGCTTGAATAGTTTTTGCCACAATAATTACCGTAATTTGTATTACTTCGTTGAGATTTAATCTTGTACTTTAATGTTGATGCGGTTGCTCTCGTCCATAAGTGCGGCTTTGGCGCGGATCTTCGCTTCCAAAGTGGCCACGAGGTCTTGGTTATCAAGACGCTCTTTCTGGCGCTTACCATCTTCATAGAAGGCACTTTTGTTGCTGCTGCCCGCTAGACCAAGATGAGAAACTTCCGCTTCACCCGGACCGTTCACCACACAACCAATGATCGAAACGTCCATTGGCGTAATAATGTCTTCTAAGCGCTCTTCAAGCGCGTTCACTGTATTAATCACATCAAATTCTTGACGTGAACAGCTTGGACAAGCAATAAAGTTGATACCACGTGAGCGAATGCGCAGTGATTTCAAAATATCGAAGCCCACTTTGATCTCTTCAACTGGGTTTGCTGCCAAAGAGATGCGTAACGTATCACCGATGCCTTCTGCCAACAGCATACCGAGACCAACGGATGACTTAACCGCACCCGCTCGAGCACCACCAGCTTCTGTAATACCTAAGTGCAGCGGTTGATCAATCTGCTTCGCTAGCAAACGATATGAATCGACGGCAAGGAAGACGTCTGATGCTTTCACGCTAACTTTGAATTGGTCGAAGTTAAGACGATCAAGGATATCAACATGACGCATGGCAGATTCAACCAAAGCTTCCGGTGTTGGCTCGCGATACTTCATCTGGATTTCTTTTTCCAGTGAACCACCGTTAACACCGATGCGAATTGGGATATTTTTATCACGAGCGCAATCAACTACCGCGCGAATACGCTCTTCGTTGCCGATATTGCCCGGGTTGATACGTAAACAGTCAACCCCGTACTCTGCCACTTTTAAGGCAATACGGTAATCAAAGTGAATATCCGCCACTAACGGTACATTCACTTGCTGTTTGATCAATTTGAATGCTTCAGCAGCATCCATCGTCGGGACTGAAACGCGTACGATATCCGCACCGACATTTTCCAACGCTCGAATTTGTGCAACAGTCGCTTCCACGTCTGTTGTTCTGGTGTTCGTCATTGATTGCACCGCAATCGGCGCGCCGTCACCAATAGGCACATCGCCCACGTAAATTCGAGTCGATGGGCGACGTTTGATAGGGGATTCGTATTGCATAATCGTGTCTAAGGTAAGGTGAATCTTGCTACTTTGCCTGCAGTATACCCAGAAAGGTCGACAGGTTCACTCGCTAATGTGATAGAAACGTTTTCCGGTGCGCCTAAAATAACTTTATAAGGCTTCTTACCTTCAACTTCTAATGTTTGTCCGGCTTTTTTGATGCCTGACGTCAATGTTTTGCCCGCAGCATCTTTCACTTGAACCCAGCAATCATCGCTAAAGTTCATTTGCATAAGGTTTGCGTTCACAGCCACAGGAGTCGTTGTTTCGTTGGCGCTTTCAGTTGCGGTAGCTTCATCTTCGACCTTCGCCTCTGAATCAGTGGTTGTATCGCCTGCGTCGTTCGCTGCCTCTGCTGAGTTTTCAATCGTTGAGGTCGCAAGCTCATCTGTTGCTGGCTCTAACTCATCGACCTGTGGTGCTTGTTCTTCTGCCGTTAATGCGTTTTCCGCTTCGGTCACCGATTGCATGCTGACTCCTGGCGCTGGTGCCACCACCGCCGGTTGCTCTTCAACTGCTATCTCAACCACATCTTTTTGTTGATTCTGCCACCACCAAACTGAAGAGATGGCAACGATGACCGCCAAGATACCCCAAGTGAGTGCCATGATACGGCTGTCATGTTTTTCACGATTAGTCTTACGCGAGAAACTTTTCATGGTTTGTTCTTGTGGCTGAGTGCCCATTCGCTCGTCGAGAGCGGCTAACACGACCGCTTCATCGATGCCAACAATTTTGGCGTAAGAGCGTAAGTAACCACGCGTGAAAGTGGCGACTTGATCCGCCTCAAACTGGTTACTTTCAATTTGTTCGATAAGCGTAAGACGCAAACGCAAACGGTCAGCGACTTGCTTCTTTGATAGGCCTAGCTCTTCACGTTTCTGTTTAAGAATGGTGCCCGCTTCTACTAGGATGGTATCTACATTGTCGTCTGTAACTGGGGTTGGTTGATCCGTGTTCATATTATCAATTTCTCTGGTTTACGTTGGGTGCACCATTTTTATTATTTTTCGTTAGTGGTGAGTGGTACCCAATGTCATTTAATTCGTTTATATATCTACCGATTTAAGGCATCTTTTTAGCAAGATAGTTCAGTCACTATGTCGGTAAATCTCGTCTTCTTGCCCTCAACCGCATTTGGGTAAATGAACAAACTCATTCAACAGGCAATGCGGCTATGAGTATGACTGTTAATTCTAATAGATATCAGGCATGAAACAACACAACTAAGATAGATAAATTACAGCAAGCTCAAGGTTTTTCTAAAAATTGACATTCTAAGTGACTAAAAAGGTAACAAACTTCGACAAATATCGCCTTACGTAGATTATTTTCCTTTTTTCAGAAAACAAAAAAGCCAGAGCGATGCTCTGGCTTTTTCAAATTTGACTCAATTATAGCGCTTTGATGTCGATACTTTCGCCTTTCGCGGCTTTTGCTATCGCAGTACGTTTTGTACGGTCGATAACGTCACCCACTAGCTGACCACATGCGGCATCAATATCATCGCCACGGGTTTTACGAGTCGTCACGGTGTGCTCGTATTGCATCAAGGTTTTTTGGAAACGGTCGATGCGTGAGTTGCTTGGCTTTTTGTATGGCGAACCTGGGTACGGGTTAAACGGAATCAGGTTGATCTTACAAGGTGTATCCTTCATCAACTCTGCCAGTTCATGGGCATGTTCAGTACCATCGTTAATATGGTCAAGCAAAACATACTCTACCGTCACTCGGCCACGGTTGGCATTTGATGATGCGATATAACGACGTACTGACGCGAGAAACTCTTGAATATCCCAACGGTCATTGATTGGCATGATTTCGCTACGTAGCTTATCGTTTGGCGCGTGTAGTGAGATCGCAAGTGCCACGTCAATTTTGCCGGTCATTTGGTCAAGACCCGATACAACACCTGATGTTGATACCGTAACGCGACGCTTAGACAAACCAAAACCAAGATCGTCCAACATGATTTCCAGTGCTGGAATCAAGTTTTTCATGTTCAGTAGCGGCTCACCCATACCCATCATTACCACGTTGGTAATTGGACGGCGACCCGTTTCTTTTTGCAGACCGATTTCACGCGCAGCACGCCATACCTGACCGATGATTTCCGATACTTTCAGGTTGCGGTTAAAGCCTTGCTGAGCAGTTGAACAGAATTTACATTCCAGTGCACAACCTACCTGAGAAGAAACACATAGTGTTGCGCGGTCATCTTCAGGGATGTATACGGTTTCAACGTCTTGATCACCCACGCGCATTGCCCATTTAATGGTGCCATCCGATGAGTGTTGAGCTTCTGAAACAACCGGTGCTTTAATTTCGCAGCGTTGTTTTAGTTTCTCACGTAATACTTTGTTGATGTTGTTCATGTTGTCGAAATCGTCAACACCAAAATGGTAGATCCACTTCATCACCTGTTCGGCGCGGAATGCTTTTTCATTTAATTCTTCAGCAAAGAATGTACGCAATCCTTGGCGATCGAAATCGAGCAGGTTGATTTTTTCAGAGGTCATGGTGTCTCTCAAGCAACGGAACAATTATTTAGGGCGCGGATTTTACAGCCTTTAGCCAGTGACAACAAGTGTGACAAGCGTCTGTTTTTGCTAAGGCATTAAAATAGCAGTGATTAAACTTTAACCAGCCGGATTAACCGGCCGATTGTTTTATCTGTTCAACAATAGCCTTTAAGCCATTGCCGCGAGATGGGCTTAGGTGGGCAATTAAACCCAATTGGTCGAAGTAAGCATCAATATCAAACGCTTGAATTTGAGCACTGTTTTTGCCATTAAATGCCGCTAACACTAAGGCAATCAGGCCGCGTACAATGCGGGCATCTGAATCGGCACAAAAGTACCATACGCCATCAACTTGCTCGCTCACCAGCCAAACTTGGCTTTCACAACCTGAGACGGTGACTTGCTCTGATTTTAGCTCTTCTGGCATCACTGGTAGCTTTTTGCCCCACTGAATCACCTGACGATAACGATCTTCCCAACCACGAAAGTTCTGCATCACTTGTGCAATTTGCTCCGCCGTGATGTTCTCAGCAGTGGAACTATTGCCAAAAGGGCATGAAGGAAACGATGACATAACCACTCTCCTACTTCGCGTGTTTCTGGATCAGTTTTTCAATAATGCGTGACACGGCAACAAAGCCGAATGTCGCAGTCACCACCGTCGCCGCGCCAAAGCCGCTAGCGCAATCCATACGTTTTGGCCCTTCCGCGGTCGCTTTCACACCACACACTGAGCCGTCGGCTTGTGGGTATTTCAGCTGTTCGGTTGAAAATACGCAGTCGATGTTGAATTTACGCTGCGGATTCTTCGGAAAATTATGATGACGACGCAAGGTGTCTTTGATTTTTTTCGCCAACGGATCTTGGATAGTTTTGGTTAAATCGGCAATTTTGATTTGCGTCGGATCGGTTTGACCACCCGCACCACCCGTGGTGATGACCTTGATTTTATTGCTACGGCAGTAAGCCAACAGTGACGCTTTCGCTTTAACACTATCAATTGCATCCAGCACATAGTCGTACTCTTTCGTGAGGTACTCATGCTGATTATCCGGGGTAATGAAATCATCGATAAGGTTGATCTTACACTCTGGGTTGATCAACTTAACGCGTTCAGCCATCACTTCAATTTTGCTTTGTCCTACCGTACCACTCATCGCATGGATTTGACGGTTGATATTGGTCACGCACACGTCGTCCATATCAATCAGTGTCAACTCACCCACACCACTGCGCGCTAAGGCTTCTACAGCCCACGAACCAACACCACCAATACCAATCACACACACGTGTGCAGCTCGGAGGATCTCCACTTCGCTGTTGCCATATAAACGACGAGTACCACCAAAACGCTGGTTGTAGTTATCTGAAGCTGGAGTGTCTAATTCACGCATAACGCAAAGCCTGTAAATCGGTTACAAAAACAAAGAGTGCGTTTTATACGCACTCTTTATTGAAATGTCTATAGTCGTCCGAAATGACGCTAATAGGTATTGATTAGTTTAGTTTCTCAGGCGGCATCGCCCAAGGTGCTTGGGTTGCAGAACCTTCTAAACCCAACTTCCAAACACGACCAAAGTGTTTGTAATGACCCGCTTCTGTGCCAGCACGAGCCCCCATACCATGGTACAAATCAAGATGGTTTTGTTTCACCGCACCACCGGTGTCTAATACGATGAGCAAACGAAGTTGGTGTGCCCCACTCCAAGTTCCATCAGCATTTAACAGTGGTACTTCAGCCAGCAGCGGCGTACCCATTGGCAAAATAGAGCGGTCACCCGCTACCGACGCCATTGGTAGTAGTGGAATACCGGCCGACCCCGTTACTGGAGCATCTGCTCGCGGAGCAAAAAAGACATACGATGGGTTTTGCTCTAACAGTTCACGTACGGTCGCTTCATCATTGGCAAGCACCCAATCTTTGATCGCTTTCATCGACATTTTTTCACGCGATACTTCGCCGCGCTCAATGAGAACACGGCCAATACTGACGTAAGCTTTGTTGTTTTTGCCACCATACGCGAAGTATTCCAATGAGTCGTCGTCTTCAAAGTGAACAAAGCCACTGCCTTGTACTTCCATTAAGAATGGGTCGATTCGGTTAGCGGCATAGCCAAGCTCTAACCCCTGACCATCGAGCGCACCGGCGTTAATTTCCGCACGAGTTGGGCAATCAGCGGCACAGGCTGGTTTGGCATAAACAGGGAATTTGAATTGTTCATTCGCTTGATGGCGCAGTTCCATCACTGGTGAAAAGTAACCGGTAAACAGCACGTTGCCCTTTTTATCACCACCGCCTAATTGCGCGGTTTGAATATCAAAATTGGCCAACTCATTCGGGTTACCACTTTCTAATACCCACTCATTGAGCTTTTCATACAGCGGTTGATAAATCTTGGCCATTGACGGTGATTTTTCGACTACTTGCTCCGCTTGCTTATGAAATTCAGTAAAATCACGGCTACTGTTTGACTGCACTGAATCAACGCGATTAAGCGTGGTTTTAAATTCGCCATCGCGGTATTGCTGAGCAAGTTCGGTTGGCTGAGCGCAGCCAAATAGCAACGAGGCCGTTGCCAAGAAAAGGTATTTTTTCATTACGAATAAGAGTCCATTAACGCCAAGTCCTGAGCATGACAAACTCTTACTAGCTGAGTCAACGCAAGGATCGTTAATGAGTGTGAATTTTAAAGAGTTTTGACATAAACCGGCTGATAAGCCACCTTGGTGTCCAGTTTCATTGAACTAAAGTTACCAAGGCCAAAGCGAAAAACCCGCTCCTCAGTGCCATGTTGATAGCGGAATGTCTCGCCATCAAAACTGAATTTTGTGCTTACGACACCCCCGTTCACGGTCACGCCTGACTGATTAATCACGATATTCTCAGCTAAGTACGGAGCGACGTTATCTTCTACCCAAGTGCCATAAATAAGCGTAGGTGGGTGCGATACTTGCTGATATTTGTTATTGAGCCACAAGCCACCTTGAACAATCCCATAGGCACATATCAATGCAACCACCAAAGCTGCGACATTCATCCATTTACGTGGAAAGAAACGGCCACTTTGAGCTTGTTTAGCTGTTATATTATTTTTGACGCTAACATTCATAAACCAATGACCTAATGGGGAAAATTATTCTATAGCATGCTCTTTTCATGCTCACAATCTCACAAAAGTGTTTATTGGGTCTCTATTCCAAAAAACCGCTTGCCTAATTGAGAATAAATTTGCACTATAATCACATATAAATTCACAAATGGATTGTAATGTGAAAATACGTAGCACCGCATTAGTTAAAGGATTTCGCCAATCAACACCTTATGTCAATGCTCACCGAGGGAAAACCATGGTGGTCATGCTGGGGGGTGAAGCGTTTGCTGATGATAACTTTAAAAATATTATCAGTGACTTAGCCTTACTCCACAGTTTGGGAGTTAAGATCGTTTTGGTGCATGGTGCGCGACCACAAATCAACGCTATTTTAGCCAACAATCAAATCACGAACGACTACCATAAAGGCGTTCGCATCACTGATGAAACCAGTTTGTCGCTAGTTATGCAGGCTGCGGGGCAATTACAGCTTGCCATTACCGCCCAGCTCTCGATGAGCTTGAGCAACACGCCGATGGCTGGGACACAACTCAATGTGGTTAGCGGGAACTTTGTTATCGCTCAACCTCTTGGCGTGGATGATGGCGTCGATTACTGCCACAGTGGTCGCATTCGTCGTATCGATATTCAGGGCATCAACCGTATGCTCGATCAAGGTTCGATTGTACTGCTTGGCCCTATCGCTAGCTCTGTGACTGGCGAGTCATTCAATCTACTTTCTGAAGAAGTCGCCACCCAAGTCGCGATCCGTTTAAATGCTGACAAGCTGATTGGCTTTTGTTCTGAGCAAGGCATCATCGATGAAAATGGGTCTGTCGTGGCAGAGCTTGTGCCACGAGAAGCAGAAAGTGTGTTAGCGAAATTAGAAACCGATGTTGACTATTCTCACGACAGCGCCTCAGGGACACTGCGTTTTCTTCGCGCAGCCATTACCGCCTGCCGAGCCGGTGTGCCACGTAGCCACCTTGTTAGCTACAAAGAAGATGGCGCGTTAATCCAAGAACTGTTCTCTATTGATGGTATTGGTACTCAGGTTGTTTATGCCAGCTCTGAACGCGTGCGCGTTGCCAACATTGATGATATCGGCGGCATCCTCGATTTAATTCGCCCACTGGAAGAGCAAGGCATTCTCGTGCGCCGTTCGCGTGAGCAGTTGGAGCAAGAAATTCATCAATTCACCATCATTGAAAAAGATGGCCTGATTATCGGCTGTGCTGCCCTGTATCCTTATCTTGATGACAGCATGGCAGAAATGGCTTGTGTGGCAATCCATAAAGATTATCGCGATGGTAACCGTGGCTTGATTTTACTCAATTATATGAAGCAGCAGTGCCGCCAAGAAGGGATTAATCAGTTGTTTGTGTTAACCACACACAGTCTGCATTGGTTTAGGGAGCAAGGTTTCTATGAGGTCGGGGTGGAGCAATTGCCATCACAAAAGCAAAACCTCTATAACTACCAAAGAAACTCAAAAATATTGGCCACTCGTACCTAGAATTAAACTCCGAACTAACTTGTTAAAAATTAAGCAAAAACAGTTCAATATTTAATAAAAATGGCCACTTTCCGTGGCCATTGTTGGTTTTTGTCTCAAATATAAGCTTTATTTCATATTCTTTGTTGGTTACTATTTGCCCGCATCACATTACTTCGCACTATTGATTGGATTCAATTTCAACTAGCTTGCTAGACCGCACGGATTGCTTTGGTAGATATCAACGTCAACTAAGAGCATCAATATGAAAACTATAATTTGTAATTCTCTACAGAGCTTCTGGGACATGGCAGAAAACGAACTGCTGATCGGCCTTGATGTGCACTGTGTGTTTCCCACCTCAGATCGACTAAAGAAATTTATTCTCGACTATCAACAAAAGTACCAAATACGCAGTATCTCTTTTACCGCCGCTTTTAGCTCGGTTAACTAACTTTATTCACTGCGACACCAAGGATGGTGACGAAATCTCCGCTCATTAACCTTTTAATCTCATCACCAAACCACTTGCACGCTCTGTCATCACTTTAATCCCTCGTTTAACCACCTCTGGCTGTGCATACAATGCCAATCGCTTTTTGGCGCGAGTAATGCCGGTATAAATCAACTCACGAGTTAAAATAGGGCTAAAATCTTTTGGCAGAATCATTACGGTAAATTCAAATTCGCTGCCTTGTGACTTATGTACCGTCATCGCATAAGCGGTTTGATGCTCTGGTACGCGGCTTGGCAACACCGATTTGACGCTGCCATCTGGTAATTCAAAAAACACTTTTAAGCGCGGTTCTGCAAGTGAATCATCCAGCATACAGATGCCAATATCACCGTTATACAAACCTAAAGCATGATCGTTACGAGTGATCATCACCGGGCGGCCGTGATACCAAAGTTCATCTTGAGTTTGGATGCGTTTTCGCGCCACCAGCGCGCGCTCAACACGGTGATTTAAACCACTCACGCCAAAGTCCCCTTCACGCATCGCACACAATAAGCGACAGCGCGCAAAAGCATCTAACCCTGCTTTGGCTTGTTGGGTAATACTTTCTATTTCACCACTGTCAGGGTGAACTAAGCGTTGGGCAATACGTTTAAGATAGTGGCTGTATTCTGCCACCATGGTTTGGATTAGCTGATTGTAGTGCTGCATATCAAGCGGGAACTGTTCGATATCGTCAAAACCGCGCTGCCATACCGCATCTAATTGATAGGCCGATCCGGAGTTGACTGCCTTTGCCAACTGACCAATGCCTGAACGCGCATCGAAGCGATAGCTTTTTTGTAGCATACACAAGCTATCCCCAACTCGACTGCCTTTGTTATTTTGATTGGCTGTCGCTAAGGTCGTATAACCGGATAATTGTGCGATCAATTCACCTTGTGCGCTGCTGTAACCAGAATGATAGAAAGAACAGATATCGCCAAGTACCGCCCCCGCTTCGACCGAGGCAAGCTGATCTTTATCGCCCAATAAAATCAAACGGGCATGTTTTGGCAAAGCATCCACTACCTTGTACATCATCGGTAAATCGACCATCGAGGCTTCATCCACCACTAAGATATCAAGATGTAACGGGTTCGCTTGGTTGTGACGAAATTCAGCGCTGTTTGGCAATGCGCCCAACAATCGATGCAAGGTGCTGGATTCGGTTGGGATCGCGGCTTTCAGCTCTGGGCTAACCGGCAGTTGGTCGACCGCTTTACCAATTGATTCGGTCAAGCGCGCAGCTGCTTTACCCGTCGGTGCCACCAGCTTAATCGTTGGGGTGTGACCACTCTGTTCAGCCTGCTCAATCAGGGCTGCCAGCAGTTTAGTTACCGTGGTCGTTTTACCGGTACCAGGGCCTCCCGATATCACCGCAAAACGCTTAGTGAGTGCAATCGCCGCCGCCACTTTCTGCCAGTTAACACACGCCGCCTGAGGAACAAGTTGCTCCAGTGGCGCTAACTGTTCGGCACGTGTGGCTTGCAGCAGCACTTGATCAATTGCGCTCCAATCCAGTTGGCTTTCATCGACCACATCAAGGTGATCGCACACCATTTGCTGGCGCTGCACCTGATTTAATCCACTCGAACGCGATAAGGCGGAAAACAAGAAATGGTCACTGCGCGCAAACAAGTGATCGAGCAATTTGGCGAGTTTTTGTACTTCGGTAGGCTTTAGGATCATGGCAACCCCAAAGCTGGTTAGCTTCTCTGCCAACGTCACTTCATAGTGCCAATAACGGTGTAGATATAACCTTTCACCATCAAACACCAAAGGCAATGGATCAGCATTGTGTGCGACTGGCTTGCTCACCCATGGCGACTGTTGCAGCAACGCAGCCCAATCAATGGATAAGAGTTGTTGGTTTAATGCTAATGCCGCCTCGCCATATAAGCCTATTTTAGCGGCAAGATCGACCGCTTGCCCTTGCATATCATGCAGTGGCAAACAGATGTGGCCTTTGCCTAGCTCACTGCTGAGCACACCCGCGATAAACGCAAGTTCAACATGCTGAGATTTGGCCGCAATAAAGCGCGCAAATTGATAATCAAGCTGACGAATTGAGCCCTTTTCGGCTAAGCGCTTGAGAGTAAGCATTAATCCACTCATAGACCTAACTCCATTTGCCCTGCCGCGTTGTCGCGTCTTTCCACTATCTCGCCATCAATCAATTTGTCTAACTCAGTTAAAAATTCAAAACTTGGTTTTGCGGAGAAAATGCCGTGTTGACCTTCGCCATCCATACCACGCAAAAACAGATAATAGACACCACCAAAATGGCGCTGATAATCATAATCCGCTACTCGACTACGTAAAAAACGATGCAGTGCCAACGCGTAAATTTGGTATTGCAGATCGTAACGGTGATCCGCCATCGCTTGGCGTAAAGCATCACCATGATAATCGGCAATCTCATCGCCTAAATGGTTCGATTTCCAGTCCAGTACGTAGTATTTACCTTGATGCTCAAACACTAAGTCGATAAAACCTTTCAACATCCCCTGCACGGTTTGGAAGCCGAGATCGCCCGCTTTGGCTGACAATGGATCGTTACGTTGAATCACCCGGTTGAGTTCTGCCGAAGCCAATACTTCAATCGGCAGTAAAAACTCCATTTCCACCAAACGCTGCGCGGGTCCTTTTTGATTGAGGCGCAGATCTTTACCGTCCAATGGGGTCGCTAATACGGTATCAACCAGTTGTTGCAAGATTGGCAGCCACTCTAATTCGAGCTGTTCACTCTCCATCAGTGCCATTATTTTGGCTTGGTTCTCTTCACTGTTCGCAGGCAAAGTAAACTCCACCTCTTCAAACAGCGTGTGCAAAAATGTGCCCGGACGTGCACCGCGAGGGAAGGTAAAGATTGAACGTTCAGGTTCAACTAACTCTTGTTCATCTTGCTCACCGGAGGAGTCAACATCGAGTCTTAATAGCTCACTAGAGGTGTCATCATGGTGGTGAGAGCCTTGTTTTACTAAACCAGAGTAACTGGTGATGCGCCAAGCACGATCAATCGCTTGGCTGAGTGTTTTGGCATGTAAGGTGTGTTCAATTTCATCATCAGTCACAAAGGTTTTCTGATGCGATTCGGGTAATCCTTGCAGTGCAACGCACGATAATCCTTTGGTTTGCAGCTCAATCGCTTGGGTAAGATCATTCACGCCACCTGCTTGGCCATTTTGCAATAAATAGCCCATGGCACTGTGATGCACACCCGTTGGTTCTTTGGTTGAACGGCCATTACGTAGCGGCGCAGCACCAATAAAACAGCCGTAAACGGCACGGGTTAACGCTACGTAGATCAAACGCAAGTCTTCCGCGAGACGCTCTTTATCCGCTTGCGCTAACGCGGCTTTATCTTGGTTGATATCCAAAATGGTGCGATCGCTTTCGGCGTCGTAATATTTGGCTTCACTCGCTTCGCGATAGCTCAATACAAACGGCAAAAAGACCAAGTCATATTCCAAACCTTTCGATTTATGGATAGTGACGATCTGCACCAAATTACGCTCAGATTCCAAACGCTGAATTTGGTCTTCGCTACCACCAAGGCCATTTTGCGCATCACTAATCGCTTGTGCAAGCCAACGCAGCAAACCATGATCACTGTCGAGTTCACCACTGGCTTGCTGTAATAACTCACCTAAATGCATCAAATCAGTCAGGTTACGCTCGCCACTTTCCTCTTCTAGTAAACGCTCAGCGACATGACGCTTACTCATGACCGCGCGCAGCATCGGTAACACGCCACGTTGTAACCATAACTTGCGGTACTCTTTGTATTCATTCACCGCGTTTTCCCAAGCGGTTTCATCGTTGTTGAGCGCATCTAAACTGCCCGCATCGAGAGCGAACAATTCTGACGCCAAGCTGGCGCGCAGTGCACGATCGTTTTCTGGGGTTAAGACCGCTTGCAGCAGGCGCTGTACATCTTGCGCTACCGCCGAACTAAATACGCTGTCACGGTTAGAGAGATAAACGCTGGCAATGCCTTGTTTAGCAAGCGCCTCTTTAACCATGCGGCCTTCATTACCGGTGCGCACCAATACAGCAATATCGCCGGCTTGAATCGCCTTATCACCTTTATCACTGCTAAAATGCGCTTGTTGCTGCTGTGAAGCGCTTAAAATGGTCTGGATTTGATCGGCTGTGGCTTGCGACATCGCTTTAAGATATTCACCTTTAGCCAGTGGCTTTTCTTCCGCTTCTTGTAACCAATAGGTCAACGCGGGTTGAGTTTTTCCGCTTAATGACCACGCACGTTTATCAGCACTTGGACTAGCCGCAACGGGAAGAAAAGGAATGTCTTGATCGTAGATAAAGGCGCTATCTGGCAAGGCAAACACTTGGTTTACTGCCGCGACCATATCGGCACTCGAACGCCAGTTAGTACCCAGAGTGAAATGCGAGGAAACCTGATTACGCGCTTTGATGTAGGTAAAAATATCCGCACCACGGAAGCCGTAAATCGCCTGCTTAGGATCGCCGATCATAAATAGACCGCACTCAGGATGAGAGAGATAAATTCGGCTGAAAATGCTGTATTGCAGAGGATCGGTATCTTGGAATTCATCGATCATCGCCACCGGATATAAACTACGAATACGCTCAGCTAATGCACCGAGTTCATCAGCGTCCATCGCGGCAGATAAGTTGGTCAGCAGATCATCAAACGATAACCACTGCTTTTGCTGTTTCGCTTTCGCTAAGCTAACACGACAATGCTCAATCGCATGGGCCAATAGTGGCGCTTTTAAGCTGATCGGCTGGCTAATAAAAGCTTCAACTTGAGCAAAGACAACGTGCTCAGGCGCTTTGCCTTTAGGGGTTTTCTCAATCAACACATTTTGCGCAAAGCGCTCTAGCTGCTCAGGAAACTCGTAACCGTTGGTCTCACTGCTTGCCCAAGCGCCGACGGCTTCTAACCAAGTTGGCAAGGACTTTTTGGTGTAGCTGCGTTTGTTGATATCAGACTCACTAATCAACGCTAGGAAGTCATCGCTACTTTCTCGCCATTGCGCTTTTAGCTGATCAATTTTAGCCAGATTTTGCTGATGTAATTCACTCAAGTCACCTTGCATCGCCGCCACCGAAAGTTGCAGGGGCGCCCCCGTTAAGTAACGAGAAACATCACCTAACAAAGCGGCTGGCGAACTCCAAATTGAACGTACTTCACCCGCCAGTTTTAGTGGCAATGGGTAGAAGTTACGACGCCAATAGTCCGCAACGACTTGCGCTTTAAGATGGCTTTCATCGGTGACAAATTCGTTGTTAAAACGACTGCCTGATTCAAAGGCATTTTGCGTGAGCATGCGCTGACAGAAACCGTGAATGGTATACACCGCCGCTTCGTCCATTTGTCGTTCAGCTTGCAGCAAGATCATCGCCGCTTGTTTATGGTCATCAATCTCTGCGAGTAAAGGTTTGATCACGGGATCACTGCTTTCACCGCGAGCAAAGGCTAATCGCGCATCATGAATACGCGCGCGAATACGATCGCGCAACTCAGCGGTTGCTGCTTCAGTAAAGGTCACCACCAAAATTTGATCGACCGTTAATGGCGTTTGATGACGACTCTCGCCACTTCCGTGCCCTAACAATAAACGCAAATAGAGCCAGGCAATGGTGAAGGTTTTCCCCGTCCCCGCCGAAGCTTCGATAAGTCGCGCACCATGCAACGGAAATGTCATGGTATCTAGTGAGGTGACAACTGAACACGATGTCATAACAATCAAACCTTTATGTAACTTCTGAATCAATTCATTCACACCTTCGAGTGTGACCTAGCCTTGATATTGAGTGTTTAACTGCCGCTAAATCTAAAGTGGCAGATTTAATGGGAGCGCTCTCACAGAACCTCCCCCAGTTAAGCTTTACTATCCGCGCCACGTGTTGAGCAAGTTATCAACTTCGCTGCAACCCACCGAATAATGGTCCCTCTGACCACTGGCCGCACAGCGAACGCCCTACACATTAATAACGATTTACTGGCGGCCAACCACTTCTCTGTGATTTCATCAAACAACCCTCAGGTAAATGGCTCTCACCAAACGAAAGGATTGCGACCGCCAACGCGTCGTTATTCATCATGCGCGTCTTTGACCAATAATCTTGGAGCTTGAATCACTAACGCCGCCAAGGTACGAACTTCTTGCGCTAAAGCATCATTCCACTGTGGCCAAATACGACCAATGTAAGCATTATTGCCTTCACCGCTACTCATAAAGCCGTCGTTAAACGCTTCGGCCATTTTTTTGAGCGACTTTTCTTCATCATCTGCCCAAGCGCCGCCGCGACTAAAGCCTGCTTCAATCGCTGCCAACGATGTTTTAGGGAAGTACGCCAACGGCTGAGTCATACCTTGATAGAATAATCGCACCAGTTCGGCCAACAGATTCTTGGCATAATCACCATCTTCGATCGGCGGGTAAATAAGATGTACGACGCCCTCTTTACGATCATAACCAATCATGTGAGTTCGTTTTGCCACGCCCATCGCCGACATCGCCAAATGGTCAATCCACGCAGCCAAATAATCTTGCGGGCGAATTTTGCCACTACGATAACGTACTAAACCAGATTGGTAAGCTTGGGTGAGCCAACCTTGTAAAACGATCGGTTTGCCTTCACCCAGCAGGTCAAAATTAAGATTAATCTCAACATCATCCACCGGCGCACTAGTGACAAAACGCAGTGCTTCTACCAATTGCTCGGCTTGCACTCGGTTGGTATCAAACTCAATATCGCCAAATGCCCCCACCGGTAACTTGCCTTGGGCGCGTTGCTGATCGACAAAGTTTTGCACCGTTTGATCTGGATTACTATTGGCTTGCAATTGATCGCTCAGCAGTTGGTTTAACAGCGCATCACGGATCTGGAAACTCTCTAAACCATCGAGAATAAACGGCTCTTCATCGGGCATAATTGGCAAAGGCGGTTCAAACATTACTTTTAAGCGACGGTTGAAGAAATACTGCACTGGTAAGCGCCAAAAACGCTGCAGCTCAACCAAATCAAGATCCAGTGGGTAGCTGACATCGGCCAGATAATCACTCAATTGACGATTGAACTCACCACTACGCTGACCTTGACGGTTCGCCGCAGGCAACCACTCTTTGGCATAACTGCTGTAGCTAGAAAAGTCACTCGATGAATCACTAAACGCAGCAGGACTAAATGGCACCATCGCATGTTGGCGATGTAAGTTCGCTAGCAGCTTATCGCCAGATTCATCACAGCTCAGATCTGCATCTTCCGCCAAACGGTAGTTTTGGTGGCAATATTCCATCAATTCAGACACCAGCACCGATGGCACGCGCTCAGTATTATCTTGAATCGAACGACCAACGTAGCTGATATATAAAGTTTGTTGCGCCGATAAGAGCGCCTCTAAGAACAGATAACGGTCATCATCACGGCGAGAACGATCTCCCGCACGAGTGCGCCCATTCATCAAATCAAACCCTTCAGGTGGCATCGAACGCGGGTAAACGCCGTCGTTCATCCCCAGCAAACATACCGCTCTAAATGGGATAGAGCGCATTGGCATCAAGGTACAGAAGTTCACTTGTCCAGCTAAGAAACGCTGGCTAACCCGGGTACCAGAGAGTTTGTTTTGTAGGTATTGAGCAATAATACTTGGCGCAAGTTCGGCCTGATAAGCGGCATCTTCTAACTGCTCTTTGAGCATAGTGAGCGTGTCGCGAATCGATTTTAGTGCCACTTCACCTTCTAATTCGACTTTAAAGAAATCATCCAGCATCGCAGTTAATAATTGACGCCAACCATCGATACTGTGGGTATGCGCAAGCGCTTGACGATAGTCACTGACCGTCTCAATAAAGTGCGCCAGCTTACCAGCAAGCTCCGCCCCCATCCCCTGAACTTCGTTGTAAGGGGATAACGACTGTTGACCATCATTAAACAATCCCGCAGATTCCGGCATCGCATAACCAAGTAGCATACGTTCTATGCCAAATTGCCAAGTGTTTTGCGCTGTGGCTGGCAGATCAAACTCAGTACCCGTAGCAGGATTTAATCCCCAGCGAATACCCGACTCTTCCACCCAAATTTTGGCTTGTAGGAATTCATCCTCACTCAAACCAAAACGATTAAGGATGGCCGGAATTTCCAGCAACTCTAATAGCTCGGAGGCTAAGCAACGAGTATTGGCTAAATTGAGTAGCTGCATAAACGCCGCGAGGATTGGGCTTTCTTGATCGGCGCTACGGTCAGAAATCGAGTATGGGATAAACCGCTCGCCCGGCGCATTACCAAACACCGCTTGAATCGCAGGACTATAAGCATTGATATCGGCGACCATCACGATAATATCGCGCGGTTTTAAGCTTGGATCAGCATCAAACATATTGAGCAACTGATCATGCAGCACTTCCACCTCGCGCATTGGACTATGGCAAGCGTGCAGAGTTAATGAGTAGTCATCACCACACACCACTTGCTTATGCTGACTTGTGGTTAATTGTTGATCGTCTTGATGCTCTTCAAGATTGAGGATATCGGCCTGCAATTGCTGCAACAACGAGTCTCGGCCCAAATCGACAAACGCTTCAATCTCATTCGATTCGAGTTGTGATAGCAGATACATGTTATCGCGGCCCAATTTGCCCATTGATGCCAATAAGCTGTTACCTACCACATCGGTGTGCAGTAGGTCGATACTCTCGCCATCCACCATCTCATGATAAGCGGCGTCGTCATAAGCGAGGTTCTCTTCAATCGTGCCTTTAAGCTGCTCACTTTCTCCCTCAATTTCAGAATGATCGTCGCGCCACACCAGATGTTTACGCTGTTTTGCTGCTAACTTGGCGAGAAATTTTCTATCGCGTACTTCCCCCCAATAATAGCGACACGGGTTGGTAAACATTAGGTGCACATCAATATGCTCACCAAGTGCTTTTAGCGCGTCCATATAACGCGGTGGCAAAGAAGTAATACCGAATACAAACAGACGCTTGGGTAGATTCTCAAAGCGGCCTTGGTAGTTGGCTAAGCTATCAATAAAATGCTCATACAAGTTGGCACGGTGATACGGCGATTGACCAAGTGCTAGGGTGTGATCATAGAGCGCTTGCCACAAGATTGGCTGCCACGGATGCTCATCACCAATTTCAGCCACCACTTGACCAGACTCCCAAGCGGCAATCCATTCTGGGCGGTACACCAAATAACCATCGAAGATATCGGCAATTTTTTCCGCTAATTGATAGAGCTTTGAACTGTCACTGTCATCTTCTAAATAACGTTGCAAAGGGGTAAATTCAGGCTGATCCAACAAGCTTGGTAAGATCTGCATCAACTTCCAGCTCATCGACTCTTTATTGAAGGCACTGCGCTGGGGCACATCGGCCAACACGTGAGTGAACATATTCCAAATAAAGGTCGCAGGCAGAGGAAAATCGATATTGGCAGCCACACCAAACTCTTTCGCTAATGCCATTTTGAGCCACTGTGACATACCCGGGCTCTGCACCAGAATTTGTTCTTTTTCAAATGGGTTTTCAAGCGGGTCGATTTTGACTAGCTCAACCAACAAAGATTTAAGCACATCGACTTGATTGGAGTGATAAACAGTAAACAAAATAGACGCTCAAAATGGTTAGCAAAACTGACCTGAGCGTAACATAACTGCCCTGTATTTACTGCCGATTTTAGGTGGGATTGCGTGGTGTTGCCGCTTAATTGTGCAAAGAGCGAAACTCTGCGTTTCGCTCTTTATTATTAATCACTGAGAAAGCCTTATGGCCTGACAACTTGATGCTATAAATTATTTTCCATCGCGACGCATTATCACTTTGTGTGGCTGATAAAAATGGAAGTAACGCGCGGCAACATAACCCACCACTATGGTTGCAACCCATAACTCAGCCACTGCCAAGCCATGTACTTGCGCGATGTAATGATCTGCGACATGGATGTTTTGCATCCAAGCACTCAATTTAAATAGCGCAGTAGAACCAATCACCATTGGGAAGGTGAACGCCGCAAAACCAGCACTAAAAGGTAAACGCAGTAATTTAATGAAAGCTAAGTAGATCACTACGGTCATCAAGACTGCGATACCAAACAGCACGCCGATAATCACTGGCGATGGTTCACTCGTCACACTTAAATACCCCGCCAATGAAAGGCTAGCGGGTGCGGCCATGATGGCTAAGGTTGGTTTCGCTGCATCTGGAATTTCTTGCGCAAAGATCAAACGGTAGATCATGGCAGGCAGCATGATGGCATAAGCAACAAGGCCGAAGATCAATGTGCTTTGTGCGATAAAAGCCAGATGAGGATTGCCCGAAAAAGAGACATCCGCCACCACAATACCCACTGGCGGAACAAACCAACTTGGTACCATATGGTGCAGTTCAAATGCTTGTGAACGGTGGTAAATAAAGCTGGCTAAAAACGCCACATGCAGCGCGACCGCAAATAACCATAGAGCATCACCCGCCCAAGGCGAAAACTTGCCAAGCGCATTTGACACCACCATGGTTGCCATCGCAAAAGTCGGCACCACGCTGCCCACTACAGGGTGAGCAAGATCCTCAGATAAAAGATGACGATGGAGTAGGAATTTCACCGCTAAAATGACAAGCAAAAGTGAAGCGATCGCGGCACCGATTAATTGACCTATGCCATTCAAATCAGCGGCGTTCTCCCAACACCAACCAAGGCTTGCAATACCTAATGCCAATCCTGCCATTGGTGTTGGCGCACCGAATACTTTTGCTTTTGTTGCTGTGATCATGGCTCACACTCCGCTCAATCTCTTTGTTATGGCGCCATTCTACGCTTGCACTTTGTTAAGATATATCTAATTATTCAAAACACGTGTTCAGATAAACTAAACGACACTTCAACTAATCCATACCCCAACCACATTAACTCAGAAGTTGAATTCTCTATGGCCGTTAATATCTCATTAAAGCAGCTCAAGGTTTTTTCGACCATTAACCACTGCGATACGTTAACCGAAGCGGCACAAGCGCTGTTTCTCTCTAAAGCTGCGGTAAGTATGGCGCTTGCTGAGCTCGAAAAACAGCTGGGCCATTCACTATTTGATCGGGTTAATAAACGCTTGGTGCTTAATCAAGAGGGGCAAAAATTACTCCCTTTGGTCGATGAACTGTTGCATCGCGCACAAGATATCGAACAGTTACTCGAAGATGACTCCACGTTAACCGGCCAATTGCGCATTGGCGCCAGTGATACCATCGGTAACCAAGTCGCGCCTTATCTGCTCAGCGCTTTTCGCCAGCAAACTGCGCATCAGGCCCAAAGCCTGTTTATCTCCAATTCGGCGCTTATCTGCGAAAAGTTGGTGGACTATGAGCTCGATCTTGCGCTCATTGAAGGCAAAACACTGCATCCAGAACTGATCTCAACCCAGTTTAGCCAAGACGAGATGTGCATCATTTGTAGTCCAAATTCAGCATTGGCGGACATTACCGTACCTGCGGTGAGCGATTTGGAAAACAGCGCTTGGATCTTACGTGAGCCAGGTTCTGGCTCTCGCGAATTTTTCCTACGCGCTGTCGCTCCGCGCATCGAGCATTGGCAAGAAGCATTTCAGCTCAATACCACCGAAGCGCTGATCAACTGTGTTTCTGCAGGCCTTGGCCTTGCCTGCCTTTCACGCCTCGCTGCCGAACCAGCGATAAAAGATGGTCGAGTTATCACGATTGAGTTACCACTCGATATGAAGCGCCGCTTTTGGCTACTGGTGCATAAAGAAAAGTATCAAAACCCACTCCTAAAACGCTTCATCGAATTTTGCTACCAATGGGATCAAGCCTCCTCATAGGTATGCCATTAAGGCTAACCGCAGGCGATGCCCCAAAAAGCACCGTAACGAAGACGCGCACAAATGGTGAGCATCTAAGTCGCACTTTTGAGCTGTCACCTAGACTTACTTGGTTAAAAACTGTATAAACAGCCAGTAATTGAACATTCATTAGAGCTAGAGGAACAACCATGGCTGTAATCGTAAAATACGTAGTAGAACGCAACGGAGAAGAGAAAATGACTTTTGCCTCTAAAGCGGAAGCGGATGCTTATGACAAAATGCTGGATACAGCAGACGAGCTGTTTGCACTACTAGGTAAAAGTGACATTTTAGAAGACGAAGCTAAGCAAGAAGACTTAGCGATGTTCCTAGCGCAAAACAAAGATGAGTTGCTTTACGCGATTGGTGCGAAACGTCGTCCAGCACCAAAGAAAGCGAAAAAAATCGAAGCCGTTGCTGATATTGAGCAAGACGAGCAAGAAGAAGACGCAGCGTAACCCGCCTGTTTTCTTTTCGTCGATTGAGACAAAGCTTTAATTAAAAAAACCGAGGCCAGCGCCTCGGTTTTTTATTATCTTCAAATTGCCACGTTAGTGTTCACTAAGATCCCCTAGCTCACCATGTGAAGTGCGCCCTTTGAAGTCATGGTTAAGCTCTTTATTCAACTCTGCTTCAACATGACCTGGCGCTTGAGTGCTGCCAGAAATCAAACGGTACATAGCCGGAATCACAAACAGGGTAATCAAGGTGGCAAAGGCCATACCAAAGAAGATCACAGTACCCACTGCGACACGGCTTTCATAACCAGCTCCTGTTGACAGGATGAGTGGAATCGCGCCTGCCAAGGTGGTAAATGCCGTCATCAAGATTGGGCGTAAACGACGCGCAGATGCATCAATAATCGCTTTTTCAAACTCCAAACCACGATCACGTAGTTGGTTGGCAAACTCAACAATCAAAATACCATTCTTGGTTACCATACCAATCAACATGATCATGCCGATTTGACTATAGATGTTGAAGCCTTGATCCATAACAAATAGACCAAAGAAGCCACCAAATACCCCCATAGGAACGGTAAACATCACCACCAGCGGGTTTATAAAGCTCTCAAATTGTGCCGCAAGAACAAGGTAAGCAACCAACAGTGCTAACGCGAACACCACCATTACGCTGGATTGGTTTTCTTTGAAATCTTTCGACTCACCTGAGTAGCTAATACTAATGTCGTTTGGTAACAGTTCGATGGCTTGTTGATCCAAGTAATTCAGTGCATCACCTAAGGTATAACCATCAGAAAGGTTAGCTGAAATCGTCACCGCTTTTTGCTTGTTGTAGTGAGATAGACGCACTGACGAAGCGACTTCTTCAATCTTCGTCACAGCATCAAGCGTAACCAATTCACCAGAAGCGGTGCGCATGTATATTTGCGTCAGATCGGTTGCGTTACCAAAACTGTTTTCATCACCACGTAAATAAACATCGTATTCTTCACCACGCTCAACAAAGGTGGTTTCACGCTTGCCGCCTAACATCACTTCTAACGTATCAGATATCTCCGAAACGCTGATGCCTAACTCAGCGGCACGCTGCTTATCAACCGTCACGAGTAGCTCAGGGGTTTTCTCTGAGTAGTTAATTTCAGCCCCTTCCATGAATGGTGATTCTTCAGCTAACAACTTCAGTTTTTCCGACCAATCTCTAAGCTCTTCATAATCAGCACCGCCCAAAACGAACTGCACTGGCTCACTTGAGCCCCCTCTAAAACCCGGTGTAAATGGGAAAACACGTACATCAGCAATACCTGATAGTGCTTTGCGGACTTCTCCCAATGCTTGCTGCGCAGTGACAGAACGATCATTCCAATCGTCCAAAATCATGATCACAAAGCCGGTTTGGTCACCTGCCATACCGCCAAAAGCTGGGGTTTGAATACTAAAGGATTTGAGGAAACCTTTACCAAGTAAAGGCATCAAACGATCTTCAACGATATCCATATTCGCCGACATGCGGTTGTAACTGGTTGCGTCTGCACCACGAACAAAAGCAAAGATAACTCCACGATCTTCGCTAGGTGTTAATTGCGAAGGTACTTGCTGCATCAAACCGTAACTGCCGCCCATGCAAGCGAGAATAACCACAGGCGCGGCCCATTTCGCTTTTAGTGCTGCGGTGAGAAGGTTGCGATAACCCTGTTCTAATCGTGCAAACATACGTTCAATAAACAGATTAAAACGACTCGGTTTGACATTGGCTTTCAGGATTTTACTACCTAATACAGGCGTTAAGGTTAAGGCAATCAATGAAGAGAAGATCACCGACATCGCCAACAACACCGAGAATTCAGTGAACAGCAAACCCACCATACCATCCATAAAGGAGATCGGTAGAAATACCATCACCAATACCAAGGTGGTCGCGATAACCGCAAAGCCAACTTCACGCGTTCCTTTGTAAGCGGCCAACAATGGTTTTTCACCGCGTTCAATATGGTGGAAGATATTCTCCACCACCACAATGGCATCATCCACCACCAAACCGATGGAGAGGATCAGCGCCATAAGCGTGATTAGGTTGATCGAAAAACCAAAAAAGTATGCAGCAATAAATGAGGAAATCAGTGAAACCGGCACTGTGACCGCTGGGATCAAGGTTGCACGAGCCTGACCAATAAAAATATACAGCACTAAAATAACCAAACCACCCGTTACAAATAACGTGCTGTAGACCTCTTCAATTGATCGTTCAATAAAGACCGTTGAATCGTAGTCAATCGCTAGGCGGGTTCCGCTTGGCAAAAATTGTTGTACCTTCTCTACTTCTTGATGAACCAGTTGAGCCACCTCAAGAGGGTTGGCATCCGATTGTGGGACGACGCCTAAGCTGACGTTTACCACACCATCACTTTTGAAGGTCGAGTTTTCGTTTTCAGCACCGATATAAACATCTGCGACATCTTTTAGATAAATCGGCGTGTTATCACTGGCGCGACGTACAACCAAATACTCAAAATCTTCAACATCTTTATAGGTACGCGCGGTACGCACTGACATAACGGTTTGATCGTTACGAACTTCACCGCCCGGACTTTCTAAGTTTTCACTGCGCAGAGCTTGAGTAATATCGGAAGTGGTGACGCCGCGTCCTGCCATCAACTCAGGCTTGAGCTTAACGTACATAACCTTGTACAAACCACCAGAGATATCAACCGAACTCACACCAGAAATCAGGCTAAATCGGTCCATCAACACGCGCTCAACATAATCAGTTAGTTGGGTACGATCTAATTCAGATGAACTCAAATTAATATACAGCGATGCTTCGCCAGACCCGTTGTTCTTGTACACAATTGGGTCGTCGGCTTCTTCAGGTAGTGAACGCTGGGCACGAGCAACCGCATCACGCACATCACTGACACCGGTATTAAGATCATAACCAAGGTTAAACGTAATGGTGATGCGTGACATACCATTACGGGTGGTCGATGAAATTTCATCGATACCACTAATACCCGATAACTGCTCTTCTAAGTTTGAGGTGATCTGGCTTTCGATAATGGTTGCCGATGCACCGTCATAACGAGTGCTCACCGATACCACAGGGTTTTCGATATCCGGCATTTCTCGTACAGCAAGCTTAGAGAAAGAAACAATACCGAACACGCACAAAAGCAAACTGAGAACCAGTGCTGAGACTGGTCGTTTCACTGAAACATCAGACAACCACATTACTTGTCACCTTTTGCTGGCGATTGTTGCTCTGCAGCAGGCTTAGCAGCGCTACCGAGTTCTTTCACTGTCGCGCCATCACGCATGTTGACAATGCCTTGCACGACAATTTTTTCGCCAATATTCAGTCCTTCAGTGATCACCACTTGGTTCTCAATGCGCGCACCTAACAAGACTTGAGTTCGTTTGGCTTGGTTGTCATCACCAATCACGTAGACATAACGTTTAGTGCCTGAATATTCCAATGCTTGCACTGGAATGATCGGGGCATTGATCGCAGGAAAGGCCATATTGGCAGAAACCAACATACCCGGCTTCAATTTCAAATCGTTATTGTTGAAGTGAATCCGTACACGCAAATTAAGCGTTTCTTGATTAATACGTGAATCAATCCCAACCACTTCACCTTGAAATACCTGAGTGCCCCATGCACTGGTGGTGGCGGTGACTTGCATACCTTGCACTATCTTGGCCAAATAACGCTCAGGCACTTGTAGATCTAATTGCATCACGGAAAGATCATCCAACGACAGTAACTCGGTACCGGCAGAAACCATTTTACCGCGACTGAAATCGATAAAACCGATGGTGCCCGAGAACGGGGCGCTGATATGCAGATCTTTTAAATTGGCATTCGCTGCATCTAAACGTGCCTGAGCAATCTCTACATTGGTTTTTTGCGCGTCGATTTCGGTTTGAGTAATCGCGTTGCGCTTCACCAAACGTTCGAACTCTTTCAGCTTACGCTGTTCATCTTTCAGATAAGCCTGTGCTTCTTTTACTGCAGCGCGCGCTTTGTCATCATTCAGTTGGATCAGTAATTGGCCTTTCTTAACCTCTTGGTTGGCTTTCACAGCGATCGTTTCTACCTTTCCAGTGGTTTCTGGCGAGACCATGACCGATTGCGCTGCTGCCAATTTACCCACTAACGAAAGTGATTGAGAAACTTGATGGGTTTGGACTTGCTCAGTCACCACTGTGATCGTTTGTGGGCCTTGAGGACCACGCGCAAAAACAGTTGGGGAAGTGCTTAAAATAGAAGCCGTTAGCAAAGTTAAGATCAGTTTGTTTTTCATTACTATGTATTCATCCAGAAATATCTAAGCTTATTTTACTCGTAATTTCGTGCTTGAAACGTCAAGGAATGTAAATCCTATAACCTTCATCGCAATTAAAATTCGCCCCAATTGGTAGCAAAACGTTCAATTACAGGCATCTTTGTCCAAAAAGGCATCATTCAACTCAAAATCAGAAGAAAAACGCTTTACAGTGTTTATGAGTTTGCTATGATGCGCTCCGAACTTGAGAGATGCGTTGGGAAAACTTCTTTTAAGTATAAAAATACCCTGGAGGGGTTCCCGAGTGGCCAAAGGGAGCAGACTGTAAATCTGCCGGCTCCGCCTTCGATGGTTCGAATCCGTCCCCCTCCACCATATTCTTCTTGTGATGCTCTAAGAGATATCGTGAGAAACCACTTGATTGTCGTGTTGGGAAAACAGCAATTAAGCTTACTTTGTGAAGAGTAAGAAAACACCCTGGAGGGGTTCCCGAGTGGCCAAAGGGAGCAGACTGTAAATCTGCCGGCTCCGCCTTCGATGGTTCGAATCCGTCCCCCTCCACCATATTTTCTCTGCTTTATTAAAGTATGAGAACAACTTGAATGATGTGTTGGGAAAACCTCATTTAAGCTTACTTTGCGAAGAGTAAGAAAACACCCTGGAGGGGTTCCCGAGTGGCCAAAGGGAGCAGACTGTAAATCTGCCGGCTCCGCCTTCGATGGTTCGAATCCGTCCCCCTCCACCATATTGTTTAAAAAGCCAGCTCTTTGAGTTGGCTTTTTTCATTTCTGCACGATCTTATACCGACCTCACCTTAACGCCCTGTGCTGTTTTCATCCCCCTATTCAACACAACCAGAAATGGGAAATGTTAGGCTGAAATTTTTACCCTATTCAACCTACGGCACTGAGCTAAAATAGTTCAATCTTAACGACTTGAGTTCCCCTTTGATGACTTACCAAATTGAAGTATGTATCGATAATTTAGAATCCCTTCATCAAGCGATTACTGGTGGCGCTGATCGCATCGAACTTTGCTCATCTCTGGCACTAGGTGGCCTAACCCCAAGCTTTGGCTTTATGCAACGTGCTGCCGCACTATCTACAATTCCAGTCTACGCCATGATTCGCCCTCGCCAAGGCGATTTTATTTACGATCAAGATGATATCGATGCCATGCTACTGGATATCAAAGCGGCGGCACAAGCTGGATTGCAAGGCGTTGTTTTTGGTGTCTTAACCGCGCAAGGCCATATCAACATGCCTCAAACTGAACGCTTAGTGGCAACGGCAACAGAATGCAATTTGGGGGTGACTTTCCATCGCGCTATCGACCAATGTAGTGATATTGAACAAGCCATTGAGCAAATTGCACAACTCGGTTGTGAACGTATTTTAACCTCTGGTTTAGCCGCGAATGTTGAACAAGGTGTCACTGTACTCAAACAAATGGTCACACAAGCCAATGGTCGTTTTTCGGTCATGGCCGGAGCAGGTTTAACTGCGGACAATGTGGTTGCGATTACCACACAAACGGGAGTGACCCAGGTGCATCTGTCTGGAAAATCGACTCGCCCTAGCGTAATGGAGACCCTCTCTGATGAGGTAAAAATGGGTAATAATTCCATTGATGATTTCATCATTCCCGTTACGGATGGTAACAAGATCGCCGCCGTTGCCCGCCAGTTAAACCAATAACCCCATTTAATCGCCCGCAAACAGGTGTTAGCATGAGGAGGCACATAAGGAGAGTGGCATGAACAAAGATCTGTTTTACAGTTTAGACCTAAACCTACTGAGAACGTTTCTTGTCCTCTCACAAGAGCGCAATATGCGCAAAGCCTCCAAACGCCTGTTTGTCTCACAGCCGGCGATCAGCCAAGCGCTGCAAAAGCTGCGTCATCACTTTGCCGATGAATTATTTGTCAAAGTGCATGGCGGTTTAGAGCCTACCCCATTTGCTCAAGATCTGGCTGATGCCATCACACCTCATCTCGATGGTCTTGCCGCAAGTCTAAATCGCAATCAAGAGTTCGACCCAAAAAACATCGACATGCCGTTGCGTATTGCCGTTGCCCCCATCGTTCTCACTTGTTTGTCTGGTACACTTTTTCAACGTCTGCAGGAAGTGGCACCAAACTGCAGTATCGAATTGATCAGTTGGAGTAAAACCACCTTCGATGAGATCAAAAATGGAGAAGTACTGTTTGGGATTAACTACGACAATGATTTCCCTCAGCACATTTACTCTCGACTCCTAGTTGAACTGACCTCAAAAATTCTTGTTCGACAAGGCCACCCGGTTAATCAACCCAGCGTTGATGCCCACGATATGCAAGGGTATGACATCGCTTCGATCATCATCCCCGGTTGGAATGAGAGTTTTAGCCTTGCCGCTGAGGTGATGAGACGTGAGGGCATTGAGGTCAACGTGAAATTTCGCTCTGAATTTGTCATGGCCGCCGTCGATGTAGTCACTCATAGCGATCTCTTTCTTCCTCATTCGAACCTATTTCCAATTCATAACTTCCCGCAGTTACGCAGTATGACGGCACACGTCAAAGGCCAACCATTTCATTACCCTGTCTACGCTTATTACCATCGTAAATATCGTCATAACCCCCTGATAAACTGGCTCTATGACCAAGTTCTACATGTTCTCAACGAACAAATAGCTAATAAGTAAAGTTTATCACCCCAATAAGTCACAACCATTAGAGCGATGAATTACTTATCACTATCATGGCCCGTGTTCCCACTGCTTCGTTATGGATGGCGAATAAGGAAAGGCTGAAGAGTAACCGATAAGGGTTCATTTTTATTGACCTGTTTGTCAGCCAGTTTCCACCGCCTTAGGACGAGGCAAGGTGACCGATTTTTACTGACTTTAGGTTATGACTATGAAAAAGACTCTCGTCGCATTCAGTCTATTGGCAAGCTTTGGCTCATTCGCTTCAGGGCTGCATATTTCACCAGAACTAAAATTAGGCCCATATGTGGGTTCGGGGAATTTAGGCGGAGGCTTACAAGTCGGCATAACTGACGTGCTTGGGTTGGACGCGTTATATGTGAGTTATAGCCATACTTCGGCCAAGATTCTAACTGACAAAGATCGGCTTAAAACCTATCGTGTTGGCGCACAATATAACTTACCCAAAGCACCTATGGTTGGATTTCAATTAGAGATTGGTGGAGTGGAATATGAAGGTAGCCGCCACTATTTCTTCTCGCCAAGAGAATACAGAGACGGCACGGGGATCAGCACTGCGGGCGCTTGGGTACTACAAGTGAACGACCATCTGGGTTTTCGCGCCGGCATCGACATTAACTTTGTCGATAAGAAAGATACTTACTTGAACAGTAACTTTTCGACCACCTTCAGCACCGGTATCACGCTGCGTTTTTAACGCAGCGCATCATCGATACTTTGATCACCAAGATGGCGAACGTCCTTACCTTTAACGAAGTAAATAATGTACTCGCAGATGTTTTGGCAACGATCACCAACACGCTCAATCGCACGAGCCGACCACATAACTTGTAAGATATGGGGGATATTTTTCGGATCCTCCATCATGTAAGCCATCAGCTGGCGCACCAGCGCTTCATACTCAGCGTCCAAACGGTCATCGAGCTTATACACCGCAGCGGCTGCACCAACATCCATACGAGCAAAGGCATCCAACACTTGATGTAACATACTCACTGCCTGACGGCACAATGGTTCAAGCGAGACATTAAATTGATGCTCGCGAGTTGAAGGGTTTTCCATCGCGACTTTGGCAATGCTGGTCGCAACATCCCCAATACGCTCAAGATCCGTGATGGTTTTGATGATCGCCATAATCAAGCGCAGATCTTTTGCCGTGGGCTGACGCTTGGCAATAATTCGCGTGCATGCCTCATCGATCGACACTTCCATCGCATTCACTTTATGATCATCACGCACCACTTTTTTCGCCAGTTCCATATCCTCTTTAAGCAATGCTTGCATCGCAAAAGAGAGCTGCTGCTCAACGAGGCCTCCCATGGTAAGAACATGGGTTCGAATCGACTCTAGTTCGACATTAAATTGACCTGAAATGTGGCGTCCAAAGTTCATGAATAAAGTGTAGTTCCTTGTAAGATAAAAACAGAGATAGTGGGTATTTCTCAATCATAGCCGTGATAGTGGCTTATTTGCACTCAACATTGGTGCTAATGTTAGCCATACCGACCAGTAATGTAGTCTTCTGTCTGCTTTTTCAATGGCGAAGTGAAAATAGAATCCGTGTCTGAGTACTCGATCAACTTTCCCATATGAATAAAGGCAGTATGGTCGCTCACTCGCGCCGCCTGTTGCATGTTATGGGTCACGATCACCACGGTATATTTGGTTTTGAGATCGTTAATCAGCTCTTCAATGGTTAATGTCGAAATAGGATCCAAAGCGGAGGTCGGCTCATCTAAGAGTAATACTTCAGGTTCTATCGCTATCGAACGTGCAATCACCAATCGCTGCTGCTGACCACCTGATAACCCAAAAGCATTTTCATGTAAGCGATCTTTGACTTCATCCCATAGTGCAGCTGCTCGTAGCGCTCGCTCAACCGCATCGTCTAATACTCGGCTTTTCTTAATACCTTGTAAACGAAGTCCATAAACCACGTTTTCATAGATCGATTTAGGGAATGGGTTTGGCCTTTGAAACACCATCCCCACACGACGACGCAACGTCGCCACATCCACATCTGGTTCGTAGACGTTTTTACCATGCAGTGTCACACGGCCATTAACGCGGCAACCTTCGACTAAATCATTCATACGGTTAATGCAGCGTAATAAGGTCGATTTTCCGCAACCCGATGGACCGATAAACGCCGTCACCTGACCTTTAGGAATACGCATCGAAATATCACTCAACGCCTGCGTATTTTGATAGAACAAGTTAAGCCCTTCGATCGAAATCGCGGTTTGCTCATCACTGAGATTGTTCACATCTAATGGGGTTGGGTACCCTAGCGCTTGATTGACTGAAAACATGTTTAGTCTTGTCCTAAAGTTCGGTATTTTTCACGCAAATTGTTACGGATGCTGATCGCCGTTAAGTTAAGCCCGATGATCACCGTAACCAACAAAAAGGAAGTGGCATAAACCAGAGGTCTCGCACTTTCAATATTGGTGGTCTGGAAGCCTACATCATAGATATGAAAACCTAAGTGCATGAACTTGCGCTCCAAATGTAAATACGGGAACTGTGCATCAACGGGTAGGCTTGAAGCAAATTTTACGGCCCCCACCAGCATCAGTGGTGCTACTTCACCGGCGGCACGGGCAACCGCTAAAATTAGCCCAGTGATAATAGCCGGACTGGCCATCGGTAAAACGATACGCCACATAGTCTCAAACTGAGTTGCACCCAGCGCTAATGAACCATGACGCACTGAGTTAGGAATACGTGTTAAACCCTCTTCTGTGGCAACAATTACTACCGGCAAGGTTAATACTGCCAGGGTCAATGCCGACCATAATAGCCCCGGAGTACCAAACGTTGGCGCTGGTAATTGCTCAGCATAAAAGACGTTATCAATCGAAGCCCCTAAAATATAAACAAAGAAGCCTAAACCAAATACACCGTAAACGATCGATGGCACACCGGCTAAGTTAATGACCGCTACACGGATAATCCGCGTAAAGAGGTTATTCTTGGCATATTCATGTAAGTAAATCGCGGCAACCACCCCTAAAGGCATAACGATCACCGACATAATCAAAACCAGAAGTACCGTACCAAACATGGCAGGAAACACCCCGCCTTCCGAGTTTGATTCTCGTGGATTATCGGCTAAAAACTTCCATACTTGCTTGCCCCAATGGACGCCTTTTTCCATAAACGTCATTTGATTTGGGTACCACATATCCAAAATATGACTCAGTGGGATTAACATCGTCTTCCCCATCATATCTTGTACTAACAAACCTTGTTTGGCTAATTTGGCACGTAAATCATCAAGCTTAGCCTCCGCTTCAGCCAACCGTTGGCTATAGAGATTCGACTGAGCCGTATAGCGATTAATAAACTCTTCGTTTTTAAGGCTGTTTTGCGGATGATTAAGTTCATATTTACGCTTTTCAAGTCGTAAATCATTCGCTTGCGCACTGATCACGCGGATCTCTTGCGTAATGATCTGATTAATCTGCTCGCGCACTGAATGGCTGTAATTTAGAGCTCGCTTGAGCTCGGATTGATATTGTTCTAGCTTGGTTCCATCTGCAAGTTGATAAGCGATAGGTAGCCCATAGAAGTCACCACCTCGAGTTCGCTCTATCACCGCCCAACCTTGTGGTTCGCTACGCTTTAGTACATCAATTTCTAAAATAGAAATAAAATCAGCCGGATAGATATCACGATTTGCGACCTTAATCCGTAAGCGTTTCACCTTGCCACTTTGCTCTACGTGAGGGGGCAAACTAATGTCCATCTCTTTCAAATGACTGATAGGAACGTATTCTTCAGCATAGAGCTGACCAACCAAAATCTGACCTTCATCGGTTGTCCATTGGTAAAGTGGCGCAGGCCAAAAATACGAGAGCCCTTTCCAGCCAATAAGCAGCAACAAGCCAAGCACTGACAGCAAACTAATGCTGACCGCTCCGCCCGTTAACCAGATCCATGGTGCGCCTGATTTTAGCCACTTAAACACGTTGGTTGATTCCTATTAATTGCCCATTACAAAGCACGGTATTTTTCACGTAAACGCTGACGAACCCATTCGGCTAACGAGTTCACAGCAAAGGTAAAGACAAGCAAGATCAGCGCTGCGAGGAACAGTAAGCGGAAATGAGAACTACCGACTTCTGACTCTGGCATCTCAACCGCAATCGTCGCGGAAAGGGTGCGCATGCCTTCTAAAATATTCCAATCAAGAATGGGCGTATTACCGGTTGCCATCAAGACAATCATGGTTTCACCCACCGCTCGACCTAGCCCCATCATAATGGCAGAAAAAATACCGGGGCTGGCGGTGAGTAGCACCACATAAATTAAGGTTTGCCAAGGTGTCGCACCCAAAGCCAATGAACCGTCCGACAAGTGCTTAGGTACAGAAAAAATCGCGTCTTCAGCAATGGTAAAGATGGTCGGTATTACCGCAAACCCCATCGCAAAGCCGACAACAAGTGCATTACGTTGGTCAAAATCGATACCTTGTAGATCGAGAAAAGCACGCACATCACCATCAAACAGCCACATCTCTACGTTACTACTCTGCTGCAAAATTACCACGGTTAGTAATACAATCACCGGCATTAATATCGCCGCATGCCAACCATTAGGCAAACGACGCGTCCAGCGACTTGGTAGTAAATGCCACATTGCGCCAATCGCCACGATGGTAAACGGCAACAGCAACAATAACGCCGCCACTGCGGCAAGGTGCGTTTCAACAATTGGGGCGAACCATAAACCGGCTAAGAAACCGATGATGACGGTTGGCAACGCTTCCATCAATTCAATTGATGGTTTCACCACTCGGCGCATCTTGGCTGTCATAAAATAAGCGGTATATATAGCGCCTAGTACTGCAATTGGAATTGCAAACATCATGGCAAAAGCCGCGGCTTTTAAAGTACCAAAGGCAATTGGTACTAAACTAAACTTGGCTTCAAATTCATCACTCGCCGAGGTCGTTTGCCAAACATATTGCGCTTCTGGGTAACCTTCATACCACACTTTCTGCCACATCGAAGAGAGTGAGATCTCTGGATATGGGTTATCAATGTGCGCCACACTCAATTGATTGCCTGACAAAGCCACTAAATATTGCTCGTTATTCGCCATGCCCGCAAGTTGCGGCACTTTTTCGTAAGCACGCTTGAACATCACCAGCTTTTCGCTCGTGGTATAGTGGCTTTGCACGGTGCCATTAATGTAAAAGCTATAAAAACCTTTGCGGTAAGTATCTGGCAGTAAAAATTGCAGCTCTGCGGCCAGTTTAAATTCACGGATATGAGTGAGATGACGCTGACCGTCTTTCAGGACATCAAACCATTGTGACACTAAGCCATCTTGGTGGGTCACGAGCAATGAATAAGCCCCTGATAGCAAGTCAATATCGCTCACCGCGTGCTGCTCTTTGCCTTGGCTAAGATCGACAATTTCTCGAATAACAAACGCATCGCTATGCTTTTTCGCCACATAGAGCTCAGAGCCAGCACGTAAATAAAGCGTTTTGCCATCTGGGGTTAATAGCAGTTGTTGCACATCGGCTATTGGGGTTTCAAACTGAAAGTCGCTAATGCTGGCATCTTTATTTTGCCAACGGATTCGCACTCGTTGATCGCTAAAGTAGCCCGCTAATATCACTTGTTCACCCTTAGCGAAGGTGAAATTTTGCAACTCAACATCAGGATAAGAGAGGTCGAAAACTGGCTGCCAACGCGTCACTTTGGGGGTAAAAAGACGCCCTTCATTTTCCAGAGTACTTGCCATTTGTGGCTGAAAAAGGGCAACGTCACCATTTTTAGCCGCAAACGCATACCAACCTTGTGCTCTGGGCATTTGAGAAAACAAGCTATATTGTTGACCGAAATTAACCGATAACTGTGGCTGCTCTGAAGGCTGAGACAATGGCCAAAAGTCCAACTGTCCTTGCTGGGAGATAACAAAAGCGTGTTCACCATAATCATCAATACCCGCCGCAACCGGAGCTGGAGTGGTGATAGTTTGACTTGCTACATTAGGCGTAAATTTGGCATCCGAAAAGAGAGGCAGTACCATCATCGCTAGATAAATGAAGATTAAGACCAATGCCGCAAGCACGCCAACACCGCCAAACGTCACCGCTAAACGCACTAAACGATCTTTGACTAGCCGCTTTCTATCTTTTTCGCGTAATGAAAATTCGGCCTTTGCCATCTCAACCTACCTAATATTGCCCGACGATAGAGTATTTCGCCAAGATGACAATTATATTACAGTTGAAAATAAACAACTGAAAAGAATCAACTATCCTGACGCCGTTTCTTCCTCGACTGTCACACTAATCACATATTATTTTTGCTACCTTTGTAAAAATATTGCAACAACAGCTACTTCATAAATAAAAACACCTTCTATTATTGTTGAGTACTGAATGAAGATTTGGTGCAGCACTACGGAAAAAGTCGGCTTTCATCCATCGCGGCTTCAGTTAACTTTACTAACCACATATGTAGGCAAAGATAACCCATGAATCCAATTTCGCAGACTCGTTATATTGCCGCCATTGATTTAGGCTCCAATAGCTTTCATATGGTAGTAGCTAAAATAGTTGGCCAAGAGCTACAACTGGTTAGTCGTCACAAGCAACACGTTCAGTTGGCCAATGGTCTCAATGAACAAGGCGAGTTAGATAATGCTGCTATCGAACGCGGCTTAGATTGCTTAGCGATGTTTGCCGAACGTATCCAAGGTTTTAAACAAGCCGATGTGCGTATTGCTGCGACATATACTTTACGCCAAGCCATCAATGCTGATGAATTTATCCAGCGAGCCCGACGAATCTTACCGTATCCGATTGAGATTATCTCTGGCGCCGAAGAAGCGCGTTTGATCTATCAAGGAGTCTCCCACACTCAATCGCAATCAGACAGTAAGCTGATTGTTGATATTGGTGGCGGCAGTACCGAAATCATTTACGGTTCGGGTTTTGAGCCAGAACTATTAAACAGTAAACCGATTGGCTGTATTACCGTTACGCAGCAATTTTTTGCCAACGGAAAGCTATCCCACACCAACTTTACCAATGCCATTCTAGCTGCAGAGCAAAAGTTAGAATCTTTAGCTCACCATTATCGTCTCAAAGGGTGGTCAAGTGCCTTTGGTTCTTCTGGTACGGTGAAAGCGATCCGAGATGTACTGTGTGGCCTTGGCTATCAAGATTGCGTGATTACCGCTAAACGGCTGCTGCAATTAATCGCACTCCTATCCGAAAAAGGGAACATTAATGATATCGAATTGACTGGCCTTACCGATGCACGTAAGCCCGTATTTGCCGCAGGCATTGCGATTATGTATGCGGTGTTTGTTGGTCTGAAAATCCGCGAAATGTTTTACACTGAAGGTGCGTTACGTGAAGGCTTACTCTATGAAATGGAAGCTCGTTTGAAACGTAGTGACATTCGTATGCGTACCACCGAAAATTTAGCGATTAAACACCTTGTCGACTTAGAACATGCTGCACGAGTAAAAGGACAAGCGCGTGAGTTTCTGCAGCAAATTCACCAACCATTAGCCATAAAACAGCACTCCGAGTTATTTGATTTACTCGAATGGAGCGCTTTATTGCATGAGGTTGGTTTAAGCATTAGCTTAAGCGATTATCATCGCCACTCCGCTTACCTACTTCAGCATAGCAACATGCCGGGCTTCAATATTGAGCAACAACGCGTGCTCGCCACCTTAGCTCGTTTTCAACGCAAATCAATGAACTTAAATGAAATAGAAAACTTCTCTCTCTATCAAAAACCACAGCTGCTGAGTTTAATTCGAGTATTACGTTTAGCTATTTTACTCAATAGCCAACGCAGCGACTCTCCACTGCCTCCATTTGAGCTCACGATAACCACACAAGATCAATGGCAGCTAAGTTGCTCTGAATTTAACTGGCTAACAAGACATAAGCTACTCAACGCGAATCTACTCGCAGAGCAAGCTTACTGGCATCAACTCGGATGGCAATTAGAGATTCATTAGGCCAAGTAGTGCAAGCCACGACGAAGGCAAGTCAGCATTCGAACACGCCTTGCACGATATGATGTTTAAATCGTTAATCGGTTATTGATAGCTAATGCCGACTTTTTCCAGCTCTTGCTGCGCAATTTCTGGAGAGATCGCCACATAACCATCTTGCTCCACCAGCTTCTGCCCCTGTTGCGAATAGATAAAACGAATAAACTCACGCTCAATCGGTGACAGTTCTTTATGTGGGTGTTTATTTACATACACATAGAGGTAACGAGAGAGTGGGTACTTACCTGATAAGATATTAGCTCTTGTAGCATCGACGTATTGATCACCCTCTTGGGCGATACGCAGACGTTTTACCCCAGAGACCTTATACCCAACACCAGAATAGCCAATGGTGTTAATCGCCGAAGCGACAGATTGCACTACCGAAGCGGAACCTGGCTGCTCATTAACATTATTTAAAAAATCCCCACCACACAGTGCGTTTTTCTTAAAATAGCCATAAGTTCCAGAAACAGAGTTACGCCCAAATTTTTGAATCGCTCGCTCAGCCCACTGGTAATTCAACCCAAGCTGTTGCCAGGTTTGAATCGGTTCTGTTCCACCACAGCGCATCGTGGCCGAAAAAATACTGTCGAGCTGAACAAAGTTAAGCCCTTCGATTGGGTTATCCCGATGGACAAAAATGCCAATCGCATCAATAGCCACTCTCAGCTCGGTCGGCTTATAACCAAACTCACGCTCAAAGGCTTCTATCTCTCGATTACGCATTGGCCGGCTCATAGGGCCAAACTGTGCCGTCTGTTCGGTTAAAGCAGGGGGAGCCGTGGCAGAGCCTGACGCTTGAACTTGACCATTCACCCCCGGATAGAGCTGTTGGAACTCCTCTACCCATAAGGTCGTCATTCCGGCCAACGTATCAGACCCAACACTGGTGAGTGCACCACTAATGCCAGGCACTTTATGGTATTCCCGTAGTGGCTGCTCTGCATGGGCAGAAAAGCTCGTTGCGCCGCTAACGATACCTGCACTCATCACCATACAAGTAAACCAATGCGACAAACGAGGTTTCGTTAAATATGCCATTACTTCACCACCAAACGAGTCGGTAGAACAAAAGAAAACTTACTGCCCACGCCAACTTTGCTCCAGATATCTAAATGGGAGTCATGGTGAGAAAGTGCGTGTTTGACAATTGCCAACCCTAACCCACTGCCGCCAGTATCACGCGAACGCGCTTTGTCGACACGGTAAAAACGCTCAGTTAAACGATGAATGTGCTGCGGTTCGATCCCTTCGCCGCTGTCAGACACTTCTAAGCAAGCACCTTGGCTGGTTTTATACCAACGCACATGCACATCGGCACCGGCTGGCGTGTACTTAACCGCATTGTAAACCAAGTTGGATATCGCACTGCGTAGCTGATCTTCATCACCCAAAACTAATAAAGATTGGTCAACATCAAACCGTAATTTATGCTGCTGATCGCCACTTAAACTGATCGCTTCTTTTTCCAATACTTCCAGCATCACTGGCACATTAACCACTTCATCCAGCTCATGCATTGGCGCAGCTTCAATTTTCGATAAGGTGAGTAATTGATTTACTAAGCTATTCATACGATTGAGCTGCTCGGTCATGACGCCATGCGCTTTTGGCCACATAGGCCCAACCAGCATTTCAGGATCTTCGGTCATCTCAAGGTAACCTTGCAGTACCGTCATTGGCGTACGCAATTCATGAGAAACGTTGGCAAAGAAATTACGACGCATACCTTCTAGCTGCTTCACCTGAGTAACGTCACGGACCACCATCAAGTGTTCACCTTCGGTATACGGCACGATACGCAGTTCCAACATGCGTTCGACATTAAGTGGCGAGCGCATCTCAAGCGGTTCTGAAAAATCTTGTTTGGTGAGGTATTTGATGAAATCCGGCGTGCGGATCAAATTGGAAATTGGCTGACCAGAATCATCAGGCCAACGAAAACCCAACAAATGCTGCGCGAGTTTGTTGCACCAAACGATATTGCCTTCACTGCGAAAAACCACCACGGCATCGGGCAACGATTCCGCACCGTTACGGAAACGGCGAATAAGATTGGTCAGCTCTTTACGCTTTCTGCGCTGGCGCTGCTGTAAACGATAAATGCCGTTAAACAGGTGCTCCCAATTGCCGGTTCCTGATGGCGGAGTAAGACGCTTCTCATCCCACAGCCATGCTGACAAACGCATCTGATTATGCAGATGCCACACAAGCTGCAAAACCGTGGCTGCTAGCAGCAACCACGGCATGTAACCGAACATCCACCCCACAATGATCCAAGGGGTGTAAAAAAAAACCAGCTCACGGAGCAGTTTCTTCCAACTTAATCGTTCCACGAATATTAAGCCTTGGTTGAGAAGCGATAACCCGCACCGCGAACGGTTTGAATCAACTTATCGTGCCCTTCCGCTTCCAGTGCTTTACGTAGGCGACGAATATGGACATCAACCGTACGGTCTTCAACATAAACGTTGGTACCCCAAACGTTATTAAGTAGCTGTTCACGGCTGTAAACGCGCTCTTGATGCGTCATAAAGAAATGCAGCATTTTGAATTCAGTTGGGCCCATATCCAATGCTTGATCATTGGTGGTCACACGGTGTGAAACAGGATCCAGTTTAAGGCCTTGTACATCAATCACATCTTCAAGTGCAGTTGGTGTAACACGGCGAATCACTGCTTTTAAACGCGCAACCAATTCTTTTGGTGAGAATGGTTTGGTGATGTAATCATCGGCGCCAACCTCTAGGCCACGCACTTTATCTTCTTCTTCACCACGTGCCGTCAGCATCACGACTGGAATGTTGCGTGTCAGCTCTTCGCGCTTCATATGTTTGATGAAATTAATACCGCTACCACCCGGTAGCATCCAATCAAGTAGCACAAGATCTGGGAAGGGTTCCGCCAATTTCGTCACCGCGGTGTCGTAATCTTCCGCTTCGACGGCTTGGTAACCTTTCTGTTCAAGTACAAAGCACAGCATCTCGCGAATCGGCGCTTCATCTTCAACAACAAGAATCCTTCTAGACATAATTGAATAACCTTATGGTATTGAGCTAATTGAAATTGAGACGCAAGCGCCTCTCGATGCATAAGCATTATTGCTAGTAATTATGACACTTTTGTGACCTTTGAAAACAAATTTTCATGGAAGCTTCTTAATCAAACCTTTTAACTTTCATCAATTCGCGCTAGCGGTTGCGAATTTTCAGATCCAATAGGACAAGCGAGAAAAAATTTCCTATCATGAGGCCACTAATGCCAACGTCGTTAAAGTAGAGAAACAATATGTGGTTTAAAAACTGTCTGGTTTATCGTGTAAACCGTGAAGTCGACTTCAAAGCTGACCAATTAGAACAGCAACTGGCTGAATTCCGCTTTACCCCATGTGGTAGTCAGGATAAGCAAAAATTTGGCTGGGTTTCAGCAATGGGCCGTCATGGTGACATGATGACTCACCTGTCAGAAGACCGCATTCTCGTGTGTGCCAAGAAAGAAGAAAAAATGCTGCCAGCATCAGTAATCAAAGATTCACTGAATGCCAAAGTTGATGCGCTTGAAGCGCAGGAAGGTCGTCCTCTAAAGAAAAAAGAGAAGGACAACCTAAAAGACGACATCATTATGGATCTTTTACCGCGCGCCTTTAGCCGCAGTAACTACACTTCTGTTCTTATCCTACCAAAACAAGGGTTTATCCTAGTTGATGCGAGCAGCTACAAGAAAGCAGAAGACGTATTGGCGCTATTGCGTAAAACCATGGGCAGCTTGCCTGTGGTTCCTGCTATTCCAGAGAACTCGGTTGAGACAACGCTGACTGAGTGGGTGAAGACAGGCAACACACCAGCGGGCTTCTCTATGCTTGATGAAGCGGAATTAAAATCAGTTCTAGAAGAAGGCGGCGTGATCCGTTGTAAGAAACAAGAGCTGACCGCAGACGAAATCCGCAGCCATATTGAAGCCGATAAAATGGTGACGAAATTGGCCGTGAACTGGCAAGATCGTATCGAGTTCCTTCTGGCTGAAGATGGCAGCATTAAACGCCTAAAATTCTCAGATGAATTAAAAGATCAAAACGAAGATATCCCACGCGAAGATCAAGCGGCACGTTTCGATGCTGACTTCTCATTAATGTGTGGCGAGCTAAGTGCATTTTTACCCAATTTGTACGACGCATTAGGTGGTCTCCCTAATCCAAACGCTTAATTCTGACTTCTAAGCCCTCTTTCGAGGGCTTTTTATTGCCCGCCAGATCCCAGTTTTTCCTAGTCACTCATCACATTTTAACGTAAAATTTGCGCCCCTATTCCATCAGGTGGAATTGGCCTGACTTGAGATCAGATAAAAAGAGAATTGAGCAATGACGACTAACAAAGCATTCGTACCAGAACTTCTGTCACCAGCGGGCAGCCTTAAAAACATGCGTTACGCATTCGCCTACGGCGCTGATGCGGTATACGCAGGTCAACCACGTTACAGCCTTCGCGTACGTAACAACGAGTTTAACCACGAGAACCTACAAATTGGTATCAACGAAGCACATGCTCTAGGCAAGAAGCTTTACGTGGTGTGCAACATCCAACCGCACAACTCGAAACTAAAAACCTTCATTCGCGACCTAAAACCTGTGGTTGAAATGGGCCCTGACGCTCTAATCATGTCAGATCCTGGTCTAATCATGATGGTGCGTGAAGCATTCCCTGATATGGCGATCCATCTATCGGTTCAAGCGAACGCGGTAAACTGGGCGACGGTTAAATTCTGGGCGGCTTACGGCGTTGAGCGCGTTATCGTTTCTCGCGAGCTTTCTCTAGAAGAAATTGAAGAGATCCGTGAACACTGTCCTGAAACTGAACTTGAAGTGTTCGTTCACGGCGCTCTATGCATGGCCTACTCTGGTCGTTGTCTGCTATCTGGTTACATCAACAAACGTGACCCTAACCAAGGCACTTGCACTAATGCATGCCGTTGGGAATATAAGGTAGAAGAAGCAAAAGAAAATGACGCTGGCCAGATCGTTGAAAAATTCGATCCTGCGGCTGCGCAAGCAATTGAAGTGGCTGATGAGCGTCCAGAGACGACTATCGGTCGCGGTAAGCCTATCGATGATGTGGTGCTACTTTCAGAAAGCCACCGTCCTGAAGAAAAGATGGCGGCGTTCGAAGATGAGCACGGCACTTACATCATGAACTCAAAAGATCTGCGTGCGATTCAACACGTAGAACGTTTGACGCAAATGGGTGTGCACTCACTGAAAATCGAAGGCCGTACTAAATCGTTCTACTACTGTGCTCGTACTGCACAAGTTTACCGTAAAGCGATCGATGATGCAGTGGCGGGTAAACCATTCGATGAGAGCCTAATGAGCACACTAGAAAGCCTAGCTCACCGTGGCTATACCGAAGGTTTCCTACGTCGTCATACTCATGATAGCTACCAGAACTATGACTACGGTTACTCTGTATCAGACGCACAACAGTTTGTTGGTGAATTCACTGGTAAACGTCGTGGTGATCTGGCGGAAGTTGAAGTTAAGAACAAATTTATTGTTGGCGACAGCTTAGAACTGATGACACCAAAAGGTAATGTAAACTTCACGCTTGAAGCGATGGAAAACCGTAAGTCAGAAGTGATTGATGATGCGAAAGGTAATGGCCACTTTGTCTTTATCCCAGTGCCACAAGATATGGATTTAGAGTACGGCCTACTAATGCGTAACCTAAACGATGGTCAAGATACTCGTAACCCAACGGGTAAGTAACCACTACTTGGTAAGAATACATGGCACTGCTAATTACCGATAAATGCATCAACTGTGATATGTGTGACCCTGAATGCCCAAATGGCGCAATCAGCATGGGTGATTCAATCTTTGAGATTGACCCGAGCCTATGTACTGAGTGTAAAGGTCACTACGATAAACCGACTTGCCAGTCTGTTTGTCCTATAACAAAGTGCATTATCACCGATCCAAACCACATTGAGAGTGATGACGAACTGCTAGAAAAGTTCGTTATTATCCAAGGTATGGCGTAAGTAACCACTTACGTTATTGGACAAGCTATATAGTAAAAAGGCTCATCATTGATGAGCCTTTTTCATTGTCGTAGAACCATAACGCCGCCATTAACCTGATTTGATGATGGGGAAGATATTACAATACAACTCCTTCTCATAATTAAATTCAAGTTGGTCACGCCAGTTTACCGATTTGCCAATAGGAATAAGGAAAAAGGTTTCTCGCAATGTATCGGTAACAAATGCTAATCCATGCGGCATTAACTCATAATGCACATCATGCACGAAATTAGGGTCCAGCCTTTGCCGACCAGTAAGGTGATTCACTTCTTCACGTGAAATGGTTACTGAATCTGTAGCACTGCCAAATCTTAGCTTTAGCCACTCGGCAAAATCTTTTGCACATACCATGGTCATGGGAGTGTCCTTGCTTTTGTTTCAATAGAAAGTAAGCCGGCTTCCTATTTATAATTTAAATGTGTTTTAACCAACTTTTCATAATTATTCTCACTGCCGGAACGCGCAGCAAGCGCATCAAGATACATATCAAAAGATATGTCCATTTAAATCTAGGCGAGGATAGCAAGTTAATCCACTTTTTGAATGTCAAAACTATCAGTAGCAGAATTAAATACTAATCACTAAACGCTCTGACTAGTTGAGGTTACGTACGATCTGCTGGCACTGCTGTGGCAGTACTTTTTTGGCCTTTGGCGTGCTTTTGACCACCTTGGGTTTCACTTGTTCTGACGGTTTTTGTGCAGGACGTAAGCTCTTAACATTGTGCTTGGGATGCCAACTTGCCACCTCTTTGCCACAACCATCCCCTGGAGGTGGCGGCGCTTGATTGACACAACTTGCATCGTCGAGCGGGCAATTCAGTCGTACATGCATATGATAATTGTGCCCCCACCAAGGGCGCACTTTACGCAGCCAATCACGGTCTCCCCCTTCACTACGACACAGTTTTTCTTTGATCACTGGATGAACGAAAATTCGCGCAACTTGTTGATCTTGCGCCGTCATTTTAACGAGTTGGAAATGGCGTCTATCCCAATTTTTATTGCTCAACTTATATGCCGACATATCAACCAAACTTTGCGGCTTCGGTAATCTGAGCGAGTTAAGTGACAATTTGGTATCAGCCAGTCGAAACCAAATATCAATATCGAGTCCGGTCTGATGGCTTGAGTGGCCCGAAGAGAAGCGTCCACCTTGCGGCAGCGACATATCACCAATAAGAAGATGGGTACGGAGATCGTTGCTCGCTTTTTTACCCAGTTCAGTAACAAAAGCGATAGTGTCTGGATGGGCGTAGTAACGCTTATTTTGGCTACGTAGAACTTGATAACCTTGGCCGTTGAGAGGCAACGGCTCGGCCCCTAGCAGACAACCATTAGCATAACCACCAATCGACTCTGAAGAGGATCGATTAGGCTCAGAAAGAGATTCCCACGGAGAAGCGTGGGCTAAAGACAAGAGTGAAAGCGACACTGTACTGATTGTCCATACTCGCCATATCGCTTTCATCGAATCCTTCCTTAGTATTACAACCGAAGCGGTAAATGTTTAGTAGTGCTGCGCGTTGTCGTAGTAACCACTCGCGTTCAATGCGGTAAAAATAACCGCCACATTGATGTCTTCACCAGTAATACCACGCACCTGATCAGTAATGATTTTTGCTACGGCATCCTGCGTCTCTTGGCCACGGTCAAACCACAGCACTTCCACAAATGGGTAAGCAGGGTTCACTTCACCCTCATGATAAAAAGTAGTGTAAATGTACTCAAAGGTGAAGTCTTCACGAGGGCAGTTCATATGTGGCTGCAACTCATCAATTAGAGACTTTGACAAAGTTTGCACAGTTTGTGGCTCGACTGCACGAAAACGTAAATGAGGCATCTTTTGTTTCCTAGTTATGGTTTTTATTTATGATACTCGTTTGTTGCGCAAAGGGCACATATAAACTCCTATTAGGATCGCAGAGCAATAAAAAAGCCGCTGATAACAGCGGCTTTTTCGATTCCAGAAGGAAAATATAACGAGAGTTACGGCATTTGGTCGAACTCTGCGCCTTCTTTTTCAACTTGTGGAGGCATAAGGTGTTCTTTGGTGATACCCAGTTTCCATGCCAGTGCCGAAGCAACATAGATCGATGAGTATGTACCGACAGTGATACCCAATAGCAGTGCCGTAGCAAAGCCATGGATCATCGCGCCACCTTGAGCAAACAAAGCAATCACTACAAACAGTGTGGTACCGGAAGTAATTAAGGTACGGCTTAATGTTTGGGTAATTGAGCTGTTGATGATTTCTGTTGGGCCACCTTTGCGCATACGACGGAAGTTTTCACGAATCCGGTCAAATACAACAATGGTATCGTTGAGTGAGTAACCCACTACCGTTAGCAATGCCGCAACAATGGTCAAATCCACTTCAATTTGCATGAAGGAGAAAATACCCAAAGTAATGATGATATCGTGCGCCAGTGCTAATACCGCACCCGCCGCAAGACGCCATTCAAAACGCATTGAAACATAAGCCAAGATACACAGTAGCGAAACCAAGATAGCCAAGCCACCCGCTTCGGTCAGTTCATCGCCCACGTTAGGGCCAACAAACTCGATACGGCGCATCTCAACCGCTTCACCAGTACCGTCTTTGATTGCAGCGATGATCTGGTTGCCTAGCGTTTCACCTGAGATATCCTCACGCGGGCTAAGACGTACCATCACTTCACGTGCGCTACCAAAGTTCTGTACGATTGCATCGCCAAAGCCTTTTTCATCGAGCGCAGCACGAATGCTTTCGAGATGAGCAGGTTGTTCAAAACCCACTTCAATCAGCGTACCACCGGTAAAATCAAGGCCCCAGTTCAACGACTTGGTTGATAGAGTGAAGATTGACGCACCAATCATCAAAAGCGAGAACACAAAAGCAAACTTTGACCAACGTAAAAAGTCGATCGTATTTTCTGCTTTAAGAATCTGAAACATAATAATTCCTAGCCTTAGATCGACAATTTATCGACGCGCTTACCACCATACAATAGGTTAACCACACAACGTGTGCCTATGATGGCTGTAAACATTGAAGTCAAGATACCGATAGATAACGTTACCGCAAAACCTTTCACCGCACCGGTACCAACGGCAAACAAAATGATTGCTGTCATTAGGGTGGTGATGTTGGCATCCGCGATGGTGCTAAATGCGTTCGCGTAACCTTGGTGAATCGCTTGTTGTGGCGAGCGGCCATCACGCAGCTCTTCACGGATACGTTCGAAGATCAGTACGTTGGCATCGACTGCCATACCAACTGTTAGAACGATACCTGCAATACCCGGTAAGGTCATCGTTGCGCCTGGGATCATTGACATAATACCAATGATAAGTACCAAGTTTGCCATCAGCGCCATATTCGCGATCATGCCAAATTTACGGTAGTAAAGCAGTGTGAATAGCATTACTGCCACCATACCCCAAATACACGCTTGAATACCCATATCGATGTTCTGCTGACCCATTGATGGACCAATGGTACGTTCTTCAACAATTGAAATCGGTGCAATCAACGCGCCTGCACGAAGTAACAATGCAAGGTTTTGCGCTTCAGCGGCAGAGTCAATACCTGTGATGCGGAAGTTACGACCCAGCGCCGATTGAATCGTTGCTTGGTTAATCACTTCTTCATGCTTAGATAAAATAACTTTGCCTTCAGGAGTCTTACGGCCACTGTCTTTGTATTCTGTGAATACTGTTGCCATAAGTTTACCGATGTTCTTTTTCGAGAACGCCGCCATTTTGTTACCACCTTCGCTATCAAGCGTGATGTTAACTTGTGGACGACCGTATTCATCAACGCTTGAACTTGCATCCGTGATGCTTGCACCGCTAAGAATAATACGTTTCTCTAGAACCACAGGGCGACCATCTGGATCGTACTTGATTTCGCTGCCCGCAGGGGCGCGACCACTTGCTGCAGCAGCAAGATCGGCTTTCGAATCCACTTCACGGAACTCAAGCGTTGCCGTTGCACCCAAAATTTCTTTCGCGCGCGCGGTATCTTGAACACCAGGAAGTTCCACTACGATACGGCTAGCACCTTGACGCTGAACCAATGGTTCGGCAACGCCCAGTTCGTTCACACGGTTACGTAGAATGGTGATGTTTTGCTCAACGGCGTAGTTACGGATCTCTTGTAAACGTTGCTCAGTAAAAGTAGCAATCAAAGCGTAACGGCCATTACCTTCAGACTCAGTAAATACCATGTCTGGGTGGTTCTTTTCTAAAACGCGTTTCGCATCTGCAAGCTGCTCTTCATCGCGCAGCAATACTTCAACCGCATCTTTGCCTGAGGTACGAATCGCGCGGTAACGGATTTTCTCTTCACGCAGTTCACTGCGGAAGCCTTCTTCCTGTTGACCGATCAATTTGTCCATTGCTGCATCCATGTCTACTTCCATTAAGAAGTGAACACCACCACGCAAGTCGAGACCCAATTTCATTGGAGAAGCACCAATCGCTTCTAACCAACTCGGGGTCGCCGGAGCAAGGTTAAGTGCAACAATTTTATCTTTACCGAGGCTTTCACTGATCACGTCACGAGCACTGATTTGTGTATCAGTGTCATTGAAACGAACAAGAATCGAACCATTCTCTAGAGCAATGGATTTAAAGGAGAGGCTCTGTTTATCCAGAGCTTGGGTGACAGAATCCAGCGTTGCCATATCTACAGAGGCGCCGCGCGCCCCTGTAACTTGAATTGCCGGATCTTCACCGTAGATATTAGGAAGTGCATACAATGCTGCGATAGCGATGGTAAACATCACCAACAAGTACTTCCATAACGGATAACGGTTTAGCACAGCGAGGATCCTTTAGCTGTCTATAGAGATTTCAGTGTACCCTTTGGTAGCACTGCTGATACGAAGTCTTTCTTGATAACAACTTCGTTGTTCGCATTAAGCTCGATTGTGATGAAATCGTTGTCTTCAGCGATTTTAGTGATTTTACCCACTAGGCCACCGCTAGTTAGAACTTCATCACCTTTGCCCATGGAAGACATTAGGTTTTTGTGCTCTTTAACACGCTTAGATTGTGGGCGGTAGATCATGAAGTAAAAGATCACCGCGAACATCGCAAGCATGATAATCATTTCAAAACCGCCACCTGCTGGTGCGCCTTCAGCTGCTGCATGAGCTTGAGAAATAAACATGAAAAAATCCTCTATTATTTTTTTTGATTATCCAACAAATTGGGCTAAGGCCTTATATATTCAAGCGTGCGAGTCAGTAATAGAGATCGTACTCTCAAAAATAACGTGCTTTTGCTCATTTGTTAGGCTGACACACCATTTGAGTCTGGATATGTCGGCCATTAATAAAAGCCTCAGGATTATATCCTAAGGCTTGTATTGATTACTGTTTGCCAATCGGCGGCACTTCACGATTGCGACGAGCGTAAAACTCTTCAACAAATTGGTCGAAGCGATCTTCGTCAATCGCAGTGCGAATGCTTTCCATCAAACGCTGGTAGTAGCGTAAGTTGTGGATCGTATTCAGACGCGCACCCAGAATTTCATTACAACGATCTAAGTGGTGTAAGTACGCCTTAGAGTAGTTCTTACAAGTGTAACAGTCACATTGTGGATCTAATGGTGTTGTATCTGTTTTATGTGTCGCATTACGGATCTTGATCACACCGCCAGTCACAAATAGGTGACCGTTACGAGCGTTACGCGTTGGCATTACACAGTCGAACATGTCGATACCACGACGTACACCTTCTACTAAATCTTCCGGTTTGCCAACACCCATTAAGTAACGAGGTTTGTCTTCAGGAAGTTGCGGACACGTGTGCTCAAGGATACGGTGCATATCTTCTTTTGGTTCGCCTACTGCTAGACCACCCACGGCATAGCCGTCGTAACCAATTTCCGTTAGACCTTTAACTGACACATCACGTAGGTCTTCGTACACACCACCTTGAACAATACCAAATAGGCTGTTCGGGTTCTCTAGCTTGTCGAAGTGATCGCGTGAGCGCTGTGCCCAACGTAGCGACATTTCCATCGATTTTTTCGCTTCATCGTGTGTCGCAGGGTATGGCGTACACTCGTCAAAGATCATCACGATGTCTGAACCTAAATCTTTTTGAATTTCCATCGACTTTTCAGCGTCCATGAAAATCTTGTCACCGTTTACCGGGCTACGGAAGTGCACACCCTCTTCAGTGATTTTACGCATCTTGCCTAGACTGAATACTTGGAAACCGCCTGAATCGGTCAAGATAGGACCTTGCCAGTTCATAAAATCGTGCAAGTCACCGTGCATTTTCATCACTTCTTGACCAGGGCGTAGCCATAGGTGGAAAGTGTTGCCTAGCAGGATTTCTGCGCCGGTCTCTTTTACTTCTTCTGGCGTCATACCTTTAACCGTACCGTAGGTACCAACAGGCATGAATGCAGGGGTTTGAACTGTACCGCGCTCGAAGGTCAATTGACCACGACGCGCCACGCCATCTTTCTTCTTAAGATCAAATTTTAATTTCACGAAGCCTCCAATGTCAGAGAAACAGTCTGACAAGATTTTCGGGGTAGTCCCCATTAAGGGAGCGGTCGCTTTCCATGCGAGATGCAATCCAGCCTTCTGGTCTGCTTCCTAGCATACTGCTAGCACTCGTAAATTGTTTTCAGCCCATCGCTGAAGATAAGAGATTCCTACTCGTTCGTCATTCACTCTAGGGGATGACAGATTGAGTGTTCGAAACAAACATTTTTCATTCCTGAATCGAGACACGAGAGATCAGGAATCTCTTAACGTAATTTATGCCGTTTTTTTCTCGATAAACATCGAATCACCATAGCTAAAGAAACGATAGTGATTGTCTACCGCATGCTGATAAGCATTCATGGTATTTTCGTAACCGGCAAACGCACTCACCAACATAATCAAGGTTGACTCTGGCAAGTGGAAGTTGGTGATCAAGCAATCCACCAATTGATATTCATAACCAGGGAAGATGAAGATTTCAGTATCACCAAAGAATGGCACCAACTCTGTGCCGTTTTTCAATGCATCTTGCGCTGCACTTTCTAAAGAACGAACCGAGGTTGTACCGACAGCGATCACTCGACCACCGCGCGCTTTAGTCGCGTTAATCGCATCCACTACTTCTTGGGTTACTTCAACATACTCGGCATGCATATGGTGATCGTGGATGTTATCCACTTTGACTGGCTGGAATGTACCCGCACCAACATGCAAAGTGACGTAAGCAAGATCCGCCCCTTTAGCTTTGATTTTTTCTAGCAACACTTCATCGAAGTGCAAACCTGCCGTTGGCGCAGCCACCGCACCCGGTTTTTGGTTGTAAACCGTTTGGTAGCGCTCTTTATCCGCATCTTCATCAGGGCGATCGATATAAGGCGGCAAAGGCATGTGGCCAATTTGCTCAAGAATTTCTAACACCGTTTGGTCTGAATTGAATTTCAGTTCAAACAAGGCATCGTGTCGTGCCACCATTTCAGCAGAAAACTCATCGTTTTCACCTAATAGAATCACCGTTCCTGGCTTCGGTGATTTTGAGCAGCGAACATGAGCAAGGATGCTTTTGGTGTCGATCATACGCTCAACCAACACTTCCAATTTACCGCCTGACGCTTTACGGCCAAACATACGCGCAGGGATCACTCGGGTATTGTTGAATACCACAAGATCGCCAGCTTCAATATGGCCTAGCACATCGGTAAAGATACCATCGACGAGTTCGCCACTATTGCCATTTAATTGCAGCAAACGGCTCGAAGTACGTTCCGGTTGAGGGTAACGGGCAATCAGTTCATCAGGAAGGTCAAAATGGAAATCAGATACTTGCATGTGCTTTGTCTTAATCGGTTGAACAAGGAGATGTTGCGAAGGTTTTTTCGCAGCCGACTAGTATATGCGGAGAAGGTTTAATAGCAAGGAGAGATGTTGCAATCTCATCACCTGAGTAAAGATTTATGGACAGTACCACACTCACTCTAAGTGATTAATTTATAGAATAGATGGCGTTCCACCTATGGATGTAACAAAATGTTTCTCAAATCATAAAAGTAACGATGAGAACAACATTAAATACTTGCAGTCAAAGATTTAAACAGGTGGTAAAAATGACATTAAAGCAGCAACTCACATATGGATTTGGAAGCATTATTCTTTTGCTTTTGATTACTTCTTCACTTTCACTTTATCGCTTTAGTGAGACAAGCCAAGGCTTTAGCACTTACCGAAATTTGGCGCTAGCCAGTGTAAATAGCGGCCGCATACAAGCCAACTTACTGGAAGCCCGCCTTGCCGTCGACAACTACATCAAAGAGCAAGACAACAACAGCTTAAAGCAATTCCAGCAACGCGTGCAATCAACGCTGAACTTAATCGACCAAACCACACATCTGAAACTGAAAGACGCCCATATGGGTGAATTCAACGCGATTAAATCTCAGATGCATCAGTATCAAAATGAATTTGATCGCGTTGTCACCTTGATTAAGCAACGCAACCGCTTAGTCAATGAAACGCTTGATCCCAACGGCCTAGCGATGCGCCATCAATTAAAACAAATGGTCGAAACGGCCCATCAGAATGGTGATGATACCCTCGCCCGCTACGCAAATGAACTGCAAGAAAGCGTGTTGATGGCACGTCTTTATGCCGCAAAATTTCTGGTCAATAACAGCGCACAAGATGCCGACTTAGCTAAACAGCAATTTACCATTATTGAAAATCGTCAACGCGTACTGCAAGGCTACCTAAACACTTCACAACAGCAAGCGCAATTCAAGCAATACCAACAAGCGTTTAAGGCTTACACCAGCGCTTTTGCCAACATCGTCACCACTATTAACCAACGCAACCAAATCGTTAGCAATCAGCTCAATACCATTGGCGCGCAATCAGCTCAGTCAGTAGAGAACATCAAACTGGCTACTAAAAAAGAGCAAGATAATGTCGGCCCCAATATGGTCGCATCACTTGCCAGCGCCGAAACCATTACCCTTTGGTTAGCAGCGCTTTCGACCTTAATCGCACTCACCGTCGCCTATTTTATCTACCGTAATATCAACCGTGTGGTTGGCGGTGAACCAACAGAAATTGGTCAATTGGTGCTGGACGTTTCTAAAGGCGATCTCTCTAGTCACATCACAACCACGGGCAAAGAGAGCGGTATTTACGCCAATATTCTTGAAATGCGCGCCGAGCTGCGCCGCATCATCGATGGTTTCCATACTATTTCCGACAGTGTTTCTTCCGCTTCCGTTGAGCTTGCCGCGGTAATGACACAAACGGAAGTGAATGCACAGCAAGAGCTTAGCCAAGTAGAGCAAATTGCCACTGCGATCAACGAACTCTCCAGTACCTCAGCAGAAGTTAGCCACAATGCAGCGTCCGCGGAACACGCCGCTTCTGGTGCCACAGACAACGTACAGAGCGGACAAGCAGCATTACGTTCGTCCGATGAAGTATCGCGCAAAGTCGAGCATTCAATTGAAGAGACGACAACGATCGTTAACCAGCTACGTGATTATTCGATTGAAATCGGCACTGTGGTCGAAGTGATTAATACGATTTCTGAGCAAACCAACCTACTGGCACTTAATGCCGCGATTGAAGCCGCTCGCGCCGGTGAGCAAGGGCGAGGTTTTGCGGTTGTAGCTGATGAAGTGCGCTCATTGGCTGCGAAAACACAACAATCGACAGTCGATATACAAGAGATCATCTCACGCTTACAAACTCAGGCTGAACAAGCCAATAAGTTTATGGGCACCAACATGGCACTGGTTGAAGATTCACGTGCAATCAGCCTTCAGTTGGGGGATTCATTCGTTGCGATTGCCGAATCAGTGACCCAAATTTCAGATATGAACACTCATGTTGCCACCGCATCCGAAGAACAATCGAGCGTGACACAAGATATCTCACAAAATGTCAGCATGACTTTTGAGATCGTCAATCAAAACGTGTCTGGCGTGCAAGAGAGTCAAAAAGCCAGTGAAGAACTGTCACGCCTTGCCGCACAACAAAAAGATCTATTGGGATTCTTTAAACTGTAACGCGCCACTCTTGCTATTCTCATTCAACACCCATCTTCTGATGGGTGTTTTGAGTTTGCACTTATTGATCACACCTACCATTGAGTGACAAAGATTCACCTCACCACTATTCACTTTTGGCTGTACAAATTTCCTTACTATTAATCTGGATATTTTACTGTGAAAGCCGCGCCCGCTCCCAAAAAAATCCGCCATTTATTCCTATAGTAACAATAGGAATAATTACCTTAGGGTAATCATCTGCGTAAATCTTTAAGGAGGCCACTATGATAAAAGTCGAAGAGATGATGACTCGTAGCCCACACACCTTGTTACGCTCTCATCAGTTGGTGGATGCAAAACACATCATGGAAGCGTTGGATATTCGTCATGTCCCTGTGGTGGATGCTGATCGTCGTTTACTTGGCATTATTTCTCAGCGCGACTTACTCGCAGCACAAGAATCAAGCTTGCAAGAGATCCCTGAAAATCAATCCTTCACGTTAAGCACCCCTTTGTATGAAGTAATGCGTACTAACGTTATGACCGTCACACCGAAAGCCGGTCTAAAAGAAACGGCCATCTACATGCAAAAGCATAAAGTCGGCTGTTTACCGGTGATAGAAAAAGGTCAGTTGGTCGGCATTATTACCGACAGTGATTTTGTTGGCATTGCGATCAATTTATTGGAATTGCAAGAAGAGGCAGAACCAGAAGAGGTCGACGAATAGCGAATAGCCTCGCGGGCAAAAAAAGAGCGGCCCGCGCCGCTCAAAGAACATCAAAAATTTATGCCTAAGTTGTAGCTTCAGTTGTTAATAGGGGGTGTTCTGCAAGGAACATTGAACCATTCCAATAGCCTTCCAAAGAAGGCTAGATGGAGCAGTATGGCTGTTAACGTTGCTGTGCCTTAAGCCATTATCTGGAGGATGACTTAAGGCAAAAGCTTTAAGGTTATGCAGCTTAAAACTGATCTTCTTCCGTTGACCCGGTTAAGGCCGTCACTGATGAGTTACCACCTTGAATGGTGTTGGTCATCTTATCAAAGTAGCCTGTGCCCACCTCTTGTTGGTGTGCCACAAAGGTGTACCCCTTGTCTGCCGCTTCGAATTCTGGGCGCTGTACCTTTTCAACATAGTGGCGCATACCTTCACCTTGAGCGTAAGCGTGTGCCAGTTCAAACATGTTGAACCACATATTGTGAATACCTGCCAGCGTAATAAATTGATATTTGTAACCCATGTCAGACAACGCTTGTTGGAACTTAGCAATGGTTTCTGAATCGAGGTTTTTCTCCCAGTTAAACGATGGCGAACAATTGTAGGCCAAGAGTTGGTCTGGGTACTCAGCATGAATCGCTTCGGCAAATTTACGCGCTTCTTCAAGGCACGGTTTTGCGGTTTCACACCAAATCAGATCCGCGTAAGGGGCGTAAGCTAAACCACGCGAAATGGCTTGGTCGATCCCCGCACGCACACGGTAGAAACCTTCTGCGGTGCGGTCGCCTTCAATAAAGTCTTTATCGTACGGATCACAATCTGAAGTCAGCAAATCTGCCGCATTGGCATCAGTGCGCGCAATCACTAGTGTGGTTGTTCCCGCCACATCAGCAGCCAAACGAGCCGCCACTAACTTCTGCACAGCTTCTTGGGTTGGCACGAGTACTTTCCCGCCCATGTGACCACATTTTTTCACCGATGCTAACTGGTCTTCGAAGTGCACCCCAGCAGCGCCCGCTTCAATCATTGACTTCATCAACTCATACGCATTCAACACACCACCAAAGCCTGCTTCTGCATCGGCAACAATTGGCAGGAAGTAATCTAAACCACCCTCATCCTGTGGGCTTTTACCATTGGTCCACTGAATTTGGTCTGCTCGGCGGAACGAGTTATTAATTCGCTTCACAACCGATGGCACCGAGTCTACTGGATAGAGTGACTGATCAGGATACATGGTCGAAGCCGTATTGTTATCCGCCGCCACTTGCCAACCTGAAAGGTAGATCGCTTCAATACCTGCTTTGGCTTGCTGAACAGCTTGCCCCCCCGTCAGAGCGCCTAAACAATTCACATAGCCTTTTTTGGCATCACCATTAACCAATGACCACAGTTTGTCTGCACCGCGTTGAGCGATGGTATTGGCTGGCACGATAGAGCCACGTAGATTAACAACCTCTTCTGCAGAGTAAGGACGCTTCACTTGTTTCCAGCGTGGATTACTTGCCCAATCTTGTTCAAGCGCTTCGATTTGTTGCTGTCGAGTTAATGTCATGTTCTATCCCTCATTTAGTGCGCGGTGCGCTATTATCTTTGCCGGCAGTACATCCTGCTCCGCCAGTATTCCTTCACGTTATTGAATTGTTTCTACTACTAAAATTCTTTATTACTTTTCATCGTTATTTGGCGCCGCCTTCGCTTAACGCCGTAACAAATTAGTCAAGATAGTCATAACCGGGAATGGTTAAGAAATTGGTTAATTCATCACTGGTGGTGAGCTTAGCCATCAATTGCGCCGCTTCAGTAAAGCGCCCCGCTTGATAACGCGCTTCGCCCACTTCTTGTTTCACCACTTCGATTTCTTCATTGAGGTACTGCTCAAACAGTGCGTTAGTGACAACCTTTCCGTTGTCGAGCTCTTTACCATGTTGGATCCACTGCCAAATTGAAGCACGCGAGATTTCGGCAGTCGCGGCATCTTCCATTAGGCCGTATATCGGTACACAACCATTGCCCGAGATCCACGCTTCGATGTATTGCAGTGCCACACGGATGTTGTGACGCATCCCTTGCTCTGTTCGCTCGCCATCACACGGGGCAAGTAACTGCTCAGCCGTAATCGGAGCATCGTCACTGCGACTCACGTCCAATTGGTTGTGACGCTCTCCCAATACCTTGCTAAATACGTCCATAGCCGTATCGGCAAGACCTGGATGAGCCACCCACGTCCCATCATGGCCATTGTTGGCTTCCAGCGATTTATCGTTATGAATTTTGTCGAGCACTTGCTGATTCTCTACCGGATCTTTTGCCGGAATGAAGGCAGCCATCCCCCCCATCGCAAACGCACCGCGTTTATGACAAGTACGAACCAGAAGGCGTGAATAAGCGTTGAGAAATGGCTTGTCCATTGTCACAACCTGTCGATCGGGTAACACGCGGTCGGGGTGATTTTTCAATGTTTTAATGTAGCTAAAGATATAGTCCCAGCGACCACAGTTAAGGCCGACGATATGCTCTTTGAGAGAAAACAGAATCTCATCCATCTCAAATACGGCAGGTAAGGTTTCGATTAATACCGTCGCTTTAATCGTGCCGGTGTGAAGGCCAAAATACGCTTCGGTGAAATGAAACACATCACTCCACCACTTCGCTTCATGGTGCGATTGCAGCTTTGGTAGATAGAAGTAAGGACCACTGCCTTTTTTCAATAAGGTCTGATAGTTGTTGTAGAAGTAGAGAGCAAAATCAAACAAGGCTCCCGGAATAATTTTGTCATTAAAAGTCACGTGCTTTTCTTTGAGGTGTAAGCCTCGCACGCGGCAAATCAACACTGCAGGATCGGGGTTTAAATCATACTGCTTGCCGTTACTTTGATTGGTGTAACTAATGTCACCTAAGTTGGCATCACGCAGATTCACTTGACCATCCAATACCTTGCTCCACGCTGGCGACATTGAATCTTCAAAGTCCGCCATAAACACCTTCACATTGGCATTAAGGGCGTTAATCACCATTTTTCGATCCGTTGGACCCGTGATTTCAACCCGACGATCTTGCAAGTCAGCCGGGATACCGAGGATCTTCCAGCTTCCCTCGCGAATATCTTGCGTCTCGGATAAGAAATCCGGTAGTTCACCACTATCGATCCGCGCTTGTTGCTGCTCTCTGGCAGAAAGTAAGTGGTCAATTCGACCAGCAAACTGATGACACAGCAAAGCAAGAAAGGTTTGTGCTTCTTGAGGATAGATCGCTTGATGCTGCGAATTAACCTCACCCGTTGTGGAGAGTAATGATAAAAACTCTTGGGCTTCCAATACGGATTTTGTCTGTTCAGGCGTTTGAGCAAGCATGATTTCTTCCTTTAAATCTTGAGAGTAAGGTTTATAACCCAACTTTCATTTGTAATTATCAGACTACATTTTTTATTCATCACTTCCGATGTCGACAATGCCTTTATCGTGCTGTTCGAAATTACTTTCCACTAATTTTTGCTCGATAACAATCTAGACATAGGTCTTACAAAACCTTTATTTAACTTACATCACCACTAGGGTAAGCAAAACCCCAAAAATGAAGTTTGAAGTTTTATTCGGTTGGCTTTAACTCATTGAATCATGACCAAAAGATGTATGTAGTTACGTAATTAATTTACAGTAAAAAAGACGATGTGAAGTATATTCAAACGGATGTTTGAATATAAAAAAGGATACTTTTGTTTTTGATAAACAATAGGTTGATGCACAGTAACGACTGGAGTTCAAACGGTAAGCCCTGTGGGCTTTGTAAAATTAACAATGTGTAATTTCACTATTTAATGAAAGCTTCAAAAATAATTATCTGTAAAATTTTACAAGTCAAATCACACCAACAGAATTAAACACTAAAAAACGCGCCATTATCAGCGCGTTCATATAGTCATTAATGCGGTTTTCGGCTAATACCAACCGCTATAGTAGCTCTGAAACAACATCTGCTAATTGATTAAAAGTGCTAACGCGAGATGAACTTGGTCGCCAAACTAAGCCAATATGACGATGAGCTTGTTGGCCAGGAGGATCAACCACCAGCAAGTTTTGATTCTCGATCAGACCATGATCAATCGCCATTTGGGGGATAAAGGTCGTGCCCAGTCCGTTAGCCACCATCTGTACTAAGGTATGTAAACTGGTGGCAGAAAATGGATTTATCTTCTCTTTGGCGGTGAGTTGGCAAGCGGAAACGGCATGCTCTGTCAAACAGTGTTCACGCTCCAACAAAAACACAAACTCATTAGGCAGATCATCGTAGCGGATCGGCACCTTGATGGTTTCGGCTTGATTACGACTAATGATCATGCGAAACGGATCGCTGCCGACAATACGGCTATGCATTCCATCAATATCAACCGGTAGTGCTAAGATCAATACATCCAAATCGCCATGGCGTAACGCTGCTAATAAATTAGTGGTGGTGTCTTCACGTAACAGCATATTGAGGCGAGGAAAACGCTGGTTAACTTCCTGCACGAGATTACACAGTAAGAAAGGCGCAATAGTAGGAATACAACCAACACGTAACTGCCCTTCCATTTCCCCCCCTTGGCATACTCGTCCAAGTTCAATGAGATCTTGTCCTTTCGCCAGTAGCTCACGCCCTTGCTGTACCACTAACTCGCCCGCTTGAGTGAAAACCAACGGGCTTTTTTTATCTTTCTTTTCGTATAAAGGGCAACCAATTAACTCTTCAAGATTTTGAATGCCTTTACTTAATGTTGACTGGCTGACGAAACATTTTTCCGCCGCATCACTAAAGTGGCGCGTTTCATGGAGAGTAACGAGATAGTGTAATTGCTTGAGACTAGGCCATTTATTCATAATTCTATCGCTAACAGCTACCTTTATAGTGACCAAGTTAATGAATCAAGGTTTTATCGCTTTTTTCGATTAACTTAATCTATTTAATTCGCTTTTTTCAATAGTACAATCTGTACTATAGTTTGTCCCGTACAAACAAGGACCAAACCAAAATCAATAATCTGGTTTGGAACATACCAAAATTTTTAGGAGCAAAAAAATGGTACTAGTAGGTCGTCAAGCCCCTGACTTTACTGCAGCAGCTGTTCTAGGTAACGGTGAGATCGTTGATAACTTCAACTTTGCAGAATTCACTAAAGGTAAGAAAGCGGTTGTTTTCTTCTACCCACTAGATTTCACTTTCGTTTGCCCATCTGAGCTAATCGCTTTTGATAACCGTCTAGCTGATTTCCAAGCTAAAGGTGTTGAAGTAATCGGCGTTTCTATCGATTCTCAGTTCTCTCACAACGCATGGCGTAACACTGCTATCGCTGATGGCGGTATCGGCCAAGTTAAATACCCTCTAGTTGCTGATGTGAAACACGAAATCTGTAAAGCATACGACGTAGAGCACCCAGAAGCTGGCGTTGCTTTCCGTGGTTCTTTCCTAATCGACGAAGACGGTCTTGTACGTCACCAAGTTGTGAACGACCTACCACTAGGCCGTAACATCGACGAAATGCTACGCATGGTTGACGCACTAAACTTCCACCAGAAGCACGGTGAAGTATGTCCTGCACAATGGGAAGAAGGTAAAGCAGGTATGGACGCATCACCTAAAGGTGTAGCAGCGTTCCTATCTGAGCACTCTGCAGACCTAGCTAAATAATTTAGCCTGAGACGCAAAACGAGTTAAACCATTAACTCGCTATTACCCCCGCTCAACGGGTAATCGGTTGGACAAATAAAGCATAAGCGCGAAAAAGCGCAGCGCCAATCAGTAATAGTAAAGTCTTAATGAAAAGCCCGAAGCATCGCTTCGGGCTTTTTTGTATCTGTCATATCTATATAGTCAATTTCATATAACCATTACTTTTTATAGCGTAACTCGATCTAAAAAAGCGGTTGTGACATCGCGCGAGTTAGGACTATGATGCCTACACGGTGATGGGGTTCCACCGTGGCCTTTCGGTCAAAACCGCACGATGCTGATGACTCCTACAGAAACGAAAACAGGTCTGCCTGTTGGATATGGTGTCTATTCGAGAGACGCCATATGAGTTCTGTAGTGAGCATGCTAACTCTTTCTCCAACCCCACCTGTTTTCTCAATCGAATTTAATAGATATCCGCGCTGCTATTACTGAGCGATAAACGCTTTGCTGTCGTATCAGTTGCTTGTTGGATGTCATACTGGGAAAACACCATGCAATATTCACACGAAATTCAATCCATGTGTCCAATTCAACGGGGCGATCTACATCCTTCAGCACCGATTCCAGTTGAAGGCACAATGATCAGCCCTAAAGATGTCATTGCAATTTCAGGCCTCAGTCATGGTGTTGGTGCTTGCGCGCCACAACAAGGCGCGGCAAAGCTCACTTTGAATGTTAAAAATGGCATCATCGAGGAAGCATTAATTGAAACGATTGGCTGTTCAGGTATGACACAGTCAGCAGCGATGGCGGCTGAAATCCTGACCGGCAAAACCATTCTTGAGGCCCTCAATACTGACCTAGTCTGCGATGCTATCAACGTCGCCATGCGCGAAATTTTCCTCCAGTTTGTTTACGGTCGTACCCAATCTGCCTTTTCGGAAGGTGGCTTAGAAATTGGTGCGGCATTAGAAGACCTTGGTCAAACTCAACGCAGCCAAGTCGGTACAAGCTACGCCACCATGGCGAAAGGTGTGCGCTATATGGAGTTAGCAGAGGGCTATGTCACTCACCTTGCATTAGATGAAAATAGTGAGGTCATCGGCTATCAATATCTCAACCTCGGCAAAATGATGAAAGCAATCAGTGAAGGTATTCCGGCCGAAGAAGCCGCAAAAGCCGCAAGTGGGACCTATGGTCGTTTTGATGAAGCCATCAAAACCATCAATCCACGTCAGCAATAATTGCCCAGTTAACTTCGCCTTACATAGAGGAACAAGATTATGACCACCCAACTAACCCCATCAGTCCATCGTGTACTAAGTGAAATGAACTTGGCTTCGATTGAGCAGGCTCATCAATATTGCCGTGAGCATGGCATTGATGCCAAAGCTCTGGTACTTGATACCCAACCTATCGCTTTTGAAAGTGCGGCAGACGCCTATGCTTTAGGTACTGCTCTCGCGATTTACCGTCAGGCAGAAAATGCAGAACAAGCGGCAAATATCATTGGTGAAGGCTTACAGGCATTTACTAAGGCTGGCAGTGTCGCAGAACAGCGCCAAGTCGGAATTGGTCATGGCGCACTCGCCGCACGTTTACTCAATGAAGAAAGTGGCTGTTTTGCTTTTCTTGCTGGTCATGAATCTTTTGCCGCGGCGGAAGGGGCGATAAAAATAGCCCTAAACGTCAATAAATCTCGTCAATCGCCATTGAAAGTGATTCTAAATGGTTTAGGTAAAGATGCCGCTTATCTCATCTCGCGCATTAATGGTTTTACTTATGTTCGAACCCTGTTTGATTATCAAACAGGTCAATTACACGAAGTTGAACGTCGTCGTTTTTCTCAAGGCCCGCGTGGCGAGATCTTATGCTACGGCGCTGATGATGTACGTGAAGGTGTTGCCATCATGCACAAAGAGCAAGTCGACGTTAGCATTACTGGTAACTCGACCAATCCAACGCGCTTCCAACACCCCGTTGCCGGTATCTACAAAACAGAGCGTAACCGTGAGGGATTAGCCTATTTCTCGGTCGCATCCGGTGGTGGTACAGGGCGCACTTTGCACCCTGATAACGTTGCAGCAGGCCCTGCCTCTTATGGTATGACAGATACCATGGGCCGCATGCACGCAGATGCGCAATTTGCGGGTAGCTCCTCTGTACCAGCGCACGTCGCTATGATGGGCTTCATCGGTATGGGTAATAACCCAATGGTTGGAGCCACTGTCGCTCTTGCTGTTGCAGTAAGCGAATTAAAACTGCAAGCCGCTTAGTCTACGACTCCCCCCTAAAAGGTAGAGCAGCCTTTCGCTGCTCTACACTGTATCACTCTCCACGCCTCTATCTTCGAGGTTATCTTTTCATTTAGCTTCTCTCGCCCTTCTCAACTCTTTCTCGCCTCCCTCTTCTCCTTCTCGCCTCTCGATTCTTTCTCTCTTTTCTCAATTCTGCTTTTAGCTTCTCTTTCTTTCCAATCAGACGAAAGTGTCGCTAAAACGACAAAGCATATCCGTTGATAGACTTTCTGTACCAATCCTCTTTCCACTGCTCAAGAGTCTCTTTATTATGGCTACAACATTATTGCTATAACACTATTTCAATCTCTTGCCATTGAATCGGCGAGATAAAAAGACTCAACACATGGAGATTAACTATGGCTTTCTTTTCTGTTGCCTTTGGTAGCGCGACAAAAAACCGTGACGGTAAAATCATCGAAGCGTTTTTTCCACACCCTCTACTTAACCCAAATGATGCACTGGTTAACGCACTAGCAGCCATCGCAGGTTATGAGCAAGGCAACCAAGCTATCGAAATCTCTGCAGCACAAAGTGCAGAACTTGCTGCGGCCTTTACCGCTCATGGCGACGCTGCGAATGCATCTTTCGCCGCGAAAGCCGCTGAATCTGCACAACCACTTGTACTGGTTGTGTTGGCAACAGATGAACAGCCTCAATCTGTTGCTGAAGGCTTCCTGAAACTGCAACTGATCTCTAACCGTCTAGTGAAACCGCACGGTACGGTACTAGACGGCATCTTTGGTCTACTGCACAACATCGCATGGACTAACGAAGGCCCTATCGATCTTCCTGAATTGGCTGAGCGTCAAATTGAAGCTCGCCTTGCTGGTCGCGCGCTAAGCGTCGATTGTGTCGACAAGTTCCCTAAAATGGTGGATTACGTGGTACCAACTGGCGTTCGTATTGCGGATACTTCTCGCGTACGTCTGGGCGCACACGTTGGCGAAGGCACCACTGTCATGCATGAAGGCTTTATCAACTTCAATGCCGGTACCACTGGCGTGAGCATGGTTGAAGGTCGTATTTCTGCGGGTGTTGTGGTTGGTAACGGCTCTGATATCGGCGGCGGCGCATCAATCATGGGTACGCTATCTGGCGGTGGCAAAGTGGTGGTTTCTATCGGTGAAAACTCACTACTTGGCGCGAACGCTGGCCTAGGCTTCCCTATGGGTGACCGTTGTACTATCGAATCTGGCCTGTACGTAACCGCAGGCTCGAAAGTGCGCATGCTAGATTCTGCAGGTAAAGAAGTGGAAATGGCCAAAGCTCGTGATCTTGCCGGTGTTTCTGATCTGCTATTCCGCCGCAACTCGGTAACCGGTCAAATCGAATGTTTGGCAAACAAGAGCGCAGTTGAACTCAACGCAGAGCTACATAAGAACAACTAATTACGTTGCTCAAACATTGAAATCATCAATCCCTGCAATTAATTGCGGGGATTTTTATTATTACCATAGAAATATTCAATTGTAGCTATTAAGCTCCGCTCCTTATTATCAAACTCGCCCTGCAGTGTTCGAAGCTTAATTATTCTAATGAAAAAAATCGTTTATCTATCGCTCGTATTATTAACCGGCTGTTCTTTTACGCCCGACGAGCCACAAAATTGTGCCTGTGAAGCGCCGCCATCAGTCTATCCACCAATTTATCAGCCTGGTGCTAATCAACAGCAAAATATTAATCAATTACTGGCTTATGTAGCAAAACTTGCCAAAGACCGCTGGGGAGAAGATGAGTTTGTTGAGGCCGGAAAGCATCGCTACGTAAAATACCTTGATGGCTACAATACTCGTGCTCATATCGATTTCGACCAAGGTAAGATTTACGTCTCCACCATTGCACAAAACCAACCACAGCAAAAACTGCAAAAAGCGATCACGCAAACGCTATTGATGCCTGCTGATCCGGCACATGCCGAACTATTTAGCGATAAAGAAGCCATTCTACGCGGCAAACCTTTCTTACTTGGACAAGTAGTTGATCACGAGGGTAAACCGATCGAATGGGAATGGCGCGCTAACCGCTATGCGGACTATTTGATGGCGAACAAGCTACAAAGTAAACCAATCAAGCGTGGCAATGCTTACTACGTTGAAATCAACATGGTGAAAGATCATTTAGAACAGCGTGAGTATCAATATGCCGGTCTTATTCGCGAAGCATCAAATCGCTATGATATTCCTGAAGATTTGATCTATTCAATCATCAAAACTGAAAGTAGCTTTAACCCTTACGCGGTCAGTCATGCTGGCGCGTATGGCCTCATGCAGGTGATCCCGAAAACGGCCGGTGCTGACGTATTTAATTTAGTGAAGAAAAAACCGGGCATTCCAACCAAGGAATACTTGTTTGATCCCGCCAATAATATTGATACTGGTGCGGCCTATTTCTATATTCTAAAAAACCGCTACCTACGTGATGTCAAACACCCAACCTCGATGCACTTCAGTATGATTTCCGCTTATAACGGCGGCACTGGTGGTGTGCTCTCAGCCTTTGATAGCAGCGACCGTAAGCGAGCGATGGTGAAGTTGAATAACTCATCGCCAAAACAAGTCTACGACACGCTGACCACCAAACACCCAAAAGCAGAAGCGCGTCGCTACTTGCAAAAAGTGCTCTATTTCCAGAAAGATTTCAATGAGAACGTTATTTGATCAAAAAAGGCTTAGCACTCGCTAAGCCTTTTTCTTTTCTATGGTGCGAAGTTTAAGTCACGCATCAACCCGGATGACCATCAACACGTGGCGTCACCAGCATGAAACCAAACTTGACGATAAACAAAGTAAAAGCGATCGCCCACAAAGTCGCACTAACATCTATCATCACCAGCATTTGCGCAGGCAACAATGCCACACCAAAACTACGCACTAAAGCAGCAATAAACAGCAATGCAAATGCCCATGCCATTTTCGGCCCTTGATAAATTGCGCGTCCCGTATGGCCCATGGTGACACGAGTGACCATGGCTAAGATAAGCCCAGCCAGTGCACCAATTGCAAACAGATGAATCATATTGTGTTGGGCAAAGGCATTCTGCCATAAACCGCGCGCCAGCAAGCTCAACGGAATACACAAATAAGACAAATGCAGCGACCAAACCAAAGGCTCTTTCAGCGTTCGCCACGGCTTCCAACGCAGTACTTTGATCAACTGAGCAACCCCCGCAATCACCATCAACGGCTGGCTGAGTTCAGCAAAGGTTAATGGGAAGAAGCTCAACACAAATAAAGCCAGTAATGGAAGGTTGCCCAGCCACTCAAGCCATAGTAAAGGTTGTGGCTTGTCAAAATTAAAACGACGTGCAGTAAAGAAAGGAATAACCCGTCCGCCCATAACCGCCAGTAATAGGGTGAACCACCAAAGCATCGCTTGCCAAACTGCCGATGCTGAAAACGGTGGCATCCCTTTCACACAGGCATAACTGGCGAAGTTGGCGACGATAGCCAAAATAAATAACGGTACAAAAAATAGATTGCGCCAACCTTTAGCTTGGAAGACTCTCCACGCCACTTCATACGCGGCAAAAGCAAGAAAGAGCGCATCAATTATCGAGATTAGCCAAAGTGGCGTAGGTGTCCAGAGTAGCAAGCGAGGTGTCAACCACAGCGCCACAATGGCTAAAAGACGATAACTTTTGGTTCCATTAACCCCCGTCCAGTTTTGCACTGCCGTCAAAACGAAACCGACCACAATGGCCATAGCAAAACCAAACAGCATCTCGTGCACATGCCACCACAACGCGGGAACTTGCAGAGCTGATGGTTGACCGGTACGAAACATCCATACCCAAAGAGGAATGGCGATCAGTGCATAAACGCTTCCCAACAGAAAAAAGGGACGAAAACCGAGGCGTAACACAGCGGGGATTTTATCTTCAACCCGCTTATCAGTAATATTGAGCAAAATGGAACTCCGAAAACAGTAACTCTTTACAATTGCACTGTTTGATTTGCATCTTTTATACCACTTTTTATTTGGCTATTTATCAGCAACTTAAATAAATAAGCTTATAATATAAGTCATTATGACACTTACAAAAGTAAGTCCATAACACAACAAGAAGTCAAAGTGACTTATAACGAGTAGCGATAACATCAAACAGATTGCACTTTTGGGCGGTGCTCATTCTCGCTATGATTTAACTTATCTCTTGAGCAAATGTCTCTTTATCAAATGGAAGTAATATGAGTGATTATATTTTTGGTTATGGCAGCTTAATGAACTCAGCGTCACGTCAACTGACCGGCCAAACATCCACTGCCACACCGTCGATTGCTCATGGTTTATGTCGCTACTGGGGAAAAGTTGATGAGAGTTATTTACTCGCCCCCTTGGTTGTCACCAAAGGAGAAGGCATGGTGAACGGCGTCTTACTGCAACTCGATAGTGGCCAACTGAGTGAGTTTGACCACCGTGAACGTGGCTATAAGAGGATCAAATTACATCCTAGCGCATTGGTAAGTGCACTCGAACTCGGTGAGCGCGATAACGTCTGGATCTACATTACAGAACAAGCTATTCCGCCCTGCATTATCAGCCCTATAATGCAAACCTATGTTGATACCGTTTTAGCCGGTTGCTTAGAGATCTCAGAAAGCTTTGCCGAGCAATTTATTGAACATACCATTGGCTGGCATCATCCACGCGAAGATGATCGTCACGATCCAAAATATGGCAACCTTGCGGGCGTAACCCAGGAAGTGATGCAAAAAATCGATCGCCTATTAGCTCACCGTTAATATCTATTGTTAGTTTTAACACTAACTAGCGCTTTCTCACCAAGTGAGAAAGTGCATTATACGTTCAAAAAGTCGCCGATATAATAGCCCGCCATTTATTGTGGCTAACTTCCGACTGATCGAGCACCCCAATGTCATCTGCGCCCAACACCATCGATAAACGCATGAGCATCATCGCCCTTACGTGGCCGTTGTTTATCGAAATCATGCTTCGCACCGCACTCAATACCAGCGATGTATTTATGCTTAGCGGCTATTCAGATAAAGCGGTGTCAGCGGTTGGAGTAATTGCACAGATCTCTTTCTTTCTGATCATCATTTCCTCTATGGTCAGTAGTGGCACGGGTATTTTAATCGCGCAATACAATGGCTCTAATCGTCAACAAGATTCCGCATACGTCGGGGTTGCCAGTGTCATTATGTCTGCTTTTGTCGGCATTTTTCTCAGCCTTTTCGCCGTCTGCGCAGCCTACTCTCTATTGCCTTACTATGGATTAGAGGCTCAAGTAGAGCATTACGCACAAGAATATTTACTAATCAGTGGCGCGATGACTTTTAATGTCACGATGGGTATCGTTCTCACCACAATCTTGCGCAGTCATGGCTACTCTCGCTCACCGATGGTGGTGAACTTAATCGCAGGTGTCATTAATATTGTTGGTAACTATATCGCGCTTTATCAACCTTTCGGTTTACCGGTCTACGGCGTACAAGGCGTGGCAATCTCGACCGTTTTTGCTCAAATACTGAGTACCGTCATGCTTTGTTATAAGGTACGAAATTCTGATATTGAATTGCCTTTTGCTCAATGGCGCGCCATTCCACGAGACATTTACCGTCGGATTGTACGGATTGGCTCAATGAATGCGGGCGAAGTGCTTGCCTACAACTTGGCCCAAATCACCATCATTTACTTTGTTGTTCAAATGGGTACGGCATCCTTAGCGGCATTCACCTATGCACAAAACATTGCTCGTATTTCGTTTGCTTTTGCGCTTGCTTTAGGCCAAGCAAGCCAAATTCAAGCGGGTTACTTTATTGGCCGAGGGCTAATTGACAGCATTCTCATTCGCGTACAAAAGTACTTTTTGGTCGGCTTTATCGTGACAAATATTGTCACCATCACGACTTACTTTTGCAGTGACATCATCATTGCGTGGTTTACAGACCAAGCCGAAATTGCGGCGCTTACGGCCACTCTGATCGCGGGCTCTATCTTGCTCGAATCCGGGCGCGTATTTAACCTGATTTTCATCTCAGCACTTAAAGCCGCCGGTGATATTAAGTTTCCGGTGCAAATGGGCATTTTTAGCATGTGGGGACTTGGTGTGCTGTTTAGCTATCTACTTGGCGTGCACTGGGGATACGGCGTTATCGGCGCATGGATGGCGATTGCACTTGATGAATGGTTTAGAGGGCTGATTATGGCTCAGCGCTGGCGCAGTAAAGTGTGGACTCGCTATCAATTGACATAGCAATCCATTATTAAAGTGAATCTTCCTCACTATATAATACTAGTTACTTATTAATTGATGCATTTATCACTTAATAATAACAAAATATCATAAATAATTAAGTGATTGATTAATATGCACTTCAATTGTACGGCGTTCGTTTTCTTACATTACTCTGACAAAAGAAGTGTGCCAAACCCTATCCTTTAAGCGAATTATCATTCCCCCATTTTTATCATTATGAAAACTGACATCTATACTCATACCAGTGACACGACTCTTATAGAGGAATTTGCTCTGGATAAATCAAGTTCAAAAGTAATCTTAAAGTGTTTTCAAACTGCTTTAATTGCCATTGCAGTCTGCTTACTGGTTAACGTCGCGCTGCGTATTGACTATGTATTCCTAGGCAATACTTTGGGAGAAGCCTCTGTAACTGAAATACTCGAGCTCGTCATGCTGGCGATTTCAAGTGCTTCATTTTTCTTGATCGCCAAACAGCGACCAGCGTTAAAACATGCTGCCGTGTTAATTGCCGCGTTTTTCTTGGTGATGTTTATTCGCGAAAATGATGGCTGGCTCGACCACATCTCTCATGGTTCTTGGATTTATCCTGCTCTTCTAACCACGGTTGCGGCTATCGTTTATGCCGCAAAAAATGGCAAGCAGAGCTTTACTCAATTGGCGGTCATTCTCAACACTTCATCAGCCAACTTGCTGATTTTTGGCTTAATTATGCTATTAGTTTACTCACGCCTAATGGGTATGGGTGATTTCTGGAAAGGGGTGATGAGCGAACATTACATCCGCGATGTTAAAAACATTGTCGAAGAAAGCACCGAACTTCTGGCTTACTGCATTATCGCTTATGCGTCTTTAAAGATTCAACGTAGTCTAAAGAAAGCTTAAGCTTTCTCCATAATGTCGTGTTAGATATCTAACACGACATTCAATGCTATCGTACCAAAAGCACCACTTACTCACTTGAAAACAGACTTGGGCGAGACCACTCGCTCAACCAAAGTTCGTAACCAAATGTTTTTGTCTTCACTGCTGCGACTGCTATGCCATAGCATCGCAATATCAAAATCAGCCACCGCAATAGGTGGGCGGAACGTAGTCAGCTGATCATCAAATCCCTCAGCATTAGCCATTTTTTCCGGTACAATCGCGATCAATCGACGCTTTTTAAGCAAGCTTCGAATGGTGAGAAAGTTATGAGATGCCACTGTCACTCGGCGAGTTAAACCGTGTTCAGCTAACTTCTTATCCACTTGGGTTGATAAACTCCCATCAGGGCTGACCAATGCCTGCTCTATCTGAGCAAAGGCTTCTAGAGTCAACTCACCACTTAAATTCAGAGCTTGTTTATCAGCTAAGCAAACATGTTTCTCGGTGTATAAATAATGACTCTCAAAGTCATCATCCAACACTGGCATGCTGCCAATCACGATATCCAGCTTTTCTTGCTCAACCAGAGCAACGTAATTACTGCGATTAACGTTGATAAAACTGATTTGTGCATCAGGTGCATTAGTTAGGATCTCATCGTACAGCGCAGGGGCAAAAATAAACTCCGCATAGTCCGTTAAACCAATCCGGCACACCCCTGAATATTTGAAGGGATCAAAGGCTGATTTCGTCAACAAATCTTTCGCAATACTATTGAGCAGTTGATGCAGAGTTGGCGCAATATGGTGAGCATGATCCGTTGGTTCCATTTTATGCCCTTTACGAACAAACAGTGGGTCATCCAACAACACTCTCAATCGCGACAAACTATGGCTCATCGCTGACTGACTAACAAAACTCTTTTTCGCCGCAACACTGACACTACGGTAACGATAGAGATAGGAAAAAGTCACCAATAGATTTAAGTCAATATTTCGCCATGCAATATCATCTAATAACGCCATTGCTCATCCCATTTCATTCATACATAAAATTAAAACTATCAATTTGAATCATCATAGCGTTTTTTTTAAAGTAGAGGCAGTCTTGATTGATAGGATAAGCACTGATGCTCTCCATATTTAAAACCTTTTTCTGGCTTGGCTGGATCAGCTTCGGCGGCCCTGCGGCCCATATTGGCTACTTTCGCCAAACCTTCGTCGAAAAACTTAACTGGCTAGATGACAGTGAGTACGCGCAAATAGTGGCGCTCAGCCAATTCCTACCAGGCCCAGGGTCAAGCCAAGTTGGTTTTGCTATCGGCTACAAGCGGGGTGGGCTATTAGGCGCTTGTGCGGCATTTATTGGCTTTACCCTTCCATCGGTATTGATCATGGTATTGCTGGCTGTCGTTTCAAGCCAAGTCACCGAAACGACGGCCTTTCAAAGCATCGTACATGGCCTAAAATTACTGGCTGTGGTCGTCGTTGCCGATGCAACCTGGGGGATGTATAAGAATTTTTGCAAAGGCACACTGTCGGTGAGTTTATGCTTGATGACAGCTATTGCACTACTCATCATGCCAAGCATCGCCACACAAATGATTGTCTTGGTGATTGCGGCACTGATTGGCACAAAGTACCTTAAAGGTGAAACGCCTTGCGAACCACGCCCCTTTAAACCGAGCATTGCACCTTTAGCGCTTTTTGTTGTGCTGCTACTCGGGTTGCCACTGTTCACACACTTAGCACCAACCCTTGGCCTATTTAACGACTTCTTCCAAGCGGGTAGCTTAGTCTTTGGTGGTGGTCATGTCGTCCTGCCACTACTGCAAAATATTGTCGGCGACCAACTCAGCCAAGATGCCTTTTTAACCGGCTATGCTGCCGCACAAGCCGTGCCTGGGCCAATGTTTACCTTTGCCACTTACATTGGGTATGAGCTACAACCAAATGCGCCAATTGTCGGTGCTCTAGTGGCAACCGTTGCGGTTTTTCTTCCGGGCTTCTTATTGCTGCTGGGGGTATTGAAAAACTGGCAATCATTGGCGCAAAAGCCACAAGTGGCTGGCGCAGTCAGCGGTGTCAATGCGGCCGTGGTAGGCTTACTGGTTTCAGCGCTCTATCAACCCGTATTTACCAGTGCGGTCAATGCCCCATTAGATGTCGCATTGATACTGGCTGGTTTCTTCCTGCTAAAACAGTTGAAACTGCCAATCATCTGGATGGTTATTGCCTTTATCGTAGCGGGTTTTCTGAGTGGTTTAATGTCATAACATCAAAACCTAGATATTTGCTCATTTAGCCAAAAAAACAGCGCAATTGCGCTGTTTTTTGCTTGCTGAGTAATAACTGCTCAGATTGAACTACTGAATCGTCACTAATGAAGAGCTTTGCTCTCGCACAATCGATAGTGCTCGCTCCAAATTTCGATTGGCGACTTCATAGTAACTCGGATTTTTATCAATCGCTTGCTGCAAGTAAGGAATTGCTTGCTCTGCCTTACCTTGCAGAATCAGAAAATATCCGACATTGTTGAGCGCTTCCGGTGTAGTTAAATGACGGCTAAACACATTCAGTGCTTGTCTTACTTTATCTTGCGCGAGGTAAACTAAGGCCAAATTATTAAGCGCCTTTTCATTGTTTTCATCACGCATAACGGCAGCTTTGGTGTACACCGCCGCTTTAGGGTAATCACCCGACATATAATAGGAATAACCCAAATTAATGATGGCATCTAAATTTTTGTCATCAATTTCGATCGCACTGACGAATAGCGACTGAGCTAAATCATGCTCCCCTTTGACATCTAATAAAACTCCTAAGCCATTGTAGGCACCATCCGGAGACTGAGCGTCATGCTTTAACTCTGCCACCGACTCTACTGACAAGTTATTCGCGGTAATGGTAGGGTCCTCACCCAGACGAAGCAAATCAGCATTAACCGCTTTAATGTAATAACTCATCCCTTCATCCGTTCGCCCATTTCGGCTATACAGAGAACCCAGCTCTTCTAACGCTCCAACATTATTGGGGTTTTCTTGCAGCGATGCTTTAAACGCACGTTCCGCGAGTTCTAGATTTGGCGCGGTTAAATGAATTTTACCCACAGTATAAAGAGTCTTATCTTTGTACTCAGCATTGGGAAAACTCAACGAACGTAAATATTCATACAAGGCTAAATCGATATCCTTATTCGCCAGTGCCATATCACCTCTCGCCAATGCTTCTTTTTCCGTTTTTGGCGGCTCCGCATTAGAGAGACTTTCAATCGGTTTACCGGCATAAAGTGATGAATCAAAATTATCCGCAGGATCCGATGAGGAGCACCCCGACATGACGACCAGTGCTAACGCTATTGTTTGTATTTTTATCCACATAATCTTCCCTACCTTACGCTTTGAGTTGTGCGTTACTGAGCAAATGCATCCATCAATGAAATAAGTGCCGGACCAATTGCGACAATGAAAAAACACGGCCAGATAAACATCACCATTGGAAACATCATTTTTACTGGAATTTTGGCCGCTTTTTCTTCTGCTGCTTGATGACGTTTATCGCGATAATCCTCGGTATATTCACGCAAAGAATGCACCAAGCTTCCGCCGATTCTAGATGCATGACTCAACATACTCACCAAACCACTAATCTCTTCAATACCGGTACGTACCACTAGCTCTCGCAACGCTTCCGGCATAGTTTTACCCGCTTGAATTTTTACACATACCGTATCTAACTCATCCGCCAACTCGGTGTGAGAGATAACGAGTTCATCGGCAACTCGGCGTAATGACGCGTTAAAACCCAGCCCTGACTCGGTACAAACCACCAATAAATCGAGCATATCAGCCACACCAGCACGAATAAGATGCTGACGTTTATTGACCATTCTTCCGAGAATGTAGTCGGGAAAAAATAATCCGACACCAACCACCAGCGCCATATAGGCATACAGGTATTTATTGTCTGGAAAATAGATGTAAATTGCCGTGGCAGCCATCATGCCGAAGATAGAGGTGACGAACTTGATTGAATAAAATAGCGACAATGAATTGCCCTGATGAAAGCCCGCATGCATCAATTTATCTCTCGTCGTTTGACGCTCTTTCTCACTTTTCGGCGACATAATTGGTGCTAACGACTCAAGCGTATCCACCATCTTGTTGCTGTTTTTCGGTTGAGCGTTTTTATTGCCCGATAACTCCGCCAATTTACGGCGCAACGGAGAATTGATACCCATAACAGCAAAGCCCAGAGTCATGACGATGAGAATCGTGGTCACCAAGATAAACGCCATAAATAGCAACTCTTGGTCAACACTGCTGCTATTTATCCAATCGAAAACCGTTTGCATATTCATAGCTACACCTCAATGTTGACGATTTTTCGAATCCACAATGTACCTAATAGTAAGGCGATCATTCCGGCCCCAACCATGCGTAAGCCGCGCGGATCGGAATGGAGGATTTGGATATATTCAGGATTAATCAGGTAAATCATGGCGTATAGGCCAAAGGGAGCAAGCACTAAAACCCAAGCCGACATGCGAGATTCAGCTGAAATGGTGCGAATTTTTCGTGATAGCTTAAAACGAGCACGTAATAGACGCGATAACTTATCGAGATTTTCGGTGAGATTACCACCGGTCTCTTTCTGCAATAAGACGGCACTGGAAAAGGCCAACATCGAGATTGTAGGCGTACGCTCTGACATCTGTAAAATAGCCAAACGTAAGTCATAGCCATAATTCAACAAGTTGTAAGTGTTGAGAAATTCAGGTCCCAATGGGCCTGGCATCTCAATACCAACCTCATAAAAAGCTTTGTTTAATGGCTGGCCAGCTTGCAAAACCCGCTTGATAATATCGAGTGCCTCGGGCAATTGCTCCTCAAACTTTTGCAACCTATCATTAATCATCTTTTGGACAATGATGTACTCCACCACCCAAATCGCAAACATCGCACCAACACTGAAGTACCAGATTTGGTTGAGTAGCAATAACACCAATAAAAACACTAAACCGGCTAAAAATGAGAGAAAGAGAAACTTACTGAAACTGACCGTAATCCCCGCCAGTTCGAGTTTCTTTTTAATGCTTTCGAACAGAGGGAAGCGAATCAGCCACTTCTCTAACGCATTGAGATCTTTTAAAGCATTTTCTCGCAGTAGATTGACGCTTTCCGCATCAATCGTGTTGTGACCATCTTTTAGGCGCTTGATCAGCTGCTTATGACGAACCTTCTTACCCACTGATGGTAAGATGAGCGCCTGACTTATCAAAAAAACCGACAAGAAAAGTAGAATAAAGAAGAGCGGCATTTGACTTTGCATCCCTGCCTCCTTTTATGATTTTTCGTTAAAGAGCTCAAACGGTATGTCTAATCCGCGTTTCACCAATTGATCATGACAACTTGGCACAATGCCGGTCGCAACATAATTACCGAGCACATTGCCGTCTTTATCGACGCCTTGACGTTTAAAAGCAAAGATCTCTGACATGGTAATGATCTCGCCTTCCATACCATTGATTTCCTGAATGCTCACCATACGGCGCTTACCATCTTCTTGACGATCCATCTGTACGACTAAGTGAATCGCTGACGCAATTTGCGCCCGCAAGTTCTTGGTTGAAACACTCCAACCCGCCATCGAAAACATATTCTCAACTCGACTCAAAGCATCACGAGGCGTGTTGGCGTGAATCGTGGCTAAAGAACCATCATGGCCGGTATTCATGGCTGACAACATATCGACCGCTTCACTGCCGCGCACCTCACCAATCACAATTCGATCTGGGCGCATACGCAGCGAGTTTTTTACCAGTTCTCGTTGGGAGATCTCCCCTTTTCCTTCAATATTGGCTGGGCGTGTTTCGAGGCGAATAATATGAGGTTGCTGCAGTTGCAATTCGGCTGAATCTTCAATGGTGACAATGCGTTGATCTTTAGGAATAAAACCCGACAGGATGTTCAACGTCGTGGTTTTACCTGAACCCGTACCACCTGAAATCAGAATATTAAGCTCACCGACAACTGCGGCATTGAGAAAACGCGCCATAGGATCAGAGAGAGAATCGAGCTCAAGCAAATTGTTCATGTTGAGTCGTTCAACAGAGAATCGACGAATAGAGACTGATGGGCCATCAATCGCCAATGGGGGAATAATGGCGTTAAAGCGCGAGCCATCTTTTAAACGAGCATCCACCATAGGTGAAGCTTCATCAATACGGCGACCAACTTGGCTAACAATACGATCAATGATATTACGTAAGTGACGATCATCTAAAAAGGTATGAGGGGTTTTTTCTAATTTACCAAAACGTTCGACAAAGATATTTTTGGGTCCATTAACCAAAATATCAGAGATGGTATTATCATCGAGTAGCGGCTCCAAGGGGCCTAAACCAAACACCTCATCTTCGATTTGTTTAATAACGCGAACTCGCGCTTCAGAGCTCAACGGGTGCGTCTTATCGTCACCGATAAGGCGAATGATTGCTTCGCGTAGCTCTTCTCGTCCCCGCTCCTCTTGCAGTTGAGAGAGCACACCTAAATCTAAAGTATCGAGCAATTTTTTGTGATAATAATGCTTCACTTCTTGCTCTTGTTCGAGTTGACGTTTTTGCTCATCCATCAACTTCAATTTGGCGTCCATTGCGGTAAGTTTCTCACTGGAATCCCCTTCACTAACCTCATGTATAGGCTCTGAATGAGATTGGGGTGATTGGACATCTTGCAGTGACTGACTGACGTTTTTACGCTTAAAAAACATAATAATCCCCCGTTAAGAAAATAGCTTACCGAACCAGCCTTGTTTCTTCTCTTTCGGCTGCTCAATCTTATGTGACAAGTCTTCTAGCGCGCTTTTTATTGCACTATGTCGCTTCGCTTGCACAATAGGACTGCCTAAGTTGGCGCACTCTACCGCTAATTGATAATTATTCGGCACCAGTACAATCGAGCTATTTTTTAATGTTTCTTCGATATCTTTCAAAGAGATAGGGGCATTCTTTTCAAATCGATTCACCACTAACTCAATTTGCTCGCTTTTTAAACCATAGTCGAATTCCAAACTACGTACTAAATTCGTTGCATGTTTAACGGAGGTAATATCTTGCTGTAGGACTAAGTAAATGTGTGTCGCTGGTGAAATAATCTGCTGAAATACCGGCTCAATGCCGTGCGACATATCAACCACAATATGCGCGTAGAATTGACGCAATATTGGTAATAACTTACTCACTTGATTGGCCAATTTATAATTCTCTTGGCGCGTATCCGGGCTAAAACTCAGGCAATTAAGCCCTGATGAATGTTTATAAACCAATCCTTCTAATGACAACTCATCTAAATCACTGATCGAATTAATCACGTCATTCATGCTGTATTTTGGCCGACTATTAAGATAATCCGAAACATCACTAAACTGTGTATCGAGATCCACTAGCAGCACATTACCTGTCGCATAAGTTGCCAGCTCTATCGCCGTATTGGTGGCCAGCGTCGTTGCGCCAGAGCCACCTTTGGTGTTAACAAAGAGCGTTAAACTCCCCATATTTCTTGCTGCGACTTTTTCTTCCGCTGTTACTTTCAGCATTGGGTAGAGCTCACCCAGCTCAACCTCTTGAGAAAAGTAATCCGACGCCCCTAAGCGCAATGCCATTTTCAATGAGGCGGTATCATTTTCCGCACCGAAAACAATCAAACTGCTGTTTTCCCCTGCCAAATGAAGGTTCGAGGAGAAAACATGCGCGACTTTTTGCGCCCAGCCATCACCGACCTCAATATAAACAAGATCTGGTTTCGCTTTAGTATCAAGCATGTCTGGGTTGAAGTGTGATAACTCAATCCATTCAATATTGAGGTTCATACACTCCATAAGCACTTTTTCGATATGCAGCTTAAACGTCGAGCTAGCGTGTACAACCCAGAGTGTCAGATTCGTTTTCAGCGTTTTATAATTTTTATCGTGGTCAATATTCACTGTTTTTAACATCATGCAGCTTCCTTAGCTCTTAGCAGTCTGTCCTGTCTTCACCAGATGAGCTGGATTGTCGTAAAATACCTAAGCTTTCTGCAGGTAAAATCGTTTCAAATGCAGGTGTGTTGCCGATCAAATCAATCAAAAGCGAGAGCACAACAAAGTTGTAGGTATAATTAATCGAGCGCGCTCGTACATAACGTATTTGCCTAAACTGATCTTCTAGCGTCGCATCATCGGCAGGTGGTGATGAGACAAAGCCTGACACGTCGATTTCAGCCCCATCAGAACCCAGATACGTAATTTCCAAGTTATCGCCCGTAAAATCAGCAGGGTATAAATTGGTCAGTGAATCAAGCTGCTTAATATCGTCTCGATCACTGATATAACAAACCGTTGCTAAACGCGCCGCCCGACGCGTCACTTCATTGACCATCTGCACTGAAAAGAAGTACGCGGCAAATTCCAAAATAGCGAACAGCAGCAGTAATACCGTCGTGGCAATAAGAATAAACTCGACTTGGGTGACCCCTTTTTGCCGTACCTTTTTATGTAGAGTTATCATGGTGCTGTCCTCATTTTCGTTGCTGCATCAAAGGTAAACGCTAGTGATACATCGGAAAAAGGCAGTTCCGAAAAGAAAGGCACATAGGTATAAGAAGCAGACAACGTCACCTCTTTACTTGCTCCCGTTGGGGCCGTTAAGGCAACATCATCAAGGCCTAAATGATCCAGTAAAGGCTCTGAAGTCCCGGTCGTGGTAGGCGTTCCATACACAACAACATTTTTAATGTTGGCTTCATCGGCTATCGAGCCAAAATCGAGCGTGCCATACGTATCCACCACCGCATAGCGAACTCCATTTTGCAGCGCTTTGTTCACTTGAGTGTATTGAATCAAAGCTCGGCCGACATCAATCACCAGAACCGCCAGCATCAATAACATGGGTAGCGCGATAATAAACTCCAACGCAGCCAAGCCCTGTTGCTTGTTTCTTGTCGATATTGTCTCGCCCGTGACGACACCATAGGTACATCGATTAATTGTTTTCATATCACGATGCCCCACTAAATGGGTCTTTATACAATTGGATTCGATACAAACCGGCATCGTCAGGGTCTAACCCTGTCGAACCGTTATTGATCATGCAGTCGTATAAAAACTGACCAAACACAGAGGCATTACCGGTTTGCTCAACACTTTGCAGCAAGAAAAAACAACCGAAGCCCAACACGTCATAATTTGTTTTACCACCAGCGTCGGTACAATCGACAATCGGAATACGTAGAATTCGGCGCCCGTTAGACCCAGCATCACCCAAATAATTATTACCATCACAACTACCACCGCTCGCGCAACTTGCCAGCTCTTGGACATAATTGCTGTAGTAAAAATCATCGGTATACTCTTCTCCCGGCTCAGCAGGAATATCCGGTTCCTTCACATATTTATCGGGTAAATAGGTGCCATCATCCTTCATCGGCCCTTTAAAATTATTCAGGCGTGTATTCAAGCCTTGAGCGACAGGGCCGATACTATTACCGGGTTTAGTCGTCACCGTATTACCGATAATCGCGCAGCCATCATACCCACCAGCAAGCGCTTCACGTACCAAGGCAGCCCCGCCTTGTCCATTACCGCCAGGCTGGCTAAAATCGAGCAAGTGAAAATTACCCGGCCCCATATCGGTACTACCTTGTGAACCAATTTTTAATTCGTGAATCTGATCGGGGGAGTTATCTGCCGAATTAAGAATATCGACACCCGGTTGTTGATAACCCCAAGCATCCGTCGCACTGCCCAACGGATCGCCACACATGGCAATTGGGGTTAAATTACACACCTCAGAGATCGAGGCACTGCGACCGGCAACCGCACTGGCTGAAACATTTTTATCAATCCCGAAGATGTAACTTAGAAACTGATTCAGTTCGATATCGGTTGTTGCCACTCGGACATAGATATCATCCTCACCTGCTGAGGGCGAAAATGCACCCGCAGCTACGAAGGTTTCAAGATCAGAAGAGAATGTCACCACGGTATTACCATCTAGTACACCCAGTTCACTATTGCCATCTTCACCAATAAAATTGGTTAGCGTTTCACGGGCTGCTGTCTCGGCTAAAGCCACATCTCCTGTTTCATCAACGACGACCGCGCCCGCTAAAGCGGCAGAATCGACCGCATTTTGTAATCTGGTTTTATTTAACACCTGATGATTTAAATCGATGCTAAATGCAGCCATACTGAGCAAAAACAACATAACTAGGCTTATCAGCACTAATGTGATGCCTTGCTGCTTTCTCTTCAGTACGCCTTTATTGAGAACCACCATAAGTTCCTCCTAAGCGATCGCTCACTTTTGTTCCTTGGTGACCCCGTTATTGTTGTATGTCTCTAAACTCACTTGAGAGCGCTGCCCATTACCATCCGGCACATAACCTAAATTTTCTTGCCATGCATTGGGGTTGTACGTTTGCTCTGCTTTTAATTGAGATACAGTAATACCTAGTTCAGGGTCATTCGCGCAGCCTGCAAGGCCAAATGCGATGAAAACCATGCTCATTGCGATTGTGTTTTTCATTGTCGCCTCCTTACAAACTGTGCCCGAATTTGCCCTCAGAACCACCATCAGCCGAACTGAATTCCATTGTGTCTTGCTCATTTACTTGCGTATTGGTTGGCAATCGATATTTATCGAAGTCCAATCGAGCCCCTTGGCCAAGCAAGTAAAATTCAACATCATTAGGATTAACAAAACCATCGGTTGGTAATGTTATTCTGCGTCTATCGATCGGTTTGGCTAATCTTGGCGTCACCAAAATAACCAGCTCCGTTTCACCAGAAGTAAACTCTTCTGACTTAAATAACTGCCCAAGAACAGGGACATCTGAAATACCCGGAATACCATTCGCCACATTACGCGCATTTTCACTCAGCAAACCGGCAATCCCGATGGTTTGGCCATCAGCCAACTCCAACGTGCTACCCGCACTACGCTTGGTAATCGGTGGCACGAGAAAAGTGGCATTGATCTCATTGGGGTTATAGGCCAATACACCCGAGTTCGCGATTTCACTCACATCAACCATCATTTTTAAATTGATTTTTTGGTCGCTAAGAACATAGGGAACAAAGTCTAAGGAAACACCGTATTCTTTGTAATCAATGGTGATGCCATTTTCATCGGGCACCGGAATGGGAAATTCACCACCGGCTAAAAACTCAGCTTTGGTACCACTGAGTGCCGTAAGACTTGGTTCGGCCAGCACTTTAGCGACCCCATTTTGCTTGGCGATGTCCAATGCGAAAGTAAACAGTGTATTGCTATCAACAAATGAGCCTAAAAAGCCAAAGTCTTCCACCGCGGGTATGTTGAGGATTGGACCGATATCAGTAATACCGCCACCAGCACTTGTTGCCCCCCAAGTAAAATCACCACTACGTTGGAAAAAGTGGAAGTTAGAATCGAAACGGCGAACCAGTGAACGTTGAACCTCGGCAACCGTCACTTCCAGTGTGACTTGCTGGGCGCCACCGATGGTCAATAAGTTAATGACTGAGCTCTCTTCAATTTGCTCATCTTTATTGTCATTATTTTCATCTGCCGCCTCACCAATTGAAAAGGTTTCAGCCAGTTTGATCGCAGTATCCATATTCTGCTGACTGGTCACTAAACCTTTCAATACGATCTTCTCTTGTGAGCTATGCACTTCAATACGCTCATTGGGTAGAAACTGATGCAACTTAGCTTTTAGCGTGTTGATATCGTGGGTCACCTCAACATTAAACGACTCCACAATGCGGCCACGAGAATCCCATACAGAAATATTGGTGGTACCTAAACGCTTACCAATCAACAACATTTCATTGGAACGAAGCATTAGCATGTCCACCACTTCAGGATCACCTAACGTCACTTTCTTCGCTTTTCCAGAAATCACCACCTGTGTCGATTGATGATGAGGGACACTGATTACCTTGCCAGTTTGGCCTGTCACTGCTCCGGCTGAAAAGCTGACTAAAAGCATTTGAAATAAGAACACTATTATTATTTTCATAACTCACCTAATCGCTTACTCGGACTTTCGAAGCCTGAGATCCTTTAATGACGGTCACACTGGGTGCATAGGTTTTTCGCTTCGCAACCACTGGCTTATCAACTTCATGTGGATTTCTCAACGCCAGTTGTATGTCACCTTTGCTGTTCTCTGTGAGTAGCTTTTCCGCTTCCTTCGGGCTCACTTCTAACGTCACCGCACGAACGATTACCGGCTTGCTATCGTTGGTCTTAGCGGTTTGGTCCACCGCCAACACTTTGATGTTCTTTAATACCGTTCGGGTATTGGCATAATTACCCCGGCTGTTACTGACCGTATTGAGGACATCAACTCGGTTACCCGGTAGTAGGAAACCTGCGACACCGATAACGTCATTCACTCGTATCGTTACCGCACGTTTGTTCTCAGGAATGAGCGCCGCTAGCGTTGCTCCTTCACCTGGTAGTGATAACCGCGCAGGGTTAACCAACTCACCAGCGTAAATGGTATTGGTTACAATCTTACCAACCGCCTGTTCTGGCGTTTTCAGCATCTCATCGGTAATCCAATCCACTTCGATGAGCTTGGTGGTTAGGTGCTTATCTTCTAAAACAACACCGGGGGCAAGTTCATTGGCAGCAATCAGTACGGGATGGCGCTCAACTTGCTCCAACTCAACCGTTGGCTGAGATTGTGTATCAATCCAGCGTTTCGCGACAAATACCGCCCCTAAACCTAGAACCACTGAGAGGAGCAATAACATTAAAATTTGACTTCGGCTCATAAGACGAAATCTCCTTGTCAATCAATGGTGAAATACAATCCCCAAGCACTGCTTAATATCGTTGGAGAGACTCGTTTTGGTTGTTCATCAAACACTAGAATATCTCTGCTTATCCCCAGCAAATCTTTAGGTAAGCAAGGGTAGAATTCTGTTTCGTTGTTTTGATGTAATGCAAATAATTGCTCAAAGAAGCCATCACATAGCTCAAGTGATTTTTCTTCGGCTACGCTATGCCACAGTTCGATATAGTCAGATCTCTCTAATGGTGAGAACTCAATCTTGTAGCCAATTCGACGTAAAAATGCCGGATCTGCAATAGAACTTGGCGATAAATTCGACGAAAATGCGAGTGTAAGATGAAATGGTGCAGTGAGCTGTTGACCATTCGGTAGGCCAAGGTGATCGACCAGATATTCCATGGGTACAATCCAACGATTAAGCAATGCTTCAACGGGCATCGCTTGGCGCCCCAAGTCATCAATCACTAAGATGCCGTTATTCGCCATCATTTGCAGAGGGGCATTCCAAACACGATTGTGCTCATTGTGGTTCACTTCCAACATATCCATCGTCAGCTCACCACCAACCTGAATATTCGGTCGCTCACACAACACCCAGCGTTTATCATAGTGATGCTCTAAACTGACAAAACTTTGTGAGTGGTTATCATCTAAACGGCGATGATGCTGCGCGGAAAAAACACGAATAATGTTGCCATCGGCATAAATGGCATAGGGAATAAATACTGAGGTATTCAAAGCATTAAGCACTTTTGATGCGACGAAACTTTTCCCCGTACCGGCATGTCCATAAAGCAATAGTGCTCGACCAGAATTTATCGCTGGCCCCAACACAGGCACAAGATGCTCCGAGCCAAACACATCGAACAATGCATGCTCAACATCTTTACGTGTAATGGGATTAATTCGAATATCTTGAGCTTTAACCACCTCAATATACTCTTCTAATGACACCGGTAACGGTCCTAAATAGGCGTCTTTACGATAAGCTAACTCCGCCTCAGCCAGACCAAGTTCGGTCAGCCCATACCGAATATCAGAGTAAACACTGTTAGCAAAATCGCTGCTCGGTTGATAAACCACGACCCAATTTCGACTGCGTAATTGCACTAAAGCATCTTCAACGATATGAGAAACAACCCCAAGTCGCTGAGTTAACTCCAACAAATCACTTTTGGGATAAGCGGAGAGATGTTTTAACAAAAGGTTCTCTACCACAGCAGCCGGAATACCTAATGCTTTACTATTAGACGGCACTTTTGGAGGTGTTATCTGAGGTACCAGCTCATTGTGCAGAGAAGAACCCATACTGACCTCCTGTCAGTTAATGTGGCTAATTAATGTAGTAAAAGCTCGCAAGACCAATCACCACAACAGGGGCAAATGGGATGACAAGTTTTGTCTGTTTACGCAAACCAAAACTGGCCTTTTCTAAATAGTAACCACGGGTGTTATACATAATGCTAAACGACGATCGTGCAAGGTATTGCAGTAGATAAAACCCACCAACAACCCCGCCGGCAAGAATAATCGCAATCAAACCACCTGCGAGTTGATCAATGCCTAACCATAACCCGATGACAAATAACAACTTAACATCGCCTCCGGCCATGATCCGAAGCACATAAAGGCCTAAGCACACACTGAATGAAATAATTCCTGCTACCAGGTGATCTAACCATGCCGCTTGCTCGTAAACTAAAATATGAAGCGTAGTAACGAGCAATAGTGCCAAGACTAGCTTGTTTGGAATACGGTGCTTCTGAGCATCTGAAACACCGATTGCAAACAACAACACCCAAAACAAAAGGTCAGTAATGTGCATAGTTTCGCCTTAACAATTAATCACCAATTGTGTCTATCTCGGTACCGACATCTTCAAATTTGCCTGCAAGCGTGCCCCAGAAGTCAATTGCGAGTAACGCCGCAACAATAAGCGCTGCACCTAAAATGTATTCCAAAAGTGTTAGGCCTTCTTCGTCTTGCATAAACTGTTTAATTTCATTGCGAATAGATTTCATATCCTTGTCCTCACTAAGCTCGACTTTAATTAAATAAACAGCGTTTTTACGTCGTCAACGGCGTCGCTGTCACTTAACAGTAGGTCACCAAGAAATTCTATTGTTAGGACTTTTTTGCCAACTCATTGCACATTTTTGTCTACCTCTAAATTTCCTACAGAGCGAAATAAAGTCACAATTTCCATCAAGTTTACTAAGATAACTAAACATGGGTCGCAATTTCACTACTCAACCAGTCACCTAACAATTCTAATAAAACAAAAGATTCACAACGTCATCGTTGAACTAGGAGGTTTTAATTAGGAACAATTGGAGCAAAGGAATGATGGATAATTTAGCGACGGTTTGCTGGCTGGGAGCACCACTGAATCACTGCCCGCCCTATTTCGCAACCATGCTCGAAAAGCGCTTTCGCATCATCGATTGCCAGCAAGACACTGCGATTTTGAGTGATAAAGAGGTTCGATACTGCTTTTTCTTTTTCCGCCCGCAGTATGTTCAATGCCTTAATAGCGCCTTAATGATGTGCCAGAATTTAGACAAGCATTTGATTGTTATTCATGCCAATGACATGGACAGCAACTTTGTTAATAGTGCCATTGCAGATTGCTATCAACTTAGTCCACGAACCGCTAAGGAATGGCTGGACCAAGTTGAAATAAAATACTTTCTCGACCTAGCTCAGCACCCTAGCCTGCGAAAATATCAAGGGAATATCGACTTAGAACTCGCGCCCGCCCTGCTGTACGTTTCTGAAAACATCAAAACAGAAATTAAAGAAGAGAACGCAGCTAACCTTTGTCACTACTCAGTCACTTATTTCTCTAAAGTCTTTCGTAAAAAAGTGGGCATGTGCTTTAGAGACTACGTCACTCATCAAAGGATTAGCCTCGCGAAGCGGATGCTGACTCACAATGACAATACTAAGATCGCCTATATCGCCTATCAATGTGGCTACCACGATGTCTCTTATTTTTCTCGGATATTCAAAAAGAAAACCGGCACCACACCTGCCGCCTATCGACAGAGTTACTGATTCACACTTTTGAACGATTCCTTATCGACATTTTGATTAACATGCTAATATTAACAAATAATTAACAACAATAATCCTTCATCAGGAAAGTAACGCTTAGCGCAGTTCTTGCTCTCCCAAGTGCTAAGCCATACCCACCATAGAACGAAGGGAATCTTTGCCAATAACATGGAGTTAGACAATGATTCAGCCAGACCAATTGAGCAATACAAATTGCACGCTTCCCCCTGCCAGTGACATGATTCTTAAATGGGCTCAAGAACGCCCAGATGAAATTTATCTCAAGCAGATTATTAATCGCCAATTTGTCGAATACAGTTACGCTGATGTTGCCGATAAAGCTCTGAGGTTAGTCAGTGCACTCAACGAGCTAGGGATTCGCCCCGGCGATCGAGTAGCACTCGTTTCGAAAAATTGTGCCGAGTGGTTTATTTGTGATTTAGCCATGATGTTAGGCGATTTTGTCAGTGTGCCTATTTTTCCAACCGCCGGCGCAGATACCATCGAATACTGTCTCACTCACAGTGAGAGCAAAGTGTTGATTGGCGGTAAGCTTGATGATCCTGCCGCAACTCAGCAAGTGATTGATGCTATGCCTGAACTAATCACCATTAGTCTTGCCTATGACACCGCGCCACGCTGCCAGCATCAATTCACCGCATTAATTGAACAGTCAAAGCCAAGTGAAGCAAGGCCTCAGCATCACGACGATAAACTGATGTCGATTGTCTATACTTCAGGAACTTCTGGATTGCCTAAAGGGGCAATGCTGACCTACGGCGCGTTTGCTTGGTCTGTTCAGCAGTTGATTAATCACATTCAAATTGAACGTGGCGATCGACTGTTTTCTTATTTACCTTTGGCGCACATCACTGAGCGAGTCTACATTTTTGGATCTTCAATTATGGGCGGTATCGAAACCGCATTTCCTGAATCACTGGATACCTTTATCGATGATGTAAAAATGCAGCGGCCAACTTTGTTCATTTCCGTGCCGCGGCTATGGACGTTATTCCAACAACGAATCCAAGACAAACTGCCGCAAAAGAAACTCAATATTCTGCTGAAAATCCCATTTGTGAATACGCTGATTAAGAAAAAATTAGCCGATGGCTTGGGATTAGATCAAGCCCGAGTTTTAGGATGTGGCTCTGCCCCTGTCTCTCCTGCACTGCTTGATTGGTATCACCGTGTCGGTCTGAATATTACTGAAGCATGGGGGATGACCGAATCCTTCGCTTACAGCACGCTTAACTTCCCATTTCGCGCCGATAAAATTGGCAGCGTGGGGAATGCAGGGCCGGGGATCGAGTTAAAAATCGCCGACGATGAAGAGATCATGGTACGCGGTAAGGGCCTATTTTCGGGTTACTACAAAAATGATATCGCCACTCAAGAATCCTTTGATCGTGACGGCTGGTTGCACACTGGCGATATCGGCTCAATCGACAGTGAGGGTTACCTCACCATTCAAGGCCGTAAAAAGGACACCTTCAAAACAGCCAAAGGGAAATTTGTGGCCCCCGTGCCGATCGAGAAAAAACTCTTTGAATACACTCGTGTTGAGATGATGTGTTTGATTGGCCTTGGTCTGCCAGGACCTATATTGTTGGTCGTGCCGCATGACTTCCCCAACTTTGATCCGCAGCGTTATGAGCGTAGTACGCAAAAAGTGATTGAGCGCATGAACACCAAATTGGCCTCCCACGAGAAGATCAAAGGTGTGCTGATGATCAAAGAACCTTGGAGCATCGAAAATGGCGTGCTAACACCAACGCTTAAAATTAAACGACATATTCTAGAGAAAAAGTACCATGATGTTGGTGCCAACTGGCCGAAAGACCAATTGGTGGTGTGGGAGAAATAATCATGAAAAGGAGCGCGTGGCGCTCCTTTTGGTTTGAACTCTTCAGCGGTTCTTCGCCAGCAGATTTTTCCTCTCTGTTTCTTGGGCTCGGGGCCGAGCCGATTAGGTAAAACTGAAACCCAATCGTCATATTCCGCACTCCGCTCTATCCTATCGACCATCACCGCTTGCCTCTCCTCGCTAGGTTTGTATGATGAAGATCATTTGTTCAATGCGATGCTTTTGAACACTTCTTTTTTTTCTTCTTAAAGAAACCAATATAGTAGAGGCTTATGGACAAGCGACTTAGAACTCTTTCCAGCTTACGTTACTTTGAAGCGGCTGCTCGATTACAAAGCTACAGCAAAGCTGCCGATGAATTGTTTGTCAGCCAAGCGGCTGTTAGTCAAACCATCCGACGTTTAGAAGATGATCTAGACTGTAAGCTCTTTCAGCGTAAAGGGCGTGGTATGGCACTGACCTCCAAAGGTCAAACGCTACTAGAGCATGTGGCTCTTGGCTTTGAACAAGTAATTTGTGGTCTCAATAAGATCCAGAATGAACCGTTAGATGGCTTACTTAAAGTCAGTGCTCCCCCTTCGTTTGCTTCACGCTGGTTGTTACCTCGCTTATGGAAGTTCACCCTCGAGCATCCTGACATTTCCATTCGCATCATTACTACGTGTGAAGCGATGGATGTGCAACATGGCGAAGTCGATGTCGCCATTTGGCAAGGCGAAAGCCTAATTGGTGAAGAATCACTAGAGAAAGAGTTGCTGTTTGAAGAGCCGATTTTTCCTTTCTGTTCGCCATCACTGGCGGAATCGACCACCTTTGATGATCCTAAACAACTGCTCGATTGCTGGTTGATCCACTTTGACTCACCCTCTTTTCAGTGGCATCAATGGTTCGAATGTAATGGCTTAAAGATGAATGACAATGCCGTGCATTGGATGGAGGTAGACACCTTCGATATGGCAATGAGCGCCGTTGTTGCTGGACATGGGGCTTGCCTAGCCAGCGATTGTTTAGCCAGTGACTTTGTTGAGCGAGGTTTACTGGTTAAACCTTTTAATATCGGCTTAACACCCGGCATCCAGTTCAACCTATTTACCGCGCAAGAATCACCACGTAGGGAGCGAATAAAAGCCTTCACCTCTTGGCTACATGAGGAGATCAGCCAATAGATATGCCTCAAAATACCTGAGCTAAGGCAGGTAAATGCGCCGGCATCTATCGACAAAAACTAGACTTGCGAATAAAGAAAAAGCCCCTTGAGCTTACGCTCAAGGGGCTTTGAAATTATAGAGTTAACTTAAGAATTACTTCTTAGCGTTACGCTCTTTAACTTCTGCAATCACTTGCTCTGCCACGTTGTTTGGACATGGTGAGTAGTGAGAGAATTCCATAGAGAACTGACCACGGCCAGAAGTCATAGTACGTAGAGTACCGATGTAACCAAACATTTCTGAAAGTGGAACATCACCCTTGATACGTACGCCAGTAGTACCAGCCATTTGATCTTTGATCATACCGCGACGACGGTTAAGGTCACCGATTACGTCACCAACGTGGTCGTCTGGAGTGAACACGTCAACTTTCATGATTGGCTCAAGAAGTTGCGCGCCAGCTTTAGGCATAGACTGACGGAATGCGCCTTTAGCAGCGATTTCGTAAGCGATAGCTGAAGAGTCAACTGCGTGGAAGCCACCGTCGAATAGTTCAACTTCTACGTCTAGAGTTGGGAAGCCAGCTAGAACACCGTTGTCCATCATGCTAGCGAAGCCTTTCTCTACTGCAGGCCAGAATTCTTTAGGTACGTTACCACCAACTACTACAGAGCGGAACGTGAAGCCTGAGTTTGGCTCACCTGGTTTGATACGGTAGTCGATCTTACCGAACTGACCTGAACCACCAGACTGTTTCTTATGCGTGTAGCTATCTTCAACTGCTTGAGTGATAGTTTCACGGTAAGCTACTTGTGGAGCGCCTACTTCTAGCTCAACGCCGTAAGTACGCTTAAGGATGTCCACTTTGATGTCTAGGTGAAGTTCGCCCATACCTTTAAGGATGGTTTCGCCTGAATCTTCGTCAGTTTCAACTTGGAAAGATGGATCTTCAGAAACCATTTTACCAATCGCGATACCCATTTTCTCAGAACCGTTTTTATCTTTAGGCTTAACAGCGATAGAGATTACTGGTTCTGGGAAGATCATTGGCTCAAGAGTTACTTCGTGTTTAGGATCACATAGAGTGTGACCAGTCTTCACGTTCTTCATACCAACAACTGCGATGATGTCACCAGCTTGTGCTGAATCGATCTCGTTACGGTCGTTCGCGTGCATCTCAACCATACGGCCGATACGCTCAGTTTTACCAGTTGCTGAGTTAAGGATAGTGTCACCCTTCTTCAGTTTACCAGCGTAGATACGGATGAACGTAAGTGCACCAAAGCGGTCGTCCATGATTTTGAACGCTAGCGCTTTTAGTGGCTCATCTACTGATACAACTGCGAATTCGCCAGTCGCTTCACCAGTATCTGGGTCAGTTAGAGGTTGAGGATCTACTTCTGTTGGAGAAGGTAGGTAATCAACTACTGCGTCAAGAATAAGCTGCATGCCTTTGTTCTTGTACGCTGAACCACAGTAAGTAGGGAAGAACGCTAGATCACGAGTACCTTTACGGATACAACGTTTGATGTCTTCAACTGAAGGCTCTTCACCTTCCATGTAAGCCATCATTAGCTCGTCGTCTTGCTCTACTGCAGTTTCGATTAGCATTTCACGGTATTCAGCCGCTTGCTCAACCATATCAGCAGGGATATCTTGAACTTCGTAGTTTTCTGGCTGACCAGACTCATCCCATACGTAAGCTTTTTGGCTTAGTACGTCAACAACACCTACGAAATCGTCTTCGATACCGATAGGTAGAGTCATGATTAGTGGCGTAGCACCTAGTACGTTTTGTACTTGGTCACAAACTTTGTAGAAGTCAGCGCCCATACGGTCTAGTTTGTTAACGAAAATGATACGTGATACGTGAGATTCGTCAGCGTAACGCCAGTTAGTTTCTGACTGAGGCTCAACACCGCCAGAACCACAGAATACACCGATACCACCATCAAGTACTTTAAGAGAACGGTAAACTTCGATTGTGAAGTCAACGTGTCCAGGAGTATCGATGATGTTTAGGCGGTGATCGTTCCAGAAACAAGTAGTAGCTGCAGACTGGATTGTAATACCACGTTCAGCTTCCTGCTCCATGAAGTCAGTAGTAGTTGAACCGTCGTGTGTATCACCGATCTTGTGGATTTTACCAGTTAGCTTAAGGATACGCTCTGTAGAAGTAGTTTTACCTGCGTCTACGTGAGCAAAAATACCAATGTTTCTGTATTTTGATAAATCAGTCATTGTCTTACTCTGTTAATAAGGTATAAAGTGCGCGCAGAGTATATCATATTCTGTCAAGACTGATACCTTTGCATGCAGTTGGATTGAAAAAAATATTTGGCCCATTTTCCACTCAGAGAAAGGATAGCCAACTTTTCACAATTCGTCCTAAAGTCCCCTCTTTTCGTCTCTTTCTGTTTCCATTCTTACCTCAAAAATTGCCACATCAATGCGCTGCTTTCAGAGCAAAGAACCAGCAGCATTAAGACTGTGTGATGGAAAAAAGAAGAGCAACATAACACCGAAAACACTGCATGTTTTCTGCCATGCGGTACACGAAAGTCGTTATATCTGAGTCAGGGGTATCTTTAAGCGTTCAATTTGCGCTAAGCCTACCGATTTTGTTCAGTGCTAGCAAGATGAAAAGCGGTTGCATTTCAACCAAATGGTTCTTGCATCAACGGAATAGTATCAATTATAGACGCCGCAGCGTCATCAAATTAGATTTGCACTCGCGCAATTCCCCTCAATGCAGCACCAAGATAAATTCAATACTGCAACTCAATCGACCCGATAGAAATTCAAAGCTCGTCGAACGCCTGAATTGCCTCCGAAAGTTTTTTAACTCCGTGGATCTGCATGCCTTCAATACCGCCTTTAGGCATATTGGCCGCGGGAACTATCGCGCGTTTAAAACCGTGTTTAAATGCTTCATTGAGACGTTCTTGGCCACTTGGCACAGGACGAATTTCTCCCGCTAAGCCGACTTCACCAAACACCACCACATCTTTTGGTAGTGGACGATCTCTAAAGCTCGACAACAATGCCATAACCAAAGCAAGGTCAGCACTGGTTTCGGTCACCTTCACACCACCAACGACGTTAACGAATACATCTTGGTCCGCCATCTGCAGTCCACCATGCTTGTGTAATACAGCCAGCAGCAACGATAAACGGTTTTGCTCTAAGCCCACTGCCACACGGCGTGGATTGCCCAGTTGTGAATAATCGACCAAGGCTTGAATTTCAACCAAGAGTGGACGCGTCCCTTCCCAAACCACCATCACGGAACTGCCAGAGGTTTCCTCTTCACCGCGAGAAAGGAAAATCGCCGACGGATTACTGACTTCACGTAAGCCTTGCCCTGTCATAGCAAATACGCCTAACTCATTCACCGCACCGAAACGGTTTTTATGGCTGCGTAAGGTACGAAAACGGGTATCGGTACCACCATCCAGTAATACTGAGCAGTCAATAATATGCTCAAGGACTTTCGGGCCTGCCAATGTGCCATCTTTGGTGACATGTCCAACCATAAACACGGCGACATTATTTTGCTTAGCATAACGCGTCAGCGCCGTGGCTGACTCACGCACCTGCGCAACCGTACCCGGTGATGATTGCACATCAGCAACGTGCATGACTTGGATCGAATCGATCACCATAATTCTTGGCTGCTCTTTCTCAGCCACTTGGCAAATACGATCGACATTGGTTTCTGAGAGCATTTTTAGATGCTCTTTTGGCAAGCCTAAACGTGAAGCGCGCATGGCCACTTGCTGCAATGATTCTTCACCCGTGACATACAAGGTCGGCATTTGTGCGGACAAAAGACACATGGTTTGCAGCAGTAATGTTGATTTACCCGCCCCAGGATTACCACCGATCAAAATCGCCGCCCCAGGTACGATGCCGCCACCAAGCACTCGGTCGAGCTCTTTAAAACCACTGCTAAAGCGCGGCACCTCTTGCAGATTAATTTCCGCCAAGGTTTGCACTTGGCTTTCATCGCCAGAGCCAGCATAACCGGTCAATCGTTCATTACGTGCAACCGCAGGAGATGCGGCAAGGCGCACTTCGCTGATGGTATTCCAAGCGCCACAGGCACTGCATTGACCTTGCCAACGAGGAAAATCTGCCCCGCAATCATTACAAACGTATGCTCGTTTTGCTTTTGCCATGTGACCTCAATGTGTTTTTGTGATGTTGGCAGCCTAAATAGCCAGCTTATAGACTTGATTCGCCGTAACATATCACTAAAGATCTAATAATCAAGGCCGATATCAGTTTAGACAAGGACGGGCTTAAAAAAACATGCAGAAGCAGGCAATACTCTCTATCTCAGAACGACTGATCCCCGTATATAAAACGGAGGACTTTGAATACCTTCTGTCACAATTGACAGATGGCGAACCGCCGTCGTTAAAAATTCTGGTCAAGATGGAACTCAAACGCCTGACTACCCCCTGCTATCGTTCTATCGATTTGCGCGGCAGAGTGAAAGGAGAATGTCGAGAATACGAGTTAGATGGCATCACTCATTGGCTCGATGATGTGGCTTTTAATATCTATCACAAAAACGTACGTAAATTCAGTGGTTATACCGAAGGAGTCTTTGACTCACTCAGTAACACACGTAACAGTTTTAAAGTGATGAACCAGAAAGGTAAGCCGCAAGGCTCTGATCTCACTAACACAGCCATCAGCTTCCACGCCGAACCCATCGTGATGGGCTACGATCTGAAACGAAAAGAAAACCGACTCAAGATCTCAACCCAGATTGAAATCCACCTCGCCAATGATCAACTGGTTCATGGCGTTACAGTGGACATTTCCCCTTCTGGTGGTCGACTTAAAGCCCCTTCTGCTTTTGATTATAAATTGGGGGAAGTGATCTCGGTTGTTTATACCGAAGTGGCTCGTAGCAACAAGATTGTTAATATCGAAGAGGCGATCCAGTATCGCATTGTTGGCATTGATGAATCACATGAAAATGACGCCGTTCGATTTTTACGCGTAATCAAACTCGATGAAACCCCAGTGGTGGATGAAATCATCACCCAATTTCTCCACACCCATTCACTCAAAGCGCGTCACGATAATCAAGATAAAGTGATCCGAGCCCGCTCACGTGGCTATGAACACAACTATCTCAAACACACATGCAACCTGCCGGTGTTCTTTAGTGGCAATGAGTTGAAAATGGTCTTGATGACCGAAAACAACCAAGCTATTTGGCAATATTGGAATGATGAGCGCAACCAATTAACGCTCTCCAACCTATTTAGCCAAGAACGGATGGAGCTGCTCACCAAACCCGGCGTACGTGGCAGCAATAATGTGCTCTACTCCTTCAAGCATCAACAAGGCGATAAAGAACGTTTCTTCTCAATGATGATGCCTGAGGCTACGCGTGAACAGCGCCAACTGTTTTGGCATGTGGGCGCAAAAAAAGAGAGCTGGAAAGTGTTTCGCCTTTCGGTATTTGAACTTTCGGAACACGAGCGCGAACATCTGGTGAATTTACCACCTGACTCTTTAGACCTAACCCGAGAACTGACTCACTTTGGTATTTTACAAGAGATCGCGGATCATCATTCTGGCAAAGATTATTTGCTGACGGAAAAGCCGCGTTTAGCCACCAGCGAGCTGAACCGTTTCTGTCACAAACGTAATTGTGTCGATACCCCAATCAGTCTCTACTTTGATGCACAAAGCCGTCGCAGAGAACCTCGTTATCAGTTCCGCTCACCGCTATTTTTGTCAGCCAGAGGGCAGCAAGCTTCGGGCGTGACCTTAGATATTTCTCGTCGTGGTCTATACGTTGCTTTGAACACCCCGATAGAGCTCAAAGCGGGCGATCAATGCGACATCAACTTCAGTGAGTTGCAGCTCTATGACCGTTCTTTGCAATTAAGCAAAGTGCCTTATACCGTTATTCGCATTAGTCCGGGTGGAAAACGGGTGCAACTGGTGATGGATAACAACAGTAAAAACCGCCGTACCATGACCTTCTTTGGCCGCCTGATTGAACACAATCACGAAAAGTTAGTCGCCAAACAAGAGAACTTGCCAAGCCAAGAGTTACTAGAAAGCCTGCATAATGTTTTGCTCGACAAGATGATCAGTACGCCGCTATTCGTGGAAAAAAAAGGCAATAGCCTAAAGCCGAAAGTGATTGGCGTGAACTATCCGCTGCTGCCTCACTTAACGCTATTTGCCAAGTTAGGACACAATGATAAATACTCTTTAGAAGCAGTCTATAAGGGGCGTACCACCACATTATTAGCGGCGCCGATGAAACGCATCGAGGGGGCAACCCCGCAATATCAAGAGTTGTATATATCGGCAATCAAATTTGGCTCACGTATTCAATCGCTCGAAACCATGCTCTCAAGTGACTTTGAATCGACACATGAACGTATCGAATTCATTAAAAAGACCCAATTAATGGGGGATTTTTATGCTTTGAGGATCTGCGCAACGCCTGTGTTTGACCCAATTACCGCTTTACTGCGCAAAGATCTGGAAGATCTAAGCAACATCAGCATGCACCAAGCGCGTACGCTCGAGAAAGAGATCTGTTCGATTGTCGGTTACAGCGAATATATCGATATTACTGAAGAAGTGTTGATTCGCCTTGAGCTAACACAATAGCGCCTCTCACAATGCGTCGTGTAGAAACAAAAAAAGCGAGCTTCGGCTCGCTTTTTTACTCGATTCGTATCAAGTCACTTAAGGTAGTGGCTTAAAACTGATTTTCTGTTGCTGAATAAGCTGCGCAGATAAGATACACAGCACACCACCTAAACCACTGTAGCGCACCGCACTCTGCGCTTGTTGTTCAACCTTCGGTTTAGCATGATAAGCAATACCTAAACCGGCAACACCCATCATAGTGAGATCATTCGCGCCATCACCGACAGCAATCGTATTATGCACTTCTATCTGATATTGCTCTGCCAGTTGCAGCAAAATATCCGCTTTGGTCTGCGCAGAGACCACCTCCCCCAACACTTTCCCCGTCAGCTTACCATCCACAATTTCCAATACATTTGATTGGGCATGATCAAGGCCAAGCATCTGCTGTAAGTGATCAGAGAAATAGGTGAAGCCACCAGAAGCGATCGTACTCTTCCAGCCAAACTTGTGTAGCGTAGTCACCAGCTCACCTAAATCGGGCATTAACGGCAATGACTGACGCACTTGGCTAAGAATACCTTCGTCAGCACCTTCAAGCTTAGCAACACGTTGACGTAAGCTTTGTTCAAAATCGAGTTCACCTTGCATCGCACGCTCAGTGATCGCCGAGACTTCCTCGCCGACACCAGCCAACTTAGCAATCTCATCAATGCACTCAATTTGAATCGCCGTCGAGTCCATGTCCATCACAATCAAACCCGGCTTAGTTAGATCGGGAATATCGCGCAGTTGTGCATAGTCGAGCTCTAGAGCTTGTAAAATCTCTTCCAATTCAGCGGTCAGCTCGCCTGCCATCAAAGCAACTTCATATTGCCCGACCTTCCAAACATCGACGATCGGGTTATATTCACCAGTGAAAAAATCGATGTCATCAAACTGTTGCCCATTGAGATAGTGAGCAAACACAATCCAACCAGCCTTTTTGCGATCGAAATTAGTAGACTGCTGGGTTTCAGGTAAGCGATTAAGTAGCGTCGTATGACGACGTATTGATAAGGTATTAAACATATCCATGTCAAAAATTCCTGTTAAAATTGCTTCCACGTTACCCTATTGCAATTTGGTAACGCAAGTCTCAATATGCGCAGTGTATACGATATTTTATGTTTTAGCCCGCGAGTCACAGCTCACTGCTATACGACTCTAAGGTAATGGAAGGTAACTAATGGACTCTTCTTTGTTTTCATTTCGTATGGCGATAAGAGTGCTGGTCATTCTGTTTTTGATTGCTGGCGGTGCGATGATTGCGGTTAATAGCGTGAAAATCACCAAAGGTAACGAACAGATCCAAGCAAACCAGCTCGAAACATTTACGAAAGTACTCATTTCTCAAGCCTCTCTGTCGGCTGGCACCATGATCTCTGAAGGTGACCAAGAGCGCTTGTTACGCCTCACCAATCAATTGTCACAAGACAAATTGGTGTTTGATGCCACAATCTATAATGCGGAAGGTATTCGCCTTGCCTCCAGCGATAAAGCCAAATCAGTACGTGAAATCCTGGGCTTAGATACCCCATTGGAAACGGCGCGGATTGGCCGTCAGCAGTTGGTTGAGCCCATCATGCATGACAATAGCATCGTCGGTTTTATTCGTATGACCTTTGAAACCGGTAAGTTGACCGCCTTTTCCGATCACTATTACCGCAAGAGTGATCGCTACATGTACTCGATGGTCGGAGTGAGTTTTGTGGCTGGTTTCTTATTGGCCTTCATTATTCGCCGTAAGCCAAAGAACAAGGGTGAAAACTTGTTGCTGAAAGAGATGTAGAGCGAGAAGCGAGAAGCGAGAAGCGAGAAGCGAGAAGCGAGAAGCGAGAAGCGAGAAGCGAGAAGCGAGAAGCGAGAAGCGAGAAGCGAGATATTTTAAAGGGTTGAAGTAGTCATACTTCAACCCTTTTATTTTGCTTCAAGACAACGCATAAAGGTTATCTTGATATCTAAAGCGCAACATCTCCAACTCTCGAAGTGAGCACTCTAATCGACGTTATTAGTCTGCGTCGCCAAGTAGAACTGAATCTAGGGCAATCAACATCATGTCGTTAAAGGTGTTTTGACGCTCTTCAGAAGAGGTTTGTTCACCTGTTTTAATATGATCTGAAACAGTACAGATAGTCAGTGCTTTCGCGCCGTATTCAGCTGCAACACCGTAGATACCCGCCGCTTCCATTTCAACACCCACGATGCCGTATTTGTCCATTACGTCGAACATTTCTGGATCTGGCGTGTAGAACAGTTCAGCAGAGAATAGGTTACCGACTTTTACGTCGATACCACGAGCTTTTGCTGCATCTTCAGCTGCACGAACCATTTTGTAATCTGCAATCGCAGCAAAGTCGTGATCTTTAAAACGAATACGGTTTACTTTTGAGTCAGTACAAGCACCCATACCGATAACCACATCACGTACTTTAATGTCTTCGTTAACCGCGCCACAGCTACCAACACGGATCACTTTCTTCACACCAAAGTCTTTAATTAGCTCTGTAACATAGATTGAGCATGAAGGAATACCCATGCCGTGGCCCATAACCGAGATCTTACGACCTTTGTAAGTACCGGTGTAACCGAACATATTACGAACATCACATACTTGAACTACGTCTTCTAGGAACGTTTCTGCAATGTATTTAGCGCGTAGCGGGTCGCCCGGCATTAGAACTACGTCTGCAAAAGCACCCATTTCAGCATTAATATGTGGAGTTGCCATTTGTGTATTCCTTTTCAAAATATAAGTAAGGCGCTACGACTATCCGTAGCGCCATTAAGTAATTTACAAGAAGCCTTTGCCATAATCCATCGGAGATGTAGCAAAATAACCTGCTAGTGTCTGGCCGATATCCGCAAACGTATCACGCAGGCCTAACGAGCCAGCAGGCACCTTCTGACCGTAAACGATCACTGGGATATGCTCACGTGTATGATCGGTACCTTGCCATGTCGGATCACAACCGTGATCGGCGGTTAGGATCAGGATGTCATCTTCTTGCATCAATTCTAGAACTTCATTGATGCGGCCATCGAAATATTCTAGCGCTGCTGCGTAACCCGCGACGTCACGACGGTGACCGTAAGCAGAGTCAAAATCAACAAAGTTAGTGAAGACAATCGTGTTGTCACCCGCTTGCTTAATCTGCTCTAGCGTTGCATCAAATAGCGCTGGGATGCCGGTCGCTTTTACTTTCTTAGTAATACCGCAGTTCGCATAGATATCAGCAATCTTACCGATTGAAACCACATGACCTTGCTTCTCTTCAACCAGCTTTTGCAAGACGGTGGTTGCTGGCGGCTCAACCGATAAATCGCGACGGTTACCAGTACGTTCAAACTGACCTTTACCTGGGCCAATGAATGGACGAGCGATAACACGGCCAATGTTGTAGTCTGCCAACTCTTCACGAGCGATTTGGCAAAGCTCCAATAGACGCTCAAGGCCGAAAGTCTCTTCATGACACGCAATCTGGAATACAGAATCAGCCGAAGTGTAGAAAATTGGCAAACCCGTTTTCATGTGCTCTTCGCCCAAATCATCAAGCACTTGTGTGCCTGACGCATGGCAGTTGCCTAAATAGTCTTCTAGGCCCGCACGCGCAAGAATGCGATCAGTCAGCTCTTTAGGGAAGCTATTACTCTTATCGGTAAAGTAGCCCCAGTCGAATAATACCGGTACACCGGCAATTTCCCAGTGACCTGACGGAGTATCTTTACCAGAAGAGAGCTCCGCCGCATGACCGTAAGCACCAATGATCTCAACATCACTCTCAAGGCCAGCAGCAAAGTGACCGGTTGATTCTTTGTGCGCCATCGCCAAACCAAGCTTAGATAAATTTGGCAGTTTCAGTGCGCCGCTGCGCTGATCGTTATCGGCTAAACCTTTCGCACACTGCTCTGCAATGTGGCCCATGGTGTCAGCACCAACATCACCAAATTGTGCAGCATCTGCTGTTTCACCAATACCAAATGAGTCTAGGACTAAAATAAATGCTCTTTTCATTGCTCGTTCCTCAGGCCCACTTGGAATTCGTTATTATTAAGTAGGCCTTAATTAAGTTTAAACGTCTTCAGCGCGAATTTGACAATATACGTTTGGCGTTGGGGTGTACTCACCGCCAATTTGAATTGCGTTACGCAGTGCTTTGGCCGCTTCTTGCCACTGCTCTTCAGAGCGGGCATGAATCAGTGCCAATGGTTTATTCTCGTCAGCCACTTCACCTAAGCGAATGAACTGGTCAAAACCAACTGCGTAGTCAATTTCATCCGTCGCCACACGGCGACCACCACCCATAGAAACCACTGCCATACCAATCGCACGGGTATCCATCGCAGAAACCACACCATTTTGCTCAGCAAACACTGGCTTGATGATCTGCGCTTTTTCTAAATAGTTATCGTAGTTCGCAATAAAGTCTGCCGGGCCGCCAAGGCCTGCGACCATCTTGCCAAAACACTCTGCTGCTTTACCGTTATCCAACACTTCCATCAGTTTAGCGTTCGCTTCTTCGCTGTCTTTCGCCAGCTTAGCCAACACCAACATTTCCGCACAAGACGCTAGCGTCACTTCTAGTAAGCGAGGGTTACGGTATTCGCCAGTTAAAAAGCGCACAGCTTCGCGCACTTCAACTGCGTTACCTGCTGACGATGCAAGTACTTGGTTCATATCAGTCAGGATGGCGGTGGTTTTGGTACCTGCGCCATTGGCAACGGCCACGATTGATTTTGCCAGCTCTTCTGATGCTTCGTAAGTTGGCATAAAGGCACCTGAACCTACTTTGACATCCATCACCAGTGACTCAAGACCCGCAGCCAGTTTCTTAGACAGAATTGACGCAGTAATCAACGAGATATTGTCAACGGTTGCGGTGATATCACGCGTTGCGTATACACGCTTATCAGCCGGAGCAAGATCGCCCGTCTGACCGATGATCGCAACACCGGCGTCTTTAGTCACTTGACCAAAGACCTCATTGCTTGGAGTAATGTTGTAGCCAGGGATCGCTTCAAGTTTATCGAGCGTACCACCTGTGTGGCCTAAACCACGACCAGAGATCATCGGAACGAAACCACCACATGCTGCCACCATAGGGCCAAGCATTAAGGACGTTACGTCACCCACGCCACCGGTTGAATGTTTGTCAACAATCGGACCACCGAAGTTCATGTGGCTCCAATCGATGACCATGCCTGAATCACGCATTGCGCACGTTAGGGCAATACGCTCTGGCATCGTCATTTCATTGAAGAAAATCGTCATAGCAAACGCAGCAATCTGACCTTCAGAAACAGTATTGTTTGCTACGCCTTGAATAAAGAAGTTGATCTCGTCGCTGGTCAGCACTTCGCCGTCACGTTTTTTACGAATGATCTCTTGAGGTAAGTACATTAGATCCTCCCATACTCGTGCGAGTTATGGTTGTAGGGAATAGAGGTAGAGATTGAAGTGATGGCTAGCACCACTTCATCAAACAGACAGAATTTTTACACCATCTTCTAAATAGTTGGAGCGGCAGCTAGGCAGCCAGTAAATTCGCTCTATGAGCATAGATAACTATGTGATTAGAGCGAATTTATGCAGCAAACAACGCTGCAGCTTCAAATATGACGAAGAGATTAGTACGCTGCTGGGTCAGCAGTCTCGTCTGTCACTTCTAATGTATTAAGAAGGCTTGTTAGTAGGCTTGATGCACCAAAACGGTAGTGGCGAGCATCAACCCAGTTATCACCTAGGATTTCATCAGCCATTGCTAAGTATGCCGCTGCATCTTCAGCAGTACGTACGCCGCCCGCAGGTTTGAAACCAACGGTCTCAGCAACACCCATATCACGAATCACTTCTAGCATCATACGTGCGTATTCCGGCGTCGCGTTTACTGGCACTTTACCTGTTGAGGTTTTGATGAAGTCAGCGCCCGCTTCGATACAGATTTGCGAAGCTTGCTTGATTAGCGCTTCTTCTTTTAGCTCACCCGTTTCGATGATCACTTTAAGAAGGATATCGCCACACGCTGCTTTACATTGCTTAACTAGCTCAGCGCCCACTTCCGCATTACCCGCAATAAGAGCACGGTATGGGAATACAACGTCAACTTCATCCGCACCGTAGGCAACGGCTGCTTTGGTTTCCGCAACAGCAATCTCGATATCGTCGTTACCGTGAGGGAAGTTAGTTACCGTTGCGATACGTACATTTGGTGTACCTTGTTCGCGAAGTGTCTTCTTAGCAATAGGAATAAAGCGAGGGTAGATACAGATCGCAGCAGTATTGCCAACGGCTGTTTTTGCGTCATGACAAAGTGAAATTACTTTTGCATCTGTGTCGTCATCATTTAGCGTCGTTAGATCCATTAGTTGAAGTGCACGTAACGCTGCTGCTTTTAAATCGCTCATTTCTATCTCCGATAAGTATTCAAAAATGTGACTGCTTCTGGCCTTAAATAGTATAGGTTGAGAACGCAGTTATTGATGAACGGACTTGGTTCCTTGAAGACTCGTGGCAAATAGCGAATCTGCCCCAATTGCTATCCTTGTCACCGCACAGTACCAGTTTGGCCTATGGCACAACAATCTATGATTGCGGTGTCTTTAATATCATATAGTGCGCAAAAACGCTTGCGCTATATACCTCTGGAGAGCATTGATTTGCTAACCAGTTAAAATTCATTGCTGAGTCGAATCCATTCCAACCCAAATTGCATTGATGGCTCTACATTATCGACATTCACCGCAAAACTGTAGTAACAAAAAGAACGCAAACGGTTTGTATCTCAAAAAAGTTAGCTCGAACTTTCGTGCATATCCGAAGTGAAAAGCACAGCAAAACATGGCCACGAACATTCAAGCAAAAAAATACCCCGCAGCAATCTCTTGCTACAGGGCATCGTGTCAAGTGACGTCTATATTATCGAGCGCTTATTACATGCTTGATAGTGTTAGACAGAAACCTGCAATTGTTGCTGCCATTAGGTTAGATAGCGTACCCGCAAGTACCGCTTTAACACCCATACGTGCGATGTCGCTGCGACGGCTTGGTGCTAGAGAACCTAGGCCACCTAGTAGAATCGCGATAGATGAAAGGTTCGCGAAACCACAAAGTGCAAATGAGATGATAGCCATTGTCTTCGGCGACATGATTTCGCCAGTCGCAGGAACTACCGCATCAGCAACCAATACACCATCAACAAGGTGAGGAATGTATGGAGTGAAGTTTAGGTAAGCAACGAATTCGTTCACAACCAGTTTTTGACCGATGAATGAACCAGCAAAGATTGCTTCGTCCATTGGCACACCGATTAGGAATGCTAGTGGAGAGAACGCGTAACCTAGAATCAGTTCTAGGGTCAGTTCAGGCATACCGAACCAACCACCGATGCCACCAAGCATACCGTTGATTAGCGCGATTAGACCTACGAATGCGATTAGCATTGCACCAACGTTTAGCGCTAGTTGTAGACCTGCTGCTGCGCCGCCTGCTGCTGCGTCAATCACGTTTGCAGGTTTGTCGTCGCCGCCATCCATTGCTTCTTGGATGTCTTCTTGAGGCTTATCAACTTCTGGGTACAGAATCTTAGCGAACAGTAGACCACCAGGTGCTGCCATGAATGATGCTGCTACTAGGTACTCTAGTGGCACACCCATTTGCGCGTAACCTGCTAGTACACCACCAGCAACGGATGCAAGACCACCACACATTACTGCAAATAGCTCAGATTGTGTCATCTTAGGTACAAACGGACGAACCACTAGTGGTGCTTCAGTTTGACCTACGAAAATGTTAGCTGCTGCAGACATTGATTCCGCACGAGAAGTGCCAAGCGCTTTTTGTAGTGCGCCACCAAGAATGCGGATAACCCACTGCATAACGCCGATGTAGTAAAGAACCGAAATCAGTGCAGAGAAGAAAATTAGCGTTGGAAGTACGCGGAATGCGAAGATGAAACCGCCGCCACCGAATAGTTCGAACATCTTGCCAGAAACAAGACCGCCGAATAGGAAGTCGGTACCTGCGTTACCATAGTTGATAACGTTAGAAACCCCTTGTGAAAAACCGTTTAATAGATCACGGCCCCATGGTACGTATAAAACGAATGCACCAAGGATAAATTGGATAGCGAAAGCGCCACCCACAGTTCTAAAATTGATAGCTTTGCGGTTAGATGAAAATGCAAATGCAATAGCAAGAAGCACTACCATACCGACTAGGCTCATAAACAGGCTCATAGTTTATGACTTCCTTATAAGTTATTTGTTGGCGTGTTACAAAATGGAGCTCAAAAAGCGGGGCAATTATACTCATCCCACCTATGATAAAGTAATGTGCCCTTCACACTTTCTGATACGATTCACGCATTGTTCAATCACAAATGTGATCACGATCAATAAAATCACTCTTCAAATTCACAAAGCGTACAAACATTTTAGAATTTATTCACAAATATTTAGGGCCAAATTGCTATTACGCCAAACGTTATCAGCAACCGTTTGCCTATCTTTATTCTGCAATTGTGCCAAATGCTGTAAAACCAGAGGCAAACGTTTGGGATGATTGGGCTCACCTTGATAACCCATTAACGGCATATCTGGGGCATCCGTCTCCAACACTAAAGCAGAAAGAGGTAATTGCGCGACGGCTTGACGAGTTTTATTTGCACGCGGGTAAGTGATCACGCCACCAATGCCGAGATAGAAACCTAAATCGATAAATTGCATTGCTTGCTGATAACTGCCCGAAAACCCATGCAGTATGCCACCATATTCAAAGCGCGCTTGTTTAAGCAATTGAATCAGCCGATTGTGCGTTTTTCGCCCATGGAGAATAAGTGGCAAACGATGCTGTTTGGCCAACTCAATTTGAGCAATAAAAATGGCTTCCTGCTGTGCCATAGGGACATCAACCATCGCATCTAAACCACACTCACCAATCGCAACACAGCGCGAGACGCGCTCAGTCATTTGAACGTCTAAAAGCACCACATCATTGAGAGACTGCTGAGTAAGAAAATAAGGATGGAAACCCAACGCATAATAGAGTGCCGGAAACTGCTTACTTAGTGAGGCTAAGCGTGACCAGTTTTCAGGCCCAGTAGCAGGCAGTAGCACACGCTCAACTCCAACTTGCTGAGCACTTTGTAGCTGTTGTTCAATATTCGCTGCAAATGGTGCAAAATCCAAATGACAGTGGGTATCAAAAAGGCGCATCACTGCTGCGCCTTAGAAGAGGGTTTGGGTTGCTCTTGCAAAGTTGGTTCTGCACGATAAGCAACGCAACTGCGTTTTTGCTCTGGGGTTAGCCCCATCGACTGACACCATTGATCGTATTTTTTTAACCAACGTGTAAACCAAGCCCACATAAGCCGTTCCTTTTACTGCTCTTCGCGTTTAAACACGAGATCTGTCGGGGTCGACTCTTCTTCGACAAAGTAATAGCCCGCCACATCAAACTGGGTCAAATCAGCGACGCTTGAGATGCGATTCTCAATAATATAGCGCGCCATCATGCCACGTGCTTTTTTCGCATAGAAACTGATCACCTTGTACTGACCATTTTTGCAATCTTTGAAGATCGGCGTAATCACCTGCGCATCGAGTGCTTTTGGTTTCACCGCTTTAAAGTACTCATTCGATGCTAGATTGATCAGTACATTGTCGCCTTGTTCGCTGATCGCTTGGTTCAACTTATCGGTGATCACGTTGCCCCAGAACTGATACAAGTTACTTCCGTTTGTATTGGCTAACTTAGTGCCCATCTCAAGACGGTAGGGTTGCATAAGGTCGAGCGGCTTGAGCAGGCCATATAAGCCAGACAACATGCGCAGATGCTGCTGTGCATAGTCGAAATCGTCCTCTGACAGCGTTTCAGCGTCTAAACCGGTATAGACGTCACCTTTAAAGGCTAAGATCGCCTGACGGGCGTTCTGCGGCGTAAACGTCTCACTCCACTCTTGGAAGCGACCAACATTCAAATCAGCAATTTTGTCGCTGACCTTCATCAAACTCGCCACATCAGCAGGCGTCAACTGGCGACACACGTCAATCAGCTGCTTAGAATACTCAACCAACTCCGGTTGAGTGAACTTTTCTGTCGCCAATGGCGACTCATAATCCAAGGTCTTCGCAGGGGATACAACTATCAGCATGACTTTACTCTTCCATTTATCATCAGATGATTAGAGTACAAAAAAAGCCATGCAATGTCTGCATGGCTTTATGTATCGATTTAATCGTTTCTATCTATTGGCAACGACTATTTTTTCTTCTCGTCGGTATACCAGATGCCTTCTTCAAGCTGAGATTTCAGCTCTGGGTACTCATTGGCATCAAACGTCGGCAATTTGCCTTCTTTTAACTGACGGTTGTAGTCTTTCGCCAGCTTAATCACCGTACCAGAAAGTAAGATGATCGCGACCAAGTTCACAATCGCCATTAGACCCATGGAGACATCAGCTAATGCCCATACCACTGGCAGTGAAGCTAGCGCGCCAAACATCACCATACCAAGAACAATAATACGGAACAGGCCAAGACCCGCTTTATGATTATGCTCTAAGAAGATTAAGTTCGTTTCAGCATACGAGTAGTTCGCAATGATAGAGGTGAAAGCGAAGAAGAAAATCGCCACCGCAACAAAAATGCTACCCCAATTGCCCACTTGAGAGCTCAACGCAGCTTGAGTCAGTTCGATACCCGTCACTTGACCACCTGGTACAAACTCACCTGACATCAAGATGATCGATACTGTCGCCGAACAGATCACAATCGTATCGACAAAAACACCCAACATTTGCACATAACCTTGCGAAGCAGGGTGTGGTGGATATGGTGTTGCAGAAGCAGCCGCGTTTGGCGCAGAACCCATACCCGCTTCGTTTGAGAATAGGCCGCGTTTCACACCGTTAATCATCGCTTGAGCAATCGCATAACCCACACCACCAGCAGCGGCTTCTTGCAGGCCAAAAGCACTCTTCACAATCAAGGTTAGGATTGCTGGCAATTTTTCGATATTGGCGATCATCACAAACAGTGCAAGCGCTAAATAAGCTGTTGCCATGATTGGCACAACCAACTCTGCCACGCGTGCAATACGCTTGATACCACCAAAAATTACAATCGCCGATAGCGCAACCACGACAACACCCACGTACTGATCATCCCAACCAAATGCATTGTGCATTGCGTTGGCAATCGAGTTCGCTTGAACCGCGTTGAAAACCAGACCAAAAGCGATAATCAGGAAAATAGAGAACAGGATGCCCATCCAGCGCATGCCCAACCCTTTTTCCATGTAGTAAGCAGGGCCACCACGGTAGTTGCCATCATCATCTTTGGTTTTGTAAAGCTGTGCGAGTGTACTTTCGGCAAATGAAGTTGCCATACCCAGCATGGCAATCAACCACATCCAGAAGATAGCGCCAGGGCCACCAGCGGTTAGTGCTACAGCAACACCGGCCATGTTACCGGTACCGACACGTGCAGCGAGACTGGTACAAAGAGCTTGGAAAGAAGAAATACCAGCTTTGTCTGCTTTACGACTGTTCTTCAACACTGAGAACATATGGCCAAAATGGCGGAACTGAATGAATCCTAGACGGATAGTAAAGTAGACGCCCACGCCGACCAAAAGATAAACAAGAATCGACCCCCAAAGCAGGTCATTCATTAAATTAATTAAGTCTGTCATAACATCCTCATAGTGAGTTTCGTCGATTTTGCATCCTTGCCATCCATCTAGCTGCGTCACCAAGTGTCAATTCTTGGTAGTGTATGTTTTATTTTTGGCAGCTGAGATCTGTAAAACTCGCTTCATGCTTCCGTTTCACGTACCGACGTAATTTTTGACGGGCGGATAATGCAGTGAAGAATAGCAAAAATCAATATGCAAACACACGCATTACAATGTTATTTTTCACTATAAACTCACTAATAGTTAACACAAAAAAGAACAAATCAACCACAAAATCAGCACAACAACATCAACTATTAACAACAAGCCAAATCTATCAATAGCAATAAAAACGCCATCCGATAAAAGTAGGCTAACACCTTGTCTCTACTGGTTTTACCAGCAAATTTGTGTGATTTACCCCCCATTTTGTATGTTACCTATCGGATGAGGGGGCAAGAGCAAGGTTGATTAGCATTTTAGCGCCAACTTAAAACAGCCAGTTAACATCAAAAATAGCTAAAATTAATCGTTTTCACACTGACAACTGAACGTTTTTTATACAGCACGCTCTTCTAAAAAGGTACATCGAGCACAAAAAGCCATAAAAATTTCATTGGATCGCAACAAATGAGAAATCAATCATAGATACCCTTCAATCTCAATGGTATTTAATCTAACCAATAACAACGTACAACAGAGGTGGCATATGGATGGCTTGAACTTTGATGAGATGATGGAGATGGACTTTTCACGAGGTCGCTCAGCAAAATCAAAACCTGTTAAACGTAAATGGCGAGAAATAGAGGCAATTCAAGATCGTCGTCGCTTAGAAAAAGAGCTGCTTGATATGGATATCGGATTAGATAAGTTGGAAAATTTAGAATTTTAGTCAATAAAGGAGGCGCCAAGGCGCCTCTTTATTTTACCGCTCGTATGATAAACGTTAAATACACTCTTTATCTGTCGCGCGCACGCGTTTCGCCAGTTGCGCATATTGCTCAGCAATCGTATCCCCAAAGACAGGATCGTCATCTGTACCACTATAGAGCGTTTCCACGTGTTGCCAATCTTCGACACTAAATCGGTCACAAATCATCGGCAAAATATTTTTCTCTTCCAGCTCTAAGTGTGACTTCTGCGCATTCATGAACGCTTCCAATTGCTCAATAAACAGATGATGCGGTACCACAGCATCTTGCAAGATCATCTCGACAATATTCATAAACGCATGCGTTTTACATTCCAACAACTTGTGCTCAAATTCTAAGTTGTCCATATCATCATGCGCACCGTAATGTTCACGGTAATAGTGATAAAGAATATCCTCTTTCGGATGATGATATTTCTCTGAATATTCAGACAAGTAATCGACCACCTCTTTAATCAAGCTGTAATTGACTGGCTGTTCTTGCTTTAGCAATTCCACTTTATTGGCAAGGATAGCGAGTAGACGCACCATATAGCCATGTTCACGCCTGATTTGTTCAATCATCATAGCGTTTCTCCTTAAACACATAATCTTTGTAAGTGTATAAGAAAACGCCAATAAAGGTTTAGAGGCTGTTCAAAAAAAGACCAGATTAGTAACTAAAATCAATACGAGTAATTGAAAAATAAAGAGAAGCCCATCAGGCTTCTCTCGTAATATTCGTTGAGTCGTTGAGCTAACTCAGTTAAACCCGCTCAGGCAGTATCCAATCAATCGGCTTCAAGCCTTGTGCGGTTAAGTGCTGGTTAGCCAAAGAAAAGTGATGGCAACCAAAGAAACCACGGTGAGCCGACAGCGGTGATGGGTGGGGAGCTTCTAGTACATGGTGCTTTGAGCGATCAATAAAGCGTCCTTTTTTCTGCGCATGCGCTCCCCAGAGTAGAAACACAATGCCACTGCCATATTGGTCAAGTGCTGCAATCACTTTATCGGTATAGGTTTCCCATCCAGTTGTTTTTGCATGAGAGTGCGCTTTACCCTGCTCAACCGTTAACACAGTATTGAGTAATAGCACCCCTTGTTCAGCCCAAGATTGCAAATAGCCATGCTGTGGAATAGTAAACCCCTCCACATCTTGCGCGAGCTCTTTGTACATATTGACTAAAGAAGGCGGTGTTTTTACTCCTGGTAGAACCGAGAAGCATAAGCCATGTGCTTGATCTGGTCCGTGGTAAGGATCTTGGCCTAAAACAACCACTTTTACGTCGGCAAATGGCGTAGCATCAAAGGCGTTAAAAACATCGGCTTCAGGAGGAAAAACCACCTTACCCTCTGCGCGCTGCTCAGCGACATAACTCAGCGTTTGCTGAAAATAAGGTTGCTGCTGCTCGTCGCCGATCACATCATCCCAAGTCAATAACTTAGCCATTATGATTGTCCTCTATATAGATACCGCTATTGTCGCAAAAAAACATGCAAAAACGAATCAACAAGATGATCGGCGATGGGCATGAAATTACGCTTGGCTATGCCACTCACGCAACTGCTTGATTTCCAAGGGCCACAGCTCTGGTTCTATGGTTTCAAGAATGAGAGGGATCGCATCAAACCGGCTATCTTTAGCTATGTACTCAAAACAGTCCCAACCAATGGCTCCTTTACCCAGCGCATGGTGTCGATCAACCTTGCTACCCAATGTCGATTTGGAATCATTAATGTGCATTGCACGCAAGTAATGCATGCCCACTACTTGATCAAACTCGGCAAACGTTACTTCACACGCTTCATGGCTAGAGAGATCATAACCTGCTGCAAAGGTATGGCAGGTATCAAGGCATACGCCAACACGAGATTTATCTTCTACTTGATCGATGATCGCCGCGAGATGTTCAAAACGCCAACCAAGGTTTGAGCCTTGCCCTGCAGTATTTTCGATTACGGCTATCACATCTGGTACAGCTTGGTGCGCTAAGTTTATTGAATGAGCGATTTTCGCCAAACACTCAGCTTCAGAGATCTTGTTAAGGTGACTGCCGGGATGAAAATTGAGCAGCGTTAACCCCAATTGATGACATCGTTCCATTTCATCAATAAAAGCGGCGCGCGATTTTTCTAATTTCTCTTCTTCTGGCGCACCTAAGTTAATCAAGTAAGAGTCATGAGGCAAAATGTGCTCGGCGCTAAAGCCCAGCATTTTACAGTTAGCTTTAAAAGCGCTAATGGTTTTGGCTTCAAGCGGTTTTGCTACCCATTGACGCTGATTTTTAGTGAAAAGCGCAAAAGCATTGGCGCCAATTTCACGTGCTCGCATCGGCGCTTGATCAACCCCACCAGCGGCAGAAACATGCGCACCGATATACTTAGTTCCGAAATTTTTGTTCATGTTATTTAATCACTTTACTCTTTCAGTTTGACCACCACCTAACAAGTAGTTAGTCCGCATAGTTGACTTAAAAACGGTCATTTTGTAGTAAAATTACAACAAAATGACCGTTGTAACTATTTTTTATATTATAAAATAAATTGTAATTTGCAGTTTTTAAAGACTTTTATTGATTTAACGCAATAAAATCACCTTCAAAAAAATAAGGTTTTTAGTTGTTTTTTGACCTAAATCAATATTATTATAATGGATATTAGCTATATAATACTTAGCTCAACAAAAATATTGAAAATTAACACCAATAACACCACAGAAAATGTGGATTAGGAGACAGTAATGATTCAAGGTATTCAGATTACTAAAGCAGCTAACGACGATCTACTAAACTCTATCTGGCTACTAGACAGCGAAAAGAACGAAGCACGTTGTGTTGCGGCATCTGCTGGCTACCAAGCTGACCAAGTTATTGCTATTAACGATCTAGGCGAATACGAAAGCCGTGAAGTGGCAATCGAAACTGCACCACGCATTGAAGGTGGTCAACACCTAAACGTTAACGTTCTACGTCGCGAAACTCTTGAAGACGCCGTTGCTCACCCAGAGAACTACCCACAGCTAACCATCCGTGTATCGGGCTACGCTGTACGTTTCAACTCTCTAACGACTGAGCAGCAACGCGACGTTATCGCACGTACGTTCACTGAATCTCTATAATTTAGCTCGTCTCTGACGAAGGTAAATTTAGACACGCATTTGAAAAGCAGGCCTTGGCCTGCTTTTCTTTTCTTCGCCATCTAAAACAGACGAAACATCTCAAAAAATACCGCAAATAGAAGCCTAAAGAATCTATCCCGGTAGCGCAAAAGAAAGAAAAACAAAAAGAGGCAATACCAAAGGAGATGTTGATTCCATCTCGTGTTGGATTCTGTCGCACTCTTTTCACTTTCTAAGCTAAATTTCTCCAGCTCATAACAAGTAGAACAAGCAAAGACTTGTTTTGATTGGTACAAACACACTGTCGGCAAACCATTTGAAAAAATGGGACGCAAAGCTTCCGGTCTAACGATAAAATTTATCCACGATAGCGGAGCCGCCACTTGATCGCTCAATCAAGTGTTGAGGGTTTATCGCCCTTTTCACATGCCGAGGTGTGGCAATTTTTTGTCAACCTAAAAAGGAACATGTGATGAAATCACGTCCAAATAAAACCTTATTGGCACTCGCTCTTACCGCTCTAAGTGGGCAAGTCGCCGCACATGGCTACATCTCTGCGTTCAATGATGGCATCGCAGCAAGCCGTGTTGCGCTATGTAAATTCCCAACCTCTGATACTAATGAGAAAAACAGCAACTGTGGTGCCATTCAATATGAACCACAAAGTGTGGAAGGCCCTGAAGGCTTCCCTGAAGCTGGCCCCGCTGATGGCAAAATTGCCAGTGCACAATCAGCACTGGCCACAGCATTAGATGAACAAACTGCGGATCGTTGGGTTAAGCGCCCAATCACGGCTGGACAGCAAAACTTTGAGTGGACCTTTACTGCCAACCACGTCACTCGCGATTGGAAATACTACATCACTAAAGCGGATTGGAATCCAAATGCGCAACTATCACGAGCGTCGTTTGATCTGAATCCGTTCTGTGTCATCGAAGGCAATATGGTGCAACCGCCAAAGCAAGTTAGCCATGCGTGTAACATCCCTGAGCGTAAGGGCTACCATGTCATTCTTGCAGTTTGGGATGTGGGCGATACTGCCGCAGCATTCTACAATGTGATTGATGTGCAATTTGATGGTCAAGGCCCTGTGCTTCCAGAATGGAATCAAGCTGGCCAGATTTCACCAACTATCGATCTTAATATCGGCGATCGCGTCTTTACCCGCGTATTTGATCACGCTGGTGAAAACCAAGCTTATCGTACTGAATTAGCGATCGATAGCCCTGCCCTAACTCAAGCTAAAAATTGGTCTTATGCTCTAGCAAGCAAGGTAAACCAAGAGCAAACAGCGATCAAAGCAGGCCAACTACAACAAGGCACTTTCACCCCTGTTTACGGTACCAATCCGATCTATTTACAAAACGATAGCCAACTCACTCGTGTAGAAATTGGCTATGAGATTGACACGGTTGTTCCCGATTACGCACTTAACATTGCAGGCTTACAATCTGAATATACTGTCACAGAACAACCGACTGAACTGGCATTGACGCTAAATGCTAGCGGTGATCTGCACGCGGAGTTAACGGTTTATAATCATGGCCGTGAAGCGCTGGCGAGTTGGAGTGGCGAACTGGTAGATGGTGAATCTAAAGCGGTCGATCTCACGCTGGCTAAATCTCAAGCGGGCCACCATATGCTGATCAGCCGAATCAAAGATCAGGCTGGCAACTTGATCAATCAAGAAACGTTAGATTTCCATCTTGTAGCTGAGGTAACACCACCAGCGGGTGACTATGATTTTGTCTTCCCTAACGGCCTTGATAACTACACTGCTGGCACAAAAGTGTTAGCGAGCGATGGTCAAGTTTATCAATGTAAACCTTTCCCATACTCAGGCTACTGCTCACAGTGGACTGAAAACGCAACCCAATACCAACCAGCAACCGGTTCTCACTGGACAATGGCATGGGATAAAGTGAACTAAGTTCCTAGCGATCACAATTTTTAAAGAAGAAACAGTAACGGCTCTTTATTAAGTGCCGTTTTTATGTGCGTTGCCAATGGCGTTGCGCTACAGTGAGGTATTCATTCCGATTTTTCATAAGTCACTCTATGTTGCTTGAAGGTATTGAAACACTTCTGACGTTAAGCAAAGCTAAAACCATGAGTCGCACGGGTAGCTTGCTCTACATTAGCCAATCGGCAGTGAGTAAACGCATTGCTAACTTAGAAAAGAAACTGGGCAAGAAGCTGATTGTTCCCGACGGCAGAAACGTGCAGCTAACACGTGAAGCGCTCAATCTTATTGAGAGTATCGGTCCCACTTTTAATGAGTTACGTGGGCTTATTTATGAACAGCAAAACATCATTGAGAACAGCCCTTTAAAGCTGGACTGTTCTGAAACTCTGGTTGCCGGTTACTTAGCGGAAATATTAGGCGAGTATTTTACTCATGATCCTTACCTAAGCATCACGACCAATCATACGCCAAGAATTATTGAGCATGTTCAATCCGGAAAAGCACACCTTGGGATTTGTGCTGGTAACCTCCCCACACACCACCAACTGATGGCTTTTCATCTCTTTGATGAACCCTTCTACATTGTCTTTAATCGCCCAATCAGTAAGCTGCCAGAGACAATCATCACCAATGATCTCTCCAACCCAGCCAACTCATACCAACAAGCGATTCTAAGCCAACTCAATATGTTGCCCATCATGCAGATGGACTCTTACGTGGCGGCCGCAAGGTTAGCACTGGCAGGTATTGCCCCGGCACTAGTGCCGTTATCGGTGATAAAAACACTCAATATTGAGGAAAAACAGTGCCACTATTTTTCCTCACTGCAACCGCTTTCACGCCCCATTCACATCTGTGTGCGTCCGGCGTCCTATCGTAATAGCCGCATTAAAACATTGATAGCAACCATTGGTGATGCTGTTGCCAAAGTAACTTTCCTGCCATCAACATCGACATAATGATCACTAAAGGTCTTATCCATTTTTGACCTTTAGTCACCACCACTCGCGCGCCAAGTTGAGCGCCGAGAAAACCACCCACGGCCATCACTAAGCCTAGCTCCCATACCGGCAAACCCGCGAGAATGAAGAACAATAACGCCGCAATATTCGAGGTAAAGTTCAACACCTTAGTACGCGCCGTCGCATCCACCAGCGAAAAATGCCCTAACGCGACAAAACAAACAGTAAAAATTGAACCGGTTCCTGGGCCAAAAAAACCATCATAAAAACCAACACCGCCACCAACACAAAAAGCAAACATTGCCTCAGAAATTTTTGCTTTACCTTGCTGCTCGCGAGTTTTTGGCATTAATAAGAAGTAGAGAGAAATGGCCACCAGCAATAGTGGGATCAAACTGGTCAACACCCCAGCATCAATATGCTGCACCGATTCTGCACCAACTGCTGAACCAATAAAGGTACACGCAATCGCCAGTCGCATCTCTTTAATGCTGACAATGCCATTACGGACAAAATACCAAGTAGCAGAAAAGCTGCCAAATGAGCTTTGCAGTTTATTGGTCGCCAGCGCTTGAGTTGGCGGAACACCCGCCGCAAGCAATGCAGGAAGTGTTAATAAACCACCACCACCAGCCATCGCATCAATAAAGCCAGCCAAGCTTGCCACCAAAAACAGCAGTGTGAGTATTTCGAATGAAAGTTCCATTTGTTCGTCACGGTAGTAAATCCAATAGGGTTAAGTTATCACTACTCAATCAATTCAGTTAACGAAAGATTCGATTATCACTCATTCCCATTATTCATCAATTCCAATGTCGGTAGAAAATCCGTCAATGCCGATTACCAAGGCATAAAAAAACCCGCTCAAATGAGCGGGCTTAATATGACCAATAACTGGGTTTATGCTTGAGAGGCTTTCACTTTCGCGTGCAACTCTTGTACTGACGTCACTGTACTCTTCGCATCAGCAGTATGCGCCATACAGGTCGCAAACGCAGCGTTTAGCGTTGTGGTGTAGTTCACCTTCTCAGCCAGAGCGCCACGACGAAGAACTTTAGAGTCCTCAATCGCTTGACGACCAGCAGCCGTGTTCACAATGTAGGTGTATTCATTGTTCTTGATACGGTCAAGAATATGAGGACGACCTTCGTGAACCTTGTTTACCAAGCGAGGGTTAATGCCCGCTTCACCAAGGATAACCGCAGTACCGTGCGTTGCATCCAGTTGGTAACCAAGCTTAACCAGCTTAGAGGCCAAATCCACTACGCGTTGCTTATCGCCTTCACGTACTGACAGTAGCGCACGGCCACCTTCAGGGTAAACGCTGCCACAGCCAAGTTCTGCTTTTGCGTACGCTTCTGCAAACGTAGCGCCAACACCCATCACCTCACCTGTCGAGCGCATTTCTGGGCCCAACAGTGGGTCAACACCAGGGAACTTGTTAAATGGCAATACCACTTCTTTTACTGAGTAGTAAGGTGGGATGATCTCTTTAGTAAAGCCTTGAGCTTCTAAAGATTGACCCGCCATGACACGTGCAGCGATTTTCGCTAGTGGCGCACCAGTTGCTTTCGAAACAAACGGTACGGTACGTGCCGCACGTGGGTTTACTTCGATTAGGTAAACTTGATTATCTTTTACCGCAAACTGCGTATTCATTAGGCCACGAACACCCAACTCAAACGCCAGTTTTTCAACTTGCTCACGCATCACATCTTGGATTTCTTGGCTTAACGTGTATGCAGGTAGCGAACATGCAGAGTCACCAGAGTGAACACCCGCTTGCTCGATATGCTCCATGATACCGCCAATCACTACGCGCTCACCGTCACAAATAGCATCAACGTCAACTTCAACAGCGTCATCAAGGAAACTATCAAGTAATACTGGTGATTCGTTAGATACGCTCACCGCTTCGTTGAAGTAACGACGTAGGTCTTGCTCGTCGTAAACGATTTCCATCGCACGACCACCCAGTACATACGAAGGACGAACCACCAATGGGAAGCCGATTTCACGCGACTTTTCAATCGCTTGTTCCATGGTCGTTACCGTTGCGTTTTGTGGTTGTAGCAGGCCTAAACGGTCAACCGCGACTTGGAAACGCTCACGGTCTTCTGCTCGGTCAATCGCATCAGGGCTAGTACCAATGATTGGCACACCTGCCGCCTCTAGCGCACGTGCCAGTTTCAGTGGCGTTTGGCCACCGTACTGAACGATAACGCCTTTTGGCTTTTCAACGCGGGCAATCGCTAATACATCTTCCAGTGTTACTGGTTCAAAGTACAAACGGTCTGACGTGTCGTAGTCGGTTGATACCGTCTCAGGGTTACAGTTGACCATAATGGTTTCGTAACCGTCTTCACGTAGTGCCAGTGATGCGTGTACACAACAGTAGTCAAATTCAATACCTTGGCCGATACGGTTTGGACCGCCACCCAAAATCATGATTTTGTCTTTATCGGTTGGATTAGCTTCACACTCGTCATCGTAAGATGAGTACATGTATGCAGTATCTGAAGAAAATTCTGCCGCACAAGTATCAACACGCTTGTAAACCGGGTGAATATCGAACTGGTCACGTAGGCGACGGATTTCGCTTTCCGCAACACCCAGCAGTTTCGATAGACGCGCATCCGCAAAGCCTTTGCGTTTCAGCTTACGCAGTACATCTTCGGTCAAACCAGCAAAGCCACCGGCTTTAACTGACTCTTCCATTTTGACTAGATCTTCAATTTGAACGAGGAACCAACGGTCGATTTGCGTTAGGTTGAACACGCCATCAACAGATAAGCCTGCACGGAATGCATCGGCGATGTACCAAATACGCTCTGCGCCAGCTTCTTTTAGCTCATGGCGAATTTTTGATAGTGCGTCTGGTGACTCAAGGTCAACCATTTCGTCAAAACCACTTGCGCCCACTTCTAGGCCACGCAATGCTTTTTGTAGTGACTCTTGTTGGTTACGACCAATCGCCATCACTTCACCCACTGACTTCATTTGCGTCGTCAGACGGTCGTTCGCGCCAGCGAATTTCTCGAAGTTAAAACGAGGAATCTTAGTCACAACGTAGTCGATGGTTGGTTCAAATGATGCTGGTGTTGCGCCACCTGTGATGTCGTTCATCAACTCATCAAGCGTAAAGCCAACCGCCAGTTTCGCTGCTACTTTAGCAATCGGGAAGCCGGTTGCTTTTGAAGCTAGTGCTGAAGAGCGAGATACACGTGGGTTCATCTCGATGATAACCATACGGCCATCTTTTGGGTTGATACCAAACTGAACGTTTGAACCACCAGTTTCAACACCGATTTCACGTAGAACCGCTAGCGATGCATTACGCATCAACTGATATTCTTTATCGGTTAGCGTTTGTGCTGGTGCCACCGTGATTGAGTCACCGGTGTGGATACCCATTGGGTCGAAGTTTTCAATCGCACAGACGATGATGCAGTTGTCGTTTTTGTCACGAACCACTTCCATCTCGTACTCTTTCCAACCGATCAATGACTCATCGATTAGCAGCTCGTTAGTTGGCGATAAATCCAAGCCACGACGACAGATTTCTTCAAATTCTTCTTTGTTGTATGCAATACCGCCACCCGTACCACCCATGGTGAATGAAGGGCGAATGATACAAGGGAAGCCAACCATATCGAGAACTTTGTAAGCTTCTTCCATTGTTTTGGCTGTATCTGCCGTTGGACACTCAAGGCCAATCGACTTCATTGCTTTATCAAAGCGAGAACGGTCTTCTGCTTTATCAATCGCATCAGCGGTTGCACCGATCATCTCTACGCCAAACTCAGCAAGAACACCGTGTTTCTCTAAGTCTAGTGCACAGTTAAGCGCTGTTTGACCGCCCATGGTAGGCAATACAGCATCAGGGCGCTCTTTCTCAATGATCTTACGCACGACTTCCCACTGGATAGGCTCGATATAGGTTGCATCGGCCATCTCTGGGTCTGTCATAATGGTGGCAGGGTTTGAGTTCACAAGGATAACTCGGTAACCCTCTTCACGCAGTGCTTTACACGCTTGTGCGCCAGAGTAGTCAAACTCACATGCCTGACCGATTACAATCGGACCAGCACCAAGAATTAGAATACTTTGAATGTCAGTACGTTTTGGCATTATCTACTACTCCGAATTAAGCGCTGTGTTTTTTAATGAGTTCGATGAAATGGTCAAATAGTGGAGCCGCGTCTTCAGGACCTGGGCTCGCTTCTGGGTGACCTTGGAAGCTGAATGCTGGTTTGTCAGTGCGGTGGATACCTTGCAAAGAACCATCAAACAGAGATACGTGTGTCGCACGTAACGTTTCCGGTAGCGTTTTTTCATCCGCAGCAAAACCGTGGTTTTGTGAAGTAATCATCACAATGCCGCGATCCAAATCTTTTACTGGGTGGTTCGCACCGTGGTGACCAAACTTCATTTTCACCGTTTGCGCACCAGAGGCGAGCGCAAGAATTTGGTGACCCAGACAGATACCAAATAACGGGATGTTTTTTTCTAGGAAGACTTTGGTTGCTTCAATCGCATAAGTACATGGCGCAGGGTCTCCAGGACCATTCGATAAGAAAACACCATCTGGATTAAGAGCTAGAACTTCTTCCGCTGAGGTTTCAGCCGGTACCACCGTTAAGCGGCAGCCGCGGTCAACCAACATGCGCAAGATGTTTCGCTTGGCACCGAAGTCATAAGCGACAACGTGGTATGGCAACTCACTGTCATCTTTTGCTTCTGGAAGGCCACCCGTAAGCGTCCACGAACCTTGTTTCCATTGATACGCTTCTTTTGTTGTAACTTCTTTCGCAAGATCCATACCTTTCAAGCCAGGGAATTCTTTTGCTTTCGCAAGCGCTAATGCTTCGTCAAGGTTATTGCCAGCGACGATACAGCCGTTTTGGGCACCTTTTTCACGAAGAATACGAGTGAGTTTGCGAGTATCAATATCTGCGATGCCGACAATGTTTTGCGACTTGAGATAATCAGAAAGGGATTGTTCGTTACGGAAATTAGAAGCGATAAGAGGGAGATCGCGAATCACAAGGCCTTGAGCATGAATGGAAGAGGATTCTTCGTCTTCGGAATTGGTTCCGGTATTGCCAATGTGAGGATAAGTAAGAGTGACGATTTGTTGTGAATAGGAAGGATCAGTGAGAATTTCTTGGTACCCCGTCATCGAGGTATTAAAAACGACTTCCCCAACGGAAATACCATCTGCGCCGATGGACACTCCGCTGAACACTGTCCCATCTTCCAGGACTAACAGTGCTAATTTACTCAAGGCAACCTCCAGAATAAAAATGCATAAAAAATAAATAACTTTGCAACATTGCCTTCCATTTCGCCATAAAAAAGCATTTTTAGGTCTGACAGACAAATTGGCGTTATTCTAATAACGGTTGTGACCAGTGTCAACATTCATAGTAAAATAAAATGCATATTTACGACGCTTTATGAGAAAACCTTACCAAAACAGTCAAAAAACCAAGTTTACTTACTTTTTACTTAACCAACAGCAGTAACTCTTGGTTATCGCCTCAAATTAGAAAGCAAAAAGACAGGCGACCAGAAAAAACCATAAAGCAAACGTTACTCACACCAACTAAACACACAAAATACAAACACTAGCACCACTTATTAACTCAAAGCACCATAAGTAACACAATAAAAGGCTAATGCACGCATATTTTGTCTAGTTAATTTTTTTTGCCATATCGAGCAGATACAAAAAGCGCCAGCCGAGGCTGACGCATAAATATGTTTAATGGTCTTTATAGATTTTTGCTAACGAAGAGATCAAAGATCATTTAAACCCAGTACATCGGTCATAGTATAGAAGCCTGCTGGCTTACCATTCAGCCAAACAGCAGCCTTTACTGCGCCATTAGCAAAGGTCATACGATCCGTCGCTTTATGAGTGATCTCAACACGTTCACCAATATCAGCAAACATTGCCGTATGCTCACCAACAATGTCACCTGCGCGAATGGTAGCAAAGCCAATTTCGTCTTTGGTTCGTTCACCAGTGATGCCCTCTCGAGCATATACGGCCACATCGTTGAGCTTATTACCCATTGCACCGGCAATCGCTTCACCCATACCAATCGCAGTGCCTGATGGCGCATCGACTTTGTGACGGTGGTGTGCTTCAACAATTTCAATATCGCAGTAGTCACCCATGACTTTGGCGGCTTTTTCCAGCAGTTTAAACACCAAGTTAACGCCGACCGAGTAGTTCGGAGCCATGACGACAGGAATTTCCTTCGCGACCGCATCAATGTGTTCACGCTCTTGATCGCTAAAACCCGTTGTGCCAATCACGATGCTCTTACCGTGGGTACGGCAAAGCTCTAAGTTGGTTAATGTGCTGCTTGGTGCAGTAAAATCGATGATGACATCAAAGCTGTCAATTTGAGAGGCAAGATCATTGGTTAGGACAACTTCAAATTTTCCTTCACCACATAGTTCACCAACATCTACCCCAACCAACGAAGACTCAGGGCGCTCTGATGCAGCTCCAACTTGAGACTCAGGATTAAGATGCGTTGCTTTAACTAAGTTTCGGCCCATACGGCCTGCCGCTCCTGCGATTGCAATTCTGACCATTGCACTCATTCTCCATTTTGGTGTATCGAGATGAAAAGATCCTCACCTCGAGAAAACGATCTTGTGCACTAAACTACCAATAAATGGCTGTGCTGGCTAGCTTTTTGAGACATAGATCAAGAAAACTCTTTGATCACACGCTGTAAAATCGGCACGTTTGCCTCTGGAAATGCGTAATTTTCTAACTGTTTGATCTTTACCCACTCGCCTTGCTGGCCTTCGCGCCCATAAGGATCACCCGCAAAATTGGTGACCAAGATAAAATCAAATTTAAGCGATTTATCCGGATAATCATATTCAAGGTGTTCAAATAGACTCTGTTCAGTGACTTGAATGCCGATCTCCTCATCGAGCTCACGGATCATCGCTTGCTCTGTCGTTTCCCCTAGCTCAACTTTGCCTCCGGGAAACTCCCAAAATCCGCCTTTATGTTTATCATCGGGACGCTTAGTAATAAAAATCTGCGATTTATCTTGATTGAAAATCACCGCCGCAACGATATGGATTCTTTTCATATGATGGTGTTCCTATAACTTCCCGCTCGTCATTCCCTACAATGAGGAACGAATTAGATAGGGAATCTGCTGTTTTATTCGTATCAAAGATCCCCGACTCGTTCGTTCCTCACTCTCGAGGATGACGTAGGAGAAAATCTCAAAGTTCACATACAAAAAGAGCCGCCTAAGCGACTCTCTATTTATTTACTAAGCATTATGGATCTAAGTTGTAACTCGATGAGTGCGAGGAGGTGGCACGGAGCTTACGTTAGTAAGTGAGTACCACCGACACTGCAATCATCAGTTACAGCGACGACCCAAACGAAGTTAGCCAATTTGACCGTGACACTGCTTGTACTTTTTGCCGCTACCACATGGGCAAGGCTCATTACGACCGACTTTGCGCTCATCACGAACCACGGTTTGTGGCTGTGCTTCTGCCGCTTCTTCGCCATCAGCAAGAGGGTTTTCTGCGCTCGCATGTTGAGCATGTGCAAGACGTGCCGCCGCTTCTGCTTGTGCACGACGTTGCTCTTCCATACGCTCAACTTCTTCTTGTTGTTGAACACGTACACGTGACAACACCATGATAACGTCGGTTTTCAATGAATCTAGCAAACCTTCAAACAGTTCAAACGATTCACGTTTGTACTCTTGTTTCGGGTTTTTCTGTGCATAGCCACGTAGGTGGATACCTTGGCGTAGGTGATCCATCGCTGCTAGGTGCTCTTTCCACAGTGTATCGAGTGTTTGTAGCATCACTGATTTTTCGAAGTTGCGTAGCACTTGCTCGCCAACGACTTCTTCTTTCTTGCGGTACACTTCAACGGCAAGTTCGATGATTTTTTCACGTAGTGCTTCTTCGTAAAGTTTGTCATCAGCTTCTAGCCACTGTTGAATTGGCGCTTCAATATCAAAGTCGTTCTTCAAGCGGTGTTGCAAACCTTCAACATCCCACATCTCTTCAAGAGATTGCGGTGGAATGTATTCGTCGATCATTGCCGTCAATACGTCAGCACGGTTTTGCTCGATCATCTCGCTGATATCTTCAGCAACCATTAGCTCATCACGCAGCTCGTAGACAACTTTACGTTGATCGTTCGCTACATCATCGTATTCAAGTAGCTGCTTACGAATGTCGAAGTTGCGACCTTCTACTTTACGTTGCGCTTTTTCAATTGAACGAGACAACATCTTCGATTCAATCGCTTCACCTTCTTCCATACCACTTTGGATTAAGCTCGCCATGCGGTCTGAAGTAAAGATACGCAGAAGAGAGTCTTCCATTGATAGGTAGAAGCGTGAAGAGCCTGCATCGCCTTGGCGGCCAGAACGACCACGTAGCTGGTTATCGATACGGCGAGATTCGTGACGCTCAGTACCAATGATGTGTAGACCACCCGCAGCAAGAACTTGATCATGGATGACTTTCCATTCCGCTTTAATCGCGTCGATTTGTTCTTTCGTTGGGTTATCAAGTTGTTCAACTTTAGACTGCCAGCTGCCACCTAACACGATATCGGTACCACGACCTGCCATGTTGGTTGCAATCGTAACCGCACCCGGAGTACCCGCTTCGGCAACAATTTCCGCTTCACGTTCGTGGAACTTAGCGTTCAAAACATTGTGCTTAATCTTGGCTTTTTGCAGTGCATTAGAAAGTAGCTCAGATTTTTCAATCGAGACGGTACCCACCAATGATGGCTGACCTTTCGCAACGCGCTCTTTAATGTCTTCAATGATCGCATTGAACTTATCAACTTCAGTGCGGTAGACCATATCTGGCATATCGTTACGAATCATTGGTTTGTTGGTTGGGATTACCACCGTTTCCAAACCGTAGATTGATTGAAATTCAAATGCTTCAGTGTCTGCTGTACCTGTCATGCCTGACAGTTTGTCGTAAAGGCGGAAGAAGTTCTGGAAGGTGATCGATGCGAGTGTTTGGTTCTCGTTTTGGATCTTAACGCCTTCTTTTGCTTCCACTGCTTGATGCAGACCCTCTGACCAACGACGACCCGGCATTGTACGGCCGGTGTGTTCATCAACGATAACCACTTCGCCTTCTTCATTGACGATGTAGTCGACGTTTTTCTCGAACAGAACGTGGGCACGCAGTGCCGCGTTTACGTGGTGTAATAGGCTAATGTTGGTCGGTGAGTAAAGCGTATCACCCTCTTCCATTAGGCCATTTTTCACCATCAGCTCTTCAACAAACTCTTGGCCAGTTTCCGTTAAGTAAACTTGCTTAGTTTTCTCATCAACGGTGTAGTGACCATCACCACGGTACTCTTCTGAATCTTCTTGGTCTTGTTTTTGCAGTTCAGGGATCAACGTATTGATACGTGTGTAAAGATCTGAGCTGTCTTCTGCAGGGCCGGAGATAATCAAAGGGGTACGCGCTTCATCGATTAAGATCGAGTCCACTTCATCGACAACAGCGAAGAAACGAGAACGTTGAACGCGGTCTTCCGCACGGAAAGCCATGTTGTCACGTAGGTAGTCAAAACCAAATTCGTTATTTGTGCCGTATAGAATATCGGCTAGGTAAGCTTCTTTTTTCGCTTGAGGAGGCATGTTTGGCACGTTAACGCCAACCGTCATACCTAAGAATTCGAATAATGGGCGGTTCGTTTCCGCATCACGAGAAGCAAGGTAGTCATTCACCGTTACAATGTGAACACCGTGACCAGGAAGCGCGTTAAGGTAAGCTGGTAAGGTCGCCGTTAGCGTTTTACCTTCACCAGTACGCATCTCTGCAATTTGGCCTGCGTTAAGCACCATGCCGCCAACCAACTGCATATCGAAGTGACGCATACCGTAAACACGTTTAGACGCTTCACGTACCGTAGCAAATGCTTCAGGTAACAATTTATCAAGGTCTTCACCTTGCTCTAAGCGCAGGCGGAACTCTACCGTTTTAGCCTTTAGTTCTTCATCAGAGAGAGCTTCAAACGTTGGCTCGTAATTATTGATCTCTTTTACAATTTTCTTAAGGCGACGCAAGGTACGGTCATTGCGACTGCCAATTACCTTTGTCAGTAGCTTAGTAATCATCTTGTATGAATCTCTCTATCATTCGATCGGGCACGATCGTATCTTAATGCCTTCAGTCTCTACCAGTTTTAAACTAAGAATACTGAGTTAAATCATTAATCCCAAATATTGTGGTGAGAACTCAAATTTTCAAGGCTTAACTGATTTTTAAGTGGGGAGTAGTTTAAGGAATTTTATCACGAACAACCAATCTGTTAGTGATTTGTTTGAAGCACTTGTGATTTTTTGCCCTTGAATGGCGTAACTTTATCCGTTATTGGGCTATTCGCTTGGGGCTGGGTTGGTTAAACTAACACTATCACCTTTGATAAGAGCCTCTCATGCGCGACCATCGTCCCACGCTCAGTAACGATATTATCTCCGACTCTCGCTTTGCGGATTTGCAAAAGCATGCCAAAGAGATCATGGCGATTAATGAGCTGCTGAAAGAAATTTTACCTCAACAAACGGTGGATCATTGCCGCGCGGCAAATGTGCGCGATGGTCAGTTGGTGATTGAGGTCGCCAGTGCCGCAATGAAAATGAAGCTAAGCTATGATCGCTTACACATTCTAAGCCAATTACGCAGCCAAGGTTTCGCTCGTTTAATTGCAATTGATGTGCAGATTAATCCTGAGCTATATCGTAGTCGCAAGGAATATAAACCACAGGATATAAAGCCACGTGAGCCGATTTCAGATATCGCCGCAGAGTATTTACAAGGTATCGCTGAAAATGCGCCGCCAAAAATTAAGGCTCGCTTAGAAAGCTTGGCCAAATTGGCTCAACGTAAACAAGAGCAATAATCGCCGTTTGCATACCGTTAACTAAATTTAGACGTAAAAAAAACCAGTCATTCGACTGGTTTTTTTATTTCTTTATTCTTTCGCGCTTACGCAAGAACCATGCTTGGGTCAGCGAAGGCAACCGGTGAGGTTTGCTCTTCTTCAAAGGTTACCCATTCCCAAGCTTCTTGATCAGCAAGTACTGAACGTAGAAGTTGGTTATTTAAACCATGGCCTGATTTGAATGCACGGAATTCACCGATGATTGGGTGGCCACACATGTAAAGGTCACCAATCGCATCTAACACTTTATGAGTCACGAATTCGTTCTCAAAGCGTAGACCTTCTTCATTCAGAATGCGGTATTCGTCCAGTACGATAGCGTTATCAAAGCTGCCGCCTAAAACAAGATTTTGTGATTGAAGGTATTCGATATCACGCATAAAACCAAAGGTACGAGCTCGTGAAATCTGCTTCACAAAATCTTGTGATGAGAAATCAAACACTAGGTGTTGCTCGTCAGCATCGATGGCTGGGTGATTGAATTCAATCTCAAAGTCCATACGGAAACCGTTATAAGGCTTAAATTCAGCCCACTTATCGCCATCTTCAAAGCGAACAGGTTTCTTAATACGGATGAAGCGTTTTGCTGCGTTTTGCTCTTCGATACCTGCTTGTTGAAGCAAGAATACGAATGGGCTCGCACTGCCATCCATAATTGGAATTTCAGGTGCATCCACTTCAATAATGACGTTATCGATACCCATGCCTGCTAATGCCGCATTCAAGTGTTCAACCGTTGAGATACGAATACCTTGGTCGTTCACAAGTGCAGTACACAGCATGGTGTCACGAACTGATTCTGGGTCCGCTGGAAAATCAACAGGTGGATTTACATCGGTACGACGGTAAATAACACCTGTGTTTGCAGCAGCTGGGCGAAGAGTTAAAGCGACTTTACGGCCGGAGTGTAAACCAACACCGATCGTTTTCACTATTTCTTTCAGAGTACGTTGTCTGATCATCTGCTTGCCTCAGGGTTTAGTGCTACAAATCACGGACGATGAAATCATCGGCCGCGAATCATACCACATTTTAGAACCATGTCAAAAATTGACGCGATTAGTCAGCTTGACGACGTAGAAACGCTGGAATATCTAAATAACCATCTTTTTCTACTTTCGGCGCCGTGCTTTGGCCTGAGCCATTGCTTGCTGACGCAGAGCTTGCCGGCTGTGAAGTGACTTGCGGTTTTTCCTGCAATGTCTGTGCCGGTTTCTCTTCTACTTTTACCGCTGCTGGTTGCTGAGTTGCGACTTGTGACTGAGGTTGTGCTACCGGTGCCACTTTCGCTTTGCCGCCCGCCACTAATGTGATGTCAGGCTTTTTCTCGTTACCAATACCTGTTGCAACGACTGTTACGCGAATCTCATCCGCCATATCAGGATCAAGTGAAGTACCAATAACAACCGTTGCGTTGTCTGATGCAAACGCTTTCACTGTGTTACCCACAGTTTCAAACTCGTCTAGACGCATGTCTAGGCCAGCAGTAATGTTCACAAGAACACCACGAGCACCAGCAAGATCGATGTCTTCTAGAAGTGGGCTTGAGATAGCCATCTCTGCCGCTTCTTCTGCACGATCTTCGCCTTTTGCTACGCCGCTACCCATCATGGCATGACCCATTTCCGACATCACGGTACGAACGTCCGCAAAGTCGACGTTGATCATACCTGGGCGAGTAATCAGCTCAGCAATACCTTGAACTGCATTTTTAAGTACGTCGTTCGCACTAGCAAAAGCTTCAAGTAGAGTGATTCCGCGACCTAGTACTTTCAGTAGTTTCTCGTTCGGGATAGTGATCAAAGAATCGACGTGCTTAGACAGCTCTTCGATACCTTGCTCAGCAAATGCCAAACGCTTCTTACCTTCAAAGCTAAAAGGCTTTGTTACTACCGCAACCGTTAGGATACCTAACTCTTTGGCAACTTCAGCAATAACAGGTGCAGCACCAGTACCGGTACCACCGCCCATTCCCGCTGCGATAAATACCATATCGGCACCGGTTAGCTCTTCTTTAATTCTATCTCGATCTTCGAGAGCAGCGTCACGTCCTACTTGAGGGTTCGCTCCAGCGCCAAGACCTTTTGTCATGTCACCGCCAATCTGAATGACGCTGTTCACGCTAGTTTTACGCAGTGCTTGCGCATCAGTATTAATACTGATGAATTCCACACCTTCAATGGACTCACGTACCATGTGCTCAACGGCGTTACCGCCACCGCCACCAACCCCAACGACTTTGATTACCGCATCGTCAGACATTTCCATCATCGGTTCAAACATGTGTTATCTCCGTTTTTCCTGCTGCTCAGGTTAAAACTCTTTTTGTATCCAGTTACGTAAGCGATCGAACATTGAGGTCACTGGTTGGCGTTTAGGTTCGCTGTATTCAGTGTCATCATTAATCTGACTGTCTCTTGCGTAATGAAGTAAACCAACTGCCGTAGAATGATACGGCTCTTTTACGTAATCTGTTAAGCCGCTCACCTCTAGAGGTTTGCCAACTCGAACTTGGTTGCGGAACACGCGCTCCGCACATTCTACCAAACCTTCAATTTGCGCGGCACCACCCGTTAGCACCACACCGGCTGCTAAATGATGTTTAATGCCTTCTTCGCGCAACTTATCTTGAACGGTATCGATAGTTTGATTAACCAATCCCATAAGTTCAGTATATCTCGGCTCAATCACTTCCGACAAAGTTTGTCGTTGTAAACTGCGTGATGGTCGCCCACCGACACTTGGGACGTTAACCGTGTCGTCTTTACTAACCAGCTCACTAAGAGCACAGCCGTATTTTACTTTTATCTCTTCTGCATCACTCACAGGAGTGCCAAACGCAAAAGCGATATCACTGGTCACCGCATTGCCTGCGTATGAGAAAACTTCAGTGTGACGCAGTGCGCCGCCGGTCCAAATAGAAACATCCATGGTACCCGCGCCGATATCAACGACACACACACCCAGTTCACGTTCATCTTCAGTAATAACAGCATTGCTTGCTGCCAGACCTGAATAAACCAGATGCTCAACCGTCAAACCACAACGTTCAACAGCCTTAATAATATTTCTTGCCATATCATTGTGACAAGAGATTAAGTGCACGCTCACTTCCATGCGTACACCTGATAAACCTAGCGGGTTTTTAATCCCTTCTTGGTAATCAATGGTAAATTCCTGCGGGATAACATGAAGAATGCGCTGTTCATCACCAATTTTTATTGATTTAGCGGTATGAATCGCACGATCCATATCTTCTTGTGAGACCTCTTCATCTGAAATAGTTCCCATCCCTTTTTCTATACGGCTCGCAATATGGCGACCTGATATAGAAATGAATACATTACGGATTTGGCATTCAGCCATCAGCTCCGCTTGATCAACTGCACGTTGAACGGACTTCACCACTGATTCAAGATCGTTGACGCCGCCTTTATCCATGCCACGTGAAGGGCTGGTACCTGCGCCAATGATATTGATTTGACCATCCGGTAAAATCTCGCCAACTAGAGCCGACACGGTCGCAGTGCCTATATCAAGACCAACAATAATGTTGTCATCAGCGGTCTTAGTCATCTGTACTCTCTTGTTCTAACTCTTGTTCAGGGAACCAGCCAACCGCGGCCCCCGTATCATACCTAAGATCGATATAGCTGACTCTTAACGCGTCACTACCTAGATTTTGGTATAGCGAAATAAAACGGTCTATGCGTTCATCCAGTGATTCTTTACCCAGCTCCAAACGAATGCCGTTGTCGAGAATGATCTGCCATGCTCGGCGGTCATTAAGAACCAACGAGGTAATGGTAAGATCCAACGGCGCAAATTGCTGACTCAATTTATGCCAAGTCGCCAACACGTCTGCACTTGTCCCTTCAGGGCCATAAAGCTTAACGCGTTCTCCGTGGAGCTTACCAATATCACCGTCAAACACTTTACCAGCATCATTTAATAGTGCATTGCCATTCCAAATAGCTTCTGCGTGATGCTCGGTAAGAAAAACTTTTACCGTGTCTGGCCACTGTTTGCGAATTGAGGCATTGGCAACCCAAGGCAATGATTCGATGCTATCTTGCAATACGTCTACATCTTGCGACATAAAAGTACCGACATGATCCAACTTGGAAAATGCGCGCTGCACATCCAATGCTGTGACGTATTCTAAATCACCTTGCAGAACCAGCTTCGATAACGGTAAGCGTTGATCATCCCACATCCACGAGACGGTGGAATAAAGCAGAGAGCCAATCAATACCACTACCACCAGTAAAAAACTGGCGCCAACGGCGTGTTTTTTTACTAGTGGAAAATCGATTAAACGACGTCCTTGGTTAAAAACAGTTCTAATCAAAGTCCGTTGTCCTTCGCTAATGCTCGCAATTGTTATTCCTATCTCTTCGTATAGGCCAAAGCACTTGCTTTAACCCTCGGATTATACTGGGGTCACTAAAAGTATCAAACCTTGAAAGTAAGAAATCATAGCTTTAACGCTAGAAATGCGCTAAATATTCAAAAAACGGCCTAGATTGCCAGCATTTGATCAATATTCAGCTCTAACGCAGCGAGCTGTTTCGCTACTTTGCCCACATCACCTGCGCCTTGGGTTAGTACTAAGTCACCGTCTTGTAAAACATTTGCCAAAATTGCAGGCAGAGCTTCCGTTTCTGGGACAAAGATAGGATCAATCTTACCGCGGCTACGAATGGTACGGCACAATGAACGTCCATCAGCACCCGCAATAGCCTTCTCACCTGCTGCATAGACATCCAGCATGATCAATACATCGACTTGCTCCAGTACATTGGCAAAGTCATCATACAAATCACGAGTACGGCTGTATCGGTGCGGTTGGAAGATCATCACCAAACGTTTCTCTTCCCAACCACTACGCGCAGCTTGAATCGTCACGTCCACTTCGGTTGGGTGATGACCATAATCATCCACCAGCATTGCGCTGCCATTACCGGTTTCAAATTCACCAAGGTGATCAAAACGTCGGCCCGTTCCTTGCGTACCCAACATCGCATTGAGGATCGCTTCATCACCAATATCATCTTCCGTTGCAACAGCAATGGCTGCCGACGCATTAAGGGCGTTGTGACGACCAGGGATGTTCAAGGTAATATCAAGATTCGCACGACCTTGGCGCACCACGGTAAATTGACCTTGCTGGCCATTTTGACGGTAATTTTCAATACGCACATCGGCATCTTCAGAGAAACCGTAGGTGATCACTTGGCGGCTAATACGTGGAATCAACTCACGAACCACTGGATCATCGATACAAACGATCGCTTGGCCGTAGAACGGAAGATTATGCAAAAAATCGATAAAGGTCTGCTTAAGCGTTTCGAAGTCACCACCGTAGGTATCCATGTGATCTGCTTCGATGTTAGTCACAATGCTTACCATCGGTTGTAGGTGCAAGAATGACGCATCACTCTCGTCCGCTTCTGCAATTAAGATGCGGCTTGAACCAAGGCGAGCGTTAGTCCCGGCACTTTTCACTAGGCCGCCATTAACAAACGTTGGATCGAGACCCGCTTCAGAATAGATTTGTGTCACTAATGCTGTCGTGGTGGTTTTACCATGTGTCCCTGCCACCGCAATTCCGTGACGGAAGCGCATCAGTTCCGCTAACATCTCAGCACGACGAACCACTGGAATACGCGCTTCACGCGCCGCTTTAATTTCTGGGTTCTCTTCATTAATGGCAGTAGAGACAACAACCACACTCGCGTGAGCGACGTTTTCTGCCTGATGGCCGATATAAACGGTCGCTCCTTTTTGCGTTAATCGCTCTGTCACTGGGTTTTCAGCGATATCAGAACCGGTAATTTGATAGCCTTCGTTAAGCAGCACTTCTGCGATACCACTCATGCCTGCGCCACCAATACCAATAAAGTGAATCGACTTTACTCGGCGCATCTCTGGCACCATTGCTCTAATCTGAGCCAAATCTTGGGTATGTTTAATCGTCATTGTCTTTCTCGTTATTTGGTCAGGTCGATGATCGCTTGCGCGACGACGTTATCTGCTTCTAGTTGAGCTGCGCTTCTTGCCTTAATGGCCATCGCTTGCAGTTGGCTGCGATCCAGCATGCGGATTTCATCGACTAACTTTTCTACTGTCAGATCAGGCTGTTCTATCATTTTAGCTGCGCCACATGCCACTAGATGATCGGCATTCAACGCTTGCTGACGATCCTTGTGCATGAAAGGAATAAAGATTGCCCCCACACCGGCTGCCGATACTTCTGATACCGTTAAGGCGCCAGAGCGACAAACCAGTAAATCAGCTTGGGCGTAGGCGGCAGCAACATCATCGATAAACTCGACCGTTTCGGCCTGTGTCACTTGCTCAGCTTGATAAGCGGCGCTGACTTCTTGCTGGCTATTCTTGCCCGCTTGATGCACCACTTGATACCCCTCGCCCAACGCAGCCATCACCAGCGGCATGGTTTGGTTGAGAATACGAGCGCCTTGACTGCCACCCATAACTAAAATACGAATAGGGCCACTGCGTTCAGCAAAGCGTGTTTGTGGTTCAGCCAAAGCCACCACATCTTCACGCACCGGATTACCGACTACTTGCGCGTTAGGAAAAGCACCAGGAAAAGCTTGGAATACTTTTTTAGCGATCTTGGATAGCCACTGATTGGTTAAACCTGCCACCGCATTTTGTTCATGCAGCACCACGGGAATACCCAATAGCCATGCAGCGATACCGCCAGGGCCACTCACATAACCACCCATACCTAAAACCGCATCTGGCTGCCATGCTTTCATATGCGCTCTGGCTTGCAGGATGGCATTGATTATTTGGAATGGTGCTTTAATAAGGCGAGCAATGCCTTGACCACGTAGGCCTTTTACTTTGATAAAGTCGATTTCGATGCCGTGTTTTGGCACCAAATCCGCTTCCATTCGATCCGCTGTGCCAAGCCAGCGAATCTCCCAGCCTTGCTGCTGCAACTTTTTGGCAACCGCCAAGCCTGGAAAAACGTGACCGCCGGTACCACCAGCCATCACCATTAAACGTTTATTTTTATTCATCTTCTGCATTCTGTGTAGATTGTTGCTGCGCATGAAGGCGGCATTCGTGGTCGATACGCAGCAAAATTGAGACGGCAACCGCCATCACAATCAAACTCGAACCACCGTAACTGATCAGCGGTAATGTTAAGCCCTTGGTCGGAACAATCCCCGCCGCAGCCCCCACATTTACCAAGGTTTGAAAGGCAAACCAAATACCAATGCCAAAAGCGAGATAGCCGCCAAAAAAATCGTCACTTTCAAAGGCGCGACGACCGATAAAAATCGCTTTCAATACCAAGCTAAAGATCAGCATTAAAACTAAAACAACGCCAACAAAACCTAACTCTTCCGCCAGTACTGCAAAAACAAAGTCGGTATGCGCTTCTGGTAAATACGCCAGCTTTTGGACCGAATTACCCAAACCTTGACCAAACCACTCCCCGCGACCAAACGCCATCAAAGATTGGGTTAACTGATAACCACTACCGAACGGGTTTTCCCATGGGTCAAGAAACGAGGTGACACGCTTCATACGGTAAGGTTCTGCGAGAATCAAACCAATAACAGCAGCAATGCCCACCACCACCAGAGCAAGGAACTGTGTCAACTTTGCCCCAGCAATGAACAGCATGCCGAACAGCGTCACCAGCATAACGATCACGGTACCTAAGTCTGGCTGAAACAATAACAGCACCGCCAAAGTACCAAATACGGCGATCGGTTTGATAAAGCCACCAACAAAGGTTTCCCGGACTTCATCTTGTTTGCGGACCAAATAACCCGACATAAAGATAAACAGCGATAACTTCGCCACTTCAGCCGGTTGTAGGTTAAACAGACCGAGTGGGATCCAGCGTGATGCACCATTAACCGATTTACCGCCAACTAACACCACGACCAAAAGGAAAATAGATAATCCCAGCAGTGGATAACTATATTGCAGCCAGCGCTTCATCGGGATTTGTACGATCACAGCAGCAGTTGAAAAAGCCAAGAACAAGAAGATCGCGTGGCGGAACATAAAGTGAAACGGTTGCCCGGTTAAACGGGTACTGATCGGAAAAGAAGCCGAAGTTACCATCACGAGACCCGTCAACATCAGGCCAAGCGAAATCCACACCAACTGGCGATCAAAAAGCGCCTCGGGTGCAGAGTGAGTAAACCACTGTTTTAGATTGGCGAACGCATTTCGCAACGGCATCTTCTCGTTTATCTCATTTATGTTGAAAGAATCAGGTTTAAGGAGCGGTTAAGCAAACTGCTCGGCAAGCTCGGCAAAAGCATCGCCACGCGCCATAAAGTTACTGAACTGATCAAAGCTTGCACACGCAGGTGATAACATCACCATATCGCCCGCTTGCAGTTGTGGGGTTGCCCACTCAACGATCTCTTGCATGGTAGCAAAACGCAGAGCAGATGCATGCAAAGGCACAAATTGATCGCCATCTGCGCCAAAGCAGCACAGCTGCACATTGAGTTGCGCCAGTACGGGTGCCAAATCACTAAAATCCGCACCTTTGCCGTTACCACCAACCAATAAGTACAATTTACCGGATAAATTTAGGCCAGACAGCGCCGCGAGGGTACTCGCCACATTGGTCGCCTTGGAATCATTGACCCACTTGATACCACGATTATCGGCAACAACCTGACATCGATGTGTCAGACCGTTGTAAGACTTCATTGCAGCAAGGCCAGCTTTCACATCAACACCGGCCGCACTGAGCAGCGCAATCACGACTAAGCTATTCGCCACATTGTGACGACCAACCAAACTCAACTCATTTACCGCGAGAATGGTTTCACCCTTATAAGCTAAAAACTCAACGCCATCGTGCTCGATGACGCAAGCATCACTTGACTGCTCTAGTGAAAACTCAAGCAGCGATTTTTCATCATCAGGATAAGTCGCTTTGTCGTCAGCATTAACCACGCACACTTGGGCATGATCAAAAATACGCAGTTTCGCAAGACGGTAATCTGCCATACCTTGGTAGCGATCCATATGATCTTCAGAAAGATTCAAAAAGGCAGCGGCCACTAGAGGTAAGCTTGAGGTTGTTTCGAGTTGGAAACTTGATAACTCAAGCACATAGAGATCGGCCGGTTGTTCAAACAGATCAAGCGCTGGTACACCAATATTGCCGCCAACACCAACATTCCAGCCTGCCGCTTTCGCCACCACGCCGGTCATATCGGTTACCGTACTCTTACCGTTAGAACCGGTAATGGCAATCACAGGCTTATCAACGTGCCATGCAAACAGCTCGATATCACCCACAACAGGAATACCTGCGGCGATCACTTGTTGGATCTCAGGCGTCGCTAACGCAATCCCCGGGTTAGTCACCACTAAATCAGCCTCTAATAGCCAATCGGTGCGCCAACTACCGGTATGCAACTCAACATCTTCAGGCAGTGACTCTTGACCGGGCGGCGTCGCACGCGTATCAATCACTTTCACCTGCAAATCTAGCGGTAAACGCTTGAGATGCTTAACGACAGAGAGCCCGGTAATACCGAGCCCCACAACCACAACTTTTTCGATACCTTGCCAATGTTGCATGGTCATGCAGTGTCTTCCTTAACGTACTTTTAGAGTCGCTAGACCGATAAGAACCAAAACAATAGAGATAATCCAGAAGCGTACAATAACGCGTGGTTCTGGCCAGCCTTTTAATTCGTAATGATGGTGGATTGGCGCCATGCGGAAAATACGTTGGCCGCGCAGCTTGTAAGAACCCACTTGTAGGATCACTGACAGCGTTTCCATAACGAAAACACCCCCCATAATCACCAACACAAATTCTTGACGAACCAACACCGCGATCGTCCCTAATGCGCCACCTAGTGCCAATGAACCCACATCACCCATAAACACTTGTGCTGGGTAGGTGTTAAACCAAAGGAAGCCTAAACCCGCGCCGACAATTGCAGTACACACCACCACCAGTTCTGAGGCATAAGGAACATGCGGAATGTGTAAATATTCTGAGAACTGCACATTACCCGTTGCCCATGCAATCGCTGCAAAGCCTGCTGCAACCAGTACGGTTGGCATGATGGCTAAGCCATCGAGACCATCGGTTAAGTTAACCGCATTACTGGTACCGACGATAACAAAATAGGTCAAGACAATGTACATCAAGCCCAATTGCGGCATGATGTCTTTAAAGAACGGCACCACCAGCTGAGTCGCAGAGGTATCTTTGCCATGTGCGTACAGAGCAAAAGCCACTACTAACGCAATGGCTGATTGCCAAAAATATTTCCAACGCGCAATTAAGCCATCGGTATTTTTGCGTACCACTTTACGGTAGTCATCAACAAAACCGACAGCTCCGTAGCCAAATAGCACAAAGATCACAGCCCAAACATAAGGGTTACTGAGATCGGACCATAACAATACGGTAATGATGATTGCCGCGAGGATCATGATACCGCCCATGGTTGGCGTGCCACGTTTACTGAAGTGAGATTCAGGACCTTCATTACGCACCACTTGGCCAATCTGCAACATTTGCAAGCGACGGATCAAACGTGGTCCCATCCACAATGAAATACCTAATGCTGTTAATACGCTTAAAATGGCGCGAAATGACAGGTATTCAAATAGACGAAAGAATGAGAAATATGGCTGTAGCAGCTCTGCAAGCCAAATAATCATGAATAAATCTCCTTCAACGCAGTTGCAACCTTACTCATACCAGCGCTGTTTGCGCCTTTAACAAGTAATGTGTGGGGACCAGTATGATGCGGCAACTGCTGTTTTATAAACTCAATCATGCTGTCGTGTGATTCAAAATGTTGACCTTGGCAAACGTCACTGATGGCTTTCGCATCAGCACCAAAAGTCAGTACATGTTCAAAATTAAATGGGGCTGCATGTTCCCCGACTTGTCGGTGAAGTGCAAGGCTTTCATCGCCTAACTCTGCCATATTGCCCAAAATAAGCCAGCGAGTGCCGCTAAATCCAGCTAAAAGATCGGCCGCCGCTTTCATCGCCGGAACGCTGGCGTTATAGCTATCATCAATCAAGCGGATTTCATTGCTCAACGCCACTAACTCTACGCGACCTTTCACTTTAGACAGTAACGCTAGACCAGCAGTAATCGTCGCAAGATCAGCACCAAGCTCCACCGCTAGCGACGCTGCAGCCAATGCATTTGAAACATTATGTTGACCAATAATACCCAGCTGTATCGCGGCACTACCGAGCGGCGAATGCAGGGTAAAGCTCGCTTCACCATTGGCATTTATCGCGATATGATCGGCGTAATAGTCGGCACTCGGATCGCTCACTGAAAAGGTTTTGACCTGTTTATCGGCTAACGCTGGTTGCCAAAATTGCCCACCATGACTTTCTAGGTTCACAATCGCAACACCACCCGCTTTCAAGCCTTGGTAGATTTCACCTTTCGCTTGTTTGACGCCATCAATCGAACCAAAACCTTCTAAGTGCGCTGCGGCGACATTATTGACCAGCGCCACATCCGGGGTAACCAATGCCGAAGTGTAAGCAATCTCACCGATATGATTAGCACCGAGTTCAATTACGGCAAAATCATCTTGCGGCGTAGAACGCAGCAACGTCAGCGGCACACCGATATCATTATTGAAGTTACCCGCGGTGAACAACACTTGGCCCTGTTGCGCCATGATGCTTGCAACCATCTCTTTCACAGTGGTTTTGCCACAACTGCCGGTAATCGCTACCGTTGGCGTCGCACATTTTTGATGCACGTAGGCTCCCAACAGCCCCAAGGCTTGCTTAGTATCACTGACCACCAGCTGCGGAATTGCGATTTCAAGAGGGCGAGAAACCAACAGTGCTGTCGCGCCAGACTCTAGCGCTTGCTGAGCAAAATCATGAGCGTCAAAACGCTCGCCAATTAAGGCGACAAACAATGCGCCTGCTTGTAGGTTGCGAGTATCGGTAGAGACAAGTGTAATCTCACAATCATCACCGACCATTTCACCGCCAAGTACTTGGGCAATGTGGCTAAGAGTCATATTTATCATAATGATAATCCTAGTAGCTGCTGGGCTGATTCACGATCAGAGTAGTGCACCGTTTTATCCGCTAGGACTTGATAATCTTCATGGCCTTTACCCGCCAATAAAATAATATCTTGCTCGCCGGCATGCTCTAGCGCGTATTGCAAAGCGGTAAAACGTTGATGCTCCACAATCGCTTGTTGAGGATGACTCATCCCCGCCAACATATCTTGTACGATTTCCGCTGGATCTTCACTGCGTGGGTTATCATCAGACAAAATCACGCTATCGGCCAAACGTTCACCAATTTCCGCCATCATCGGACGCTTACCTTTGTCGCGCTCACCGCCACAGCCAAAGATAGCCCAAAGCTGACCTTGGCAATGGACACGCAGTGCTAGTAGTGCTTTTTCCAGCGCGTCAGGTGTATGAGCATAATCAACCACCACTTTGGCTTTACCTTCGGTGGTAAAAAGCTCCATGCGACCAAGCACAGGTTCAAGTTGTGATGCGGTATCAATCAAACTTTGCTTATCAATACCCAATGCCAGCAATGTCGTCATCGCTAACATCACGTTTGATGCATTAAATTCACCAATCAGTGGCGCGCAGATTTGTCCCGCACCAAAATGACCATCAAAAGCAATATCAATACCTTGCTCTGAATAGGCTACCTCAGTCGCCCACACCGCTGGCACGTCCGCTTTAATGGTTTCGTTTGGTGGTAATAGAGATACCGCAATCGCGTTGTCGAGTCGCTTCACCCACTGCTGACCAACCACATCATCAACGTTGACAATCGCATGCTGGCATTGATGTTGGCTGAATAGGGTAAATTTCGCCTCTGCGTACTCTTCCATCGTGCCATGGTAATCAAGGTGATCACGGCTTAAATTGGTGAATACACCTGCAGCAAAAGCGAGTGCTTGAACGCGCCCTTGAACAAGGCCATGTGAAGAGACTTCAAGTGCGGTGTAGTTTGCGCCAAGCTGAGCAAGTTCAGCGATAGTGCGCTGTACTTCAACCGCATTACCCGTGGTGTTCGCTGCAGGTCGCAATGTCTCTAAGAAACCATTACCTGTGGTGCCCATCACTGCTGCGCGCTGCCCAACTAGCTCAAGCCATTGAGCCATCAATTGAGTAATCGTGGTTTTACCATTGGTTCCCGTCACCGCAATCAATTGATTATTGTGGTGAGCGTAGAGACGACCAGCAAGGGCGGAAAGGTGTAGACTTAAATCCGCAACATAGACGATAGCAACACCATCGCGCAGTTCGACTAAGCCGTGCTGCTTTTCACTGCACGCTTGAGCAATCACAGCATTTGCACCGTTATTAAGTGCGGCATCAATGAACTGACGGCCATCAGTGGCATGACCTTTAATCGCCACAAACGTCGTTCCAGAGGTGACTTTACGGCTATCTAATTCAAGCTGTGCGACAGCGATATCAGCGGCAAAACCGCTCAGTGGCAGCCAAGGAGCAACCAACTGTTGTAATGTGAGACTTAACGACATACAAAGGTCTCTCTTTATTCCTGAATTGATTTATTTTCGTCTGGTGCGACGTTCAAGATCTGTAGGCTGCCTTTCATTATTTCAGCGAAAACAGGACCGGCTACAGAACCACCATAATAATTATCACCTTGCGGCTCATTCACAATCACCACCAAGGCCACGCGTGGATCACTGGCTGGTGCCACCCCCGCGGTATACGCAAAATATTCATCACCATAACCACCGGCAATCGCCTTACGCGAAGTACCGGTTTTCGCCGCAACACGATAGCCCGGAACCGCCGCTTTGGTAGCCGTGCCTCCTGGTTGGGTTACGGTTTCCAGCATGCCCAGCACCATACGAGCGTATTTCTCGCTAATCACCTGACGAGAAAAGTCTTGCTGGTTGTTTTCTAAGATGTGCACTGGCTGGTATTTACCATAGTTACCCAACGTGGCATAAGCGTGCGCAAGTTGCAGAGGTGTAATGGTCAAACCATAACCAAAAGAGAGCGTGGCGATTTCAAATTTCGACCAACGACGGCGATTAGGGAAAATACCGGTCGATTCACCGACCAGATTCAAGCCTGAAGATTCGCCAAAACCGACCGAGCTGTACATACCCAATAATGCTTCCAATGGCATTTCTAACGCCAGTTTCGCCACACCGATGTTACTCGACTTTTTCAAAATGGTGGTCAGATCGGCCTTGCCCACTTTCGAGGTATCCCGAACACGACTGCCGCCAACCTGCATGATGCCGTTACCGGTATCAATCACGGTGTTTTCATCAGCCACACCATTTTCTAATGCCGCTAACACCACGAACGGTTTAATCGTAGAGCCTGGCTCAAAGGCATCGGTGATCACGCGGTTACGCATTTTCGCTGATTGCAAATCTGCGCGGTTATTCGGGTTGTATGAAGGAGCATTGACCATCGCCAATACAGCGCCCGTTTTAACATCAAGTAGTACCGCAGAACCCGATGTAGCGCGGAAATCTGCCACTGCTTGTTTGATCGCGCGATAGGCAATTGCCTGTAGGCGCTGATCAATAGTCAGCGTCAGTGGTTTACCTTCTTCTCGCTCTTCAAGCGAAATGTTTTCTACCACTCGGCCATAACGGTCTTTACGAATAATTCGTTTACCCGCTTCACCGGTAAGCCATTTATCGTAGCTACGTTCAACCCCTTCTAAACCGTGGCCATCAATCCCAGTCACACCCACTAAGTGAGCACTAACCTCACCGGCAGGGTAATAACGACGTGACTCCGGTTTAAGGCCAATGCCGGCCAACTTCAACTGACGAATGTAATTCGACATCGCAGGACTGACTTGGCGCTGTAAGTAAATAAAGCGACGAGTTTTGTTGCTATTAATTTTGTCTAGCAAGCCTTGGCGATCAAGACCTAAGACATCCGCGAGAGCATGCCAGCGGTCAACATCAACTAAGCCACCTTCTTTGAAAATGGTTGCCGGATCGGCCCAAACCGCTTCAACGGGCACACTGACCGCCAAAGGTTCACCATTGCGATCGGAGATAATGCCACGTGCGGAATGTAAGGTTTTGGCGCGAATAGAACGCAAGTCACCTTGTTTGATTAGGTTGTCTGGTTCAATAATTTGGATGTAACCAATACGTGCGACGAGCGCCGTAAAAATGGCAAAAACAAAGAAAAGGACTAAGTAGAAACGCCAACGAATCAGTTGAGGAGGCTCAACATCGGGTTTCTTCGGCGTTGGTTTGATTTTCGGAGAACTCATGGTAAGTCAATCACCACTTCTTTATCAGAGTCGGGGCGTTTCATCTCTAACTCTTGCTTTGCAACGGCTTGTACACGGCTATGTTCCGCCAGTGCCGTTTCTTCTAACAGTAAGTTACGCCACTCATTGTCCAGTCGTTCGCGTTCAACCAAAGCTTGGTCTTTTTCGGTTACCGCTTCACGAGTATGGTGAGTCATAAAAACCACCCCCATCGCACTAGCAAAAATCAATAACAACATACCAAGGGGAAAACGCCCGGTGGTAATTAAGTCTCGACCGATGAGCTTGGCAAGATTAGGCGTGGTTTTACTCATGATGAAATTACAGTTTCTCTGCGATACGTAATACTGAGCTACGCGAGCGAGTGTTTACTTCCACTTCTTGCGTCGTTGGTTTAATCGCTTTGCCGATTGCTTTTAAGTTAGCACTACCAAGCTCACGGATTTGCGCTTCCGTTAAAGGCAGTCCATGTGGCACTTGTGGGCCCTGGCTCTCTTTACGGATAAAACGTTTCACCATGCGATCTTCCAATGAGTGGAAGCTGATCACTGACAAGCGTCCTTCCGGTGCAAGAATGCTCGCCGCGCCTTTTAGCGCTGTATCGATCTCTTCTAGCTCACTGTTGATGTAGATGCGGAACGCTTGGAATGAGCGAGTTGCTGGGTGTTTTTTCTCTTTGAAGCTTTTTGGCGCAGCATCAGAGATGAGTTTTGCTAACTGGCCAGTACGAGTCAGCGGTTCGTTCTCTTCGTTTTCACGATAAGCAACGATCGCTTTAGCGATGCGGCGAGCGTGTTTGTCTTCACCAAACTCACGAATAACCCAAGTGATGTCGTCCAAATCCGCTTCCAATAACCACTGAGAAACAGAAATGCCCGACGTTGGATCCATACGCATATCTAACGGGCCATCTTTCATAAAGCTAAAGCCACGCTCTGCATCATCTAGCTGTGGTGATGAAACACCAAGATCAAACAGTACACCGTCAACTTGGCCAACCAAATTGTAGCGCTCAGCGTATTCGGCAATACCGGAAAATGGGCCATGAACGATAGTAAAGCGAGGATCATCGATCTTGTTTGCTTCTTCAATCGCTTGCGGGTCACGGTCGATACTGAACAGACGACCATTCTCACCCAGTTTCGACAAGATTGTGCGGCTGTGGCCACCACGACCAAATGTACCGTCTATGTATGTGCCATCGGGTTTGATTGCCAATCCATCGATCGATTCATTCAGTAATACAGATATGTGTTTAAATGCTTCTGTCATAGTTATCTCATCGGCTAGCGTGTTGATGCGCTCTAACTCTTCAGTGTACTGATTTCATCACGCAGTGCCACCCTTGGTCGCTTGTATCACGTGACATTGCGCTAAGTTTAATACTCAAGCGCCTTCAATATCGACTTTGAGAGCCTAGACGCGGCTTTCAGTTGAAGAAAAATAACGTCAATTATGAACGTTTTTTCAAGCCCATCGGATCATAAAACCCCAGCATTGGCAGGCAAAGAAATTTCAGTCCCACTAGAAAGTTAGCTGAAAAGAGCCTGAGTATATTGCTTAGGAGAATATTTTCGTCAGTAAAATGCAAAAAACCCATCATAACGCAAGCGTTACGATGGGTCTCGAATAGGTGGAGTCGACGTATAAGCCGGGTTCTGTATCCGCTTGCGCGGTGATAGCCATTCGTCTAGGCCAGCAATCGCTCACTGGCTCAAGCAACCTACCCGCCTCCTTACGCGAGCAACGCAATGTGGAGGCCTATTTGGTCTTGCTCCGGGTGGAGTTTACCTTGCTACGAACTGTTGCCAGTCGCACGGTGCGCTCTTACCGCACCCTTTCGCCCTTACCTGTGCTCTTGCGAGCCATCGGCGGTCTTCTTTCTGTTGCACTTGTCGTAGGCTTGCGCCTCCCAGGCGTTACCTGGCACCCTGCTCTATGGAGCCCGGACTTTCCTCCCCTTTGTCAGTCTCCCGAAGGACGTCAACGCCAGTCTCCCGAAGGGACTTCAGCGTCAGTCTCCCGAAGGACATCAACAAAGCAGCGACTATCCAGTCAACTCCGAGGCGGATTGTATAGAGTTCAAGGTACAGTGTCTAGCGAGATCACAAATATGATGAGATATGGATGTTAAACGGCTAAAAAGCGAACATTTCACGGCGAGAAGAGTGAAAAGACAAAGAGTAGAGAACGCTGCGCTTCGAGATTCGAGAGACGAGAAGATAAAGAGTCGGGAACGCTGCGCTTCGAGAAGCGAGAGCTAAGAGCGAAAAGACAAAGAGCCGAGAATGCTGCGCTTCGAGAAACGAGAGCGAAGAGCGAGAGGACAAAGAGCTGAGAACGCTGCGCTTCGAGAAGCGAGAGCGAAGAGCGAGAAGACAAAGAGCCGAGAACGCTGTGCTTCGAGAAACGAGAGCGAAGAGCGAAAAGACAAAGAGCCGTGAACGCGGCACTTCGAGAGGCTAGAGCGAAGAGCGAGAAGACAAAGAGCTGAGAACGCTTCACTTCGAGATTCGAGAGACGAGAAGACAAAAAGCCGAGAACGCTTCGCTTCGAGAGACGAGAGACGACAGCCAGGTAACCTCGCCTCTATAATCTCGCCTCTAAACTCTCGACTCTAAAATCCGCTTAACCTAAATTCTCTAGACCCCATTTGTAGAGGGCGTTTTTCTTTAGGTTGTAGATCTCAGCAGCTAAGGCTGCAGCTTTTTTCAGAGGCAGCTCTTTCGTCAAAATAGCGAGGGTGCGAGTCACTTCGTCTGGCAGAGTCTCTTCTGCCACTTCACGGTGACCATGAACTAGCAAGACCATTTCACCACGTTGTTGGTTACTGTCCGCTTTAACCCATTCGATCAATTCACCCAGCGGCATACCTTGGAAAGTTTCGAAGGTTTTCGTTAACTCACGAGCCAATACCACTTCACGTTGTGAGCCAAGAATGTCCAACATATCTTCTAAAGAGTCTAAAATGCGATGAGGTGACTCATAAAAGATGCAAGTACGCTCAACTTTAGCGATTTCCAATAACTTATCTTTTCTTGCTTTGCTCTTTGGTGGTAAAAAGCCTTCAAAGCTAAATCGATCCGAAGGTAAACCAGACGCGCTCAATGCGGTAATGACAGCACAAGCACCTGGTAGTGGGACAACTTTAACCCCGGCTTGACGACATTGATTGACGAGATGGTATCCTGGATCACTAATAAGTGGTGTACCCGCATCGGAAACCAAAGCGATTGACTGACCTGACAACAATTTTTCGACTAAAACTTGCGCTTTTTGTTGTTCGTTATGATCATGCAGAGGAAAGGTTTTTGTCGGGATATTAAAGTGCGCTAAAAGCTTACCAGTATGACGAGTATCTTCTGCCGCAATCAGATCGACGCTAGAAAGTACTTCAATGGCACGTTGCGTAATATCGCCCAAATTGCCAATTGGAGTGGGTACAATAAAGAGAGTTGGGATCTGTGCTGGTAAGGTTTTATTATCTGTCATTTGTTTAGCATCACTTCAACGATTAATATAGACACAATTTTATACGGAATTAACGAATAACTCATGGCCATAAATAACCAAAAGCGACTAAGTGTAACACGCTTACTGACTCCTGTAGCCCTTGCGGTGGTATTAGCAGCGTGTTCGTCTACTTCATCAACACCCAATTATGTCGATATTACGCTCGACCCGACTCAGTCGGTGACCAACTACCTTATGCGTGCTGACAGCAGTGAAGGAAGCTTACAGAGCGACTGGTTGATTATGGCGCTGAAAGCCGCAGTCGAAGCCAATGACATCAATCAGGCTGATTTATTGATCAAGCGCCTTGCTCGTCAACCGCTAACGGATATGCAGCAAGCCGAATGGCAGCTGTCTCGCGCAACACTGTTGTACAACAATGAGCAAATAAACCAGGCGGCTGAACAACTTAATTTCCGTCCATCTTGGCGTCTTGCCAATGAACAGTGGAAAGATTACCACCAGCTACGCGCGGATATTTTTGCTAAGCAACATAACTACTTCGACGCTGCTCGAGAACTTACTCAACTGGCAGAATTTGAAGACAAATCGCAACAAGGCTACCTAGCAGAAAGCATTTGGCAAAACTTGACCCAATACCCAGAAGCGCAGATCACCCAATTTAATACCGCGGCGAGTAGTGCTGACTTCGATGGCTGGGTGCAATTGGCGATCTACAATGCAAGTTTGGCCAGTAACATTGCTCAATTGAAAAATACGCTCGAACAGTGGTTGGCAGAAAACCCATCGCACCCTGCAGCTCTTTATACGCCACAAGCCATTGAAGACATTCTCGCTTTGGATGTAACGAAACCAGTTAATACCGCCCTACTGCTACCACTATCAGGTAAGTTTGCCAAACAAGCTCAGTTGATCCGTGATGGTTTCATCTTGCAAATGATGAACGACGAGCAGCGTGATCCTAACGCAACCTTAACCGTAATCGATACCAATGCTACCGATATCAACTCGCTACAACAGCAGTTCATCGAAAAGAATATCGACTTTGTGGTTGGTCCTTTGGTGAAAGGCAACATCGCTAAACTACAACAAGCACAAACGACGACAGGCCATCCATTGCCAATGCTGGCATTGAATATTCCTGACGAAGTAATGCCAGGTAGCAATATTTGTTACTTAGCACTGTCGCCAGAACAAGAAGTAGCGCAAGCCGCGAAACATCTATTTGCTCAAGGTTATCGCTACCCATTAGTGTTAGCGCCGCAAGGTCGACTAGGACAACGTGTGGTTGAGGCCTTTGAAGCGGAATGGAAAAAGTACAGCAACGATAAAGTTGCCGTAAACCTCTTCACTGAAAAACGTCAGCTACAACGTAATATCAACACCGCTTTTGGGCTGCAAGAGAGCCAACAGCATATCGCGCAGATGGAATCATTACTTGCTCTGTCACTGGAAAGCCAACCACGTAGCCGTCGTGATATCGATGCGGTTTACATCGTTGCTGGCAGTGCCGAGCTAACGCTGATCAAGCCGTTTATTGAAGTAGCAATCAACCCAGACACTAACCCACCGAAACTATTTTCGAACTCTAGCAGCAACAGCGGCCGTCAACAGTACGAAGATTTAACCGGCGTAATGTACAGTGACATTCCATTACTGATCCAACCAAACAGCGCAATTGAAGCGCAAATGAATCAGATGTGGCCTAAAGGTTCAAACGCTGAAAAACGTCTGCAAGCGTTGGGAATGGATGCTTACTTATTAATGGAACAGCTACCGCAAATGAAGGTGGTTAATGGTTACCGTATCGATGGTAATACCGGTGTACTAAGCATCGACAACAATTGTGTCGTGCAGCGTGAAATCAGCTGGGCTGAGCATGGCAACATTGATAGTGCAGACGCGCAACAAGCTGAGCTCATCGACAACACAGCAGAAGCCAGTGCTGAACAAGCTAACTAAAGGGCTTTTTTTCGAGTCCGCCGCTGAACAACATCTTGTGAGTTGCGGACTCAGCAAAATTGCGAGAAACTTTCGCATCAAAGGTGGTGAGATCGATTTGATCATGCGCGACCAAGACACAATTGTCTTTGTTGAAGTACGCTACCGCCAAAACCAAAATTATGGACATGCTGCAGAGACTGTCACCTACAGCAAACAACAGCGTTTAATTAAAACGGCCAATGTTTGGTTAATTAAACAAGGATTGTCCGTTCATTCGACCAATTTTCGTTTCGATTTAGTCGCTATTCATCATGATGGAAAGCAGATTGATTGGATCAAAAACGCCATAACTCAAGGGTAACCAATGCTAGAGAGCATTAAAGAAAGCTTTACCGAAAGTATTCAAATTCAAATCGCTGCGGCAGAAGCCCTGCCAGATGCCATCACCCACGCGGCGCAAGCCTTGGTCTATAGCCTACTCAACGGCAATAAGGTGCTTTGCTGCGGTAATGGTGGCTCTTTATCCAATGCTCAGCAATTTGTCTCCTGTTTGCTCAACCGGTTTGAAACGGAGCGCCCTAGCCTACCTGCAATGGCATTAACCGCGGACAACACCACACTAACGGCCGTCGCAAATGACTACCACTATGAGCATATCTTTTCTAAACAAGTGCGCGCTTTTGGTCAGCCAGGTGATATTTTATTAGCGATCTCAACCAGTGGTAACAGCAAAAACATCATCAAAGCGATGGAAGCAGCGGTAACTCGCGATATGACTATCATTGCACTAACCGGTAAGGACGGTGGTGAAATGGCCGGCTTGCTGGGTGAAAATGATGTTGAAATTCGTATTCCATCTCACAGAACGGCTCGAATTCACGAGGTTCATATGGTGACGTTACACTGTTTATGTGATTTGATAGATCAAGTTTTATTCCCCACTCACGAAGAGTAAAGAGATGAACTTAATCAAAGCCTTATTGATTGCCACCCTGGTAATGTCGACCAGCGGATGTGTCGGCTTATTTGTTGCTGGTGCAGCAACAACCGTCAGCGTTGTCACTGACAACCGTACCACCAAAGAGATTTGGAACGACAATAATATCGAATTTGAAATCGCAGGCATGACCAACAAAGCCCCTTATCGTGGCAATGTACGCGCGACCGCGAGTTCTTATAATGGTATTGTGGTGCTAATGGGGCAAGCCAATACCCAACAGATACTGAATGAATTTGAAGCCCAAGCACGTAAAACCCCAGGGGTAACACAAATTCACAACCAAATCAGAGTGCAGCAGCCACTCTCGATCGGTGAAATTAGCCACGATAGTTGGATTACCACTAAAGTGAAGTCAGCACTGCTCACCAATGAAGAGCTGAGCACAGTAAAAATTAAGGTCATTACCGAAGGTGGTGAAGTATTTTTGCTTGGCTATGTGTCTCGCGCACATGCAGATTTAGCGGCAGAGATTACGCGTAACGTATCTGGTGTCAAACAAGTGATCAAAGCTTTTCAATACGGTGATTAATACCGGAGAGTCATGATTGATAGGCATAAAAAAAGCAGCGTAAGCTGCTTTTTTTGATTCTGCTGTTGGCTATTAACACCCATCGACTGATTGGTATTACTTAACCACGCGAAGACTCGGACGGCCTTTTGGTCTTGGTGGCTCATCATCTGAACCATCATCACCATCAGTTTCAACACTTTCCGTCGCCAATGACAGACTACTGATTTCACCCATCTCTTCGATGAACTCATCTTCAATCTCGTCAAAGGTATCCATGTACGCATCTTCTGGTTCAAACATAGTGCCTGCACCATTTTCACGAGCGTAAATCGCTTGTACTGCGTAAAGAGGGACAACAACCACATGAGGTCGGCCACTGAAGCGCGCGTTAAAGGTGACTTCATCATCACCCAACTGCAAGTTACCCACCGCACGTGGTGCGACGTTCAGAATGATCTGACCGTCTTGGACAAACTCTTGCGGCACACGAACACCTGGCAGTGTAGCTGCAACCACTAGATGCGGTGTCAAGTCGTTGTCCACTAGCCACTCATAAAATGCACGAAGCATGTATGGGCGGCGTGGTGTCATGTTCGAAATATCCATCAAACGACGATTAGCGCAGTAGACGCATTTCGCGCTCAGCTTCAGTCAATGAAGCTAAGAATGAATCACGTTCAAATACGCGGTTCATGTAAATTTTCAGTTCTTTAGAGCCAGGGCCTACAAGCTCGATACCTAACTGAGGCAAACGCCATAGTAGCGGAGCTAGGTAACAATCGATTAGGCTGAATTCTTCGCTCATAAAGTATTCATATTCTGCAAATACTGGGCCTAGAGTCAGAAGATCGTTACGTAACTTGTTACGAGCCGCTTCAGATTCTTCAGCAGTACCGTTAACCACTTTCTCTGCTAGTGAGTACCAGTTCTTTTCGATACGGTAGATCATTAGACGGCTGTTACCACGAGCAACCGGGTAAACAGGCATTAGTGGTGGATGAGGGAAACGCTCATCTAGGTATTCCATAATGATTTTTGAATCGTAAAGTGCAAGCTCACGATCAACCAAAGTAGGAACCGTTTTGTATGGGTTCAGCTCGATCAATTCCGCAGGTAGGTTAGCTTCATCAACTAATTCAACCTCAACGCTTACGCCTTTTTCAGCGAGAACAATGCGTACCTGATGGCTATACATATCAGATGCACTTGAAAATAGAGTCATCACGGAACGTTTATTGGCAGCTACAGCCATGGAGCCCTCCAGCACAATTACAGGAATAAAAACAACAATGGAGGCTAAGCCTCCATTGTAAATTATCAAATTTGGTATTTAGCGCTGTATGATAGCATATTTAATGCACATCACGCCAATACTCTTTCTTAAGCAGTACCACGACTATAGTGAAGATCACCAAGAATGCCATCACCCACCAACCTAAAGCATGACGCTCAAGTTTGACTGGGTCGCCTGAGTACTCCAAGAAGTTAACGAGATCACGAACCGCTTGATCATACTCTTCTTGGTTAAGCTCACCCGTACCGTCAGACTCGATACCAACCACTGTTTCAATGGTTTCGCCATCAACGACCTTGGTTTCGATGATCGGCACCGGAATGCCTTGCAGCTCTTCAAGTACATGCGGCATACCAACACTTGGGAAAACAATGTTGTTCACGCCAAACGGACGTGCAGGATCTGCATAGAAAGAGCGCAAATAGGTATATAGCCAGTCAGTACCTCGAACTCGTGCTACCAAGGTGAGATCCGGTGGCGGCGCGCCAAACCATTTGGCTGCTGACTCATCAGGAATGGCATTTTCCATCAAGTCACCAATTTTAGCATTTGGATCAAACACCAAGTTTTCTTTCATCAACTCAAGCGGAATACCAATGTCGGTCGCGACACGCTCATAACGTTGGTATTGAGCCGAGTGACAAGCAAAACAGTAGTTCATAAACAGTTTGGCACCGTTTTGCAGTGACGCCTGATCACTTAAATCATTGTTTGCTTTGTCTAATGGTACATTTGCACCCGCAGCCATCGCCAAGGACGGCAACATTGCAAATAAAACTAAAATCCACTTTTTCATTTGAATGTCACCCTCTCTGGTAATGGTTTCGTGGCTTCGTTCTTACTGTAGAAATACAGCAACACGAAGAACATGAAGTAACCTAAGCTAAAGATTTGTGCGAGTAATGTGTATAGCGCTGTTGCAGGCAACGCACCCAACACACCCAAGGCAACAAAACAGATGGTGAACTGAATAATATTGAACAAGTGGAACTTACTGCGGTAACGGTACGAACGTACTTTACAGCGATCCAGCCAAGGTAGTACGAACAACACCGCAATAGAAGCGCCCATCGCAATAACACCCAACAGCTTATCTGGAACCGCACGCAAGATGGCATAGAATGGCGTGAAGTACCAAACTGGTGCAATGTGTTCCGGTGTTTTCAGTGGGTTTGCGGCTTCAAAGTTTGGTGGCTCAAGGAAGTAGCCGCCCATCTCTGGATTGAAGAACAATACGTAACAGAACAAGAATAAGAAACCAGCCACACCAACGAGATCTTTCACTGTCCCATAAGGGTGGAAAGGTACCGAGTCGATAATGTCGTATTTCTTAGTGTAGTAATCATGGAATTTGAACTGCGTTTTATAGTCATCGCCCATGGTGCCTTTCGGCAGTTTGGTTTCGATACCGTCTGGGTTATTCGAACCGACTTCGTGAAGTGCTAGTACGTGAAGTACGATAAGCAACAGAAGCACAATGGGTAGAGCAATAACGTGCAGAGCGAAGAAACGGTTCAGTGTCGCGCCAGAGATAACGTAGTCACCACGAATCCAAAGCGTCAGATCATCGCCAATCACCGGAATAGCACCAAATAGCGAGATGATTACCTGCGCGCCCCAGTAAGACATTTGTCCCCATGGCAATAGGTAGCCCATGAACGCTTCAGCCATCAACACGAGGAAGATCAACATGCCGAAGATCCACAGTAGCTCACGTGGCTTTTGGTACGAACCATAAATTAGGCCGCGGAACATATGCAGATAAACCACAACAAAGAACGCCGACGCACCTGTTGAGTGCATATAGCGCAGTAGCCAACCATACTCAACATCACGCATGATGTATTCGATAGAGGCAAACGCACCATCACCAGATGGTACATAGTTCATCGTCAGCCAAATACCTGTCAGGATCTGGTTAACCAATACAAGCATCGCTAATGAGCCGAATAGATACCAAAAGTTAAAGTTCTTCGGCATCGGATATTCAGAGAGGTGCTTTTTATACGCATTCATTGCGGGTAAGCGTTTTTCTACCCAATCAAGTAGAGCTTGCATTATGCCTCCCCTTCTTCGTCAACACCGATCATGATCTTGGTATCGCTTAGATACATGTGCTTTGGTACTACGAGGTTAAGTGGTGCGGGTACTCCTTGGAATACACGTCCAGCCATATCAAATTTAGAGCCATGACACGGGCAGAAGAAACCTGACTTAACACCTTGAACTTGTTCGCTAAAACTGTCTGGCAAATAGGTAGGAGAACAACCAAGGTGGGTACAAATGCCAACAGCGACAAAATATTCTGGTTTGATGGAACGGTAAGCATTCTGTGCATACAGCGGTTGCTGCTCTTCCCCAGAGGAAGGATCACGTAATTGCCCATCAAGTTCTTGTAGAGTATCAACTACAGTTTGAGCACGACGAACCACCCATACAGGCTTACCTCGCCACTCGACACGCACCATTTGCCCTTCTTCTAGCTTACCGACATCAACGGAAACTGGGGCTCCTGCTGCTTTTGCTTTTTCACTTGGGTTCCAAGATTTAATAAAAGGAACGGCAACCGCAGCAGCCCCTAACCCACCAACAACAGCTGTTGTGGCAGTTAGAAAACGTCTACGACCGTTATTTAAAGGCGCATTGCTCATCCAAACATTCTCCCATTTGCTCCTTTTGGATTCTTGTTATTCCTTACCAAAGAGCATGGCTAACAAATTAAGTTTGTTGTATTTATTTGATTGCAAATGATAAATAAAACCCCACTTTCTGACAAGGTAAAGCTACTTATTTGTAACAATTAAGGATACAAACGCCAATGTCGTCACAAAAGAAGAACACAGAAAACAACTATTTTTGGGGAGGGTGTTGAAGAGGGTATGAGGGAAAGAGATTTTAGAGCGCAGAAAAACAAAAAGCCTGGCATAAGCCAGGCTTTGAAACCACGTCCCAGTAAAAACTGGAAGCGAAATCTTTGAAAAAGATTAACGCTTAGAGAACTGTGGTTTACGACGTGCTTTACGTAGACCAACTTTCTTACGTTCAACGCAACGAGCGTCACGAGTAACGTAACCAGCTGCACGTAGAGCAGGACGGAAAGACTCATCGTATTCCATTAGAGCGCGTGTGATACCGTGACGGATCGCACCAGCTTGACCAGAAATACCGCCACCTTTAACAGTAACGTATAGGTCTAGTTTCTCAGTTAGTTCAACTAGCTCAAGAGGTTGTTTAACAACCATGCGAGAAGTTGGACGACCGAAGTATTCATCAAGGCTACGCTTGTTGATTACGATGTTGCCAGTACCCGGTTTGATAAAAACACGTGCAGCTGAGCTTTTGCGACGGCCAGTGCCGTAGTATTGATTCTCTGCCATTTCGAAATCCCCGATTAGATGTCTAGTACTTGTGGTTGTTGAGCAACATGGTTGTGCTCAGCACCAGCGTAAACTTTAAGCTTACGGTACATAGCACGGCCTAGAGGACCACGTGGCAACATACCTTTAACAGCAAGTTCAAGAACCATCTCTGGTTTCTTAACAATCAGCTTTTCAAAAGTGATTGATTTAAGACCACCAGGGAACTCAGTGTGACGGTAATACACTTTACCTTTAGCTTTGTTACCAGTTACAGTAACTTTCTCAGCGTTGATAACGATGATGTAATCACCAGTGTCAACGTGAGGAGTGTATTCAGCTTTGTGTTTGCCACGTAGGCGAGATGCAATTTCACTTGCTAGACGGCCAAGAGTTTTACCTTCAGCGTCTACAACATACCAGTCGCGTTTTACAGTTTCTGGTTTAGCAACGAAAGTTTTCATGCTAATAATAACCCGTTAATTTAAATTTAAACTTAAAGGAGCAGGAATGCTCCCACTGTCTAAGAGCCCAGTCATCACCCCTTCGAGTGGGTGGCACTCTTGGTCAAAAACTTTGGAAATTCATCCAAAAATGACCTGCAGTAACGGTGGGTCGCAAGATTATAGAGAAGTGAGTTGAAAAAATCACCTCTTTTTTAAATAAAAATATGACTTTTTCTTTACCGTAAATATCATCCAGCCTTTATGCCAAGTGCTCTCTAGCCAGATACTCATGGCTTTGCATTTCTGTTAGGCGTGATATACAACGTTTAAACTCAAATTCCAGCGTCCCAGCAGTATAAAGTTGCTCTAATGCGACTTCTGACGAAATAATCAGTTTTACGTTTCGCTCATAAAATTCATCAACTAACGCAATGAAGCGCCTCGCCGCATCATCGACTAACTGATGCATCTGTATTACCTCTGCTAACAACACACTGTGGTAAACCTTCGAGATTTCGATGTAGTCATTCTGACTACGAGCGGTTTGGCACAACTGAGCAAACGTCGCGTGCAATACTCCATCGGCTGCTTTGAGTACACCCACTTGGCGATGATTAATCTCAATTGCGGCCGCAGAGGCTTTCCCCTCTCCCACCAATTGCTCGTAATAACGACTAAGGTTTTCATGCGCTGTTACATCCAAAGGGAAGTGATAGATCTCCGCTTGTTCTAGCGTACGCAGACGATAATCAATCCCGCTATCGACATTAAGCACATCACAATGGGTTTGAATCAGTTGAATGGCTGGCATGAAGCGCGCGCGCTGCAAACCATTACGATAGAGATCATGAGGAGGGATATTTGATGTGGCCACCAAAACGACGCCGCGTTGAAATAGAGCTTGGAACAAGGTACCGAGGATCATCGCGTCGGTAATATCAGAAACAAAGAATTCATCAAAACAGATGATCTCCGCCTCTTGCTTCAAGATATCAGCAACCGCTTCCAGTGGATCGCTCACATCATGCAGCTCACGCAATTCATCATGCACTCGCAGCATAAAGCGGTGAAAGTGAACGCGCATCTTCTTCTCAATGGGCAAACTATCAAAGAAGGTGTCCATTAAATATGTTTTTCCACGTCCGACTCCACCCCAAAAATAGAGCCCATTGGGTGCATCCGGTGGCGCAGGGGTTTTACCTAGCCATGATTTCCATTTCGGCACAACGACCACCGGAGCCTCAATATAAGCAATCATTTGATGATAAAGAGAATCAAGTGCCTGAACGGCTTGGCGTTGCGCATCATCGACTTGAAAGCCATGGTTCTCAACGTCTTGTTGGTAGCGTTGTAATGGTGTCATTGCTAGACCTTCTATTACTGCTGCACTGAGCTATCCTGAAATCGACCGATGATATTTTCTACAGATTCATGGGATAGGGTCACACGCATTTTTCTTTATTGGTTTAAGGTCTCATAGTAACATGGTCAACGAGCATCTGTAATTAACTAGTAAACAGCATGTTAAACTAAAAATAATAAGGAGTAATTATGCCTTGGATTTATGCCCTTGTTGGCCTGCTTGCAGGAACAGCTCTTGGATTTATCATCTCGCGCTTCACTACCCCGGGATACAAAAAACAAAAAAATCTCCACAAAGATCTAGAAACAGCAAAATTTCAGTTAGAACAACAAAAACAAGAATTGTCTGATCACTTTGCGCAGAGCGCAGAAATGCTCGACTCATTGGGTAAAGAGTACACTCGTCTATATCAGCACATGGCAAAAACGTCCTCTGAACTCTTGCCAAATATGCCGGAGCAAGACAATCCTTTCGCGCAAAAGGTTGCATCGCAAAACAGCAATAACCACAGCGAAACAAAAGCCGCAGACTCAAGCGATGAAGCACCAAAAGATTATGCATCAGGTGCAACAGGCCTACTGCGTGAGCAGAAAAAAGACATTCTTCACTCTCCACAAGAAGCGACCGCTAAAGCTTCATAATAATCTTTCACTCCAACAAGGTTCCCAGTGAACTTTGTTGGGGTTTCTTAGTCATACCTCCATACGTAGCACCGATTTGTATCCATAAATCAAGACTAAACCGAGCAGTTACCACTGAATCGGACTTCACTGTATAGGAGTTATTTGATGAAAAAGCCTTTGCTTGCCTTAACGGTTCTCTCTTTAAGCATCAGTTCAATCATCTTGCCATTACCGGCTTCTGCTGCACTGCCTTTGGCCGTCAATGGTGAACAGTTGCCTAGTTTGGCTCCGATGCTCGAACGAGTCACCCCTGCGGTGGTCAGTATTGACGTCGAAGGCACTCATGTCGCCAAACAGCGTATTCCGGATCAATTCCGCTTTTTCTTTGGTCCTGACTTTCCAGCAGAACAGCAGCAAGAACAACCTTTTCGTGGGCTAGGTTCTGGCGTCATTATTGATGCCAAACAAGGTCATATTGTCACCAACTATCACGTCATTAAAGGCGCAGAGAAAATTCGCGTCAAGCTGCATGATGGTCGTGAATACGATGCAGAATTGGTCGGTGGTGATGAAATGTCTGATGTCGCTTTACTCAAACTAGAACAAGCCAAAAACCTCACACAAATTGAACTGGCCGATTCGGATCAACTGCGTGTTGGCGATTTCACCGTGGCGATTGGTAATCCATTTGGTCTCGGCCAAACTGTCACATCAGGCATCGTTTCCGCGTTAGGTCGTAGTGGCTTAAACCTCGAAAACTTTGAAAACTTCATTCAAACCGATGCGGCCATTAACAGTGGTAATTCGGGTGGAGCTCTGATCAACCTCAATGGCGAGTTAATTGGTATTAACACCGCTATTTTTGGCCCTAATGGCGGGAACGTTGGTATTGGTTTTGCAATCCCGGCAAACATGATGAAAAACTTAACCGAACAGATCTTAGAGTTTGGTGAAGTAAAACGCGGCATGCTGGGTGTACAAGGTGGCGAGGTGACATCTGAACTGGCCGAGGCGCTAGGTTACGAATCAAGCAAAGGGGCATTTGTTAGCCAAGTCGTAGTCGACAGCGCAGCAGACAAAGCGGGCATTCAGGCAGGTGACATCATTGTCTCAATCAATGGCAAAACCATCAGTTCCTTCCATGAGTTAAGAGCAAAAATCGGCACGCTGGGCGCGGGTAAGAAAGTCACTCTCGGAATCATTCGCGATGGCAAAGAGAAATCGGTCAAAGTGACGTTAGGCGAGCAAGAAAATGTCAAAGCCAGTGCAGACAAGTTACATCAAGGTTTAACGGGGGCAGCACTCACCAACACCAATGCCAGCGATAGCGTACAAGGGGTGAAAGTCTCCTCGGTTGAAACCGGCTCTCCAGCGGAAGCGTATCAACTGCAAGCTGGTGATATTATCCTGGGTGTCAACCGAGTCCGCGTAAAGAACTTAGCCGAACTACGTAAGGTAGTAGAGAAGCAATCAGGTGTATTAGCACTGAATATTCAACGTGATAATCGGACTATTTACCTCGTGGTTCGCTAATCAAAGGCGCTAGAGCCTCGGCTGTCACAGCCTCAAATAGCATACGTATTCGCGATAAAACGCGATATTGATTTAAAAGGACAGCGGAGAAATTCGCTGTCTTTTTTATATAATGCTATTCTTGATTGTTTGTTGCCTGTATGACATTGATTTTAAGGATAGTATGCTCGGTTTTCTTTTACGTTCAGTAGGATTAGGTTTAGCCACCGCGGCGTTGCTATTAATAGCGGTGCCTTCTCTTCGTAGCAACATACTGCCTGAGAACATAACCAACCCAGTCAGCAATATTTCGTCTGTTCAACTGTCGTTCAACGATGCTGTGCATAAAGCAGCTCCCGCCGTAGTTAACATCTATAGCCGTAAATACACTGAAGATGATCGCTCTAAGCTATCAACGCAAGGGCTAGGCTCCGGCGTTATCGTCAGTGACAAAGGCTACATCATCACCAACTATCATGTGGTTGCTCAAGCCGATCAAATCATCGTCGCCTTGCAAGATGGTCGCGCAGCTGCGGCGCAGTTGGTCGGTAAGGATCGCCGTACTGACATCGCGATTTTGCGAGTGGAAGGCGCCAATCTGCCAGTGATCCCACTTAACCCTGATTACAAAGCAAAAGTCGGCGATGTGGTGTTAGCGATCGGCAACCCCTATAACCTCGGCCAAACCACCACCTTTGGTATTATCTCCGCAACTGGGCGATCTTCAATCAGTGCGGATGGCCGCCAAGCCTTTATTCAAACCGATGCTGCAATCAATGAGGGTAACTCTGGTGGCGCTTTGGTCAATACTCGTGGTGAGTTAGTCGGCATCAATACCGCCTCTTTCCAACAAGCGACTGAGTTGGAAACTTATGGCATCTCCTTTGCGATACCTTATTCACTGGCCAATGTGATCATGAATAAAATCATCGCGGATGGCCGTGTGATTCGTGGCTATATCGGTATTGATGGCCAAGATATTACTTCCGTTACCGCGCGACTGCTTGGTAATGAACATCTTGGAGGCATCGTCGTTTTGGGCGTTGATCCGAATGGCCCTGCGGCGGATTCAGGATTCCAAGCGCAAGATATCATCCTCAAAATAGATGGTCAGAAAATCAATGGCCGCCAAAGCGTAATGGAAATGGTCACTGACCTAAGACCTGGCACCACTGTCGATCTGTTGGTATTGCGTAAAGGTGAAGAGCTCACTATTCCCGTCACCATCATGGAAGACACACGCGAATAGATTAGTGTCGCCCGTCCAAATAAGCGGCAATAAATACGAATCAAAAAAAACCAGCCAATGGCTGGTTTTTTTATTTCTGTCGATTATTCGCTATCGCTTAGCGTCTCATTCACCGAATCATTCGCCACGTCGACTTCAATACTGGTCACACGCTGCAAACCACGAGGCAATAACGCACCACGACGGCCTCTTTCACCACGGAAGTTTTCCAAATCCGATGGTTTCAAGCCCAATTTACGCTTGCCGGCATACAGTGTCACCGTGCTGTTTTGCGGAATTGAAATCAAATGAGAAACCACTTCCTCACGCTCTTTCGCTTTCGCCGCCGGAATGTTGATGATCTTGTTACCCTTACCCTTACCAAGTTGCGGCAATTCCTTAATCGGGAACAACAACATGCGGCCTTGGTTGGTAATCGCTAAGATCTCATCATTTTCTAGATCACTGATGGTTTGCGGAACAATCACTTGTGAGTTCTGCGGTAAGCTCACTAGCGCTTTACCACTGCGGTTTTTCGATAAGAGGTCCGCACCTTTACACACAAAACCATAACCAGCATCAGAACCAATCAGCCATAGCTGATCATCCTCACCCATCACCACTTGGCGAATAGAAGTACCTGGCGCAACGTTTAAGCGTCCCGTAATCGGCTCACCTTGGCTACGAGCGGACGGTAATGAGTGCGACTCTAACGAGTAGCTACGGCCATCACTGCCTAAGAACACCGCTTGCTGATTACTCTTACCACGAGCATGAGCAAGGTATTGGTCGCCCGATTTGTAGCTTAGCCCTTCACCATCCACGTCATGCCCTTTCGCATGACGAATCCAGCCTTTTTCTGACAACACAACAGTAATCGGTTCACTTGGAACAAGATCACGCTCAGTCATCGCTTTCGCTTCAGCACGCTCAACCAATGGTGAGCGACGATCATCGCCATATTTCTCTGCGTCAGCTTTAATTTCTTTCTTAAGCAGGGTGTTTAAGCGACGCTCTGAACCTAATAGTTGCTCTAACTTTTCGCGTTCTTTTTCTAGCTCGTCTTGCTCACCACGAATCTTCATCTCTTCTAACTTCGCTAAGTTACGAAGTTTAATATCAAGAATCGCATCCGCCTGGATATCCGATACGCCAAAACGTGCCATCAATACGGCTTTAGGGTCGTCTTCAGTACGGATAATCTCAATCACTTCATCAAGGTTGAGATACGCAACTAACAAACCTTCTAAGATATGCAGACGAGCCATCACTTTATCGAGACGATATTGTAGACGACGAGTCACAGTATCACGGCGGAACTCAATCCACTCAGCAAGAATCTTTACTAAACCTTTAACTTGAGGACGATTATCAAGACCAATCATGTTCAAGTTAACGCGGAAGCTCTTCTCAAGATCCGTCGAAGCGAACAGGTGGTTCATCAACTGGTCGCAATCAATACGGTTTGAACGTGGCACAATCACGATACGTGTCGGGTTTTCATGATCCGATTCGTCACGTAAATCATCCACCATTGGCAGCTTCTTAGCACGCATTTGGTTGGCGATTTGCTCCAGCAATTTCGCACCTGACGTTTGATGCGGCAATGCGGTGATGACGATATCGGAACCTTCTTTGTGCCAAACCGCACGCATTTTAATGCTGCCACGGCCGGTGCGGTAAATTTTTTCAATTTCCGCTTTTGGCGAAGTAATTTCTGCTTCAGTTGGATAGTCAGGGCCTTTAACAAATTGCATCACATCTGATAATTCCGCTTTTGGATTATCAATCATATGAATTGTTGCATCGACCACTTCACGCACGTTATGTGGTGGGATATCTGTCGCCATACCAACCGCGATACCCGTGACACCATTAAGCAATATATGTGGCAGGCGAGCTGGCAACATTTGCGGCTCTTTCATCGTGCCGTCAAAGTTAGGTTGCCATTCGACAGTACCTTGGCCTAGTTCGCCCAGCAGTACTTCGGCAAATTTAGACAGTTTTGCTTCGGTATAACGCATCGCAGCAAATGATTTCGGGTCATCCGGCGCACCCCAGTTACCTTGACCATCAACCAATGGGTAACGGTAAGAGAATGGCTGAGCCATCAATACCATCGCTTCATAACACGCCAAATCGCCGTGTGGATGGTATTTACCCAACACGTCACCAACGGTACGTGCCGATTTTTTATATTTTGCTGATGCCGACAGACCAAGCTCTGACATCGCATAGATGATACGTCTTTGAACCGGTTTTAAACCGTCACCAATATATGGCAACGCACGGTCCATAATTACGTACATCGAATAGTTTAGATAAGCGTCTTCAGTGAACTTGCGCATTGGCAATTGTTCAACGCCATCATAGGTAATTTCTGTAGACATCCGTTAAACCTCTGCCAAATCGCCATTGCTTTGTAACCATGCACGACGATCATCGGCACGCTTTTTACCCAGCAACATATCCATCATTTCCATGGTCGCTTCCGAATCGTCAATGGTTAACTGAACCAGACGACGGGTATTAGGATCCATGGTGGTTTCACGCAGCTGAAGTGGGTTCATCTCACCCAGACCTTTAAATCGCTGCACGTTGATTTTGGCTTTTTTCTTCGATAAACGCTCAAGCACGCCTTCTTTTTCATCATCATCAAGGGCATAGAACACTTCTTTACCACAGTCGATTCGATATAGAGGCGGCATTGCCACATAAATATGACCAGCTTCTACCAAGGTACGGAAATGGCGCGTAAACAAGGCACACAGTAGCGTTGCAATGTGAAGACCATCCGAGTCCGCATCGGCAAGGATACAGATTTTACCGTAACGTAACCCGCTCAAATCATCGCTATCAGGGTCGATACCCAGAGCGACGGAAATGTCATGAACTTCTTGTGATGCAAGCACCTGATCAGCAGCGACTTCCCATGTATTGAGAATTTTACCGCGCAGTGGCATTACCGCTTGGAATTCACGATCGCGCGCCTGTTTGGCTGAGCCGCCAGCCGAGTCCCCTTCCACAAAGAAAATTTCCGTGCGGTTAAGATCTTGTACTGAACAGTCAGTCAACTTACCCGGCAATGCAGGGCCTGATGCGATTTTCTTACGCACCACTTTCTTGCTGGCACGCATGCGACGGTGTGCATTGGCAATACACACTTCGGCTAGCTGTTCTGCTAATTGTGGTTTTTCATTTAACCATAGGCTAAAGACATCTTTCACCACACCAGCCACAAACGCGGCGGTTTGACGAGAAGAAAGACGCTCTTTGGTTTGACCTGCGAATTGCGGATCTTGCATTTTGACCGATAGCACGTATGAACAACGGTCAAAAACATCATCACCGGTTAGCTTCACGCCACGAGGGAGTAGATTGCGGAATTCACAGAACTCACGCATGGCATCCAGCAAACCTTGGCGCAGACCATTAACGTGCGTACCACCTTGAGCGGTAGGGATCAGGTTAACGTAGCTTTCGGTGATCATCTCACCGCCTTCTGGTTGCCAAATTACCGCCCAATGCGCCGCTTCTGTTTCTGCAGAGAACTCGCCAGTAAATGGAACTTCAGGTAGTACGGTGTAGCCTTTAACGCCTTCTGCTAAGTAATCAGTCAGACCATCTTCGTAGTACCAACGATGCTCTTGATTGTTTACTTTATCAGAGAAAGTAATTTCTAGACCTGGACACAATACCGCTTTAGCACGCAGGTTATTGACCAAACGCGTCACAGAGAAGTTTGGCGAGTCGAAGTAGCTCGTATCTGGCCAGAAGTGAACACTGGTGCCTTTATTGCGGCGACCACATGTACCAGTGACGGTCAGTTCTTCTACTTTATTGCCGTGTTCAAACGCCATTTCATAAATCTGGCCGTCGCGTTTCACCGCCACTTCAACACGTTTAGATAACGCGTTAACAACCGAGATACCAACCCCGTGTAGACCACCGGAGAATTGATAGTTTTTATTAGAGAATTTACCACCCGCATGCAGCTTACAGAAAATCAGCTCCACGCCAGAAATCTTTTCTTCTGGGTGTATATCTACAGGCATGCCGCGACCGTCATCAATAACTTCTAATGATTGGTCGGCATGAAGAATAACTTGTACCTTAGAGGCATGTCCGGCGAGCGCTTCATCGACACTGTTGTCGATAACTTCTTGGCCTAAATGGTTTGGACGCGCTGTATCCGTATACATCCCTGGTCGGCGACGTACTGGCTCCAAGCCATTAAGAACCTCAATGGCTCCAGCATTATATTGTTCAGTCATAATACGGAATATCGTTATAGAGATTTAATGGTTACCATGCAGAGCGCTTAATCAGCTCGGTGACATTGGTCAAAAAACGTCACAAACGCTGAATCTCTCAGCGTTTTTCAACTGCAATAGTACAAGGGGAACATAGTCTGGAAGAGACCAGTTTATGTCAAGTGAGATACGTAAGTAACAAGCAAATTTATGACTCTTCCCTCAATGAACGGCAAAAAAATCAGCAATTCAATCTTAGAAGAAAACCATCAACTTCGGGCTACAAGTTTAAGAATTCGAGAATTTGTTGTGGGTAACGTTCGAAATCCACAAAGCTGTGATCACCACCCTGCTCGACGCTCTGTTTTGCCAAAGCATACTTCGCCACCGCTTGGCGATAATCTAAAACTTCATCTTCTGTTTGCTGTAATAACCAAAAGTCATTTGGGTTACTTATTTGAGCCACATCGAGATCTTTCAACTCGTCAATGTGATGCTCTTGCAAGACATAATGTTCATGTGTGTATGGATTTTCTTGCTCACCCAGATAATCCATCAATAACTCATAAGGCTTTACCGCAGGGTTCACAAGCACTGCTTTAAAACCAAATTTGGCGTTCAACCAAGTTGACATATAACCACCGAGTGAACTACCCACTAAGCCAATGTGATAGTCATGCTGATAGCGCTCAATCAGGTCGGTTAGATGCTCTGCTGCTTGTTGTGGAAAACAAGGCAATTGAGGGATAACTACTTTGATATCCGGTCTGTACTGCATGCAATATTGCTTCATCACATTGGCCTTATGTGACAAAGGAGAGCTGTTGAAGCCGTGAATATAAAGCAGTAGAGAAGGTTTCATCGCAGAACTCGCAAATAAGATGAGCTCAAGCGGATAAATTAGTAACCGCTTGAATCAAAATTAGGTAAGAACAAACCACCAGCAAGACGTTGTACATGTGTCTCAAACTGGCCATCGGCGTACAAGGTTAGCTCTCGCCAGCCCGGAGAACAAGTATCTAGCGCAAAGTCATCGCTATTAGGTTTGAATTGCACACAAGTGGATGGTGTTGAGATGACGGTTGCACCACTGCGAACTTTTTGCATATCTTGATGAACATGACCACACAAAATCGCACGCACGTTATCGTGCTTCTCCACTACCTGCCAAAATTGCTCAGCGTCTTTCAAGGTGTGCTGGTCAAGCCAAGCACTTCCCACCAATATTGGATGATGATGCAGTAACACCAAACTATGACGTTCAGGATGCAAGCGAAGTTGCTCGTCCAGTAAGTCCAGTTGCTGCTGACTCAAGCGGCCATGCGGTACACCTTCAACTTGTGAGTCGAGCAATATCATCTGCCAATGTTCACCCAGCAATGCGTGCTCTGCTTGTACAATCTGTGTTGATGGTAATACCGAGCCCATACTTGGTTTGTAATCATGATTGCCCGGCAACCAAAAGCACGGTTGCTTTAATGGCTCAATGCCTTGAGCAAAGCGCTGGTAAGAGACATCAGAATGATCTTGAGAAATATCACCAGTCGCAAGAATTGCGTCAAAGTCGAAGTCCTGTTGAGTTACGGCTTCGACTACGGCTGAAAAGCTGTCATTCGTATTTACGCTAAGCAAACTCCCGTCCTCTGCGGCAAACAGATGGGTATCGGTAATCTGCACTAGCTTAATCGTGTCTTTAGCTGATGAGCTTGACGTTACTTTCAAAACTAAAACCTAGATATTCAGTGGCGAACGGCTTATGCCATGCTTTAAACAAAACGATAACCAATCCCCTAAAAAACGATTCAATTGCGCTTTTTCATCTTTTTGAACCATTTTATCGTTCGGGTAATCGTATCGAGCTTTGACTCGATTTAAATAATCACTACTACATACTTCTGCCACACGGGCATCGTGGTAGAGCCTGACAGACATTTTCGGCAATGGAAACACTGGAACGTCATCACTTTGACAAATATCGACCAAAGTTGTGTACTTTGTGACTTCTCCCACGAGTATTTGGTAAGACATACTCGCCGCTTGGTAGCAACGTACATCACCGACGCTCGGTTGCGTTGGCAACAGCGCATTCAATTTTGCATAGTTGGTTTCATAGACGCGCATCAACTCTGCTAAATCAACATGATACGGTCTTTTATTTGCTACTTGTCCCATTCGCTCTTCAAACGCTGATAATTAAGCTGTAACCATTGCAGGGCAATAATTGATGCGCCATTTTCAAAACGACCATCTTCGACCCAACGGTAAGCTTGCTCACGACTTACCACATGCACACGAATATCTTCACCTTCATAGTCTAAACCATGAACGCCATACGCGGTGCTTGCATCCACTTCACCGACAAACACATCCAGCTTTTCAGAACAGCCACCAGATGAAGGGTAATAAGAGGTTACTTTAACGATTTTTGCCACCTCGATACCGGCCTCCTCTTGCGCTTCTCGGCGCACGACATCTTGGGCGGTTTCGTTTGGATCAATGATCCCAGCAACAATTTCTAACTGCCACGGCTGAGCATGCTCAAGCGCACCAACACGAATTTGCTCAACCAAGACAACTTGATCGGTTTTCGCGTCGTAAGGTAACAATGCAGCAGCATGACCACGCTCAAACATCTCACGATCAATCTCTTGGCTCCAACCGCCTTCAAACAATTTATGTTTGAATCGGTATTTAACCATTTTGAAAAAGCCTTGATAAAGGGTCTCTTTTGAGATTATTTCGACATCTTCGCTTGTAAACTGTGGTGATTGGTTATCAGCCTGTTGCATTTTGCACCTCTGTCAGTGAATCTAATAGTTTACTCAGAGAACAGCGCTTGTTCCATCGACGCACTTCAACTTTTTGTATAATTCTTCTATATTTTTTTAAGTTGAGACTGTTTTTATTGCACAGATGGACAACTATTTGTAAAAGATTGCAAAGTTTAGAGTGAATTAGCGTCAATTTGAGTTAAACTCTTGAACAATTGACCTCTTTTTATTTGGCAGGGATCGAACCCATGAAAAAATTGCTTCCACTTATTATCAGTGCAGCACTCGGTAGTCTTAGCACTTCTGCTTGGGCAGATACGCTGACAGACATCTACAATCAAGCGAAGGAAAACGATCCTACGCTACTAAGCTCTGCAGCAAAACGTGATGCTGCTTTCGAAGCGATTGAAGAAAACCGCAGTACTTTGCTACCACAAATTAACTTAACTGCAGGTTATGACCTAACTCGTGGTGATAGTGATAGTGACGCATTAACGGCTGGCGTAAACTTCTCACAAGAGCTTTTCAAACGTTCAAGCTGGATTAGCTTAGATACTTCTGAAATGTCAGCACGCCAAGCAGACGCGGCATACGCAGCGAGTCAACAAGCTTTGATTCTACGTGTTTCTCAAGCTTACTTTGATGTATTACGCGCACAAGATAACCTCGTGTTCGTTCAAGCAGAGAAAGCGGCAGTTGCACGCCAACTAGAGCAAACTAAACAACGTTTTGAAGTGGGTCTATCAGCAATTACTGACGTGCACGATGCACAAGCGCAATACGACTCAGTATTAGCGGATGAGGTGCTAGCACAAAATAGCCTCGTCAACAGCTACGAAGGTCTACGTGAAATCACTGGCCAAGAGCATGCAAACCTTGAAGTGCTAGATACTAAACGCTTCTCAGCAAGCAAAACATCAACAGCAATCAATACGCTTGTTGAAGAAGCTGGTCAGAAAAACTTAAGCCTATTGGCGGCGCGTATTACCCAAGATATCGCTAAAGAGAACATTTCATTAGCAAGCTCTGGTCACCTACCATCACTGACTCTTGATGGCGGCTACAACTACAAAGACATCAGTAACACCGATTTCAACCCACAGTTTGGTCGCAACTCTGACGGTGATGAAGGCAATTTCAATGTTGGTTTGAACCTAGTTGTTCCTCTATACACTGGTGGCAACATCACTTCGCAAACCAAACAAGCAGAATTTGCTTATGTTGCGGCTAGCCAAGATCTTGAAGCGACATATCGTACAGTCGTTAAAGATGTTCGCGCTTTCAACAACAATATCAGCGCTTCAATTGGTGCATTGCGTGCTTACGAACAAACCGTAATTTCAGCGGAATCTGCACTAGAAGCAACCGAAGCGGGTTTCGATGTGGGTACTCGTACTATCGTTGACGTATTGGATTCAACTCGCCGTCTATATGACGCGAATAAGAGCCTATCAAACGCTCGTTACGACTACATCCTAAGCGTACTTCAACTACGTCAAGCGGTGGGAACACTGAGTGAGCAAGATATCCTAGATGTGAATGCAGGTCTTAAACCGGCTAAATAAGCCACACTAAGAATCTTTCGCTCTACTAAAAACTCTAGATCAAAAAAGCCTGCTCAGTGAGCAGGCTTTTTTATATGCACTACGCGATACGATACAACGCGTTGCGTTAAACCGTACTTTCTGAAATCAGATTGTGCTTGTTCAGCAGTCGATACATGGTCGCGCGTGACACGCCCAGCTCTTTTGCCGCCATCGACACTTGCCCTGAGTGCGACTCAAGCACAAGCAACAATGCATCTCTTTCGCTGCGCTCGCGAATGTTTTTCAAGCTGCGTTTGCCATCACTACGTTTCGGCAAATCAAGGTGCTGCTCATCAAGCATCACCGTATCCGACATTAAGACCACGCGCTTGATCTGATTCATCAGTTCACGAACGTTGCCAGGCCAATGATAACGAGTCAGAGAGCGTGTCGCTTCTTCGGTAAAACTGCGTGCTTGTGCGTTATATTCTCGTGAATACTCCATGAGAAAGTGACGTGCCAAAATCGCAATATCACCTGCTCGCTCTTTAATGCTTGGCACATTAATGCGCAGAACATTGATGTAGTGATAAAGCTCTTCGTTGAAGTCACCATCAATTAAGGCTTTCTCGATATCCGCCGAATTTGCGGCCAGGATACGCACATCCACTTCTTTACGACCATTGATGGTTTCCACTGTCCCTTCTTGTAAGAAGCGCAGTAAATTAAGCTGCTGAGACTTAGGTAAGGTCAAAATATCATTGAGCAGGATCGTGCCGCCATCAGCTTTCTCAAGCAGAGATTGCTCGTTAATGTCATCACGATGAATACCAAACAAATCACTCTCGATGCGATGTTCTGACATGGCACGGCAGTTGACCGATAAAAATTCCTTCTGCGCTCGTGATGAGGTTTGGTGGACTGCACGAGCAACGGTTTCTTTGCCTGTGCCACTTTCACCATAAATCAAAATACTCACATCGGTTGGACCAATTCGTTTGATTTGGTCACGTAGACGCTTCATTGGAATCGATTCGCCAATCAATCCCATGTCATTGTTATTACCATAATGAGGCCATACTTTTTTCTCCAACTTAAGCATGCCCAGTTGGTGTCCAATCGTGCTAAGCAATTGAGCATCAGGAATTGGCGCGGTAAAAAAGTCGATACAAAAGTTCACGATAAACTGACAAATCGTATCGGAACTGAGCTGAGATTCACGGATAAAAGCGATCCATCGAACCTGTTTATGATTGCTGACTAAGTTGGCAATGCCATTAAGACTAAACTCATCGTGACTCAGATCGACGATGCCAATACAAGGACCCGTTTCTGAAAATAGCGTATTGGCTTTACGCAAATCAGCACACTGAGTACAACGCCATCCAACTTGCTCTAAAACAGAGAGCCAAGGTTCGTAGCTACCACCAACTACAATCATTGAACCAGGGACAGAATCCATTCGGAATTGACTACCCATTAAGCTTCTTCCTTATTAATTCGATTTTATAATTATTTGTGCCAAAAAAAACACATCAACAAGTGCGTACACTATAAGAGCTTGAGTTAATAATCTGTCTCATATGTAAGACTAGAACATAAATCATGCCTTGAATAAATAGATGTGCGATTCACATTCAAAATTCACATACTGCACTGTTAATTCATTTGACGCTCTTTTTCAGCAATATAGGACAGCAGCTGACTTAGCTTGCGTAACGTGTGCATACTGAACTGTAACTAGTTATGTCAAAAAATAAGCAAAAAAAACCACCCGAAGGTGGTTTTGCTAGTCATTTCAAAGCTTACTGCGCTTGTGGACGCATCGCTGGGAATAGGATCACATCGCGAATGGTATGCGTGTTAGTGAATAACATCGCAAGACGGTCGATACCGATACCTTGACCCGCTGTTGGCGGTAGGCCGTGCTCTAGTGCCGTAATGTAGTCTGCATCGTAGAACATTGCTTCATCATCACCCGCATCTTTTGCATCAACTTGAGACTTAAAGCGCGCATCTTGGTCTTCTGCATCGTTTAGCTCAGAGAAGCCGTTTGCCACTTCACGGCCGCCAATGAAGAACTCAAAGCGGTCAGTAAAGAATGCGTTATCATCGCTACGACGAGCCAGTGGAGAAATATCCGCTGGGTAGCCAGTGATGAACGTCGGTTGGATAAGTTGCGGTTCCGCTGTCTCACCGAAGATTTCTTCTAGTAGCTGACCACAAGTCCAGAACTTCTCTACGTAGATATCGAGCGATTTCGCGATTGAAACCATCAAATCACGATCCTGAACGCCTTCTTCTGTTAGCGCTTGGATTGCCTCGTGTTCTGGGTTGTAGTGCTTGATCGCATCTAGCATAGTCATACGTGCGTATTGACCACCGAACTCAACCATTTGGTCACCGTAAGGCATTGCTGTTGCACCTAGAATTTCAAGCGCAACTGTACTTAGCATCTCTTCAGTTAGATCCATAAGATCTTTGTAATCTGCGTACGCCATGTAGAATTCGATCATGGTGAATTCTGGGTTATGACGTGGAGATAGGCCTTCGTTACGGAAGTTACGGTTGATTTCGAATACACGCTCAAAACCACCAACCACTAGACGCTTCAGGTATAGCTCAGGAGCGATACGTAGGAACATTTGTTGATCCAGTGCGTTGTGGTGAGTGATAAATGGACGCGCAGACGCACCGCCAGGAATCACTTGCATCATTGGAGTTTCAACTTCCATGAAGCGTTTTGATTCCATAAAGCGACGAATCGCAGAAACCAGTTTAGAACGAATTTTAAATGCATTACGTGAATCTTCATTCACGATTAGGTCTACGTAACGTTGACGGTAACGCATCTCTTGGTCTGTTAGACCGTGGAATTTCTCTGGCAGTGGACGAAGTGCTTTAGTCAGCAATTCGAACTCTTCCATATTTACGTAAAGGTCGCCTTTACCAGACTTATGTAGAGCACCTTTCACACCGATGATGTCACCGATATCAAGACCGTGGTATTGCTCTTTCAGTACTTTTTGTACTGCTTTGTCTGCGTAAGCTTGAATGTTGCCCGATGTTTCTTGAAGAAGTAGGAATGGACCACGTTTCGCCATAACACGACCCGCGATTGCTACTACGTGGTTAAGCTCTTCTAGCTCTTCCTTAGTCTTTTCACCGAATTCAGCTTGTAGGTCGCCCGCTAGAGCATCACGACGAAAGTCATTTGGGTGGCCGTTTGCTTTGCAGCTCTTACGGATAGCATCCAGTTTCGCGCGGCGTTCAGCAATTAGCTTATTCTCTTCTTGTGCAGAAGCTTCTTGTACAGATTCGTTTTGAACAACATCAGTCATTTTCGATGTATCCTGTCGTTAGTCGGTGAAAAGCTTACAAGCCTGATTTAAGGCTAGCTTCAATAAATTTGTCTAGGTCGCCGTCAAGAACCGCTTGAGTATTGCGGTTTTCAACGCCTGTACGTAAATCTTTAATACGAGAGTCATCCAGAACGTAAGAACGGATCTGGCTGCCCCAACCGATATCAGATTTGGTGTCTTCGTTGGCTTGTTTCTCTGCATTTTGCTTTTGAATCTCAAGTTCAAACAATTTTGCACGTAGCTGCTTCATTGCTTGATCTTTGTTCTTATGCTGAGAACGGTCGTTCTGACATTGCACCACGGTATTGGTTGGTACGTGTGTAATACGTACTGCCGATTCAGTGGTGTTAACGTGCTGACCACCCGCACCAGAGGCACGGTATACGTCGATACGAAGATCCGATGGATTAATATCGATGGTGATGTTGTCATCAATCTCTGGGTAGATAAACGCAGAGGCAAAAGAAGTATGACGACGGCCACTTGAATCGAATGGTGACTTACGAACTAGGCGGTGAACACCCGTTTCCGTGCGTAACCAACCGTAAGCATACTCACCTGAGATTTTAACAGTTGCGCCTTTAAGGCCAGCAACGTCGCCATCTGAGACTTCGATTACTTCTGTTTTAAAGCCTTTTGCTTCAGCCCAACGCAAGTACATGCGTAGCATCATTGACGTCCAGTCTTGTGCTTCTGTACCACCAGAACCTGACTGTAGATCGATGTAGCAATCAGAAGCATCATGGTCACCAGAGAACATACGACGGAACTCAAGCTTAGCCAGCTTATCTTCAAGCTCAGCTAATTCCGGTTCAATTTCATCGAATGTCTCTTGATCTTCTTCTTCAACAGCAAGCTCTAGAAGGCCTTCAACGTCTTCGACACCTTGCTCAAGTTGATCAATAGTTTCCACAACCGCTTCTAATGATGCACGTTCTTTACCCAACGCTTGTGCGCGTTCAGGTTCGTTCCATACATCTGGCTGCTCTAATTCTGCATTTACTTCTTCTAGACGCTCTTGTTTAGCATCGTAGTCAAAGATACCCCCTCAGGACTGTCGTGCGCTGAGACACGTCCTGGAGACGGTTTTTAATAGGATTGATTTCAAACATACTTGCTCAATATTTATGAGTAGAATTTAACCGAGGAATTGTACTGAAAAGTGTGACGAAGATACAGGAAAATTTTATTTGCCTCGTCTAGAGGCTTAAACAAAAAAATCCCCCGCAACGCTAAGCATCACGAGGGATCAGTCTTATTCTATTTCAGAGGATTAGGCGTTTTCTTCAACCAATACTGGTTGATCTACTTTGCCAACAAAGCAAACACAAATCATCGCTGCCAGTGTTGGTAATACCCAACCCATACCCACATCAAACAGTGGTAAAACATTGAATGCTGAAACATCTAGTCCAACAATTTTCGCTGCATCAACCAAAGCAAATAGCAGTGATACCAGCAGAACGACGCGGTAAGCCAAACGAGAATTTGGTAGTTTTTTACGCATAAACGTCAGAACCACCAACGCAATCGCAACAGGGTATAACGCAAACAATACTGGAACAGACAGTGAAATAAGCTGCGCTAGACCGACGTTTGCTACCAATGCACATGCAGCACCATTGATCACAACCCACTTCTTGTACGAGATTGACGTTAGAGAGCTAAAGTAATCAGAACATGCTGAGATTAGACCAATTGCCGTAGTCAAACACGCTAGCAATACAATCACAGACAGAACGATTTGACCGTATGAACCAAATAGTGCTTGAACGTATAAGCTCAGAACCAAACCACCGTTGTCAGCGCCTGCCGCAACAACAGAACTGGTCGCACCTAGGTAGAACAATGATACGTACACAAACGTTAGACCTACCGCGGCAATCAAACCCGCTAAGATAAGGTAATGTGTAGTTGGCTTTTGCTCAGTAATACCTTTACTACGGATCGCATCAACAATCAGGACACCAAACATCAATGAACCAAAGGTATCCATGGTGTTGTAACCTTCAAGGAAGCCTTTTTGCAGAGGGTGCGTTAAGTACTCACCTTGTGCAGCAATGATCTCACCTTGTGGATCAAGGAATACTGCGCCAGCAAGTATAATCAGACCAATAAACAATACCGGTGTGAGTATCTTACCAATCACGTCAATCAATTTGCCTTGTGACCATGAGAACGACATCGCAATCACAAAGAACAGAATCGAGAATACGGTTAGGTGAATTTGCTCAGCATGAGCAAAAAATGGTTTTACTGCCATCTCGTATGCCACAAGGCCAGTACGAGGCGCAGCAAATGCAGGACCAATGATGATGAAGATCAGCACCGCCATCACGGTCGCCGCTTTAACCGGTAGATCTTGAGTCAATTTTGCCCATGAGCCACCAGCAACAGCAATAGCAACGATAGTGAGAAGAGGAAGGCCCACTGCTGTTAATAAGAAACCGCCCATTGCTGGGATAACATTATCACCCGCTAACTGACCAGCAAGCGGTGGAAAGATGATGTTACCAGCACCCAAAAAGAAGGCGAAAAGCATAAAGCCTAACGCAATGATATCTGTTAGTTTTAACGTCTGCTTCACAGTAGAACCTTTACTTTTATTTGATTGATGTTGTGTCTGCTTCGATGAGCAAAAATGCTCTCTCGGCTATATAATTTAGAACAGAATAATGACCAAATACTCAACTATTCGCAACCCAAAAGCTAAAAACACCATATAAATTCAACCCAAAGCCAAAAAAGCAGTTCATAACACTAGTTTTTAAATTACAACCAGAATTAATAACCAATAATTTCATTAACAAAACTAACCAAATAAAGATAAATTAACCATACATACGATCCACAATGGTGATATCAACTTATTTAAACACTCTAGGCCGAACATTTAATGAACAGAAAAAACAAACAAACCAAGGGATTTCAATTTAAGCAATTTGCTATCGAAGGGGGGGAATGTGGTATGCCCGTCAGCACTGATGGCGTGCTATTGGGCGCTTGGGCTAAAATCACCTCTAGCCAACGAATCCTCGATATTGGCACGGGTACTGGATTGCTAGCGTTAATGTGCGCACAGCGTAATCTTGACGCCGAGATTTACGCCGTCGACATTGAGCAATCTGCCGCGATCACCGCACAGTTAAATGTGGCGAACTCTGACTGGACTGAACGAATTATGGTAGAACAAGCCGATATTACCGCAGTGAGTTTTCCAGAAAAGTTTGATGCGATTATCTGTAACCCGCCGTACTTTAATAACGGCGAACAAGCAAAGTTACAGCCCCGCGCCACCGCTCGTCATACTGACAGTTTAAGCCATCAAGATTTACTCGAGCGCTGTTACTCACTGTTAGCTCATCACGGTAAAGCCAGTTTTGTTTTACCCGTCGTAGAAGGTGAACATTTTATTCAACTGGCGAAGCGTTTGGGGTTCTCGCTGACACGCCTATGTCGCGTACAGGCAACCGAGACCAAACCAGACAATAGGTTATTGATTGAATTAAGCTTAATATCAGGGGAATGCGAAGATCAGCAACTAATAATTCGTGATAAGCTAGGCTATACAGAGGCTTTTATCGCGCTAACCAAAGATTTTTATTTAAAGATGTAGAAATAAGGTGTGATCCTAATCACCAATCCAACTATACTACTCGGCTATTTTTTGGCTTAACTTGTTAACTTAGCCATGTTGGGTAGCGTGAACTATCCGCTTCTAATTTTTGTAATCTCGCCGAAGGGCTTGTGGAGAAACAACTGTGATCAAAAATTTTGCAGATCTTGATTTAGATCCGAACCTGCTTACCGCTATTGAAGAAATGGGCTTTGAACGTCCGACTCAAGTGCAGGCTCAAGCAATTCCTCAAGCTTTAGAAGGGCGAGATATTCTAGCATCAGCGCCAACTGGTACTGGTAAAACAGCCGCATTTGTTATCCCTGCGCTACAGTTCTTACTCGACTTCCCTCGCCGTAAGCCGGGGCCAGCTCGTATGCTGATTTTGACGCCAACTCGTGAATTGGCAATGCAAATTGCTGATCAAGCGCGTGCATTGGCAAAAAATACCAAGCTAAATATCTTCACCATTACTGGTGGTGTTCAATACCAAGAACACGCTGATATTCTAGCGACAACACAAGATATCGTTGTAGCAACGCCTGGCCGCTTGATGGAATACATCAAAGCAGAACGCTTTGACTGTCGTGCGATTGAATGGCTGATCCTAGATGAAGCCGACCGCATGCTAGACATGGGCTTTGGCCCAACCGTTGATAAGCTTTCGACTGAATGTCGCTGGCGTAAACAAACACTGCTGTTCTCTGCAACATTAGAAGGCCGCGGTGTGGAAGGCTTTACTGCCGATCTATTGAAAAACCCAACGGAAATCGAAGCTGATCCTTCACGTCGTGAACGTAAAAAAATCACCCAGTGGTACCACCGTGCTGATAACGCAGAGCACAAACTGGCGCTGCTGAAAAAAATCATCACTGAGCAAGCTGAACGTTCAATCGTATTCCTAAAAACCCGTGAACGCCTTGCTGAACTACGTACTGAACTTGAACGCGCACAAATCCCTTGTTCTTGGATCCAAGGTGAAATGCCTCAAGATCGTCGAAACAATGCGATTGCTCGTTTCCGTGATGGCGAAGTGAATGTTCTACTCGCAACTGACGTTGCTTCTCGTGGTATCGACCTACCTGACGTAAGTCATGTAATCAACTACGACATGCCACGCAGCGCTGACGTTTACCTACACCGTATCGGCCGTACTGCACGTGCTGGTAAAAAAGGCAACGCAGTTTCTATCGTAGAAGCACACGACCAACAAATGCTGGATCGCGTTGCTCGTTACGTGAAAGAAGACATCAAAGAGCGCTTCATTAAAGAGATGCGTCCTACGCACAAAAAACCGGTCTTCAAGAAAAAGAAAAAAGAAGACAAAAACAAAACGTCTGTAAAAGCCAAAAGCAAAAAGAAAACAGGCAAGAAAAAGAAGTAATTAAGAACGCTGCGCTTTAAGAATTGAGCGCGCTTCGCTTTGAGATGATAAAGAGGCTGATGTGAAAACATCGGCCTTTTTTGTTTCTGCGTAGAACAAGCGAGAAAGCTCACCAAATTAACCGTTCGCGTTAAAAGATTCCTTACTCTCTCCTTCGTCGTTCTAAGGAATGACAGAA
>NZ_AFWE01000074.1 GCF_000222585.1 Vibrio scophthalmi LMG 19158 | reverse complement strand
GGCGTACCGAAGCTGTTACAGTGCAGCGAGATAATGACATCAGGGTGCAGGGCGTTGATATCACTTGGCAGCGCTTGGTAGGATTTGCGGTGAACCACTTTCACCTCAAAGCCTGCTTGCACTAGGTCTTTTTCAAGTGAATAAGCAAGATCTTCGTTGTATTCAAACTCAGACACGCCAGTGGCAGCATGGACTGCGCCAGGTGAGCCAGCACGATGGCCGATAACAAGGGCAATGATACATTTACGCATAAAAAAACTCCGTTAGTAGGAACAGTGATTGTGACTGCCAGACTAACGGAGTTGCGGGTATGGGTTAGATTATCGCGCTTTCCTAAATGCTAGAAAAGCCGAGGCTGATTGCGTTGATGCTCGATTTTACGTTGCTCACCTAAGATGAAATAAATACGGGCTTGGGTAATACCAAAACGCTTAGAGAGCTCACGAACGTTACGGCCATTAAAGAGACTCCAAATCTGGATGTCTCGCAGCGCAATAAAGAGCGTATCTTTTTTCGGGAGATAAAACTGCATCCCGCCGCCGTACTCTGACATTTCAAGCAGGGCACGTAAAGACAGCTCCGTGGCTTTTTGCTCATCATGATCTTTTTCAAAGTTGGCTTTCATGTGTACAAACAACGCTTGCGCATCTTGCGGCCAGAGCTTTGTTACCTCTGGTAGCTTATCAGCATGATCAAGAAACGCCGCATCGATATCGTCATCACTGATAAGCGAGATTTGATTGTTCATAACGCGCCTCCTGTTAATTCAAATTGACGGCACACTTCACGGTAGGACTCCGCCTTTAGTGCAGGCTTAGCCAAACGCTGAACCATCACGCGCTTGTGCCACTGCTTAAGCGATTCAAGTACCTTGCTGGCACTTTCATCTTTAAGCCACTGCGCCGAGCTAATACCGCAGGTGCGCTCAATCCACACCCGAAGCGCGTACTCGCTGCCATCTTCGATAAAGCCTTGCTTAAACATCACAATCCATAACGCTCTAATCGCATCGGTTACACGGCTACGCGCCGTACCGCTTTTAGGCGAATACTGGCGAGAGCGTGCAGGCTTAAAGCCAAGCGTTGCCATGTGCGTGACCACTTGCTCTAACTGCTGCCAGGTCGCGTCTTTTGCGCTCGATACTCCAATGATATTGGTGAGCATCGTGCGATACGTGTCTTCATCCATGCCAAGGCGTGATTTGCCTACATGGATGAGTTGTATCAGTTGCTTACGAGTTTTATTAATACAGGTCATACCCAACCCCTCATGAAACATTACGCATAAATTAGATCAGCAAGCGATTCAAAAGGCAACAAAATGGATAAAAAATAATTTATAATAGTGGAATATCCACTAAATAAAATGGAAATATGAGACAGGTATTTATTGAGCTGCAACGGGCGGCGGGATTCTCCAACGTGGAGTGTGGGCGTTACCTTGGGATAAGTGAAGGAGCGGTCAAAGATAGGCGTGACGGTCGATTTTTACCCCGCCGTGGTGAACTGATAGCGCTGGCCGTGAGTGGCAGCGATACGCTAGACAAAGCGCTGGCGTATATCGAGAGCCTAAGCCAGCAACGCGAAGAGAGCAAAAAGCCTGCATGATGCAGGCTTTTATTTAACTAAACCACCAGGCTTGAAGTCGTTGAACCCATGTGAGATTTACTTTTTGGTCAGGAAGACCATGAACACGACATAGCTCGTTATGGGACTTATCGATTAGCGCTGCAATTATCGGTGGTTCATTCATTTCAATGTTGGTTAAAAACCTTTTGAACTTCTGCTCATCTTCTTTTGAGAGCGCACTGAGTTCAGTCAATCCAATCGTTAACTGCAAATAACATTTTCTCAATGTAGAGTGGAGCGTCTTGCTCGATTTTGGGGAGATCGCGTTTTCAACAATTTGCAGTAATAACGCTAAACACAAGCGAAATCCTGCCATCTCTGTGTCACCACTTGATAGCGATAATAGAGCGGTAAACATGAGAATTAAAATGGACGCCGTCAATATGGCGCTTACACGAGCGTAATAGTTTTGTCTGTACATGTGGTAGCGAGTGGCAAGTTGTGCATTCCACTGCAAATCCCAAAGCGCTAAAGATTCTGAGTTTTTCATACGGGTTAGTCCTGTTGTTAATATCTGCATTGGAATCTAGCCCACACCTTTACTCAAGCGTGATTATTCTACTTTACTGAATGCTGTATGATTTTTATTTGTTTTTAATCAATTTAAATCAGTGGCGGAACACCATGAAAAAAGACCTCACCGTTATCAGAGATATCTTGCAAAGATTTGCAGACTCAGAACGCATGTATCTTCGATTTAATGAATTAAGTGATAGGAGTCCAGAGGAGCTTCTCAATGATGACGTATTTATGGGACACCTAGTCTGGATACTGCAAGACGGATTAATCACTAACTCAGACTTTCAATGCTCTGAACCAAAGGATATAGGGCTAATATGGTTCGCTAATAGACGAAAGTATGATTTTAGAATGACCGACATCCGCATAACTAGCAAAGGCTTGGAAGTACTAGAGGCGTTATCTAAGCCGGAGATTTTTGAAAAATTGAAAGGGGTTGCAGGAAATGTATCGTTCAGCGTGCTGACTGATTTAGCCAAGCAGCTTATAGCTAAATCAGTCGCCGTTGCAGTTGGGTTAGGATAGTTTAAGCTCTAGTGCGTACTTAGCTCCGAATTTAGCCATAAGCGCATACAGAATGATTTCACGAGAAACCCACTCTCTATTCTCGAAAGCATACTGACTAATCCACGCTGTTATGTACTGCGCCACTTCGAGCTCTTGCGTGGGTGTGGGAAAACCAATCGAATCGAAAGCAGATTCGTTAGGGTGCTGAACATCTTTTTTGAGTTCAAAATCCACGCTAGAAACGTAAGTTGTCATTTCTGAATTGGCGCGCTCAGAATTTACCAAATCCAACTCTCCAGGGAAGATGTGCTTTCTTCCCTGAGTCAGTGCTGCCATCCATGCTAAAGCATACATATTTGGGCATGGGGAAAGATTGAGTTGTTCACATTTTGCATCAACGTACTCAACAAGTTTGATGCTAATACCTAAATCCTCAGTTGCATCAATATTTCTTAAGTTCATAGTCCATTCCTTTTGTTTACAATTTGTTTAGTTAACTTTGTTTCTCTAATGGCTTGACGACGACCAGCTCGATAGAATCGCATCCCCATTCGTTTTGAGTTTGCTGACCATCCATTAAGGGCTTCTTCAATCGATGCTGAAGAACGAGTTGGACTCAACGATTGATAACCCGATAACCATAACTTCTCTGCCACGTACGACTTAACAAATCGTTTTGCGTTACACATTGGACAAGGTATTGGCGTATATCTGGCATATTCTTCTTTCAGCGCGTCATCTGAAACAAGCATAAAACCATCAAAGCATCTAGATACTGGGTAAGGGATTCGATTATCAAACCCCATGTAACCGCAGCCTAATCGTTGTTTTCGCATATTCACACTCCAAACTCGGTGAGTTTTACTTGCTCCGCACCATGTACACCTTGATTTAATTGAGCCGATCTTCCGCTGGCTATTCCAGAGAAATACGCACCATCAGAGCCGCCTCTTGCATTTTTTACCGAAGCAGAACGCCCTTTGCTCTCTGATAGGTTTGGGTGCTTCTGCTTGATGTACTCGTCTATTTGATTTGATTCGGACTCAGAGAGTGCGAACTCCTTAACAAGATGACTCACACTTACAACCCAACCCTCACAAAAGAGATCCGCTCTTGCTGTCTTAGTTGAAGTCTTAATGCGCTTATTAAGCGTTGCAATGTAATCCTTACGGGCCTTTACAAGTTGACGCTCCAGCACTTCATGCGCGTACTTAGCGACTTCTGGGCGCTCATTGTGGCCCGTAAAGACGACATGACAGCTTTTAGTAAATGGCTCGTATCTGAAATGCAAGCGGCAACCAAACGCCTCGGCAACCGTATTTGCTAGATAACTAAAATAGCTTGCTGGCTTTTTAGCTTTAAACTTTGAGGCGACATCAGACTGACTCACATCACTCAGTTCTGGACTTTCACTTGATAGACCCATTTGCTGCATTAGCGCTTGAGCTCGTGACATGGCCGCTGCTGCTTCATGCTCATTGGCCGACTTAGCTAAGCGTAAAAGTTTTTTAATTTTGTCGATGTTTTTACTAGTCATGTTGGCTTCCTAACTGGGACAGATGCTCTTCGATGGCAAACATTGCCGAGGCTAAATTGTCTAATGCATTATCACGCTGGCTTTGCGAGGCTTGGCCTGCACGTATAGTGCAGACCGCGTGACCAATAATGCCCTTAACTTCAATAAGCAGTTGATTGGTCTCCATATCGTTTACCACTCTTGCAATTGAATATTGTCGCCATGTACGCCCCCTAAGCCAGTGATAGACGTTCGAGCGCAATACAATTTGTAAAGATAAGCATCGATACCAAAGCAGTGAGTTGAATTGAATATAGGGCCACTAAACACATATTTATTGTTAGATAAATAACCGATACAGTGCTTCCCTTTACTACAATGGTCGTAGAGTGTTACGCGAGTTTTATCGGCAATAATGATTTCGATACGTGAATAATCATTATCACTTTCCCATTGCAGTTCAATTTCATCTTGGTCTTCTATATCACCCCAACCTTTTGCTGCTTCTTTAATTCCTTCAAAGAAATCATCAGCAGTGATAACCGCGTCAATCGGTTTGAATGTGACATCAAGAAGCTCTTTAATTTTCTTGGCAGATTGTTCGTTGATCGCATTCTCATAGGCATTGATTAATGTCTCAGCAATAAAGCGATTGCATTCAGGCAAGGTAACTCCGTTTAACGCACCCTGAAGAGATTCATCAATCTTGGCTTGGATCGCTTTACCAAGTGCTCCATAAGTCTCCATAGAGCGACTAACGAGGTTTTTAACCAGAACATCAGTCTGTTCTTGGATCATTTTTTCAAGAGTGCCATCGGTACACATTTGGTTAAGATGAGCGCTAACAACTTCGTTTAATTCTTTCATTTTTAATATCCTTTAAATCCGGTTTAAATAACGTTTTAACCATA
>NZ_AFWE01000075.1 GCF_000222585.1 Vibrio scophthalmi LMG 19158 | reverse complement strand
CCCGCTTATATAGCAAACAAATGCGACACTAGCTCAGTTGGTAGAGCGCAACCTTGCCAAGGTTGAGGTCATCGGTTCGAACCCGATGTGTCGCTCCAAAAAATGAAACCTCGACGTCATGTCGAGGTTTTTTTTTGCCTATAATTTGCCATGTTTCTTTGTGGCACCAAATCTCATTATTTTGTGTTCTCTATAAATATCAGCAATATTGATTGTTAATACGATTATTATTAGGTTTTGAGATGGCTAATAGCGCATTTTGCTATTCGATAAATATGAAACAGATACAGAAGAATTTGAATCACTCCGCAGGCTTGCAAGTGAGCCGACGCTATTCCATGAAATAAATACAAATATTTGCCAGAATTGCATACCATTAGTGTGTTTGTTTGCATATGTCATTGTTACGATTTTATCTGCGCTTAAGTAGGTAAGTGGAAGATGGTATTTAAGGTTGATATGAAAGCACTGTGGTTATTTAGCCTGTTATACGCGCTGTTGCTTTCGAGTGCAGTGAAAGCGGAATCGATAGCCAGTTATCCAGTCGGTTGGCAATTTTGGCCTATCGTAAAAGAGAGCATTCTTTACCCTGAGAACAGTGATCTTCCACTAGATACCACTTTGTTTGCTCAAGAAACATTCCGAGCCTATAGCTGGATAAATAATGGTGAAGGCACTTCCCTGACGATTCGAGTTCATCCTAGTAAGATCAAACAGTATCTGAATCGAGGTCCTTATAGTGATGGGCCAACAGTCGTCGCTATTTCTGAAGACCCTAGCATTATTTGGGTCACGGAGCACATTGGCTCGGAGCCAATATATGGTAGCTATAACCGTAAAGGGGAGGATATTAGTCATACTCATCCAACATTAAAGTCGGATTACTGTACTAGCTGCCACACTTCGTACAAAGATATTTGTCACCATGGTGTTTGTTCTGTTTTTGGCAGCCGTCTTGAAAAATAGCCATTCTTTTGCCATTAGGATTAGCCGTTATGAGCACAGTATTTAAAAGATTGAGCATTAATCAAATGCTATTTATGTCCCATCTTTGCTTGGTGCTGTTGGTTATTGCTGGCTTAAGTATTACCCGCTATGAAAGCGAATGGCAGCGCCAAGTTGACTACTCTGCCGCCTTTGCTAATCAAGCATTGCAATCTCAAGTTCATTTTTTCTCAACGTCGGTTGCTGGTGTGAACTACGCCAATCTGACCATTCCGTCAATTGTGGAGCATTTGGCTTCGGTGAATGATCTACAGTTCATTGAGGTTAAGGGCATTTCCGATTATTCGGCGCAAGAAGTCCACATTCGTTATCTTCCCGCTTATGGAAAAGTATGGCGAGCAAACGTTACGCCACAAGAGCTGCAATCGTCCCGTGACCGTGTTGCAAGCCTGCAAACCATGCTCAAAAGTGTTGAAACACACAATACGCTCAAAGTTCGTAAACTCAATTATCTGTTGCTTAATGCACGAGCGGAATACAGCTCTTTGCTCAAAAGTTCGGATTTAGCACAGAGTGAAGTGATTGAATGGTCTAAACCGCTCGATACAAATCAGGGTTTCTTTTTAGATGAACAACGCTATTTACTTAACATCGAGATCCCATTACGTAATCAGAATGGCGGTTATATTTGGGCGGTATTTGATGCTAGTAAACTTGCGGCAATCAAAAAAAACATTATTCGTGAAATCGGCTTTGAGGCGATTGTGGCTCTGCTGTTGGTGATCTGTATTGCGTACTGGGTGACGTATTTTATTGTTGCTCCCCTTAAGAATCTTGCTGTGAGTATGAATAGCGGCGCGCGTTATAAGACCATGAAAGAGCTTGATGAACTTCATCGAGAAGACGAAATTGGTCAGTTGGCGCGAGCTTATAAAGGCTTGTTGATGAAGATCGATCAGCAGCTTGATTCATTACGCGCTAAATCAGATGCCGATTTGCTGACAGGTTTGGGTTCTCGTTATAAATACTCGCGCACCGCACTCCCTTATATTCAGCAAAATGTGTTACGTGGTAAGTATGTTGGGCTGCTGATTTGCGATATCGATAATTTTAAGGCCTATAACGATCTCTATGGCCACATGGCAGGCGACGACGCGCTAGCCAATGTCGCCGGTCAATTACAGCAGCGACTGACCAATGTTGATATGGCTTTTCGTTATGGGGGAGAGGAGTTCGTCATCCTTTGTGCTCGTCATGATCGAGAAGAACTGGAGCGAACCAGTGAATTATTGCGTCGTGCAGTGGAACAATTAGCGATCGATCACGTGGGCAACGGAGATTACGGTAAAGTCACGGTCTCGATTGGCGGGGCATTGGCGCAACGCGATTCCCTTCATCGCTGTGACGCAGGGTTTGAAGAACTGGTCGAATCGTTATTCTCAACAGCAGACAGAACCTTATACGAATGTAAGCGAGCAGGGCGTAATCGCGTCGCCTGGGCCAGTGTTTTCACGACGCAACTGGCGTTGTATGAGAAAGAATCTTCGCTGGTGTAAGCGGTAATTCTACTACGTTTAGAACGCACTTTTCTTTACCCTCCTAGCATGATAATCGTTCGACTTTGCGTGCGACGGAGGCGATTTAGCTATTTATTCATATTCTGTATTGTAATATCAAAGTTAATTTTCATTAATTTTTTGTATCAATTAACTTGAAGTCGTCTCGATTATCTCATATTGTGACGATGTGTCATAAATGACGAATCGTCATAATTTTAGTTATTCGCTTGAATTCATAGTTTAAGTTTACAGGTAGGTTCGGAGGTTAGATCGAACCGTGTTATAATGCGGAGGTCAGGGAGTACAAACAGAGACGGGCATCAATAATCATGTTTGGTTTTAGTTGTAAAAAGAAACAGCAAAAAGAAGGGCCGGGTTGTGTATTTGGTTTATCCAAAAAACAGCAGGCAATTGCGGATCGTGAGATTGAGCTAATATTATTAGCGAAATCTATGGTCCAAGAGCAAGGCTTTAGTAATCTGACCATGGATAAACTCACTGCGATGAGTCCTTATTCTAAAGGTACGATTTATAACCATTTTTGCAGCAAAGAAGATGTGATTATAGCATTGTGCATTCATTCGCTTAGAACAGAAGCGTTGATGTTTGCGCGTTCATCGGAATTTGGTGGTAATACACGAGAGCAAGTGATTGCTCTGCATGTTAGCTATCGAATTTATGCCCGCATGGAACCTGTACTTTCTACTTGCGCCATTATGGCGAAGAGCCCTTGGGTATTGGAGAAAGCGTCTCCAGCTAGGGTTCAGCAACTCAATGAACTTGAAGAACAAGTGATTAATTTTGCGGATGGTTTGATCAGCAGTGCGGTAGAAGCGGGTGATCTGAAGTTCTCTTCAGGTATTGGTTCTGACTCTATTGTTTTTGCGAATTGGGCCATTGCTTTTGGTTCAAACGCCTTAGCGCAGAACGCTTCGAATAGTCATTGTATTAGTCGATTACAAGACCCTTTTTCGGTATTACATAATGCCAATATGTTGCTCGATGGCCTGAACTGGCAGCCCCTTTCGACAGAATGGGATTATCGTAAAACATGGCAGCGTGTCGAAAAAGAGCTGTTTAAAGATGAGATTGAATACCTTGCTTCAGTTGGTCGTTAGTAAAGCCCATTAGGGCTTTTATAATCGCCGTCTGTGACGATTCGTCAAAAAATGACATGTGAAAGCCAGAGCATTGCGCTAAGTGAGTGAAATGCGTTTTTTTGGCAAAGCATTTATTTTGAAACCAGCCTTTGCTGGTTTTTAAATGAATATTTTTGACGAACCGTCACAAATGGAGAGTGTGATGAACGCACAGAGTTCAAACTCAACGACATGGTTTACTTGGCCGACAAGGTTTGCTTGGTGGGTCATTCTATTGACTAGCTTTGCCATCGTCGCTGCGACGATGGGTGCTAAAAATTTGTACTTTCGTGGGGATTACGAAATATTCTTTGATGGTCAAAATGAGCAACTATTGGCCTTTGATGAGATTCAAACAACATTCGCTAAATCCGACAATATTTCGATTGTTATCGCTCCACAAGATCAAACGATCTTTACTAAAACCAACCTTACGTTGATCCAGCAACTGACGATAGATGCGTGGCAAATTCCATATTCTAGTCGTGTGGATTCTTTATCGAACTATCAACATACCGAAGCGCTGCAAGATGATTTGATCGTGGAGGATTTACTCTATGAAGACTACCCGTTAACCGCGGAGCGAATTCAACGAGCAGAAAAGATCGCACTTAATGAGCCCGCACTCGTTCACTCAATGATTTCGCAAAACGGCGATGTATCGGTGATTAATGTCACGATACAAATGCCTGAAATTGATAAAACGGCCGAGTCGATTGAAGTGATGGCTTATGTCGATGCTCTGATTGCAAAATATCAGCAGCTTTATCCAGATGTTCAATTTTATAAAGCAGGGGTGGTGGCGTTAAATAATGCCTTTATGGTCGCCGCGCAGCAAGATTCGACTACGCTTGTGCCAACGATGTTTGGTGTCATCTTGTTGTTTCTAGTGTTGATGTTGCGCTCCATATCCAGTGTTGTTGCCACCTTAATCATCATTATTGCTTCAGTGACGACCACGTTAGGTTTAACCGGCTGGGCAGGGATGTTTCTTAGCACTGCCACGGTAAATATTCCCACCTTAGTCATGACGCTGGCAGTCGCCGATTGTGTGCACGTGATCGCCACCATGCGCCAGCGTATGCAAAAAGGGGATTCAAAAGTTGACGCGATTACACACAGCGTAGAGATCAATGCACTGCCTATTTTCATCACCTCAATCACCACGGCCATCGGCTTTATGATGATGAATATGTCGGATTCGCCAGTACTGAGGGATTTTGGTAATGAAGCGGCGTTAGGGGTGATGATTGCGTGTTTGCTCTCAGTTACATTACTGCCTGCATTACTTAAAGTTTTGCCGATAGGAATTAAACCGTTGGCAAATGCCGAGCAGACCGAGTCGGGCTTTATGGCTTCACTTGCTAATTTGGTCGTAAAGCATCAAACCAAACTGTTACCGATTTCTGTTGCTGTGATTGCATTGGCTGCAGCGGCCGTTCCGTTGAATAAGGTGAACGATGACTCGGTGCGTTACTTCGATACCAGTAGCGAGTTTCGTCAAGCGGCTGACTTTATGGAGCAGCGCATCAGCGGTATGACTAACATCAGTATTGCGATTAAAACGGGTGAATCACAAGGCATTGCCGCGCCAGGTTTTATCGCGACGTTAGGCGATTTCACCGATTGGTTGAGAGCACAACCAGAAACCGACCATGTAGCGTCACTTGCCGACACTTATAAGCGCCTCAATAAAAACATGCATGGTGATGACCGCGTGTATTACCAATTGCCTCAAGACCGAGAGTTAGCGGCGCAGTATCTTCTTTTGTATGAAATGTCGCTGCCGTTTGGCTTGGATCTCAACAATCAAATCAACGTTGATAAGTCTTCGCTGAAACTGGTGTTGACGACGAAGAACTTAGGCAGTGTCGGTTTGGTCGATTTGGAAAATCGCATCTACCAATGGTTCACTCAGCATGCTCCGCAATATCAAGTGGTGGCATCGAGCCCCAATTTGATGTTTGCCCACATTGGTGAAACGAACATGACCAGTATGCTTTCCACCTTACCTATCACACTTTTTTTGATCTCGGGGTTAATGATCTTTGCCTTACGGTCGGTGCGATTGGGGGTGATCAGCCTAATGCCTAATATTGCCCCTGCGATTATCGGTTTTGGACTGTGGGCGCTCATTTCCGGCGAGATCAACCTTGGCTTATCGGTAGTGGTGACATTGACACTGGGTATCGTCGTGGATGATGCAGTGCATTTCTTATCGAAATATCAGCGTGCGCGAAAGCAAGGCCAATCGGCTGAAGCGTCAGTTCGTTATGCCTTTCATACCGTAGGTCGTGCGTTGTGGATCACCACAGTGGTGTTGGTCGCCGGTTTCTCGGTACTGGCAATGTCATCATTCAGACTCAATGCCGATATGGGCATGCTTAGTGCCATCGTGATTTTTATCGCGCTGGTGGTCGACTTTATCTTTCTACCAGCATTGTTGATGAAGTTCGATAAGGCGGATTATGTGGTGGCAGCCTCACCGTCAAAACAAGCATCAGTAGTAACAGAAAGTAATGCGCAACCACTGAGCAGTACGCGTTAGAAATAAGGATATTTATGATGAGAATACATGTAGAAAAACAGTCGTTTAGTATTACGACAGCACTTTTATTGGCTTTGGGTATGGGCTTGTTCAGTTCTGCCATGGTAAATGCTAGCCCTGAGCGAGGATTGGAAATTGCACAAGAGCGTAAAGCGCGCGATGAAGGGTGGGGAGATTCATTGGCGACGATGAATATGGTGTTAAAAAATGCCCAAGGTGAAAGCAGTACCCGTGCAATGCGGCTCAAAAACCTAGAAGTTGCAGATGATGGTGATAAAGGGCTGACCATATTTGATGAGCCTCGTGACGTCAAAGGAACGGCATTTCTTAACCACTCACACATCGTCGATGCGGATGATCAGTGGCTCTATCTGCCGGCGCTAAAGCGAGTAAAACGTATTTCTTCACGCAATAAATCTGGGCCATTTATGGGCAGTGAGTTTTCCTTTGAAGATCTGAGCTCATTTGAGTTGGAGAAATATCGCTTCAATTACCTTGGGGATGAGCAATTAGATGGTCAAGCCACGTACAAGCTAGAACAGGTGCCGACCGATAAAAATTCGGGCTATACCAAGCAGATCTCTTGGATTGATACCGAGCATTATCGTCCGTTAAAAATTGAATTTTATGATCGTCGCGGCGCGTTACTTAAAACCCTGACGTTTTCCGAGTACACGCTCTATCTCAATAAGTACTGGCGTGCTCATCGCATGGCGATGCTCAATCATCAATCGGGTAAAAGCACTGAACTTATCACCAGCGATCTCGCATTCCAAACAGGTCTGACAGATAAAGATTTTCAAAAGAATATCTTAAAGCGGGTTAAGTAGGAGCGCCGATGAGAGCAAGTATGACGATTGCTGGCAAAGTCATTGCCAGCTTTATTATCGGCAGTGCCGCGATGTTACCTGCACAGGCCGTTGAATTTTCAGGCCAGACTAATCTTGAACATCGTCAGTATATTGATCAGGGATTGCAGGGACAGGACAAGGGGCAGAGTTCCATGGTGTTGCAGCCAGAATGGTATTGGGATCTTTCAGAGGGAGAAGCCAGCTTTACCTTTGTGCCATTTTACCGCTATGACGAAATGGATACACAGCGCACTCATGGCGATATCCGCGAGGCGCTTTATTTAACCTATTGGGATGACTATGAATTGCGCGTCGGTATCGGCAAAGTGTTCTGGGGAGTCACCGAGTCTGCCCATTTGGTGGATGTGATCAATCAAACCGATGCAATTGAATCGGTCGATGGCGAAGATAAACTTGGTCAGCCAATGCTGCATCTGAGTGTAATTAAAGAGTGGGGTACCGTGGATGCGTTACTATTGCCTTATTTCCGTGAGCGCACTTTTGCTGGAGAAGAGGGACGTTTAAGGCCGTTAATACCGGTGTCGGATGAGGCGATTTATCAGTCATCACAAGAGCAGAAGCATATCGATTATGCGCTACGCTACAGTACGATGGTCGAGGATTGGGATTTTGGCTTGAGCTATTTTCAAGGCACTAATCGAGATCCTTATTACCGCTTTGATGGTAATACCTTGAATCCTTATTATGCCCAGTCAAAGCAAGCGGGTTTAGATATTCAAGGGATTGTTGGCGATTGGTTATGGAAGTTGGAAAGTATTTATCGTGACAGTGACGATCATCACCTCGGTGTTGTCGGTGGTTTTGAATATACTTGGGTTGGGGTGTTTGACTCTATTTGGGACATTGGTTTGATCAGTGAATACCTTTACGACAGCCGTGGTGACAATGCGCAAATGATCGGTCAGAACGACGTGTTTGTGGGGACAAGATTTGCGTTCAATGATGCGGCTGGAACCGAAGTGTTGATTGGTGCGACGCAAGATCTCGACCATAGTGACGTGTACACCGCCAAGCTTGAGGCATCCAGTCGTATCAACAACGCGCTTAAATGGCGCATTGATGCGTGGTTATTTGAAAATGAAACACCAAGCGACTTACTTTACTTTGCCCGGCAAGACGATTTTATCGAACTGTCTTTGGAATACTATTTCTAGTCTTTAGTCGCTTATTTCAGCGGAAACTAATTTAGCGCTAAAAAATAAACCAAGGGAGCCGATCTAGCTCCCTTTTTCATTACTTTGTATGAACTTAGTAAGTCATTATAGGTAGACTAAATAACTTAGATATTGAGATTTAGCACCAGTAAGTTTAGTAATATAAGGCGAGCGTATGAATTCATTCCAATGGGATATCTGCTATGAAACCGGCATCGACGAAGTGGATGAGCAGCATCAGTTTTTGGTTGATATCATTAATCGTTATGGCGAGCTTGTAACTGAAAACATCATCTCTATCCAAGATATTCGTACCATTTTATTTGAGCTCTCTCGTTACGCGGAGTTTCACTTTAGTGAAGAGGAAGCGCTGATGAGAAATCAGGGCATTTATGCGCAACATTTAGAAAAGCACATCAAAGTGCATCGCTCATTTATGACGGAAATTATTGGTATGCAGGCCTTTGTCAGTGACAAGAATAAACAAGCCGCAGTGCTGCTGCTCAACTTTTTAATCCATTGGTTGGCGTACCATATTCTTGGCATTGATAAAAACATGTCACGTCAATTAGAGAAAATTGCGCGTGGTGTTCCTGCAAAAAAAGCCTTTGAAGACGAAGAAAAATCCCGTGACAGCAGCACCGAACCCTTAGTCGCAGCTTTAAATGGTTTATTTGAACAAGTGTCGGAGCGCAATAAAGCGTTATTAGAGCTTAATCAAAACCTCGAAGATATGGTTGAAGATCGCACTAAGCAGCTACGTAAAGCCAACAAACAGTTAGAAGAGTTATCACTGACGGACTCACTAACTCAATTACCCAATCGTCGCAGCGCGATGCGTAATCTCAAACAGTTATGGCAGATTTCTCAGCAAAAATCCGAACCGTTAGTGGCGATTATGATTGATGTTGATCACTTCAAAGAGGTCAACGATAGCGCAGGGCATGACGCTGGAGATCTAGTCTTACAAGAAATTGCCACGTTATTACAGCACCATTTTCGCAATGACGACATTGTTTGTCGTTTGGGTGGCGATGAGTTTTTTGTACTTTGTCCGAACACGGATCAGAGCGGTGGCTTGTATGTGGCGAGCCAAGCACAGCAGTCTATTGCTGAATTGCAATTAGATTTAGGCAAAGCCTATTGGCGTGGCAGTATTAGCGTTGGTGTTGCCGAACGTACCAGCGATATGAGCGATTTTCACGATTTGATCAAACAGGCTGACAATGCGGTTTACGCGGCGAAATCGAAAGGGCGCAATCGCGTATCCGCATGGTTGAGTGTTGAATAGTGACGTATAAATATTCAGCGGTCATATAAGGGGGTAGATGTGACTTATAGTGTTTTTAACATCCACACATCACAACCGCCATGCTCAGTGCCTTGGACGGGTTGAGTTAAATGCTCAAAGCCAAGCTTCTCATACAAGGCAATGGCAGAATGCATCGAAGAGAGAGTATCTAGGTAACATTGTGTAAAGCCTTGTTGCTTGGCGAACTTCAAACATTGTTCACTCAATTGTTTTCCTAGCCCTAAGCCTCGTCCTTGCGGCAATAAAAACAGTTTTTTCAACTCGCAGATCTGATCGGAATCGTTAAACGGCGCTAAGCCACAACCACCAACGACATGACCATTGACTGTGGCCACCAAATAAAAACTGCGTTTCTCTAGGGTGTAATGGCGGCTCATGGCCAATACTTCTGCATCCGCTGGCCCAAAGCCTTCACCAACCGCGCCAAATTCTGCGCCGACCTGTTTGATTATTTGACATATCTCGTCATCTTGTTTGGCTGTGATCGGTGCAATGTTTACCGTCATAATGGCGTCCTTTATGGGAGAATTATTGCCATGATATGGGCATGAAATTCATCACATTCAATATTAAAGCCGAAAATTTACGCAAAGGCAGTGAGAATAGTGATTTGCGATTGGATTTAGAGTTGGCATTCGTTACTATGTAGGGCTATTTAAAGACCCAAGATCCCTGTCGGGACGCTTATGGACACTACCGCTTATGTGGTTTGTTTCGAAGCTAGACTCGGACAAAGACATAGGTAGATGAGGAAACGATGCAACATCTAGAAGAGATCATTGCTAATGCGAGTGCCGCTATTGAAGCTGCGCAGTCGCTAGTCGCACTTGATGAAGTGCGTGTTCAGTATCTAGGCAAAAAGGGTGAGCTAACGACTCAGCTTCAAAGCCTAGGCAAACTGCCACCAGAAGAACGCCGTGAAGCTGGTCAAGAGATCAACAAAGCGAAAGGCGTAGTTCAACAAGCAATCTCAGCTCGTAAAGATGCACTACAACGTGCAGAGCTGGAAGCGAAGTTGGCTGAAGAAACGATCGACGTAACCCTACCAGGTCGTCGCATCGAGAACGGTGGCCTACACCCAGTAACTCGTACTGTTGAGCGTATCGAGCAATTCTTTGGCGAACTTGGTTTTACCACTGAATCTGGTCCAGAGATCGAAGATGCATTCCACAACTTCGATGCACTGAACATTGCAGCCGATCACCCGGCACGTACTGATCATGATACCTTCTTCTTTAACCCAGACTTGATGCTTCGTACTCATACTTCTGGCGTACAGATCCGTACTATGGAAAGTGGCAAACCACCATTCCGTTTCATCGCTCCAGGCCGTGTATATCGTAACGATTACGACCAAACGCACACGCCAATGTTCCACCAAGTGGAAGGCATGTTGGTTGATGAGAACGTGAACTTTGCACAGCTGAAAGGCACGCTACATGACTTCCTATGTAACTTCTTCGAAGAAGAAGTAGAAGTGCGTTTCCGTCCATCTTACTTCCCATTCACAGAGCCTTCAGCAGAAGTGGACGTGAAAGGTAAAAACGGTAAATGGCTAGAAGTGCTAGGCTGCGGTATGGTTCACCCGAACGTACTACGTAGCGTAGGCATCGATCCTGAAAAATACTCTGGTTTCGCATTCGGTATGGGCGTTGAGCGTCTAACTATGCTGCGTTACGGCGTAAACGATCTACGTTCGTTCTTCGAGAACGATCTTCGTTTCCTAAAACAGTTCAAGTAATCCAGAGGGTCCATCACTATGAAATTCAGCGAATCATGGCTTCGTGAGTGGGTAAACCCTGCGGTTACCACTGACGAACTAACACACCAAATTACAATGGCGGGCCTAGAGGTAGACGACGTACTACCAGTAGCAGGCACGTTTAACGGCGTTAAAGTCGGTCTTGTTGTTGAATGCGGTCAGCACCCAGATGCTGACAAACTGCGTGTAACGAAAGTTGACGTAGGCGCAGAAGAGCTTCTAGACATCGTTTGTGGCGCTTCAAACTGTCGTCAAGGCATCAAAGTTGCAGTTGCAACAGTAGGTGCTGTTCTTCCTGGCGATTTTAAAATCAAAAAAGCCAAACTACGTGGTCAACCTTCACACGGCATGCTTTGTTCATTTACTGAACTGGGTATCGACGTGGAATCAGAAGGCATCATGGAGCTTGCAGAAGACGCAGTTATCGGTACTGATTTCCGTGAATTCTTGAGCCTAGATGACGTAACGGTAGACGTAGACCTAACGGCTAACCGCGCGGACTGTTTCAGCATCCGTGGTATGGCGCGTGAAGTTGGCGTTCTAAACCGTGCTGACGTAACGGAACCTTCTGTTGAAGCGGTTGCAGCATCTATTGAAGACACGGTTGCTATCGAAGTAAAAGCGCCAGCAGCGTGTCCACGTTACCTAGGTCGTATCGTTAAGAACGTAAACGTTCAAGCGGAAACACCACTTTGGATGCAAGAAAAACTGCGTCGTTGTGGTATTCGCTCAATCGATCCTGTTGTTGATATCACCAACTTTGTTTTGCTAGAGCAAGGACAACCAATGCATGCATTCGATCTTGCTAAGATTGAAGGCGGTATCGTGGTTCGCATGGCAGAGCAAGGCGAAAAGCTGACTCTTCTAGATGGTAACGAAGCAGAACTAAATGCAGATACTCTAGTCGTTGCAGACCAAAACAAAGCGCTAGCGATTGCTGGTATCTTTGGTGGTGAACAATCAGGCGTAACGTCAGAAACCAAAGACGTACTGCTTGAGTGTGCTTTCTTTGCCCCTGACCACATCCGTGGTCGTGCTCGTGCATACGGTCTACATACAGATTCTTCTATGCGTTTTGAACGTGGTGTGGATTACGCACTACAAGTAAACGCAATGGAGCGCGCAACTGCGCTGCTAGTTGAAATCTGTGGTGGTGAAGTAGCACCTGTGGTTGCAGTAGAGTCTGAAGCAGACCTGCCAAAAGCAAACCAAGTTGCACTACGCCGCACTAAACTAGACAACCTATTAGGTCACCACATTGCAGATGCAGATGTGGCTGAAATTCTAGAACGTCTAGGCATGGCTGTAGAAACGAATGCAGAAGGTTGGGTTGCTACAGCACCAACATGGCGTTTTGATATTGCTATCGAGCAAGATTTGATTGAAGAAGTTGGCCGTATCTACGGTTACGACAACATTCCTAACCAATCACCAGTTGCTGCGCTAAGCATGCATGATCACAAAGAAGCTGACCTACCGCTTAAGCGTGTACGTAATCTTCTTGTTGACCGTGGTTACCACGAAGCGATCACTTACAGCTTTGTTGAACCTGAACAACAAAAATTGGTTGTACCAGGTGTTGAACCGCTAATCCTGCCATTCCCAATCTCTGCGGATATGTCAGCGATGCGTCTTGGCCTAATCCAAGGTCTACTAAACACTGTTGTCCACAACCAAAAACGTCAGCAACCACGTGTTCGTCTATTCGAATACGGTCTACGTTTTATCCCTTGTGAATCAGCGGAAAACGGCATGCGTCAAGAGCCAATGCTTGCGGGTGTTATCGCAGGTACTCGCGGTGAAGAGCACTGGAACGTAGAAACCAACACGGTTGATTTCTTCGATCTTAAAGGTGATCTAGAAGCAGTTCTTGAACTCACTGCGAACGACAAAGCATACGCATTTGCAGCGCTATCTGCAGAAGCAAAAGCGGCGAACCCAGCGCTTCACCCAGGTCAATCAGCAGCAATCGTTGTTGATGGCAAAGAGGTGGGTGTGATTGGTACTGTTCACCCAGAGCTTGAGCGTAAATTTGGTCTAAACGGCCGTACTATCGTATTCGAAATCGAATGGTCTGCGATCAACACCAAAGTGATCCCAGAAGCGGTAGCGCTTTCTAAGTTCCCATCAAACCGTCGTGATATCGCTGTGGTTGTTGATGAAACTGTAGCTTCTGGCGACATCGTTGCTGCATGTCTAGAGCAAGGTGGTGAGTTCCTAAAAGACGCGAAACTGTTCGACGTTTATGTAGGTAAAGGTGTAGAAGAAGGCAAGAAGAGCCTAGCTATCGCCCTAACACTACAATCTGTTGAGCGTACGCTTGAAGATGCAGACATCGCTGGTGCGGTAGAAGCAATCGTAGCGCACGTATCAGACAAGTTTGGCGCATCACTACGTGACTAATCGCTAGTTGATACATTAAATATTCAAAACCCGCTAATTTAGCGGGTTTTTTTATAGCCAAATATCAACATTTATTCGTATTTGGTTTGGAATAACAATCAAGGGTGCTGGGCAGTTTTTTGCTCGTTCGGGCAAGTTTTTACTAATTCTAGGCAACTTCTTGCTCAGAATGAAAGGCTGATTAATATAACCAATTGATTTTAAATGATTAATGTTTTGGCACAGTTAGTGCTGTATTCGAAAGGAGAAAACGACCCCCAATAAAGATAGGACGACAAAATGCCAAGCGCCATCGACATCCGATTTTACTTTCCCCGCAGCGAATCAATATGCTACCGAGAAATTCCTTGGCGCCACGTCAATGAAAATATTCTAGAACCAGATGGTTGGCTTAAACCCATTGAAGCATAAGCCTTAGCGTTTTTTTGGGTTACTTGTACAGGTTGAAGCGTGGCTTCTTGCTTCATTTTGAACCTATAAGTAGCCGTATGGCCTTAATGAAAGCAGTTTGGTTTAACCTTATTTGCTTATGGCTTTGTCGTTATTGAATAGGGATTTTTCATGGCAACATTGGCGTTTACCATCAAACTGGATGGAATAGAAGACGACAGCTTGGTCGTTAGGAGCTTCGATGGTCAAGAGTCGTTATCTAACAGTCTGTACCATGGAGAGCCCTGTTACGGATTTCGTTATCAAGTAGAATTGGCAAGCCGACGTTCAGATCTGTTGCCAGAAGATATCGTTGATATGGCCGCTGAGCTAAAGATGTACCGTAACGGGCAATTGACTCAGCGTGTGCATGGGGTTGTTCGTCAGTTCTCTCAAGGCGATATCGGTCATCATCATACCTTTTACTCGCTAACGCTTGTTCCTGCCTTTGAGCGCTTATCGCTACGCCAAAACAGCCGTATATTCCAAAAACAGACGGTACCGGAAATTATCTCCGTTTTGCTGCAAGAAATGGGCATTCATGATTATAGCTTTGCGATCGCTCAAAACTATCAGCAACGAGAGTTCTGCGTTCAATACCGAGAAACCGATTTAGCCTTTGTGCAGCGATTAGCCGCAGAAGAAGGGCTGGTATACAGCTTTGAACACGCTCAAGGCAAACACACGATCGTGTTTAGCGATAGCACCGATTTGCTACCAGCGCTCGACTTACCCATACCCTATAACGCCCTGTCTGGTGGTGCTGTTGATATACCCTATATCTCAGGGATACAAGTACGAACGCAATCACAAGTATCTTCCGTTGAGCTGAAAGATTACAGTTTTAAAAAGCCTGAATACGGTTTTAACCAAAATCAGCTCGGCAGTGATATCGAGTATCAGCAAGATAGTTATGAGCATTTTGACTATCCTGGTCGCTATAAGAACGATGACAGTGGTAAGGCATTCAGCCGAATTCGTTTGGAGTATTTGCGTCGTCAAGCGCGCCTTGCATTTGGAAAGAGTAATCAACCGCTATTAAGAGCCGGTTGTCGCTTTACTTTACAAGAGCACTTAAACCCCGAGTTCAATCGCAATTGGTTGGTAGTCAATATCGTTCGGCAAGGAACGCAACCACAAGCGTTAGAAGAATCTGGCGGCGCAGGTGCAACCACCTACAACAATCGCTTTGAGATTATACCAGCGAATCAAACGTGGCGAGCGGAGTCGCAAGCCAGACCGCAAGTTGATGGCCCAATGATGGCGCTGGTGGTAGGGCCTGAAGGAGAAGAAATATTTTGTGATGAGCATGGGCGCGTAAAGCTGCATTTTCCTTGGGATCGCTATTCATCAGGTAATGAACACAGCTCGTGTTGGGTGCGCGTGTCACAAGGTTGGGCGGGCAGCCAATATGGCATGATGGCTATTCCTCGTATTGGTCACGAAGTGATTGTTTCATTCTTAAATGGCGATCCTGACCAACCGATCGTAACGGGGCGTACCTACCATGTCACCAATACCACTCCTTACGTATTGCCAGAGCATAAAACCAAAACCATCTTGCGCAGTGAAACTCACCAAGGCGAAGGTTTCAATGAACTGAGTTTTGAAGACCAAGCTCAAGCGGAAAAAATCTACCTACACGCTCAGAAAGACTTTGAAGCTGATGTACTAAACGATCACACCACCCATATTAAGCACGATAAACACTTAACCGTAGATAATGATCGTTTCAGCAAAATTCTAAACAACCAGCACCTAACGGTGGTAGGTGAAAGCCGCAGCAAAGTATCCAAAGATCAAACAACCATTGTTGATGGCAGCATGCACTACAAAGTCGCCAATCTACACGCCCTAGAAGCGGGTAATGAAGTACACCTTAAAAGTGGGGCAAAAATCGTAGTCGAAGCGGGCGCAGAGATGACGCTTAAAGTTGGTGGCAGCTTTGTAAAAATCGATCCTGCTGGTGTGCACATCGTTGGCGCAGCTATCAATCTCAATTCAGGAGGTAGTGCAGGCAGCGGCAGTGGCTACGGCGGGCAGCTAGCGGCGCTGCCGTTGGGGGTGGAGTCTCCACTCCCGCCAGTAAACTCTCAGCCTTTACAGCTCTCTGCTGATAAGTTTATGAGTTTGTCGTTAGCCGATATACCGATTGCTAAGAGGTGTCTACGCCAAACGGATGGTTCTTGTCCTCGTGAGGATTGCCCTTGTGAATAGTTCACCAACTTTAGCCGCTAACTCAGATAATTGGATCATCGTCGATACCGTTCGTATTCCGGACGCAATGGACGTATTACGTGAGAAGGCTTCTATCAAGCGATCTTTACGCTTGTTCGCTGGATCGGATTTAGAACATCTTATTGAGCAAAGCCCTCTGCTCATTAATCTCGGCCAAACGCCAGACATTAGGCAATATTTATCGCTACCTGGTTTTAGTTCAAGTTCAGTCGTGTTTGAGTTATCTCAAGAATGCGATGAAAAAAAATCACTAACACATTGGCAAACGCTCTTGCTCGCGAATATAGAAAGTCATCCTTGTTTATTAAGATTTTATACACCAGCATTTTGGCAGCCAATCAAAAACGAGCTAAATGATGCTGATTTAAAGACATTGCTTGGTCCGTCTACCTCGGTAATTTGGATGAACGAGAATGGTCAATTAGAGCAGGTTATCCAACGAGAGAAGCAAGAGGCCTTGCCAAAAACGCCTTATATTCTGACGTCAGAAATTTTCAAATCATGGGTGTGAACATGAGTCAAAATACCTACACAATTTTACAGGATGAATGTCTAAGCCTTATTGCTCAGCGTTTTAGTGTTTCAGTACAAGATTTAATGAAACTGAATAGCACTCAAATAAAAGATCCCAATCTTATTTACGAAGGAAATACTTTAATTCTTCCGTTGCCATTACCTATACAGGTCGATGGTTCACGTACTCCAACCCCCGTAATCCTTCCCCCTGAGGAGAAAGCCTCTGATATTTGTAAAACCGACACGCCATTGGATGACATCCTTTATATTCCAGCACACCCGAAAACAGGAAAGAAGACTTGGTATGCAATTGATCAAAAAGTAAAAGACTTACTTCTTGAAGAAAAGAAAATACTGGAAGAGAGTATTGTTGATGATGATATGGATGCAATCGTCAAAAACTTAAATAATTTAGGGATTTTGTCAAAATTTGAAGCAAAACAATATGAACACTTTATGGATGAAGAACAGGTAGAAAAATACCGTTCTCTTCTTTTTGCTCAATTCGCAATGAATACACGAGCGTGTGTGGTCGACGGAAAAAATCCAAATGAGTTTTTACTAAAAGTGGCTAAGATCCTCGATTATCAATTGGCAGAGCGATTCAATTGGCTATCGGATTGGCAATCGAACTTTTCAGTCAGTGGCTACCCTGCAATGAATCAAGAGCCAGACTTAGAATCTAGCCCCAAATTTATTAATAGAATCAATAATCAATTGCGCACTCAGTTGTTAGTTTTAATTACTAAGCATATTAACGAACTAGAAAAAAAGGCTAAGAAGGCGGCGGGTAAAATAGACGCAGAAGATGGTACTAAGTTTGTTTTCATGGAAAAGTTAGATTATTTTTCGACAACTCAGCAAAAAGAAATAGCCGATGCAATTCAAGCTTTAAATAGAAAATCTCGGTCAGAACGACGCAGTGGAATGGATTTAGCACTGAGTTCACATGCTGAATGTGTTGAATATTTGTCTGCATGGCCAGAAATGCTGGAGAAAGCATGGAAAGAAGGGAGTGAACTTAGTGAATTGGGCAGAGTTAGAAGAAACAATAAATATTATTATAGTGCCGAAAATATCCGAATTCTCAACGTCAATGGTTATGCAGTCAAAGAGCAGTGTTTAACTCCGAAGCAATTAGTCGGTGACTCCGGTATCACGCTAGGGCCAGAAGCATTAGCCAAAAAACCTTGGCGCAGAAAAGAAAGCGGAGCAGCGAAACCGTTAGACATTAATGCCACAACGTTAATTGCAAATTTATATAAAGAGGTTGGAGGTCCAGAGTTTGACGGAAAAAACGATCAGAAAAGTATTGAAAGTTTGGTCAATAACACCGATCTAGATTGGGCGTATTACCCAACGGTTGCGTTAATTGCTGTGATTGATGCCACGATTAAAAAGCATAAATCGGCCTTAGCACAGGTCTTAAACACCGGAAGTACACCTCTGGATCAGCTGTTTGGTCAGTTATTGTGGATTAAAAAAGTCGCGCTTGCACGTATTGCACTTTTAAAATCGATCGCAGAGAAAAAAGCGGCAGCAGGTGCAAAAAACATGCAATTCATCTTTGGTGAGGAGGCGCTATTTCCTAAAAAATTCACCTTGCTTTGGGATGAATCGGCGTACAAACCCAAAGAAATCAAAATTTCAGGTTTTAGCAACCAAGCGGGTTACAACGATCTCCAAGTGGTGGAGTGTTGCTTACTCTCTGATGGTAAGGTGTTTTACGTACGTGGCCCACAGTGGTATATGCCGGGTGATGACCAACGTTTGATATGTCAATCCGCGGGGCGAGTTCAAAATATCACCAGTAAAATAGCGGTGGTCGATAAAGCCTCTCAAGGCGCTGATCTTATTGAAGCCAATGATATACCAGCGGCGCTGAAAAAAATGGCAGACGTAAGCATCAAAATGGAGTTGGTTCCACTCAAAGCCGAAAAGCAATTTGATACTGCCTTCTGGCAAGACAGTTACCATTACCAAGACGGTATAGGCCCTAATGGAAAGGGCGGAATTTTTAATATCGATGCTGGTGCCCAACTACTCCGTTTTTCAAGCAAAGCCGAAACCGAGTTGAATTCCCCTCTAAATTCATACTCGGGTCTTATTTCTGAGGCTCGCAACATCGGTGGTTCTGGTGGTATATCAGCAACCTTTACCGCGTTGCAAGCACAGCTCAGCATGAGTTTTTGGTTACCTTTACAAGACGATAGCCCTAAAGCAATTGCCCAAGTGAAGCCTCATCAATTAACGATTTTATATCAAGATCAAGAAGATAAGGAGCATCCTTATCAAGCTGGCTATTTGTGTGCGAATATCAGCGGCAATGTATATGGTCTAGCGGCTGCATCATGCCAACTCAGCACAAAAATCACGATGGGACCAACCGATGTAGGTGAAGGCTTTGGCAT
>NZ_AFWE01000076.1 GCF_000222585.1 Vibrio scophthalmi LMG 19158 | reverse complement strand
AACCCGTAATAGAAGTTCATGGCGAGATTGCTGTTTTGCTCATTCTCTAATGCAGCAGGATGTTGTCGTGGACGACGTTGACTTAAAGACTTAGGCACGTTGCTTCTCCTTCGTGAATAAAATCCAGTTTAAGGAGTAGGCCTAAAGAGTGTGATTATTGCGCTTTATCCTATTTTCGATAGGAAATAAGAAAAGCGCGCCATGAGATAAGAAGAGAGTGCGTTGCAAAGGCGTTGCAAAATCCCGTGGCGCGTTTTTGAAATGATTTTCATCTCGTTGTAGCCCTTATGGTGATTAACGGGCTTATGGTGCGTTCTAGGCGGTTTTTATTTCCCTAACCACTTACGGGCTTTGTTGATCATTTTAAATGGGTCATGCTTAATTTCGGTGGCAATCACCACGATGGCGGTTAAAAGCTCAGGGGCGGCCACGGCGAGCATTCCTGCAACAAAGAATCGCACCTCCTCAGACCAACCCAGAGAAATGCCCCCGTAACGCACAAGCAGAGCAATCAGGCCACCTGCAAAGACACGGCCACACCAAATCGAAAGACGCTGCAATGGCGTAAGGTCTTTGTCACTGACCGTGCGCCATGTTGAGCCGAGTAAAATCAAGAGCAGGTAAATGCCCCATTCTTCAAGCTCCTTTATTCTCATCATACTGCTGTTCCTTTTACTGCGGCTTGGTAGGCCGCTTCTTTTTGTTCAAGTTCGCGATCGAGTACCAGGCGACGATACTGAGGGTGATACGCCCATCCAGGGTCGATACCTTGCGGCACCATCGTAAGCTCACCCGTTCGCTTATTCACATAAGGCTCCATCCTCACCGCAGGCGCATCGGTGCGCACCGCAATGCTCTCTTGGGTAAAGCGGCCCGTTGGAATGCCGTTGGCGTCCATCTCAGCCACGCGAGCTGATAGACCATTAACCTTGAGCTTGTCGTACTCATATTGTGAGATTTGACGCAGG
>NZ_AFWE01000077.1 GCF_000222585.1 Vibrio scophthalmi LMG 19158 | reverse complement strand
CAAAAAAAGGTTAGCACGAAGCAAAGTGCTCCCACTTGTTATCGTTTTAATGAGTATGATAAAGCTGAAATATCTTTAGCTGTTGCTAATGCTCAACTTACAACAGTAACAAGGGGAACGCCTGCGAAATTATTAAGAGCTTTGGTTAGGATTAATAATAGTGGGGAAATAGATCAAGCTATATTGAGTCAAATGATAGATAGCTTGTAATACTAATAGTATTACATTTAAAGCCTCTCGGTGTAGTTTTCGACGACGCACACCGAGAGGGCAAATCAACTCATAGGAGAATCAAGATGCAATTGAATTGTAGCATTACTCACACCCTTAACCAAAGCCCTACTAACGCAGAGTTAGAGAAGCTGGCTAACATGATAGAACAAAAATGGTTCACGCCCAGTCAGCAACCAATTATTGCCGCCTTCATAAGCCGCAATGCGATCAAGAATTTCTTGGAGGGTTGTGATTCATAATGCGTTATCGTATGGCATTTTAAAATACAGATTATGCCTATTACGGTAAATGCTCGATAGATCAGGGCGTTCGCATGAATGGTTAAGATTTAGCCATCGATGTAAATCCAGCCATAAGAACTTGTTCCAAGTAGGCAGGCTTCATCATGCACCGCTTCTGTTTCATCGGTACGCTAATCTTGGTTGACTCAGCTCTGAGCATGTTCAGTGCCATATGTCTTAATCCCGCCATGTTTTCAGCAGCATTTTCTCTATAAATCTGACAAGCATCTTCACCCATACTGACATCTAAAATCCAATGCATGGATTCAATGCCTCAGTGGGCACGGATAGCCTCTCTTGCCTGCTCTGAGGTCAGTTCTGCTGAACTAATGTAGTAACGATACTTCAACTCTGGAGCCTTGCCTTTTGTTGCTCGGTAGTTTTCGACCATCACAATACTGGTTAACCTATCCCAAGTGGAGAAGTCACCCTCCAACTCACGAGCACTCAGGATATGACAAGTACGCGCTTCAATCCGGCCCTTCTGCTTCTCAACTTGATACCTATCCCAGTCAATCGGATCTCGCCGGCGTGAGGAGAAGGCGGACTGAATCGAGGCCGCTAACTTGCCTTGATTACCCTTAACCGATAATAAGTAATCACCGCCTTTGCTTTTACTATCTTAGTCTGGCAGGCCATC
>NZ_AFWE01000078.1 GCF_000222585.1 Vibrio scophthalmi LMG 19158 | reverse complement strand
TTTTGTATCACAGCATTTTCTTTAAGAGAAAATGGAGGCGCCTCCCGGAGTCGAACCGAGGTCCACGGATTTGCAATCCGCTGCATAGCCACTCTGCCAAGGCGCCTTAATGAAACGCTTGAGTTACCCACCGCTGCGTTCGCTGCATACTTTACGGATTACGGGATCAGAGTCAAACAAAAATATTAATTCTTTGTTCGTTTGCCGAATATAAAAGCGATTGGGTGACTATTCGATCAAATTGGACAAATTTTATAACGCCAATATGACCTAATCCCGATGACTAATCAAAACCCAACGCAACACGTTCAAGCTTTTTAAGCCCTTTAACCACCAGCGCATACGAACGTTCGCACAAATCTTCGACCATGCCATCCTCTACATCACCGGGATAATACACCGTAATCCAATGGCGTTTGTTGGTGTGATAGCCTGGGGTAATATCATTAAACTGGGAAGTGAGCACTTCTCCATCTTCTGGCTTTACTTTTAGAGTGACGTACTCTCGCCCTTCTCGTCTTGCTAGAATAGCAAACATTTTACCTTTCACTTTATACACCAAGGCATCCGGACCAAATGGGTAATCGGCTTCTGCACATTGGAATGAATCAAGAAATTTCGCCAACTCTGTATTTGTCATTGTACTTCCCTTTCAAATCAGTTTTCGGTGAGACATCTTTCGTCACGATATCGACAAATCCATAGAAACATCATGATTGTTACGTATCGAACGTCATCAACCACTGTTTGAGCTGTTGATTTAGCGGCTCTCGTTCGTTGACTGCAATACCCGCCATCAACTCCTGCTGCAAAGTAACGTGTTGCTCTATTAGATGCTCGATTAACTCTAACCCTTTATCGGTGAGTTGCACACTCACACTACGTCGATCCAACGGATTGCTCGCACGTGAAACCAATTCTTTATCGGCGAGTCTATCAAGTCGATTCGTCATCGCCCCAGAGGTGAGCATTAAGGCACTTAACAACTCGTTTGGAGTCAACGCATAAGGCTCTCCGCTGCGCAGTAGTGAGGCTAACACATCAAACTCGCCCATTTTAAGATCATGTTGTTTGTGCAATTTCGCAATACGCGTTTCTAAATGCTTACTTAAGCGCAACATTCGGCCAATGATCGCCATTGGCTCGGTATCTAAGTGCGGTTTTTGTACCGCCCATTGTGTAATGGATCTTTCTACCGGATCCTGTTTCATGACTCACTGCTATTAAGTTGGTTTTTATCTTTACGTAAAGACACTTTACATCGTTCGAGTATCACCGTACATTCTACGATTAATATCTTTATGTAAAGATAAGTAACCAGCAATAGGTTACTGTCAAAAACGGCACTATGAATATACTCCTTGCGATGATCCCCGCATTTTTCTGGGGTTCGACCTACGCGGTAACCCAGTATGCACTGCCTAACTGGCCACCGATTCTACTCGGAGCATTAAGAGCTCTACCTGCTGGTTTGCTATTGTTAGCCATTAAACCCATGTGGCCACATGGTAAACAGTGGCGTCAACTTGCCCTGCTTGGCACTATCAACATCGCTATCTTTTTCTGCTTGATCTTTGTGATGGCACTGACGCTACCATCGGCGATTTCTGGTGTTGGCATGATGTCAGTCCCTGTATTTGCCATGCTCTATCATTGGTTGTTTCGCGGGCGTGTTCCTGCGGCTATTCAAGCGATATGTGGCGCCCTATTGATCTTATTGGCATGGTTGCTCTTTGACCCAAGCGAAATTACGCTCAACCCGATTGGGCTGCTGGCAATGCTCGCAGCCATCATTTGTATCGTGATTGGTAGTGATATAACCAAATCACTTGGTACCAGTATGCATTGGTGGCAGGTGCTCACTTGGCAGCTTATTCTGGGCGGCAGTTTGCTCAGTTTAGTCGCCACGATACATGGTGTGTTTGAACCTTTGCCTTACCTCGCTGCGATCGGCCAGTTTAATGCACACAATTTGGCAGGGCTACTTTGGGTGGTCATTCTCAACACGGCATTTGGCTATGGTTTATATGTATGGCTTTTACAGCGTATGACGGTGGTGGAATTTACCTTTGGCGGCATCGCCAATCCGATTGCAGGCATCGTGTTTGGCTTACTGCTGATGGGGGAGAAATTTAGCCCGTTTCAATATAGCTTAATGATTGGCATGATCATGATGTCGTTACTGCCGCAGATCGTGATGCAACGTAAACATCGTAAAGCAGCAATCTAGTCGCTGCCTATCTCCATCTGCGCTATTTTCGTTCAAGCTTGCCTATGAATGAAGGCCGCAAAGGGAATAAGCTTAAACCCTTTATTGCAAGTGTTTAGCAGGGTTACCACTTACGCATCAAACGTCCAACTAAATTGGGGTGATATGCCCAGCTATGGTCAAACATCTGTAATAACTCGGGGTTGCCGTATTTAGACAAGTTAATCGCATGGAAGCGATTAGAGCAGGCTTTTAAATCCAACACTTGTTGCTGCATTTCCGCCACCGGAACAGGCGCAATAAAATCAGAAATCACCACCATATCGGCATTGCGATACTTATCCCCCTGCATTAACGAGACTGTTTTCTCAATTACCGGCTCTAGATCCGTACCACCATGAAAGCTATAACTTAAAAAGTCGCTCGCTTCACGCAAGCCATCTTGCTTGGTTAACTCGTAAGTGATCACTTGCGTTGAGAACAGCATGACATAGCATTCCCGATCTTCGGCCAATGCGATTTGCATCAGCGCGTAAGCCATTGCTTTAGCGCATTGCTCAGGAAAACCACTCATTGAACCTGAAGAATCGATACAGACCACAAACGGGCCTTTATCGATATCCGCTTTACTATGATCAGGCGTGTGGGCACGTATTTTACGCAAGGTGCGTGATTTACCCTGAGTTTTATAATTCATCAGTCGCTTATCCACTAAGTGCTTGTAGAAGATCACTTCCAATTCTGGATAAGCGAGAAATAGGGTTTCGTTAGGCAGTAATTTATTAAGATCGTCACTTTCATGCACACCAACAATATCATCGGTCGCTTCATCGCTGAGCTCTTCCACCACTTGAAGTTCTTCTTTTGGTGTGCGTTGTAAACTAGGATCATTGACCTCACTGGCCATACGTCCAAGCTGCTCGGCAATTTCTTGTAAGCCTTGGTGTTTTTGTAAAAACTCGGCGTGACGCTTCATGACGGTGAGATCATTTTTACTCAGCTTAGCTGATGCCATATCCCATAGGCGTCCAACACTACTTTCATCACCTTCCTGCGTCACTTTATCCATGTTTTTCATGGTTTCCATGCGCTGGTAAAGATCTTTCAACACCTTCTCTTTGTTGACTTCTAACTCTGTTAACTGCGCTTGGCGAATCGCATCATACAAACTTTGATACCATTGATCGCAAAAATAATGAGGGAACATTGGGTTAGATAACCCTTTGTTTTTCTCCAACAGTCGACGAGCTTGTAAATAAAACGCGCTATGCCATTCAAGCTGCTTCACCACTTCTGGTATCTGTTGGAAGAACCGGGCTTCATCCCAATGGATCACTTCTTGATACAGCGCCAGCTCTTGCTGAAACCGTTCCGTTTCGCATACTTTGGTAATGCGCTTTTTAACGCTGCCACGCCACTTAACCAAATGATTCTTTACGGATGATTTAATACCGCGATTCTCCGCCATCGCCATCACTTGTGAGCGAGCCATCAAATCGTTCACTGCCGAATCGATAATGCCTGAATCGGCAATCATCAATGCAAGGTTAAGTCCGTCTGCGCCTAACATGCCGTCACCTATGCAAAGAACTGATCAAGATTTTTAAATCGAAATACCGTGCGTTCACACTCGGCTTTGGTCGATTCAAGCTGTTGCTGCAAGCTTTGTAAGCCCGCTTCCATCGCAATCGGCAATTCTGGATGAATGAAGCCATGAGGAAGCGCACCATGAAAATTCGACTTAACTTTACGCAAATGATGTTCTGCATGTTCTAGTTGCGCAACTGCTTGCTCAGACTTGGCTAGCCACTCTTGATAGGTCGCCGCATCAAGCCCCTTTTTCGTCACCAAACCGACCAGTACCGCGCGGTTAGCGATATCTTTGACGATCAAGTTGTTAGCCGCGTCTAAATCAAAACGTAGCAAGCAAAGGTTAGTATTCTGGTTTACGTAACCGTAAACATTTCCACTCCCCTCTTTGACTACACGCTCTAGCTCATGCTTAGGTACATAGATCCAGCGGCTATCACCTTTTTCGGATTCCGACACTGACATATTGCTTTGTAGTAGCACCAATTTAACCAGATCTTTGGCATGACCAACTTGATAGGCTTTAGCATCACTCACATCGTAGTGATGAATTTGCTTCTTAATCAAACCCGTGGTCGATTCCAGCGATACCAACATTGAGAACTCCGCTTCCAACTCTTCTTGAACATCAGCAAGTTCTTCACGACACACGTTCAGTTGCTGCTCTACCTCTTGCTGGTCAAAAGCATGATTAAGTGCAAAGTCGTTCATGACCTGTTGCACAATTTCAAGTGATTCTGGGCTGTTCCACAAACAGTCTTGTAATAGCAGTAGATCAAGCGGATTAATGGTTTCACGGCCATTAAAGTAAGCGCTGGCTTTTAGTAACTTGACCGCTTTTTTCCATCGGCGATCAGAGACGTACATGTCTGATTGGGCGAACTCAACCCCCACATCCGCCGCCTTTTGCTCAAGCAATGATTTTAACTGATAGAGCTTTTCAAACACATCATCGCCCAGCGTCAGTTGATCAAGCTCTTGCTGCCACTGATGATATTCCAAATCGGTAATCGCCAAACCCGGTGGAATTTGTGCCTCTTGCGCAGTCCCTACTGTTAGCATTGATTTGAAGTTTTGTTTGTTTTGGATTCGATTGACAAAGATGCGCACCAACATGCGATCATAAAGCGCTTCTAATCCACTGTCTTGGTCAGGTAATTCGTTAGAAGCAGAGACCAACAAACGCATCGGAACACGCTCTACATCACTGCCGTTTTTGAAGGTTTTTTCATTCACCACCGTTAATAAGGTATTCAAGATTGCCGGCCCTGCTTTCCAAATTTCATCAAGAAACACGACTTGTGCAGTTGGCAGATACCCCTGTGTTAAACGATGGTAACGACCGTGATCTTTTAGCTCTTGAATACTGAGTGGGCCAAATACCTCTTCGGGTGTTGAAAAACGCGTCATCAAGTATTCAAAATAGGACGAGTTATCAAAAGCTTGAATTAAGCGCTTGGCAATCAAACTCTTAGCGATACCCGGAGGGCCTAATAAAAACACGCTTTCACCGGCAAGTGCCGCCAATAAACACATCTTAATTGTATCTTCACGCTCATAAACGCCATCCGATAGCGCTTTGGCTAGCTTATTGATACGTTCAGAAAGTAGTGCTTTATTGGAGTGATTCACTCGTGAAGTGTTTATCAACATTTTGCTCCTTGACCCTGCGGTATTAGCTTCCTTAAATGTAAACACTTGTTATCAAAATGTTACACATACATTTAAAGAATAGAGCAAATATTTATAACAGAACCACTTTTGCGGGAACGGAATGCAATCATTGTTTGCATAATTGAGATGAGCATCACTTTTTCATTCGATTGATTCTCAACCTATTAGAATTTAGACGCTTTTATTCCACAGAATAAATCGCTAAGGTAGCATCAGTCTCTTAAGAATCGACCAATACCATGACGCAAGCAAGTTACCAAAATGTGATCCATACATGGAAACGTATTTCACTGGTTGAAGAACAGGTTGAATTACCCAATGGTCAACAAATCGTTCATACCACTATCGCTCATCCTGGCGCAGCGGTAATCCTGCCGATTGCCGACAACGGCGACATCGTGATGATTAACCAATATCGACCGTCGCTTAAAAAGTGGTTACTTGAACTACCGGCAGGCACACTCGAAAACGACGAGCCCATTGAACAATGTGCTTGTCGCGAATTAGAAGAAGAAACCGGCTATAGCGCTGCTACCATTCAGCCGTTGGGCCAAGTGACACCACTTGCCGGCTTTTGTGATGAAATCCAGTATCTTTTTGTCGCCAAACAACTCAGCAAAACTGCTCGTTATCAGTGCGATGACGATGAGGTGATTGAAGTTATCCATTTACCGCTTGTTCAAGTAGAGCAAATGATCATTAATGGTGAAATCACCGATGCTAAAAGCATAGCCTGCCTATCCAAAGCTAAGCTGTGTGGTTATATCTAAACACTTTTTAGCCGCAATCAATAAAGGAACATTCATGGATTTTCGTTCAGATACCGTAACTAAACCGACGCAAGCAATGCGTCAAGCGATGGCCAATGCTCTCGTCGGTGACGACGTTTATGGTGATGACCCAACCGTCAATGAATTAGAGCACTGGGCAGCTGAGCGCCACGGCTTTGAAGCAGCCCTGTTTACCACCTCTGGTACACAAGCGAATTTACTCGGTTTAATGGCGCACTGTGGCCGTGGTGATGAATACTTATGTGGTCAGCAAGCGCATAACTACCGCTATGAAGCTGGTGGGGCTGCCGTGCTCGGTTCTATTCAGCCACAGCCAATCGAAAACAATCCTGATGGTACGCTCGACTTTGCCAAGCTCGAGGCGGCAATCAAGCCCGATGACAGCCATTTTGCACGTACTCGTCTATTAAGCCTTGAAAACACCATTAATGGCAAAGTGCTTCCTTTAGCTTACCTTGCGCAAGCAAGAGAATTTGTCGATAAACATCAGCTAGCCCTGCATCTTGACGGTGCACGTGTTTATAACGCTGCGGTTGCGTTAGATGTAGATGTCAAAGAGATCGCGCAATACTTTGATTCCATGACAATCTGTCTTTCAAAAGGATTAGCCGCGCCAATTGGCTCACTACTGCTAGGTAGCCATGAGTTTATTGCCAAAGCACGTCGTTTGAGAAAAATGGTGGGTGGTGGTATGCGCCAAGCAGGCATTTTAGCCGCCGCAGGGAAACTGGCATTAACCGAGCAAGTACCACAATTAAAGCAAGATCACGCCAATGCGAAGCGCTTAGCTGAAGGGTTAAGCGAGATCGACGGCTTCTCCGTCAACCCTGAGTTCATTCACACTAATATCGTTTTTGCCAAACTCGATGATAGCGTTGACGTAAAAGCACTGGCAGAAAAGCTCGCTCAAGAAGGTATTACTATCTCACCAAGCAATCCGTTGCGCTTTGTCACCCATAAAGACATTTCTGCACAAGATATTGAAACACTATTATTGAAAGTCTCGGCTTCGATCTAATTTCATAACTAGAGCCCATCGCGACTCTAATGTAATATCGGCGCTGTCAATCTGACGCATTATTTTACTAATGCGTCAGTGTGCCTCCCTCAAGTATGTCCTGAGACTAGGAAGCGCTTCTATATTTCAAGTAACTACAGCGATATCATCACATGATTAACAAATTCGTTTGGCTTTCTCTTTTGCCTTTAGTGTTTTCTCCTTTCACGTTTGCCGAGTCTTTCGGTGATGCCAAACTCGGAAAAGTAAAATCGCCAAGCTGTGTGTTCTGCCATGGGCAAACAGGTAAGGCTATCAACCCAAGTTACCCTAATCTCAATGGGCAAAATGCCGCGTATCTTTTTCAATCGATGTTGGATTATCAGCAAGGTAAACGCACCGGTGGCATGGCGCAAATGATGGGAGCGCAACTGCGTAACTTGAACGAGCAAGATCTAAAAGACATCGCCGCATTTTACGCCGAACAACCTTAATTTTATCACAGAGATATCAAGGCTAACGGATCGCTTCCACAAGCGGCATTTTTCGTTTGTGTAATCACCGCCTTCGATATAGACTGCGCCACCTTTAAAATATGACGAACAGTTAATGCAAAACACGACACGATCGTTCCAGCTAAAATTTCTCCACCCTCGCTACTGGGGTACGCTTCTATTGGTCGCGTTTATGTTCCTGCTTAGTACGTTGCCGTTTAAGCTACAACTGAGTCTAGGTAAAGGGATAGGACGTTTTGCGCTAAAGCGCATGAAAAAACGCACCCATACCATTCGCCGCAATCTTGATTTATGTTTCCCAAACATGAGTGAAGAAGAAAAAGCGCGCTTGATCGAACAGAACGTCGAAAACACCGGTATTGCGCTATTTGAAACCGCAATGGCATGGTTTTGGCCCGATAAACGTGTCAATAAACACGTGACTATTGTCGGCCTAGATAAGCTGGTTGAACTTGAAAAGCAAGGTAAAGGGGCTTTGATGCTGGCCGTTCATTCAATGAACTTAGAGCTTGGCGCACGTGCTTTTGGCATTCATATGTCTGGCATGGGGGTTTATCGCCCGAACAACAACCCATGCTTTGATCATTTTCAATATCATGGCCGTTCTCGTTCAAACCGAACTTTGATTGACCGTAAAGACGTTAAAGGAATGATTCACGCGCTGAAAACTGCAGAACGAGTTTGGTATGCACCGGATCATGATTATGGTCGCCGTCGTTCAACCTTCGCACCGCTGTTTGCCGTTGAGAATGCCTGCACCACGACAGGTACCAGCCTACTCGTGAATGCTTCTGATTGTGCCATCGTACCGTTCACCATGGTTCGCGATGAGAATGACCACTATATTCTAACCATTCATACACCGTTAGAAGGCTTCCCGAGTGAAGATGAAACCGAAGCTGCGGCATTTATCAATAAAGCCGTTGAAAACTCAATTCTTGCCGCTCCAAGCCAATACATGTGGCTACATCGCCGCTTTAAAACTCGCCCAGAAGGCGAAGCATGTCTTTATACCGCCAATGCATAAGCAATAAGTAGAACAAGACAGATTTTGGATACTAAAAAGCCCCTCGAAAGGGGCTTTTTAGTATGTCTCGTACTCGCAGTAAACACTAGGTACGGTAAAGCACCTTCACTACGTGCCAACCGAATTTGGTCTTGACTAAATGTGGTACCAAAGTTTCGCCACTGAAACAAACTTTATCAAACTGCGGGACCATTTGGCCTTTACGAAACTCACCAAGGTCGCCACCATTTTTACCTGATGGGCAGCTTGAGTATTTTTTTGCAAGCGCTTGAAATTTTGCGCCTTTCTTTAGCTGCTTGATGATATCTTCAGCTTGTTCTTTGTGCTTAACCAAAATGTGTAGAGCCGCTGCTGTATTAGCCATGCTTGTGTCTCTTTCGTTTATCAATCTCAATATTTTATGATTGTACCAAAAATTATGAGATCTTCATCATACCTTTGTACCATTGTCACATTCGCAGCATCTTATTCTGTCAATCTCTGATCTTGTTCATTGCACCCAGTGCCTTTTGGGTTACCATGACCCATATTGATTATAATGTTTGAGAATCACCAATGGCCAAAAAAAGCAAAGCAAATCAGTCACAAGGCATGCTTATGTTTACCCTAACAGCAAGTAAGCAGATATTTGCTATTGGTACATTGAAGGTACGTGAAATTGTACCTTATGCTCAGATGACACAAATCCCCTACTCACATCATCATGTTATTGGAACGGTGACTATCCGTGATCTCAATGTACCGGTGATTGATATGCCTGCTGCGATTGGTTTTCGACCAATTCAGCCTGAAGAATACGCTTCTTGTTATCTGATCGTTACCGATTGCTTGCGCACGGTCGTGGCTTTCATGGTACGCAGCATTGAGAAAATCATCGACTGTGACTGGCGTAACATCGAACCCTCACCACGCAGTGCGGGTAATAATGTGTTTGTTACCGGCATCACGCGCTTCGAGGATAAAATCGTCCAAATGTTGGATGTTGAACTGCTGCTGTCGAAAATATACCCGCCATCTGAATCTGCTCGCATTCCTATTTTGACCGATGTTGAGCGTGAGAGACTAAAAGCACTCAATATTCTGTTGGTCGATGATTCAAGTATCGCTCGTAAGCAGCTTTCTGATGCACTCGACAGTATTAACATCCCCTATCAGATCTGCATCAACGGCGTGGAAGCGCTCAATGCGATGCGAGAATCGGTGAGTAAAGGTCAAGCCATTGACCTATTGGTGAGTGATATTGAAATGCCGGGATTGGATGGTTATGAACTGGCATTTGAAACGCAAAGTGATCCCGAACTTCGTCACGCCTATATCATCTTGCACACCTCACTCTCGAGCGAGATCTGTGTGAATAGAGCACAGCAGGTTGGTGCGCATGAAGCACTAGAGAAGTTTAACGCTGGCGACCTGATTAAAGCGATGCTGCGCGGTGCTGCTCAGCTCAATCAACCCAGCCATCAACACTCTGTTACTGACTAATCAGTAGACATCGCAAAACAAATTGAGCGCAACCTATCACAGTTTTTCGCTAACAGACGATAAGCAACTATACCTATGCGTTACAATTGTTTACCTTCTGTTTATATATAAATATAAACTTTCGAACCATATTTGCTAATTGGTAACTAAACCGTGAGTAAAATGATCCACATTCACTCACATTTTAGTAGTATAAGTGCAAGAGTTTTAAGAAGAATTACCCAAAGAGATGACTGAAGACGAATTCAAAAAGTCGACTGCCAATTTAAAAAAGGCCGTCCCACTCATGATGAAGAATCACGTTGCCGCAACGCCGTCCAATTACGCACTATGGTATACGTACGTCGACAATGCCATTCCAAAGCTCAACCATGAGCTAGAAACGGTCATTGAGAGCTTTGGTATATGCCCTCCCGCAGCCGGTGAACAGCTCTACCACCGTCACGTTGCGACACGTAATGAAACTAAATTGAGTGACTTACGAGCCAATATCGAAATATTGGTCAACGAAGTCGCTAATTCGATGAACGATACCCTCAGTGACACCTCTCAATTTTCGGAAATGATCGATAAGAGCTTTCGCAATTTGGAACGTGTTGAAGATGAGAGTATGTCAATCGATGAGGTGATGGCCGTCATTCGCCAGTTAGTTTCTGAATCTCGAGATATTCGTCACTCCACCAGCTTCCTCTCAAACCAACTGTCGACAGCAGGCCATGAAATTAGTCGCCTAAAGTCGCAATTAGCGGAAGTTCAACGAGACGCTCTATTCGACAGTCTGTCCGGCCTCTACAACCGTCGTTCGTTCGACAACGATATTCACACCTTATGCCGCAGTGAACAGAACTTTTGTTTGATTTTGGTCGATATCGATCACTTTAAGAATTATAACGATAACTACGGTCACTTGTTTGGTGATTCGGTCATTCGCGGGCTTGCGCGACGCTTACAAAGCAGTTGCCGTGATGGCATTACCGCTTATCGCTTTGGTGGCGAAGAGTTTGCGTTAGTCGTCCCTAACCGTAACCTTCGCGTCGCACGTCAGTTTGGCGAAAGCTTGCGCCGTGCCGTGGAAAAGCTCTCGATCAAAGATCGTCGCAGTGGCAAGCAAGTCGGTAATATTACCGCTTCGTTTGGTGTCACTGAGCGTCAAGAAGGTGAGTTTGCTGAAGACCTTATCGAACGTACTGACAAATTGCTTTATGAAGCCAAGCAGCTTGGCCGCAACCGAGTCATGCCGTTGTAAGCATCGCTCTGATTTCTCGACTATCCTATATCTCTACTACCCTTTAACAAAATGCACCGCGCATTTATTTAAAAGAAAAAGTGGAGATACGTCATGATCAGAACACCTACACTGTTTACCATCATAGGGCTGTCTACGGCCCTTGGTCTCGCTGGTTGCGCATCAGAAGATAATCCCTACAAACCCACTGAGTATCAAGCTGCCAGTAATCCAGCTTCGGTCTATTGCGTAGAAAGTGGCGGTGAACTAGAAATGTTGACTCTCGAAGGCCAGCGCACCACTTTTTGTGTATTAAACAATGGTGAGAGAGTCGAACAGTGGGAATATTACAAACAAAATCATCGTCAGCCCGACTCAAACGCTAACCAATAACCGAACAATATCAAACTCAACCGCGCGATGTGGATTGATTCGGAGTCGATGCGTCGCTCTCTGGATCAAATCGACGGTTGAGTTGAGTGAGTAAAGAGTGAAACTCTGCGTGCAATGGCTGAAGTAGATTGGCCTTATTACTGGCGTTTAACTGCCCGACAGAGTAACTCTGTGTTTGCTCGATCAGTGCAGCCATTCTCGTCAAAACGCCTTGATGAGCTTGAGTACATTCCAGAGTAAGCAGTTGCGCGATGGCGCGCTTAGCCACTTGATATGGCTGAATACTCACCAGCTCGATCGGAGCGGTAAAAGCTTGCTTGAGCACTCCTTCCATATAAACGCGGTAAGTGGTCAATTCATCAACCAGCAAAAAAGCCTGTGCCTGCTCACTCTGATGAGGATAAGGAACAGCGCAATGTTGAGTTATATCCAATGAGATGGTTACATGCAAATCAGCTTGCTCACAGCGCTGTGTGAGCGTGGTCAATAACCCCTGCTCTGGCATCATTTTTTGAATCTCAATAATGCGTTGAAGGTGATATTCATTCGACACTAAACAAATTTCAACACAGTCACTGGGTTGGCCGGCGTTGTCGCATTTCCTTTCACACAATCCGCTCGCTATAAGCTTACTCGCTGCGTTTTCCATGTTCTCAATGGTGTTTTCAGATTGCCCCTCAAGTATTAAGTGGCCAAGCGAAGTATACGAGTCAGCCAACGGGGCGAATAGATGCTGAAAGTGATCCGCCATCGCGTGTGCTTCAGATCTCTTTTGCCCACGCAATTGGCCACCACAAAAAATCAACGCTGTTTGCTCGACTGGCATTGGCGTCAAATAAGCGGCTAATGCTGCGACACGCGAATGTCCTTCGGCGGTTAACTGGTTATCGCACAATCTTTTCCCTAGCACTAACACCACCCGTTTTACATTACCTAATGGTGCGGGGATGATTCCTTTCTCACTCACAGCTCAAGATCCTTGTTTTGTTACTATAGTTGGTAGTGTGCCTGTCGTTTTGCCTATTACAAAGGATGGTGGTTATGTTGTCTATCTTTGATATTTTTAAAATCGGCGTTGGCCCTTCCAGCTCTCATACCAATGGCCCCATGTTAGCCGGTTATGACTTTATTCAACGGCTGAAAACCGGCTTACATTCTCAAGCTAATGGGCAAATTGAACGTATTCAGATTGATCTGTTTGGCTCATTATCACTGACGGGTAAAGGCCATCATACCGACCGAGCCGTGTTGCTTGGCCTGATGGGCAATAGACCCGATACACTCAAAGTGACCAGTGCCAAGAGAGCGCTAAAACAGTGCATCGAACAAAATCAGCTTACCCTACCGTTGGCTAATCAGGCGGTGATCGCTTTTTATTATCGTAGCGATATGATTTTTCATACTAGCAATCTGCCATTGCACGAAAATGGTATGAGCATCACTGCCTTCGATGCGGCAGGTGCATCGCTGCTCAATCAAACCTATTACTCGATTGGTGGTGGCTTTATTGCCACAGAACAAGAATTGCTTCATGGTGTTCAAGAATCTGACATCACGGTGCCTTTCCCATTCCATAACGCTGATGAAATGCTACTCAAAGCCGATAAACTTGGGCTAAGCCTATCGGGGATGGTGTTGCAGAATGAAGTATGTTTTCAAGCAATGGACGACATCGACCAAAAAGCGGATCAGATTTGGAAGGTGATGTCATTGTGCATGCAGCGCGGCTTTGATACCGAAGGCACCCTAGAAGGCGGCTTAAACGTAACGCGTCGTGCACCCAACCTACATAAAAAATTACTCGCTAATCAAGAATTTGAAAACGACCCAATGGCGGTGATGGACTGGATAAACCTTTTTGCCTTTGCCATTAGTGAAGAGAATGCTGCCGGCGGACAGGTTGTCACCTCTCCTACCAATGGCGCAGCGGGCGTGATCCCCGCGGTCTTGATGTATTACCATCAATTTATCCGCCCTCTTGATACTAAACAGCTAAAAGATTTTCTCGCCGTTGCAGGTGCTATAGGTATTTTATATAAAACCAACGCATCTATCTCTGGAGCAGAAGTCGGTTGCCAAGGTGAAATTGGCGTCTCTTCCTCAATGGCAGCAGCGGGCATCACTTCTCTCCGTGGCGGGAGTAACGAACAAATTTGTATTGCTGCAGAGATTGCGATGGAGCATTCGCTTGGGATGACCTGCGATCCGATTGGCGGCTTAGTGCAAGTCCCTTGCATAGAGCGCAACGCAATGGGGGCGATGAAAGCGATTAATGCCTCGCGCATGGCACTAAAACGCACCAGCAAATGCGTTATCTCTCTTGATAAAGTGATTGAGACCATGTACCAAACGGGCAAAGATATGAACAAAAAGTATCGCGAAACTTCACTAGGTGGATTGGCACTGATTCACCTCGCCCCTCCATGTGAGTAGCATGATCCGCCGCTAAATGAATCAGATGCTTATGCAACAACCTGCTACTTTTTTAATCAAAACCAACTTAACGCAAACGTTTTCTTGCAAATTCAGAACAAAACACTACCTTTGAGTGGGGGTTTTTCCGTGCATCAATGACGATTTCTGGCATAATCTCCGGCCTTAATTTCTACACACAAGAGAAAACTATGTGGAATAGGCTCAATAAGTCGATGATGTTCTGCCAAATGATGTTTGGCTTGTCTTTCTACGGTGTCATGGTGATTTTGACGCGCTTTTTCCTAGAAGATCTAGGTTATAGCGAAGCAGATACCATGATGGTTGTAGGCGCTTTCTCTTCAATCGGTCCACTGTTCGCAATCGCGGGCGGTTTCATTGCTGACAAATTCCTCGGCTCATATCGCTCTCTTACGATCTCTTACGCAACGTTTTCTGTCGGTTACTTACTGCTTATTTTCGGCGCATCGACCACAAACGTGCCAATGAGCTTAGTTGGTATCGCGCTGGCGAGTTACGCTCGTGGCTTAATGTCACCTTCGTACCCGAGCTTGTATAAACGTACTTTTGCCTCGCAAGAAGACTTTGAGAATGGTTACCCGGTTAACTATTCTGTTAACAACGTCGGCGCTCTGCTTGGCCAGTACCTATTCCCAATGTTTGTCTTAGTGATAGGTTTCCACGGCAGCTTCACGCTATCAGCCGTGATGGCAACGTTTGCACTTGTCACGCTTGTTGTGTTCCAAAAACCATTAGTCAGTGTTGGTGCAGAGATCGATCAAAAACCGGTTAGCCTACCAAACTGGATCGCGTTCTTTGTATTGTCTGCGGCGATGGTTGGCCTTGTTTTCTTCATGTTCTCAAACATGGATATCGGTCAGAACATTGTTTATGCCATCGGCGGAGCGGCAATCTTATACTTCATCTCTTTGATGTTTAAATCAGGTAAGTCTGATGCATTAAAGATGGGGACTATCTTGATCATGACGGTACTTACCACGTGTTTCTTTGTTTACTACGGTCAAATGATGACATCAATGACCATGGTAACCATCAACACTATGCGTGGTGACCTATTTGGCTTTATTCCTATTGCACCTGAAGCGTCAATGGCGATGAACCCACTATGGTGTATTTTGGCAGGCCCTGTGATCTCTTACAGCTTTTCAAAGCTTGAAAAGCGTGGCATCACCTTCTCAACCGCGACGAAAATTGGTTTTTCGTTCATTTTGACTGCGATTGCATTTGGCATCCTAACGCTCGCTGTCATGCATGTTGGTGAAGATGCGATTATTCGCCCTGAAACTTTCTTGCTGATCCACTTCTTCCAAGCATTTGCTGAAGTAATTGTGGGTAGCTTGGTTGTAGCATTCATCTTGTCTGTTGCACCGAAGCACATCGAGAACTTCTCTGTATCGCTCTTCTCTGTTGCGATGGCATTAAGCGGTATTATCGGCGCGGTGTTCTCAACCTCAATTGCGCTAGAGAAAGGCCAAAAAATTACTCAAGAAATCGTACAAAATGTTTACGGTGACTACTTCCAAATGCTTACCGTTCTAGCGGTTGTGATGGTCGCTATCGCGTTCTTCTCTTCTTTCGTTATTCGTAAGATGCTAGAAAGCGCTCGTCGCGAAGAGTCTGAGTTAGTTGAAGCTGACGCATAAGTACGCGCAATAAATTAATCGAGCAACTTAGCTCGATCCCGCTCATAAAAAGCCCCAAACGAAAGTTTGGGGCTTTTTTTATCAACGGAATAAATGGTTATCGACATCGGCGTAAACATCGACATAAACATAGTTTATTCGCAGAATTAGTCGCGTGGAATTAGCGAACTCGTCACTCTCTGACTGGCTATTCTCCGTTTCGTGCTAGCGAAAACGTCGAGATGAGCGAGACTAATTAGTCACGGTCGCGAGCACGATATTCGTAACTTACGCTAATCACTGGCTGATAAGCGATCGCCCCTTGGCTAGTTACGATTTCCTGTAAAGCCACTTGAGAGTTCAGTAGTTCAAATGAATTAATATCCACTTGATCATTGGTGTCCCAACGAACATTACGACTTAATTCAATTGGTGACATGCTGTTAACGTCAACAATCATATTGCGGCCGACTTGTAGAGCTGTATCTTTCGATGCGTAAGCATCTCCGACCATGGTGCTATTTGAAAGTACGGTGGCATATGGTCCGCTTAACCCTGCCATCGCCGCTGAACTGAATAGTAGTACGCTCGCTAAACTTATTGTTTTAATCATAATAGACTCCTTTACTTACCAAAATTCGAGCCCCTGCTCTGCTGCTCGACACACTAAATGTACGTAATAGATGACCTATAAGAATTAAAATAAATTGCACGAGTTGGTCAGTTTTTTTGAAATGATCGCTGAATGCTTAAATCGTAATATTGCGGCGCAATATCGGCTCAATTCCTGCTTTTTAGACAAACTAAATGATTTCACTCACGTTAATTTGATTCGCGAAGCAAAGTTTCCATATTTTGTGCTGCCTGCATTATAATTGATAGTTATATCGATAAGATAAAATGATATGAGCGTTTTTTGCCGATCATGGCCGTGGAACACAAATCCCGATGCAAAAGTGTGAACTTCTTGCTATGATGCGCGCCCCGTGACAAACCGAATTTAATGAGAAAACCGAGCTGATTGCTGGGTAGCAAAGGTCATCTTAATGAACCGCAAGAAAAAAATTAACCAAATTTATAAAAACAGAATGAAAAAGCAAAACGCGAAGCTGCATACTAGCAACAAGCCACGCTACATTTCTAAAGCTGATCGTGCCAAGATGGAAGCCGAAGAAGCGGCAAGTGAAGTGTTAGCAGTGGTTGTCGAAGCTGCTGACGATGTTGAAGCTATCGAGACAAGCGCAGACGTTGAGGCTAGCCCAACAGCTGCTGCTTAATTGCGCTATGCAGATTATCGAGTTGAGTGACACTCAGTGTCACTCAACGTCGTTCTAACAATAATTCGCTGCTAATTGGTGTATAGACATCACTCGCATCAATCAGGCATTGTGCTGTTAAGGCACGCACTGAGCAGACTTCTACTTTGACAGCAAAACGCTGTTGAACGCGCTTGATGAGCACTTCAAAGTCACCATCCCCGGATAGTAATATCACACGATCAACATTGGCAGCCGCCTCGTAAACATCCAGCGCAATACCGACATCCCAGTCTCCTTTCGCACTACCATCACTGCGTTGAATAAAGGGTTTCAACTGCACGTTAAAACCGATACCACGTAAAATATGATGAAATTGACGCTGCTTCGCGTCTTGTGATGCAATCGCATAAGCATTCGCGAGTACGACCTGACGATTTTGAGTGGCCTGCGCCCAAAACTTGTTGTAATCAAAATTACTTTGATAGTACTGCTTGGTGGTGTAATAAATATTTTGTACATCTACAAAAATCGCCACTTTTTCCATCGTATTTACCTCTTCGCCTTCTATCGCGCCATAGTAGCAGTTAAGTGACGGGTGAGTAAGGCTAGCCTTAAGCATTACCCAAGAAACAAAGTGCCTGATGATACGGTTTTACTGAAATTTCGCGCAATAGGGTTAACTATTTATATAACATGTCGTACCATATATGAAATTTGTATCAGGTAACCATTATTAATGAACTTTCGCTACGCAACTCCCCAAGATGTTTCTGCGTTGGTACGACTACAAAACGAATCTCACGTGAGCAATATCAGTCAACAACACTTAGGAGACGGCTTTCTTAATACGGTATTGAACGAGAAACAACTGCTTAATGCCATTAATCATCAACAAGCGGTATACGTTGCTGAATTCGACAACAAGATTATTGCCATGGCAGTGTGCGCTTGTTGGCAATTTTGGTACTTCTCTTCGTCGATGAAAAATATTGCCAAAAATATCCACAATATTAAAGTCGTAGGAGGGAATCTTACTGAGACTAATAGCTTATTTTGGGGGCCGGTGTGCGTGAGTCGTCAGTTCAGAGGCCAAGGCATTTTTGCGAGTCTATTTGAATACGCTCGAACACAGTCCTCAGCTCAATACCGATATATCTATACCGTGATCCATCAAGCGAATCGTCGTTCACGCAGTGCTCATATCAATAAAGTGCTCTTTGTTAACAAGGGAGCACTATCGATTGATCAGCAACCATTTACTCAATTAGTACGCACGGCACGATAAACCCTCAATAGATAACGGCCGCGGAATTTGAAATGTGGTTCGCAAGTCATTAAAGAGCTTTGTTAGAGCATATCCCCCCAGCGAAGTGGCTCTGGGAATTTACGGATCACTTGTTTGAGATATTCTTGTCGATGACGCAGTGCATTGACGCATTCACCATCTAGTTTACCTCTCTGCACCTGCTTTTCTAGCTCTAACAATGCCGAAGGTACCGACAACGCTTGTCGATCATGCTTATCTGTTGTCATGCTATCAAAACAGCTCGCCACTGCCACCATGCGAGCAGAAAGTGGAATTTCATCGCCATGAAAACCATAAGGATAGCCACTGCCATCCAATCGCTCCGATTGAAACCGCATAATTTGATTAAGCAACTGAATACTTGGATGATTTGGCTCACCGACAGAGGCGACAATCTCTTCCATTATTTTGACGCCCTGATCGATATAATTTTGCGCCATAAGCGTGACTGAAGAACTCAACGGATCGCTGTTGCATGGCGTCGATTCTGCCACTTGAGTCTTACCAATGTCGTGGAACTGAGCAAACAGTGAAATCGCATCCACTTGTTCATCATCCAACTGGTGACGCTCTGCTAGCTCCTCGGCGACAATATGTGTGTATAAACGCATCCGTCGCCCATGATAATACTCATCTCGCCCGTACAGCTGTGCACCGGTTTTTACTCGTTCCGCCAATTTGACTATCGCCTCAACCACTTGGCATTGTGATTCAACTGTAAACTGAACCATTTCTAAATAAGGCTCTAGATAGGCCAATGACTTTTTATCAAACGCGCCCGTTTCATAAGCATTGAGAAAGATAAAACCGCTTAATTTACGTTGATGATAACAGGGAATGGCAGCAGAAGAGCGGTAACCTTTTTTAGTCAATAGGTTGACTCGTTCGCAGTGCGTGATCTGGCGAAGATCATCGATAATGCGTGGAATGGCGGTGTGGGCAGTCTCTTTTAAATGATTGAGCTTGCGCAGGCGTTGTTCATGATGCAGTTCGCTCCAGAGATCAAACTCACTGTCTGCATAGGTGACCAGGGTATCGCTCTCTTGGCAATATTTTGCATAAGAAACCCGAGCAATGGCAGGGACACGAGTATGCATTCGCTGCATAAGTTGCTCGAGCTGTTCATTAAGAGGCTTTGTGGTTTGAAAATAGCGATTGTTCATCATATCCCTTAATACATGTTCTCACCCATGCATAGGGATAAGCGCAGCGCTGTCGCTGCGTCTATTCGTGCGTTAAGCAATAAAGAAACATCCGCTTAATGACTGTTATGCATCAGAGAGCTTTACCAACTGTCTATAAAACATACAAAACAATATCTAGTTTCAGCCAGTCTATTTGCTCTATCTCGTGATCCCAGTCAAAGCTGTTGTTGAACTTTGCTTAGTTTATCACTCAAACCAATTCAATTTTTCATGTAACGAGGTGACACTGCCTACGACAATCAAGGCTGGGCTTTGTGCTTGCTGTGCTATTTGCGCCAACTGGTTAAGTGGACAGCGAAAGACGCGCTGCTCACGACGGGTACCATTTTCAATGATGGCACAAGGCATTTGCTCATCTAACCCATGGGTGATGAGCTTGTCGGCAATATAACCGCTCTGTTTTAGGCCCATGTAGAACACCAAGGTCGAATTTGATTGCGCAACACTGCTCCAATCAATCTCCTGGCCATCTTTTTGTACATGGCCAGTAATGAACTGTACTGCTTGAGCGTGATCGCGATGAGTCAGTGGAATACCAGCGTATGCCGTTGCACCAGCCGCCGCTGTAATGCCCGGAACCACCTCAAAGCGAATGTTTTGCTCAACTAAGGTTTCGAGTTCTTCCCCGCCACGGCCAAAAATGAACGAGTCCCCACCTTTAAGGCGTACCACGCGTTTACCTTCTAATGCTTTATCGACCAATATTTGGTTGATTTGCGCTTGAGGTACGCAGTGATAATCCAACTTTTTCCCCACATAAATCATCTCGGCCTTATCACTAGCAAGCGCCAAAATGTCCGCAGAGACAAGACGGTCATACACCACAACATCTGCTTGCTGAATGACTCGAAAGCCTTTTACTGTCAATAAATCCGGATCACCCGGACCTGCGCCAACGAGAGAAACAAAACCTCGACTTGGAGTATGTGGATTAAACGAGGTGCGACGAGCCGCTGCTGGAGGAGTCATTTGCATAGCAATGCCTATCAATTCAAATTTGGATATAACAAGGGACACTCAGCGTAAAAACGCTACGGCTAAATGCGCCCTTTTTATAGCCAAACAATACTTTCAAAAAGTGATAGGGTTTTCACCCTACCACTTCTATCAATACTATTTTGTATTCAATGCTGGTTGAGCTTCGATTTCAACATCGGCATCCAATGCAGGTGCGGTTTTCTTATGCGTTAGGTAAAGCGGGATACACGTCATAACCAAACCACCGACAATGTTACCTAGAATGGTTGGGATCAAGTTGTAGTTCAACCATGTTGCAATACCAAAATCAGCGCCTAGCATCATGCCTAGTGGGAAGAGGAACATGTTAACCACCGCGTGCTCAAATACCAATGCGAAGAAGATGAAGATTGGTAGCCACATTGCCGCAATTTTGCCGGCAACACTACGCGCAGTCATATTACCAATCACGCCTAAACATACCATTAGGTTACATAGAATGCCGCGAACAAAACAGGTAATCCAACCATCAGCCCCTAAGTTTTCAAAACCAACCGTACGTGCTGTGGCGATCGCAATGAATTTTTGGCCAACGGCATTTGGTTCAACGCTGAAGTTCATCGTCAGTGATAGAGCAATCAAACCTGCCACCAGCAGTGAGCCGATCAAGTTACCTAGCCCCACTAGACCCCAACAGCGGAAAACGCGATTCCAAGTCACACCCGGACGATTTTCAAACTTTGCCAATGGCGCAAGACCAAATACACCGGTAACCAGGTCATAACCCATTAGACTTAGAATACAAAAGCCTACCGGGAAGACGAGCGCACCAACAATACCAATGCCGGTTTGTGTAATGGTGGTAATCGCCACAACCACCGCTAAAGACAAAATAATACCCGCCATCATGCCACGTAGAATAAGATCGCGCGTAGAGGTGCGAACTTTTGCTTCACCAGTATCAATCATTGTCTGGATAAATTCTGCAGGTTTTAAATAAGACATCATGTCTCTCCAAAAAGTTAAATTAAAAGTTGAAATCAAATAGTGAAAGGCTCCCTATCCCACGATAGGCACATTGGTTAGGAAACCTTTAAGCTATTGAATCTCTTTGATTAAGCTGCGATTTCTACCACACCGTTTTTAACGCGTGCGGAGTAAGATTTAACGCTAAAGCCCGCATCTTCCATACACACACCGCTGGCAAGATTGAAGCGTTGCTTTTTCAATGGACTTGCTACCCAAAGTTCGCCTTTGTGCTCGCAAATCAAGCCACGCGACAATACGTTTGATTGGTAAAATGGGTCGGTATTGCTGATGGCGAAGACCTGTGGCTCCTGCGATGGACGAAACACCGCGACTTGTTCACCATTCACCAATGCACACACCCCAGTTCCCGGTACGATATCGTTGATTTGGCATACTTTTTCAAATGACATAATCGACTAATCCTTATGCTTCAGTAATGGTTTCAGTTAGCGTGACGTGCAGAATGTCGCCTTTCGCTTCTGGGTGTTTTTCGGTAAATGTCGCAGGGCGATGCTGTTCACGCTCTTGAACAAAAACAACATTGTCATCGCGCTTATCAGAGTTAATAAAGTGCGTAAAACGAGTCAATTGCGCTTCATCTTTAATCGTCGCCGTCCACTCACACTCAAACTCACCCACCAATTTAGCAACGTCGGCTTCTAGCTGGGTGTTGATGCCCAATTTGTCGTTGACGATCACATCACGTAGGTAATCCACACCACCTTCCATGTTTTCCATCCATACCGAAGTGCGCTGTAGTGGCGCAGCGGTGCGAATGTAGAACATCATGAAACGGTCGATGTATTGGATCAGTGTTTCTTGGTCAAGATCGCTAGCCAACAAGTCTGCATGACGTGGCTTCATACCACCGTTACCGCATACATACATGTTCCAACCTGCGTCAGTCGCGATGATGCCGAGATCTTTGCCTTGTGCTTCCGCACACTCACGAGTACAACCCGAAACACCAAACTTCATCTTGTGGGGAGTTCGAATACCCTTGTAGCGATTTTCGATGTATGAGCCAAGGCCAACAGAGTCTTGCACCCCGTAGCGACACCATGTTGAACCAACACACGTTTTCGCCATGCGTAGTGCTTTAGCGTACGCTTGACCCGTTTCAAAGCCGGCCTCAATCAATTTGCGCCAAATCTCGGGAAGGTCATCTTTTTGCGCACCAAATAGGCCAATACGTTGTGCACCTGTTACTTTGGTGTAGAGCTTGTACTCTTCAGCCACTTTAGCCAAAGCCCCCAGTGCTTGAGGAGTCACTTCACCGCCAGCCATACGTGGGATTACGGAGTACGTGCCATCTTTTTGGATGTTGCCAAGGAAGTTGTCATTGGTGTCGTGCAGTTTCACCAATTGCGGCTTAAGAATGTGCTCACCCCAGCATGACGCTAGAATTGAACCAGCCAGTGGTTTACAAACTTCACAACCGTAACCTTTGCCATATTTTTCTAGCAGTTCATCGAAGGTTTTGATCTCTTCAATTCGGATAAGGTGGAATAGCTCTTGGCGAGAATAGGCAAAGTGCTCACACACATCGTTTTTCACTTCGATGCCTGATTTTGCCAATTCTGCATTGAGCACAGAAGTAACCAGTGGAATACAACCGCCACAGCCAGTACCTGCACCAGTTACGGCCTTGATGTCGCCGATAGTGTGGTGACCGGCGGCAACCGCTTGGGCAATCTTGCCTTTAGTCACATCAAAACACGAACAGATCACTGCAGATTCAGGCAATGAATCAGCACCAAGTGTTGGTTTTTCCGCGCCAGCATGCGCTGGTAGGATCAAAGCATCAGGGTGCTCAGGCAAATCAATTTCGTTGAGCATCAACTGCAGTAAGTCGCCATAATCAGCAGTATCACCAACCATGACGGCACCAAGCAGCTTTTTGTTGTCCGCAGAGACAATCAGACGCTTGTAGACTTCTTGTTCTTCATTCTGGTAAACGTAGCTCTTACAGCCCGGCGTGCGACCATTGGCATCACCGATTGAACCTACTTTCACACCCAACAGCTTGAGCTTGGCAGACATGTCTGCGCCTTCAAATTTGCTGCTGTTGCCAAGTAGATGGTCAACGGCCACCGTCGCCATTTTGTAGCCAGGAGCGACTAGACCGTAGAAGGTGCCATTCCAAGAAGCACATTCACCAATAGCGTAGATATTTTCATCAGACGTTTGACAGAAATCGTTAATCGCAACACCGCCGCGTGGCGCAATCTCTAATGCCATTTGACGAGCAAGCTTGTCTTGTGGACGAATACCTGCAGAGAACACGATAAAGTCGGTTTCCAACTCTGTTCCATCAGCAAAACGCATCACGTTACGTGAGCCGATACCTTCCGGTGCGATCTCTAGCGTATTTTTACTGGTATGAACGTTAACGCCCATGCGTTCGATCTTTTGACGTAACTGATCACCACCAGCTTGATCAAGCTGCTCAGCCATTAGTTTTGGCGCAAACTCAACCACATGCGTTTCCATCCCCAACGCTTTCACAGCACCTGCCGCTTCAAGACCAAGCAAGCCACCGCCAATCACGACACCGCTTTTGCTGTTTTTCGCAATCGCTTCAATTTGCTTAAGATCTTCGATAGTGCGGTAAACAAAGCAATCTTTACTTTCGTTGCCTTTGATCGGTGGAACAAATGGATATGAGCCAGTTGCTAAGATCAATTTATCGTATTGAATCTCACGCCCTGTTGAAGAGTAAACGATGCGGTTTTGGCGGTTGATGTTAATCGCGCGCTCACCCAGTAAAATTTGGATGCCGTGCTTTTCATAAAACCCTTCTTTAACCAGCGAGAGTTCTTGTGCGGTATGGTGAGAAAAGTAAGAAGAAAGGTGAACGCGGTCGTAAGCGACACGAGGTTCTTCACAGAAAACGGTGATCTCCATTTGTGAGACATCCGTTTTCTCAACCAAATCTTCGATATAGCGATGACCAACCATGCCATTACCGACGATCACTAGCTTGAGCTTGCTCATAATCAATTCCAGTCATTATTTTGTCTAACTGAATTGTTAATTATGAAGAAAAATTAATACATGATGTAAATCAATTACAGCTTTAAACTACCCTAAAGGGGTAGGCAGGCAAATTAAGGGGTAGTAATAGAGCTTGAAGACAAAAATTGCGTCATTAAATCTCACATTTTGTTACTAAAGGTCAATTTTAGCGACAATATAACCCTGCTCCGATACGATAAGATTTGTATGGACAAAAAAATAGACGCTCTTGGCGTCCATTTTTATCGTCTGTTAACTCTGCTGTTCAATCAGGCTTGAAAGCGCCTAATACATCGCGTGTTACTGCGCCCCTGGTAGCAAAATCGCTTGCAACTGGCTCAAACAAGACACGGTGTAGCTCGGTACAATCATAGGGTCATGTGCTTCTTCACTACGGTTAAGCCAACAGGTATCAATACCATAGTTAACACCACCCAAAACATCAGAATGCAAATTATCGCCCACCATCAGCACCTTGCTCTTACAAGGCTGGCCGATTTTTTCCATCGTATAATCAAAAATTCCCGCATCCGGTTTAGCAACGCCCACTTGCTCGGAAATCACCACTTGTTCAAACGTGTCACTTAAGCCCATCTTAGCCAAACGGACTTGTTGTAACTCAGTAAAACCATTGGTAATAATGCCTAGCTTCGCTTTTCCTGCTAACGCTTCAAGTAACTCACGCGCTTGTGGCAGCATGCTACAAATATCCGCCATCGCATCAAGGAAGGCACTATTAAGTGCTGATGTGGTGGTATTAAACTGCTCTGCATAACCTTTAAAGCGAATGTGCTTAATGTCGTCTGCGGTGATCGTACCGTTTTGGTAATCCACCCAGAGCGGTTTATTGATTTGTTGGTATTGAGCGAAATCATCTTGCGTATATTCAACACCCATGCGTTCAAACATCAACTGCATGCCTTTAAACGCATCAAAATGAAAGAGAGTTTCGTCGGCGTCAAACAGAATCCAATCGTACTTCATGATTCTAACTACCTTAATCGTGGCAAAATGTGAGAAAGCCATACTGGCTGGAAATGCACAGGCATTATACCCATTTAGCGGATAAAAACAAAAAAGGGATTTACATTGTAAACCCCTATACATTCAATAATTTAAACAAAGTAACCATCACTATCAGCGATAGAATATCTTCCCTGTTTGAACATTTAAGTAAATTTTGTTGGCCTGCTTTAACCCGCCACAATAGACAAAATAGACATCATTTTGATATTTGACGGAACGCACCCAACCTTTTAGCTCTTCAAAATCAGGCGGTAGGCAGATCCCTTCCTTAATCAAATCATCGGTGGTTTGGATAAAAACGTCAAAGTGCTGTTTAAAATCATCAGAACCTTCAACATAGCTACTGATGGTTTTCACCCGCTCTTCTTGAGTAATGGTCGGTGGCACTTCAAGTAACGCATCCATAGGGATCCATTCCGCGACCTCTGGTTCCCCTTCATTGTAAACATAGTAAGGTGAAATACGCGCCCAACCTTGCTTCTTTTCCAAAACGTGAACTTTATCGCCACGATATAATTCAGATTCAATAAATCCATCTGCCGTCGGAGTTTCACGCACACCAAGCTTTTCAGGACTGACATAGTAATCCGTCTGTTCAATGATGGGTTCAGGGACAGGAAGCGACGGCTGTTGATTGGTTACTTCAGGAAGAGGTTGTGATGCCAGTTTAGCAAGGCGGTCAGCCTCCTCTTCAGCAGGTTTATAGTAGAACACATAGTATCCTCCACCCGCGAGAGCAATGCCGACGAGCAAAAGGACAACCATTAATATTTTTTTCATGCACGGATGCCCGCTAACAATCAGAGTTAACTTCTATATCGGCATCAAACAGAAATCTTTAGGGGTGCTACTCTCGTTTATCGTAAAGTGACCAATATGTTTGCTTAGCATAAACCACTGACACGCATACCACGGCGAATAGCACCACTAATACCATTGCGACTAACACCATTGCCACTAACACCATTGCGACTAACACAATAGCGACTCTGCTCGTTGATCGTGAGAAACGAACCTGCGCCTGCCTAGGGTGTAATTTCATCGCACTTGGCAGCACAAATAAAATCGTTTTTATGCAAACCCTTAATGGAATGACTCCACCACGTTACCGTGACCTTTCCCCATTCAAGTAATATCGCCGGGTGGTGAAACTCTTCTTCAGCCAATTCCGCGACTCTATTCGCGAATGACCATGCCGAGAGAAAATTATTAAATTTAAAACTCTTCTCCAATTGAGGGATCCCCTCGCGCTCAACAATGTGCCATTCATTCAATAGCGCCAACAAGGCTTGCTGCTGGTCATAATTAAGCGCAATCGCATCATCACTGCATGCCTCACAACGTAATTCGTTGAGGGTTTCGTCATTCAAATTGAACTCATTGAACATGATCAAATTCCTTTGCTGAAAAGAGGGGTGGATAAAGGCCATCAAGCGCTGCGCGTTCAACCTCTGCCATTAAATCTAGCTTACTCAGTTGATAGAGCTGGTCAATATCGCGTAATACAAAGTAAATCGGTTGCATAATGTCGATACGATAAGGTGTTCTCAATACGCGATTAATATTAAACGCTTCACGTTGTACCCCCATAGCGGACAACGCGGCCTGCGTCTCACCTGGTGATGACAAAATGCCGCCGCCGTATACCTTTAATTGATCCCCTTCGTTAACTAAGCCAAATTCAACCGTAAACCAATAAAGACGAGCAAGATAAGCGCGCAACTCCGGCTTGGCAGCATGGCCTAACTGGCCATAAATATGAGTAAAATGCGCAAAATTTGGATTGGTCAACATAGCACAATGGCCAAAGACTTCGTGGAAAAAATCCGGCTCTTGTAGGTAGTCAAACTCAGCACGTGAACGTAAGAAGGTCGCGACAGGAAAACGGCGATGAGCTAACAATTGAAAGAAACGGTCAAAACTGATTAACGCAGCAACAGGCTCAACTTGCCATCCTGTTGTAGGCAATAACACTTGGTTAATTTCAGCTAATTGGGGCACACGATCTCGCGGTAAATTGAGTCGAGTTAATCCAGAGAGGTACTCTTGGCAGGCATGCGTTTGCACCAACGACACTTGCCTTTCCATTAGATCATGCCAAATCGCATCTTCTTCACGACTCCAAGCGACTAAACCATCTTCATCAACGGCCTTAGAATGATACTGAGACATAGCTTTTCCTCCCTGCATAAACGTTTAATAAACGCTTATTTACGCCAAAGCTCACCGGTAAACCTTGCTGATAAAAATTGCTGATAAAACAAGCCGGCGATTCCCACGCTACCCCTTATTTCCACCATCGAAGCCTTAACTAAAGTTTATTAATCAGCGGCAATTCCGACAATGTAAACATCAATATCTGCCACCTTTATGTGTAACATAATTTTTACACTCTCATTTTTTATTATTAATTCAGTAAGATGCTGATTTGCTTTTTCTGCCAGCCGTTTCAATACTCAGGCAAAGCAATCGGATTCTGCGAGTGACGATCACTGATGAAAGCGACGAGTGAATACAATAACGACATCTGTTGGCAGCCAAGCAAGCAACGTATTGAAAACGCGCAGCTGACCGGTTTTATAAACCACATAACCACCCACTGTGATTCTGCCTCCAATGTAACCAATTACGCCACTTTACATGCTTGGTCAATTCAGCATAGTGACGAGTTTTGGCGCTCAATATGGCAGTTTTGCGGCGTAGAAGGTGATATTGGCGAGCGCACTCAACATCTTGCTGATGCGAAATGGCACCGCGTGATTGAAAACCGCGATACGCAGTGGTTTAGTGGTGCCCAACTCAACTACGCGCAAAATCTATTAGCCGGCGAACGATACGCTAGAGATCAGGAAACCCAATTGGTATCAGGCCATCACTTACCAGGCCATCACTTGCCAGTAGCAATGATCTTTGAACGAGAAGATGGCTTTGAAGAGCAGTTAACTTGGAACGATCTCAAACAACAAGTCTCTATTGTTCAGCAGTGGCTGCAAACACAAGGCGTCACTAAGGGCGATGTGGTTGCAGGCTATCTGCCCTACAACTGCCAATCGGTGATAGCAATGCTGGCAACAACCAGCATCGGTGCGATTTGGACTTCTACCTCGCCGGACTTTGGCATAGAAAGCGTCATTGAGCGCTTTGGTCAGGTTGATCCCAAGGTGTTCTTTTGTGCACAACAAAGCCACTTTTCAGGTAAGACGATATCGCTCATCGACAAAAACCAAGCCATCATTCGTGCCCTACCGACACTCAACTCTGCCTGCATTATAGGTGACGATATAGAATCAAATTTATCGGACTCACACTTAGTTCATCATCCTCATGAAAAAAGCTCGCTCCCCATCTGTTATTGGCATGAGTTAGCCACACAATTTTCCGCAAAAATGGTTGAGTTTACGTGGGTGGCCTTTAATGACCCACTATTTATCCTCTACTCTTCAGGGACGACAGGTAAGCCGAAATGCATCGTACACAACGTTGGTGGCACGCTGCTAAACCATCTAAAAGAACACCAGTTGCATTGCGATATTCAGCCAGATGAGCGTGTATTTTACTACACCACTTGTGGTTGGATGATGTGGAATTGGCATGTTTCCGCTCTCGCCAGCGGCGCAACGTTGGTGATTTATGATGGCAGTCCAACTTACCCCGACGCTAAGCGTCTTTGGCAGTTAGCAGAACGCACGCAAGTTTCCTTGTTTGGGACTTCAGCAAAATATCTTGAACATATTGCCAAGGCCGAGGTTTCACCACACAAAGAAGTTAAGCTAACCGAGTTAAAAACGATCTGCTCTACTGGTTCAGTGCTCTATCCTGAGCAGTTTGATTACGTCTATCGCGAGATTAAAGCCGATATTCATTTAGCCTCAATCTCAGGTGGCACCGACATTTGCGGCTGCTTTGTGCTTGGCAACCCTATTTCACCCGTCTATCGGGGTGAATGCCAAGGCGCTGCGCTTGGTATGGATGTCGCTGCTTTCGACACCGAGGGAAAACGCATCATTGGCCAGCGCGGAGAGCTTGTCTGTTGTAATAGCTTCCCTAATCAACCGATTGGGTTTTGGCGTGATAATGGTGAGCGCTACCATCGAGCCTATTGGCAACGTTACAACAATACTTGGCATCATGGTGATGATGTTCTTGCGACCCGACATGGTGGCATGATGTTTTTTGGCCGCAGTGATGCCACGTTAAATCCTGGTGGGGTGCGCATTGGTACTGGCGAGATCTATCGCCAAGTTAATCAGCTCAAAGAGGTTTTGGATTCACTGGCCGTGGGCTACTGTGCAAATGGCAGCGAAGTGATCGTCCTGTTTGTACAGCTCGCCGCAGAAGCACAGCTTAACTTGGCATTAAAAGAGAAAATAGCACTGGCCTTGCGGACTCGATGCTCTCCACGACATGTTCCCAAGTACATCATCGCGTTAAGTGAGATGCCCAAAACAAAATCAGGTAAGTTAGTTGAGCTTGCTGTGAAACAGGTTTTGAAAGGTCAAGAAATAGAAAATCTGGGCGCAATCGCAAACCCAGATATTCTTAAAGAGATTGAGCAAGTATGGGCATCAACACGGTAAGCAGCGCTGACTGTCCGTAATGAAATCGCTATTTCGTGGCGATGACCATCAACACTTTGAGGTTGCCCTGTTCGGTTGCAATCTCAAATGATGTTGAGGTTTGCACATCACTAAAGCCTACCCCGGTCAAAACACGCTCAGCACGCGCCGCGCTCATCGCTTGAGGTTCGCTTTCATCGTTGGCTAACCAATCCCATTGAACGAATTGGCCGCCTTTTTCAAGCAAGCTATAAATAATGTCAGACACATCGGCATAATTTGGAATGAGTCCACAAACCGATGAAGCCACCACTAAATCAAATTGGTTACGGAACGCAGGGTGTATTGCCACTAACCCACGAGTCAACATATCAACCACTGGCTCAACGTTATCCAATGCTTTTTTATCCAACTGCTCGATCATCCCTTCCGAGCCGTCAAGTGCAACAATATCTTTAACCAATGGTGATATTTTTTGCGTAAGCAACCCTGTGCCACAGCCAAAATCTAATACATGTTTGTTGGTTAAATCTACCGTCTTAGTTAGAGAAGAAAATGCATTCTCAGCATAAGTTATTGCTGCTGTATCGCTGTCCCACGTGTTCGCACATTCATCCCAATTGATCGCCATTGTGGTCTCCTTAAAACTGCTTTCACCGCAAAGGTAAGTGTATTCCTCATTATACGCCACCCCTTTTTAAGTGGAAACAGACATTTGGCGCAAATTAAATTACCATAGTGATCAAAATTAAAGAAAAGCGACGCATATGAACTTATCGCAAATCGAAGCGTTTTGTATCGTTGCCGATACGGGGTCTGTCTCGGAAGCGGCGCGACAATTAGATTGCAACCGAACCAAACTCAGTATGTCGATTAAGGCATTAGAGAAAGAACTCGCTACTGCGCTCTTTATTCGCTCGGGTAATCACCTCTCGATGTCTGAAGCGGGTAAAGCGATTTATAAAGATTGCCAAAACTTATTGGTGACTGAGTCTCGTATTCGACAAACCTGTGTTCAAGCCAGTGGTGAATTTAACGCCGAAGTTTGGATAGCGCGTGATGACTCGCTACCTGACGAGTTATGGCAAGATCTCGCTCACCGATTGAATAAACGCTTTCCCGCCACTTCATTTAACATGGTTCTGGCTTCATCGGGTGATTTGGCCAACTTAGTCGTCACTGGGCAAGTCGATTTTGCCTTTGGTGTCGATTACGAGCGAATCAACGACCCGCATATTACCTCCCAGCCATTGGGTAAAATTCGTATGATGTCGGTATGTAATGCCGCTCATCCTCTTGCCAAGCTGCGCCGCGTTTCTGACAGTGAATTGCGTAATAACATGCAGGCAGTGATGGTTTATCTCAATGAGAAAGACAACCCAGAATTGCAACCTTTGGCGCTGCAACACATCGGCTTCTCAAGCTTTGACTACATCCTCAACTCAATTTTGACCGAAGGTGCTTGGGGTGTGCTGCCTGAGCCATTGATTCGCCATCACCTCCGCCAGCAAGATCTTGCGGTGATTAAGCATACTTATGGTTTGACGCAGGAAGACTACTGTATGTTTTCACTCGTCAGCATGAAAGAACACCCGGGTATGACTTGGATTGCCGACAAACTCAACGAATACCTATTTGATTTCTAGTGCTTTTTACTCAAATTTCAGTTCGAATTAGTGGCGATTGATATTTTTTATCGTGACAAAAGACGAAAAATCACTCAGCGCCAATAATATTGACAGCAAAATAAACCGATAAGCATCTGTTTTTAATTAACTTTATTATTTTCACCATTAACTCCTCTAATCTCTTCTCGACAATGAGTTTGTCAAAATGGTTAAAAATCTCAAAAATAGAAGGACGTTCTAAGGAGAATTTCAACCATGTGTGCCCAAACAAGCTTAAATGAAAAGCGAATCTTAACTTTCTCAGCCCTTTTAGCATCAGGGTTTGCAGCAAGCGGACTCGTGCTTGGCCTCATAATGGGTTCGCTTGTTATCGTCTTCGACGGTGTCTATTCACTGGTTAGTTTACTGCTAACATTATTGTCACTCGCCGCATCACGTTATATTAGTCGCCCATCGCAAGGTGAGTTCCAATTTGGTAAAGCGGTCATTGAACCAATTGTGATTGCCATCAAAGGCCTAGTGATTCTTACCATTGTAGGTTACTCACTCTATTCAGCTGTGATGTCAGTTATGACCGGTGGCCGTGAAGTGAACGCTTCCATTGCTGCATTATTTGGCATTGTTAACGTTATCGGCTGTGGTTATGGTTGGTGGTATATCGCCAATAAATCGAAGCGTTTTTCTTCGGGATTGATTCATGCCGAAACCAAACAATGGCAGATGGATACTTTGCTAAGCGTTGCGGTAACACTCGGTTTTGTGGTCGCATTTTTATTGACGCTAACACCTTATGCGCATCTTAACGTCTACGCTGACCCGATGATGATGATCTTAATGTCATTTTACTTTATTAAAGTGCCTTATGAGATGCTAAAGCAAGCAATGAAAGAGCTGCTATTAATGACACCAAGTGATGATATTCACAATGCCGTTGATATTGAAGTCAATAAGATCGACCAGCAGTTCTCGCAACATATTGAGCTAGCGGGCGTTGCCAAAGTAGGACAAGAACTTTGGGTAAATATCGATGTTCATACCGATAACAAACATCTTGAATTGGCGGAAATAGAAAAAGCGAAACGTCTATTGAAAGATAAGCTTTCCCCGCTAAAACTCGATTTACAGCTCACCATGAACGTGGCGCACTAAGTCATACCTATTTTGCTGATGCCGAAACTCGGTATGTACGCGATAGAACCGTAATTAATTCAAGACCCCGAAGAGCACCCCGAGTGCTCTTTTTTGTACGTGAATGAAAATAAAAGGTAAATTAATCATTTAGATAGTTCTCAAATGGCAAATATGAAACCCGTGGACTAATATCTAATTAAGGAAAGGATACCTAATTACATACCAAGCTTGGGAGGCGCTCTTGAGAAAGGTCAATACTAGCTTTTTAAAAGATATGCGCGTGCTGATCGTCGACGATTCCAGTACTGCCTTGCTCTTGATCAAGCAACAACTCATCGCGCTTGGCGTCAATCATGAGCAAATCATCACTGTTGAACGCTATCAAAATGCCATTAAAGCAATAGAGACTCATCAATTTGATGTGCTCATTCTTGATTATCATCTCGAACAACATCTTACTGGTTACGAGTTAGCAATGTTGCTCTATCGGAACCGATTAATTAGTGACACTACCGGTGTGTTGATGATCTCCGGTGATGCACGGCAAGAGACGGTACTGACGGCCCTTTCAGGCAAAGTGCGACACTTCGTCACCAAACCACTCAGTAATACCTCTTTGGCTGAAAAGCTCAGTGTAATAAACCACGAGACCCAAAAACTGGTACAAATCAGCCAAGCAATTGTTGCCGGTGAATCCTTATCTGCCAATGACCTGTTTGAAATGATTAATCGCTCAGGCTTTAACATTAGCTTAGAAGCATATTTGCTCGAACATTGGATGAGCAAAAATAAATGGGCGCTGATTGATGCCTACATCACGATATCCTCTACCCAATGCCATGCTTCTAAGATGTGTGCAATGGCATACCTACTACATCGTGACAACAATACGCATCAAGCGATTGAAGAACTGCACTTATTTTTGACCGAAAACCCGCTTTCTATTCGGGTAATGGATACCCTTTCACAACTCTACGCAGAGTCGAATCAGCTTAGCAACGCGGCTCTGTGGGCAAATAAAGCCTTCGAACTGACGCCAAGTATTGGTGAACGCGCTTCTAAGGCCAGTCAACTGACCGCTTTGGCTAACAAGCGAAATCAATTGATCAAAGTCGGTCAAACCTACGCGAGGCACATGTCGCTAGCCGATATCAATTGGTTAAAAAGTGTTATTCAACATTTTCAATCACTAGAAAATGTTTATCAGTTAACGGAAAGCACGACCGCGAAAACCGAAGTTCTGCACCACGCGAATAAGTTCGTCCAACTGGCGAGCCGCAAACTCACACCCAAACGGGTACAACAACTGGTGGCTTTGCATTTGCTGTTCCAATGCCACGTTTTGATCGATGAGAATAACGATGCGCTTGGACATAAAAAACTCATGCAATCTATCGCCACTTTCTATGATGAGTTGTTCGAGTGCCCCCCGATTCTATTAATGGAGTTTTTACCTGCACTGGCGCTGCTTGGAGAGCATGATATTCATACCGCACTGATCAATGTTCTTAAAGCACGTGGCGCCAATACCCAACAACTGGGCCTATCGCAAAATTCATTCTCAGTGAATGCCACCCCAGCGGAGCAGTGTCAATCACAAGATCAGCGACTCATCAGCCAAGCGTTTTTGCAGCAATTTCCCCATTCGAGTCAGGCAAAAATACATTACTTACATGCTTATAGCCAAAGTGCCAATCTGGCTGATGCCACTCAAATTAGCCGCCTTATTTCAGAACTAACGACACTTGATCTGCCACCAAACTGGCACAACTGGGTGATTACTGGCAAGCAGCATGGATTTTCGCTCACTCCCCCAGCCGCTTTTTCGCTTTCAAGCTTGAATAATAGGATGTAAGAGAAGCGAGAAGCGAGAAGCGAGAAGCGAGAAGCGAGAAGCGAGAAGCGAGAAGCGAGAAGCGAGAAGCGAGAAGCGAGAAGCGAGAAGCGAGAAGCGAGAAGCGAGAAGCGAGAAGCGAGAAGCGAGAAGCGAGAAGATTATAGGTATTAATAAGGATGTATAGTCTAGATTTAAGATGTATTAAGTTGGACGCGACGACCCGCTAGATAGAGACAAAATCCGTCGCGAGAGAAATTAAACAAGGCTTAGCCTTGCTCCTAAATAGCCATTGCTAAGGAGATTGATATGGATGAAGACACAAAACGGATAATGTACCAAACCATCGATTCACTCTCTCTTGGGGAGCGACAACAGCTTATCGCCTATTTGGAAGCCAGCAGGCAGAGACATCGCGTTTGTGATATCGTCACCCAAGAAGAACTCGATATGCTTTATGCGACCTCACTCGATATAGAAGCACAAAGTAAGCGTAACAAGAATCGATAACAAATACAAAGCCTCTCATGCGCCCCTCATTGTCGAACATCAAATCGGTCGGTTTTTTAGCCAACTGATTTGATGATTGATGTTCACAAAAAACCTTTCTGACTGACCATTAGGCGCCTTGAGCATGCAGGGATTTAGCCGCAACAATCCAGTTTCTCACTGATTGAGGTGACATCACCTTCGGGTTACCGAGATCCGCATCAGTAGCGCCTGCGAGTTCAGGTGGTAAAACATCGATCAGAAGTTCGAGATCTTTATGAGAGTCGATTTCTTTGGTAAATACCTCCGCCATATCTTCACTGTATGACACTTTACGCGCTTTAGCGGCCTTAACTAAACCATTCAGCAGCACGTACCATGTTGTCATTGGTCCTTGAACAATAGACGCAGATTCAGCGGCAGAGTCGATAAAAGCAAACGGAACGGTGGTGATCGGTTGATTCATTTCCATTGCGGCAAAAATCCAATCCGTATCAAATGAAAAGTCATAGACGGTTGGCTTTTGCAGGATTTTTTCTAACACCGGTCGACTATAGAACTTAAATGCAGCCTGAGTGTCTTTGATCCCTTGATCAAAAATTTGTGCTCCAATCATACGCTGCATGTGACGCAACGTCTTGATACCGACCCCCCAACGCTCTTCCTGTTTCACTAGAATAGAATCAGAATGCTTTCGATTACCTAACACGACTTGCTTCGCTTGATTTGCATAAGGCTCTAAAATAAGACCAAGTTGCCCCAAATGCACTGAGTTGTCTGCATCGGTGTAAACCACACCATCAACCCCGGCAGAGAGCGCATATTCACAACCGAGTATTATTGCACCGCCCTTACGTGAGTCGTCAACGCAATCCAAACCATTAAGCGGGCCGGATTTACTTGGGATCGCCATTGAAAGCTGCAGCACTTTAACCTGTTCATTTACCTCTCTTGCCTGTTGATGGGCAATACGCTTGGCAATATGAGCACTATCATGGGGACAGCCATCGTCGACGGCATAGAGCTGCCATTGTACTTGTGAGCCTTGTGTTACCCACTGCAATTGATGGATCTTCATCCGCAATGAATCTTCACCATTTGGGTTGGCTCTGCTTCTCGGCTGCAGACGGTTATGCTCACCCCACATGGCGAAGACGACACCCACTTTAACAGGTTTGTTCAGCGCCAATATTTTCTGGCGTGATTCCACCAGTTTTAGCGCCAATTGAAACTCTAGAGGAGCATGATGTTGGATAGCGAGGTGTTTGAGTTGCGGCAGCTGTAAATCTTCTAAGCCGAGAAGATCATCAGCAAGATTGAGTAAGCGAAGTTGATGTGAGTTATCGGTAAGATCAAAATCTACGCTTGCTTGATGCATAAGATCAAGCGCATGCGACAATGATGTATCCATACTGTTACCCCAGACTGACGTTGTGTATTTAATTGTTGTCTTTAAAAGGTAGTATGCACAGTGTTGAATACAAGCTAATGGCGCGATTTTCCTTAACTTTGAAAATCAGCGTGATTGATATGAGCTTCTCTCATACTCTATTTACATTGGCTATCAGGCGTAAACGAAAAATTACGATATTTTGCTTTATAAGTTGTACGTTTTTCTTGATTAAATAGCCCTGCCCAGTTGGCAATTTCCGGATCGGTAGCCCAAACATTGGCCATAATTCGCAATCTTGAATGCTCAACATTTGGTAGCGGATCAAAAGGATTGTTTTTCACTTTGAGTACCGATTCACCATCAATAAACCATTCAAGGGAATTCTCTCCCCAATAGATTCCATAGCGATGAAACTCTTTCGAGGCATCAAAGTCGAGAAATACCAAGGTTTCATGCGTATTCGCATATTCATCATCATCAGTCCAAAAATTAAATTGAACCATGTTGGTGTTACTGCCCAAAAACTCAATATCTATTTCATTATGTAATCCATTACCATCTTCAGGTTTATCATAGGGTCCTGAAAATAAGAAAAAAGAGGTCACGACACCAGCGGCTTTAATCGGACGCATTTCAATTTCATAACAACCATAGCTGTAATAATCGTGGCTTCTTAATTCACCAGAATAGAAAGTTCGCTGTCCAAGTTCGTTAAGTTTTTTGTCCGGAGTTAATGCAATCGTCATCCCACGCTTACCAAACGATATCGCTTTACCTTCCCAGCGGTTTAAAAAAGGGAAACCATTTTCCCAACCATCTGCCACCCACCATTTAGTAGAATCAAAGTTTTCAAGATCATCTTGAAATGCCATCGCATTAACTTTTAGAGGAAGAAATGCCAAGGGCATCATCGCGGCACACGCAATTAGCGAATGAGTAAGATTGGACATGGGCTAGCACTGCATCTTGATTTATATTCACTTAAGCGTAATTCAAAATGTGATCTTTGCACGGTTCTCTTTATAAGAAATTGCTGTTCACTCCGTTGAAGGTGCAAAACTACGCCGTTGAGATGCCTCAACGCCTTTACTACTTTCAGAACCCAAATTGCCACGCGAAATAAGCTTCTCTTCACTCTTTGACTCTGTCTGTGAAGAGGCTTGCTGATCCCCCTTAATCGTTTTAGTCACATGATCGCGTTCAATAATGTCGCCTTCAACGACGATTGGAGTAACAATGGTGACCGGCTGTTGCTCCGTTTTCGGCTGTATATTTTGCTCGCCAGTGTCATTCGTATTATTTGCGGCTATCGGTGTAACGCGTGGGGCGGAGGTTTTGGCGGATTGGGTTTGTTTAAGACTCGTATTGACGTTCGTCTGGATAACTTTTTTACCTCTAAAAGTACCGTTCAACTGCAACGGTTTTTTGGGCGAATACTGGCGCAATTGAGATCCATTTGAACGGTTGTCACCAGATACCGAAGCTGATGGTTTAGTGGCCTGTTGAGCCAAGCCAGAAGACGGCGAACGATAAGAGAAATAATCGAGCTTCTCTTGCCAAACCTCAACGAGAGAAAAAAGCTCTAGCCAAGTATTGTCGATTGAAGCGCCCGTATCTCCGGGAGCCATGTTAACCTGTAAACGTGTTGTAGCTTGCTCAAACTCCTGATGCAACTGACTTTGTAGCTGGCTCCAACTGCCTCCAGACATTAGAAAATAACGCACGCTATTCGACCAATATTGATACGCAATGGGATTATTACTTTTTTCCGCTGCAATCGCAGCGAGTCCTTCTGCCAATCCTGCTACTTGCCACATCCCCTGCGCACCTAATTGTTTTTCTAAGGTTAACACCGCCGTACTTTGGGCATGGAAACTTTCAGCCGCCTGAGAATAACGACCTTTACCTAATAACAACGTTGGTGTCACTAAGGCGTCAATGGCCGATTTATGCAAGGTATCTTGAGCAAGAACGGAACCCAGAGGTAAATAGAACAATAGAAGAAATAACGTTATTTTTTTCATCTGAAAGTCTCAACTAAACAGTTGCCAGGGTGATCAAATCGCGAATTAAACTTCACATCCCGATACTCTTTATCTGTACTACGCTGATACAACTTACCTCGCTGCTTATACAGTAAGGCCTCTAACACCCCTGCGTTGGTTTTTAAACTTAGGCTTTTTTCATACGCACTGGTCAGCTCGAAACGGCCCTCATACCAACCTCGTTGCGGATCATAAAGTTCCTTAACTAGAGTCATTAATCGGTCTGTATAATCTGTTTTCCACAGCGCCCACATTTGAAATGCAACTCGTGTCGAGACCAATGCCAAGTGATCATGAGAAGAACCATCGTCTGCTAGCGTAATCCAAGGCGTGCCAAGGCCATAAATCGCATCGTAGACAAAATAAGGTTCTCCAGAGACAACATGCTCACCGCGTGCAGTGTAAATACGTTCGTTATCCCAACGCTTTTCTTGTACTTGATATACGGCATCAGCCATTGCCGATAGTGTTTGATTGGTATGAGTCGCATCACTCGAAGAGTCATCGCCAATATCATCCCAGTTGAACTCCAACCCCATCCACAAGTAAGGGGTGGTATAAACCGGACGTAATACATTGAAAAGACGTGGATCGCGGCCGTCAAAAATCAGATCTACACCATAAATGCTGGCCACATCATAAGGTTCAATGTTGATCGCTTTCTCCGGTACGATATGCCAGTCGATATAGCCATAAGAGGTATATTCTTCTACCCCCAAACGCCCTTCTTTATAACGGCTGATCTGACCATTATTGACCACAGCGCCATACAATTCACCATCGGCACTGATCAACTCACAAAAATTCCACCGTAGTACTGCTTTATCAATATATTCCGAAAACTCGGGGGAGTGGCGCTTCACAATCGCCAACACAATCAATATTCGGCCAATATCAAGCGACGACCAGCCAATATCTTGTGGTTGATTACCATAGTTAACCATTTGGCCAGTTTGAGTGCTGTAGACTTTATTTGGCACTTTACCCTGACTGAGCGGCATCCGATTTAAAAATGCCAGTACCAGCGATAGACGCTCGTCATATTCTTTATTGCTGATAAAAGCGAACTCTCTCGCCGCTAAAAGTGCAATCAGATAGTCGGCAACCCCCGACATATTAGTGGTCGGATAGTTATCTAAACTATTCACTAGCCCTGTGGACAATTGAGTGTTGTTATTGACGTATTTCCACGCTATCGCCGCCCAGGCAAGCTCCTCTTCCGTCAACGCACCATGGCGACCTTGGCGTACCATTTGCGAATGATTAAGCGCAGTAAACCCATCATTCACGCCTTGATAAACCACGCCGCAGGCTGACAGGATTACCATCAGTGCTAATACGACTACATTCTTTAGCATTGAGCGCCTCGCTACTGTACAGGCTCTATTTTTTTACGGGGTAAACATTGCCCTTCGTAACCAAATGGCGACTCTAGCGCTCGCTCCCACAAACTGGGGGCGACATCATCTTGATACTTAAGAAGCTTCCCCTGCTTCTTATAGAGTAAGATTTCTAAAGTGATGCCGTTATTGTTTGAGGTAAAGGTATTGATTAACCCAGTACCGTTTTCATAAATGCCTTCATAAAAGCCTTTTTCACGATCATAAGCCGTTGAGACATGTTTAAACAGTAAGTCGGTATATTCGGTGTCCCATAACACCCACATCCCCATCGCCCCTTTGATCGCGACAGCAGAAAACTGTGGCAGAAAATCGCCCACTTCCGAGATAGTGTTCCAGGCAAAACCATCGGTATAAATCGTGTCATAAACGAAATATGGCGCCCCCGCTAACTGATGCTCGGTACGCGCAGTGATAATCCCGGTCTGCTTGTAGCGCTCTTCTTGTACACGATAGATTTGCAAAGCAAATTCGGCCATCCACTGATGAGAGTATGAATTATCGTGTTCTGAGCGATCATCGATGGTATCCCAGCCCAACTCGATGCCATCCAACACATAGCTTTCAGTGACAACGTAACTATGCGCTTTGAGCTTTCTAGGATCTCGGGTGTCATACGGCACATCATATCCAAACAGATTAATGGTGGAATACGGCTCTGGGAGTAGAGCTTGTTCAACGTTAAAGCCCCACAACTGGAAACCTTTCGCCGCATATTCTTCGTAACCTAATCGGCCCTCTTGCAAATACTGCACCTCTTTACCGGGTTCGAGCAATGCACCGAACATGGTGCCATTTTCGTCGATAATGTTACAAAAGTTCCATCTCAACACCACAGAATCAATACTGGTAGCAAATTCTGGGTAACGGTGCTTAATGATGTGCAACCAAATCATTAGACGACCAAGATCGAGAGCCGAATAACCAATCTCTCCCGGTTGGTTGCCATAATCCACCTTGGCGGCAGTCTGAGTATTGTAGGCTTTATTAGGTAGCTCACCTCGAAAGAGATCGAGCTTATTCAAGGTGCCAAGAAAACGAGTTAGTCTTGAATCGAGCTCCTCTTTTTTGATGATGCCCAGCTCATAAGCACTGACCATACCAGCCAAATAAGAAGACGCATCCCACCACGTCACTGAGGGATAGTTATTTACCGCATTGACTAATCCCGTTGATTCTTGGTAATTATTCTCGAAATACTTCCAAGCAATTCTCGCCATGTCCATTTCTTGCTCAGTGAGTTCGCCAGAGCGAGGCTGAGGAACATCCCAATGGGATTTACGATCAACTATGTCATCCGAAAACTGGTTGTACTTATTACCACAACCTATCAAGGCAAGCGTCACTAGACCAATACAGATACTGCGCATAATCTCTTCCTTAATAATGATTACTTTTCGCCTATGGTGAGCAGCGGGCCATTTTCGATATAAGCTAGCGACTCCAATACAATGCCGTTGGTGTTAGCTGTAATTGCCTTATTCGTTCGTCCATCAGCCTCATAACGCCCTGAATACCAGCCTTTTTTATTGGAATAAAGCTCACCCGCTTCGGTGATCAATAGATCGGTGTAGTCCGATTCATACAAGGCGTACCAACCAAACGCGGCTTTGGTTGATAATGTTTTAAGGTGTGATTGGTCTTTGCCGTCATCGGAAATGGCATTCCATGTTTTACCATTCGAAAAGACCGTGTTGTAAACGAAATACGGTGCTTGGTCGACGTTATCTTCACTGACTGCGGTGACAATGCCAGTATCGTTGTAGCGGCGCTCTTGGGCTTGGTAAATTCGGTGTGCAAATATTCTCGAGACACTATCTGCGCCAAATTCAATACCATCGAGAATGTAAGACTCACTCACAACGTAGTTATGCGCGTGAAACTCTGCCGGATCACGTTTATCAGTTGGAATATCAATACCGTACACATCAACCATCTGCAAAAAATCTATATACTTCATTGAATTGAATACATCTCGCCCCATCAAAGCCAACGATTTCGAGGCGTACTCTTCGTAACCAATTCGCCCTTCTTGCACCAGCTCCATACGGCCATCTTTTGCTGCTGGACGAGCACCAAACAGGTAACCATCAATCAGCATATCGCTGACACTCCAATGGTTTAATACATCGTTAACCTGTTTGTTAAACTGCGGGTACTGCCAAATCACAATGTTCATCGGCACCAAAATACGACCGATATCAATCGCCGACCAACCTATACCGTTTTCTTTCGGGTTGTTTTCGTAATCCACCATCTCAAGGGTTTGGGTGTTATAAGCTTTATTCGGCAGCTTTCCGTTTACCAGCGGTAATCGCGATAAGGTAATCAAAGCTTTTTCCATGCGCATACTGAACATATCAGTTGAAATCACATTCAACTTTTCCGCCGCAATTAATCCCATTAAATAAGAAGCGGTATCCCACATCGTGGTTGACGGATAACCATCCACTGAATTCACCAGCCCGGTATTCTCTTGATAGTTATTTTCAAAATATTGCCAAGCAATACTGGCCCATTGATACTCTTGAGTCGTCAGCACTCGATTCTGCTTGAGCGGGATCTCTTCTGCAGCTTCAAAGGTGATATTGCCAAGCACTTGTCCGTCTTCTCGCGTCTCAATACTGAACGCAATCACAAGTGCTGTGGTTAGGCCTAAAATAAACACGATATGATGACGAGCATTCACTAACGCTTGTTTAAACTTCATATTTCAACTCCTCTGAATTGGTCGCCGCCTGCTGATCTTCATCTGTATTCGGTGGTGTCCAAAATGCGGCTGCCATTACGCCCCACATCGCCATCATGTTATTAATTATCCAAAACGTATTTAGCACTAAACCACCAAAGGAATAACTTCCCCACATGCCTGTTGAGTAACCTGTCCATGCGAATGCCAGTGCAAACAGACTAAGGAAAAAGACCATGCTTTGGGGTAAAACCAGTTTGAAGAAATTGCCGGTTTGGCGCTCTTTCGGCGTGGTTGGGAAGGTGATTTTCCGTCCGCGCAACACGGTCCATAACGCTCGTAAATTAACCGGAAAAAAGGAGAGAAAATTTGTCTTACCTTTGTAGCCTGCGACACCCCAAGTACCAACCATCATGGCAAGTTCAGCAGTCAAAACAAACGGAAGGAAATGCATATAGAAAGTCACGTCATAAGCACTAACAGGGGCAATCGAGGTTAGGAAGTAGACGATTGGACAGGCTAAGAAAATGATATTCCAGATCGCAGATAAGTTTGACCAAAAACTGGCGCCATACATCAGCTTTTGCTTGAAGTTAAGACCCTTACGAAAAATTGGATTGTCGTTCATAAAGATATCAATCGAACCGCCAGAGTATTTGAAGCGTTGTACCGTCCATGTTTGGAGATCTTGTGGCGACAACATTTTACTCTCAACCCGAGGATGCATTACCGAACGCCATTGACGCTCTTGATCAGAGTGCAACACGATTGAGGTATAAAGGTCTTCCGAAACGTGGAATTTATAAGGCGTAAATTCGGTATCAAACAATATTTCGTTACGCAGGTTATCGGAAATATCTTTATCGACCTCACGCTCTTTGGTCAACCGGCGAATTTGGCGCTCTACTTCATCCTGCTCATTAGTAATTTGTTCTGCATACGCTCGTAATGCCGCTTCCATAACCGCCTCACGACGGTGGATCGAGCCCGCACCACAGCAAAAGGCCGCATTTGCCCAGTTTCTACGACGCTGAATGACGTCATAAAACATTTGAGGGTCATTAACAAAAGGATCTTCACCGAGCGTGACTGGGCCATACAGTTTTTCAAACCCTGCACCAAAATAGGCAGCCCACTTACCCATTTTGCGTTGCAAGAACTTCGGCAGGCGCTCACCTTCTGGTAGGTCAAAAAACCACTGTGGTGTCTGCACCCACGCGACATTCGGGTCACGAAAGTAGCCCAACGTGTTCTCTAAAATAGTGGGGAATGGTCGCGTGTCGGCGTCGCAAATGACCACAAAATCACCGTACGTTTGCTCCATGGCATTGCGCAGATTGCCCGCTTTAAAGCCAATATTCCCCTCTCGCGTGATGTAGCCAATGCCCATGCTCTCGGCCATCGCTTTCATCTCAGGACGATTACCATCATCAAGAATATAAATGTTGATTTCGATTGGATGGGGATAGCGAACCTTTTGTGCATCCAAGATGCTTAATTTGACCAGTTCAGGTTCTTCATCGTAACTAGGAAAGAACACATCGACACTGATCGGCCTGTTTTCCTCTGTGTCTCTAACACATTCAGCTATTTTGAAAGGAGGAGCTTTAGATGGCTCATCTTTTACTTTCCACAAATTATAAGTAAATAGGACTGAGCCGATGAATGCACAAGATTCCGCGAATGCAAGTGGGAGCGAAAACCACAATGCATCGTAGTTTAATGCAAAGCTCCAGCGCCACCATAAATACCAAAGGCCAAGCGTCAAGTTACAAGTCGCTAAATATTGGTACAACAACTCACGCGGTATGCTATGAGGCACGGGTTCTGGCGGAACACGGTGTTCAAAATGTTTAAAATAGTGATCCATCCTGGCACTCCCTATCCAATTCAGTGTTAGCAAACGATGTCATGCTGGACTATACGGCGAGCGCTTGTTCCTCTAACGCTTTCACCATTAAAAAGGTATTTTTGGTTTGTTCAGAAATGAGCTCTACCTTATCCATAAGACTTGAGACGATGATAAAACCTCGTCCCGATGTCGCCCATGTGGTTTCATCTTCCGGATCGGGTTCGAGAAACTCATTAGCCAATTTTCGTTCCAGTTCCTGTTGTGGCATCAAACTGCCGAAATCGGAAATCTTCATCAACAATACAGATTGAGAATCATCGGTTTGAATTTCACACTGCAATTCAATCGGCTGTCCTTCCTGCTCTTTATAAGCATGAATAAACGCGTTATTCACCATTTCCACCACACACAACTCCAGTTGAGCGGCGAGTTCATTAGAGATTCCAACTCGGGTGCAAAAGTGTTGCAGGTCTTCAGATGCTTCGCGAGAAGCATCTAATGAGCTTGAGTAAGTACTGCCAAAATGCCTGCACTGGCGATTGGTCATCCTTTTCTCCTTTGTGAGAGTTAAATCGATTTGAATGCGTCCGATACGCGATCTTTTGGTCCAGAACGCAGATGGTTCCACTGCAAGTCTTCACATGGATTACCATCATGGCCAATACAGTAATTGCCAAAGATGGTTTGCTGTTTCACTTGCGTGCCTTGATGAACGTGAATATTGTCGAAAATCAGCGACTCTTGAACCTGACAATCAGCTTCAAGGATGCAGTTCGCCCCGACGAGCGCCGGTCCGATAATATTGGCCTCATTTGAAATTTTGCAACCACTGCCAATCACAGCCGGTGGGACTATATTGCATTTATCCAAATCAACGACGGTATTAATCCCTAACCAAACACCCGCTTTAACTTGTGTACCCGGAATGCGATAACCTGGAACTTTGCCATCGAGAATGTCGCGGGTTACGCCCCAAATGTCGCTAATATTGCCAACATCCAACCATTGGAAAGGCATATCGACCGAATAAAATGGTACATGCTGCTCAACCAAAAGAGGAAAGAGATCACTACCAATATCGAACTCTTCTCCATGGGGGATATAGTCGAATATCGCTGGTTCAAAGATATAAATCCCAGTATTGATTTGATTAGAAAGCGCTTCTTCTTTGGCTGGTTTCTCTTGGAAACTGGTGACTTGACCGCGGCTATCCGTCACGACTACACCGTATTTTTCCACTTCGTCATCGAGAACGTTTTTACTAATAATGGTCGCGATACCACCCTTCTTTTTGTGTTTTTGTACCGCTTCATTTAAGTCAAGATCGATCCATGCATCTCCGCATACCACGACAAATGTTTCATCGAAAAAGCCGGAAAACTCTTGGATCTTTTTCATTCCCCCAGCAGAACCGAGCGCTTTACTGCGATATTCTCCCTCTTTTAACTCGCCTTCGTATGAATACGAAAGTTGGACGCCAAAGTGGTGACCATCACCAAAGTAGCCTTCAATTACCTCCGCAAGATGGCTGGTATTGATCATGATTTTACTGATGTTGTGCTGGGCAAATAGCTCAATCATCGATTCCATTACCGGTTTTCCTAAAATCGGGATCATCGGTTTTGGTATCGATTGAGTAATAGGACGCACACGTGTGCCCTTCCCTGCAGCAAGAATCATCCCTTTCATAATGCCTCCTACACCGAGGTAGTCAGTGCTGCATCAACGCTGTCGTAGGTTTTTATTAATCGGTCCATACGAGTAAGCTTGAAAAGATCTCGCACTGGTTTTTGTGGGTTCGCGACACTGATCTTTTTATCACGGAGTAACTTATACACGCCCATTACCGCGCCAAGACCACTGCTATCCATAAATCGAACCGCACCAATATCAAGAACTAGGTGCGGACTCATTGTGTTCATCACGCTTTCAATTTCAGCTCGGAACTGAGGCGCCAATTTGGCGTCAAAGCGCTCTTCATTTATTTGAAGAATTGTGCAGTTTCCTTTTTCACTAATCTCATATCGCATTGATTTTCTCCTTCAATAAACCCCTTCCATTCCGCCACCAACACACTGACATCATCATCAAAGCACTCTTTGTTACGCCATTGCTGCACAGATTTCACTGCCATTTCGGTTTGTTGTTGGGTGGAATAATTATTCAATTTTTCGATTGTGTTGCGCAGACCATCTTCTGAAAACTGCTCTAGCCCGTTATCGGCTTCAGTAATGCCATCCGAGTAAAACCAAACTTTGTCACCCGGTTCAAGTTGGATGATCGAAGATTGGTAGTCCACATCCTCAAACGCACCAACGACAAAATTGTCATGACCAATCAACTCAGCCTGCCCATGCCTACCGTGATACCAGACCAAAGGGGGATGGCCGGCACAACAGTAGGACATGAGACCCGTTTGAGTATTTAATACGGCGTAAATCATGGTGAAATAGAGCACGTTTGTTTCACCACTCATGTAAATTTGATTCAGTTTTTCCACCACTTCTTCCGGTGAAGCTATTTCACTGCCACTCATCCCAGAGCGCATCACCACCGAAGAACTCCCCGTCAATACCGACAAACTTTGCTGTACTGAGAACGACATCAATGCGGAAGAAACACCATGTCCGGCAACATCAAACAGATAGAAGGCGATGTGGTGAGGATCAAGCTGCATGTAACCCAGCATATCTCCACCAATTTGGGCACTTGGGATCGAAACATAGCTTAATTCAGCGCACGGGAAGGTTTTGGTTTTCGGTAAGATTTGCTTGATTAAATCACCCGCCGAATCGAGGTCGCGCTTGATCGTCTCGTAGGCTTTATCAAGTTCATGGTTTTTCGCAAGTAAGTCGTTATGGAGATCAAGAGTACGAAAACCGGCTCGGATCCGCGCTTCAAGCTCTTCAACCGAGGTTTTTTTATCGACAAAGTCATCGGCACCAGCATCTATACCGCTGACTATCGATTGCTGATCGTTTTTGGAGGACAGCAGTACAAAGAAGATGTAACGGCCAAAGTTGTGACACTTTAAGGTTTGGCAAAGTTCGATGCCATTCATACCGGGCATCATCCAATCAGACAGGACAAATTGGATGCCATCTTGTTGATTAAGCACCTCTAAAGCGTCCTCACCACTCATCGCGGTGAAGACTTTATATCCCCGTTTCTGAAGGACCGAACTCATATAAATAAGAATGGTTCGGCTGTCATCCACCAGCAGAATTTCTTTCATTCCTAGCCTTAATATTTTCTATGTTCTGACGTTGATGCAGCTTCCTGCTGCCGTGTTCTTTGCGCTTGATGATACCTATTGTTTGGCTCTTAAATTCGCAAGCGCTATAACTTTAGGTTAGACTCGATTAGTAGCAATGCAAATAATTTCTTATGATTATCCTAAACTTATCTGCTCACTGCTTGTTCTAACAATATGGAAGACGGTATTTTGCAAACAGGAAAAGTTGCCGCACAATTATTTTTTTTACTCAGTGGGCTAGTAATAAAACCTGCTTTGGCTGACGAGTACCTATCAAATACCAGCCAAATGGCGGTGAACCCATCACAACATGTCCTGACCGTCACACCGCCAGAGGATCTCTCATCGCCAACAAAAAGCGACGTGGAGATTGAACGAGAAGAAATCTGGAATGGGGTAAGCAGTTCATTTGACTTCCCTTACGAAGAATGGCAATCACGCACTTTGCTGCAAGGGCTAAGTGGCAATATTGGCTACCACCACCCACTGGCTGAAACCGAATCCGCCAATCTCCCTGCGGGCGCAACCAACGGCCCAAGCAATAACAACACCACTGCCACACTCTCGTTGAAGTACACGATTGCTGGTGCCTGGTTTATTTCCGGTACCGCTTACTATTATTGGGACAGTGAACAACAACAAGCATGGAATCCTGACTTTACTTATGTCTTTGGTTATAGCGATTGGCGACCTTATACCTTTAGTTTGGTGTACTCCAACTATGGCGGTAACCGATTCTCTCCCGAGGAAGGCGGACGAGTGACTGAGTTCAACCAAGGAACATGGGCAATAGGCTGGAAGTTTCCAGTAACGGGAATAGTGAAAGATTGGATAAGTTTTACCGAGCAAGGTGCGATTGGTTGTCAGGTAGATTTTAACCATACCCCCGAGTATTTCGATTTGGCCTCTATTTCTTATAAAAAGAATCACCAAACTCTTAGCCTTGGCTGCAAATATTCTATTTTCGATAACTGGTACGTCAATGCGACTGCATTTTACTATTTTGACAGAGCACAACAGCAGCCTTGGAACCCCGACTATACCTACGGTTTCGGCTATTTTGACTGGCGGCCAGGCACTGTCACTTTGCAATATAACAATTATTCTGGCAATCGTTGGCACCCTTCTGAGCGAGGAGAGGATACCGGACGCTTCAAAGATGGCTCTATTACCCTTGCATATAGCTTCTCATTCTAATCACTGATTTTATTGAAAAATTAAACTTTCGTGGCAAATATTCTCTCGCCTACTAACCTAAATCTATAACCAAAAATATGAATCTGGTATCACATTTGCAATACCAAGAATTCAGGCTTAATGGCTAGGAGAAGGCTTATGGAAGGCACCAAACACGATGACCTTATTGTCGGTACATCCGCCGATGATTCTGTAAATAGCCGTTCGGGCAATGACGAAATATCAACCTTAGCGGGAGACGATTTTATTGCTGCGGGCGAAGGGAGTGATACGGTCTTCGCCGGTGATGGGGCCGATACTGTTCTTGGCGATGTTGAGTACACACCAGCGGAAGAAAGCACGCCATCCAACAACGACGACTCATGGGGAATGGCGGCCAGCGTCTATCAATATAGTGCCGGCCCCATTGAACAAGTAAGCCATGAGTTAAAACTGAATAATTTTGCTGTCAATCAGGCAGTACAAACCTCCACTAATGCCGGAGGGTTTACCGAAAACTCACCCGTTACCGTGCAAATTACCGATGAACAAGGCAACCTTATCGCAACCCAATTGGCGACCACATCGGCAGACGGAACATTGAGTGTTGATATTAATATTGCAGAAACCGACCTACCTACTGATGGTGCTGTCGTATTAACTTTCATAGATGAACAAGGCGCGCCAATCGCTACCGTTAGCGACATAGACGTGCAAGTTCGCAATATCTATAACGATACGATTGATGGTGGCGCAGGTGACGACATCCTAAAAGGCCAACAAGGCAATGACACGCTTTATGGCGGCGAAGGCAACGATTTTATCGATGGCGATATTAATGATGACCAACTGCATGGCGGTCTTGGCGATGACGTTTTAATAGGTGGGTCTGGTGATGACTCGCTCTATGGTGACGAAGGTAACGACACCCTACTCGGCTCTGATGGCGATGATGCGTTATTTGGCGGTGACGGTGATGACCTATTAATGGGGGAAATAGGTAATGACCACCTTGAAGGCGGTGCCGGTAACGACGCACTTATCGGTGATGATGGCGCTGACACCCTACTTGGCGGGGAAGGCAACGATAGCTTACTCGGTGGGAAAGGCAGTGATCATCTTGAGGGCAATAGCGGAGATGATGAAATTCATGGCGACCAAGGTGAAGATACAATTATCGGTGGTGAAGGCAACGATTTTATTCTTGGTGGCGAAGGGGCTGACACCATCACCGGTGACGCTGGAGATGACCTCCTATTAGGCGGCGATGGGGACGACACTATCTCTGGCGGTACAGGTCAAGACGTACTCGTCGGAGAGCTGGGTAATGATCATCTTGAAGGCGGAGACAACCACGACATCCTCTACGGTGATGTGGGTGACGATACTCTCATTGGTGGGTTTGGTGACGACCAACTATATGGCGGTCAAGGCAACGATACGATTGATGGTGGCGATGGTAACGATGTCATCCATGCCAATGAGGGCATGGATACTATCACCACCGGTGCAGGCGCAGACCAAGTCTATGCGGGCTCTGGGGATGACACCATAACAACTGGTGAAGGCAACGATATCGTATTTGGTGAGACCGGGAACAACACCATAGATTCTGGTACTGGTGACGATACTATCTACTCAGATTTCGGAGACGACACCATTCTGTCTGGTGATGGCGATGACACGCTTTATGCCGGCGATGGCCAAAACACACTCAATACTGGCGCTGGTGGTGATCTCCTCTACGCAGGTAGTGGTGCAGATTCCATCCTGACCGGCTCAGGCCAAGATACGGTTTTTGCCGGTGACGGTAATAACACCATTAACTCTGGTGATGATGATGACTTTGTCTATTCTGGCAGTGGTGTCGATACCGTGAGCCTCGGTAGCGGTGATGATAAAGCCTTCACTGGTGCAGGTGATGACACCATTTATGCGGGTGTCGGTAGTGACCAAGTTTTCGCCGGTTCCGGCAACGATGTATTGCAAGGTGAACTAGGCCATAACGTACTATTTGGTGAAGGCGGTGATGACCACCTTAATGCCGGCCTCAATGCCAGTGAACTCTATGGCGGCTCTGGCCAAGATACGCTTGTCGGTTCAAATGAAAACGACACACTCTCTGGCGGTGCTGGTAATGACACTATCACCTCGGGCTTAGGCGACGACACTATTTTTGCAGGCTCTGGTGAAGACCAAATCGATTCTGGTGCAGGTAATGATACCGTCTATGGTGAATCGGGTATCAACACCATCTCAACAGGCTTAGGTGACGATACAGTTTATGGCGGTATTGATTCCGATACGATCACCACAGAAGAAGGCAATGACCAAATCTATGCAGGTTCAGGCAATGATGATATTGATGCTGGTGCTGGCGATGACCACATTGATGCCGGTGATGGCGCTGACATCGTCAAAGGCGGCTCAGGCAATGATGCCCTCTTTGGCGGCGCAGGTAACGATGAACTGATTGGTGGCGAAGGATACGACTTTATTGCGGCGGGTGCAGGCGATGACATCGTTCACGACGACGGATTCGATACCGTTCTCGGTGAAGAAGGTAACGATACCCTCTATGCAGCCGAAATGGGTAGCCACCAGATTTATGGTGGGGATGGCGATGATACGCTAGTGGGAAGCGATGTCGCCGATACCCTCTATGGTGGCGAAGATGCCGACACCATTACTGGCGCGGGTGGCGACGATATTCTCTACGCGGGCGATGGTGCTGATAATGTTGATGCTGGTCTTGGCGATGATACGGTTTATGGCGAAGCTGGCCAAAACACAATTAACCTTGGTGAAGGTCAAGATACCCTCTATGGCGGATCCGGTAACGATACTGCGTCAGGAGGTCTAGGCGATGATTCGTTGTTTGGTGGTAAAGGTGATGACAATCTTAGTGGCAATGAGGGGCAAGACCTGATTGATGCAGGTGAAGGTAACGATACGCTATCTGGCGGCGACGCTAACGACCTGTTGTTTGGTGGTGCTGGTAACGATACCTTGCACGGTGATGCTGGCATAGACGAACTCTATTCTGGCTCTGGGAATGATCACTTATTCGGTGGTACAGGTAACGATAAACTGGTTGGCGAAAGTGGTACAAATACGCTCTCAGGTGAGGAAGGCGACGATACGCTACTTGGTGGAAGCGGAGCCGACACCCTACTGGGTGGGGTTGGTAATGACATTATCGAAGATGAATCTGATCATAACACCGTTCACGGTGGTGATGGACAAGATAGCATTACATTAAGCGGTGCAAATAACCTAATTTCCGGCGGCATCGGTGACGATTACATCGAAGTCACTGGTACGGGCTCAAACCAAATAGATGGTGGCGATGGCACTGACACCATCACAGCGTCCGGTGACAACAACACCATTGCTGGTGGACTTGGTAATGACCACATTCAACTGTCCGGTTCCGGCCTTAATCACATAGACGGTGGTGACGGAAACGACACCATTAGCGCCCAAGGCGGCGCCAATCAAATTGATGGTGGCCAAGGTAACGATACTGTCACCGTCACGGGTGGCACCAACACCTTAACCGGGGGTGAAGGTGATGACAAACTGACAACCGGTTCTGGCGCAGATGAACTGCACGGCGACGCTGGCCAAGACACGCTGAATGCGGGCAGTGGTGCCGACCAACTGTTTGGTGGCGCTGATAACGACAAACTCTACGGTGGCTCTGGTGACGACATCCTACAAGGGGATGACGGCGATGACTCAATGTGGGGGCAAAACGATCATGATACGCTCACTGGTGGACTGGGTAATGACTACGTCTCCGGAGGATCGGGCAATGACACCCTATATGGTAACGAAGGAAACGATACCCTACGCGGCGATTCAGGCAGCGATATATTATGGGGCGGTACTGGTAGCGACAACCTCTCTGGTGGTGGTTCAGCCGACCTTCTCTTCGGCGAAGAAGGCAATGACACATTATCAGGGAATGGAGGAAACGACATGCTTTATGGTGAACAAGGCGACGATAAGCTTTCTGGCGGCAGCGGCGAGGACTATGTTTCGGGTGGCGAAGGTAACGATACCATTAACGGCAATGATAACGCTGATACACTTGACGGTGGCGAGGGTAATGACACCTTAGCGGGAGATGCAGGTGACGATATGCTCTATGGCCAAACGGGTAATGACCGCCTCGATGGTGGTGATGGTATCGACCAACTGTTCGGCGGTGCGGGCAACGACCAATTGGTGTTTGACTCGAATGAAATTGAAAGTGGCGAAGCCAATATGGTTCACTTTAGCGGAGGCGCTGATTTTGATGTCCTGCTCGTCGGGGATGATAACCAAAACCAGATGATCGATATGAGCCATAACACCTTCCAAGAGCTAGAGGGGATCAGTATCAACTCCAGCGATACCGAACTCTCACTGGCACTAGATAAAATCGCTGCCAACCACACCGCAGGAGAAACCTCAGGGCAATTTGTTTGTACTGGAGCCAGTAGCATTGACCTGTCTGGCTGGGGTTGGACACTCACTGAGAGCCACGTCGAGATGAGTGATTCGATCGCCAATATTTATCAAGCCAGCGATATTGATACCGGCTCACTTTACGGCTATCGATTTGAAAATGACTCAGGGCAAGAAGTGGTTATCTGGAGTGATCTCGATAGCAACGACATTAACTTCCCAGATTCGACCGAAGTGTAGCCCCAAAATTCAAGTTCACACCACTGCTTGGCCCACCTCGGTGGGCCTTTTTTCTCACTGCATGCTATCGAAATAATTAAGATGACCTCAGGGACGCCTTGCTGGTATGTTTATCGAGATAAACTCAAACCAATTGTTTGTAGCACTTTTGCTCACAACGCGGGCAATGATAAGCATGGCGATCCACTTTTGCAGAACAATGCGGACAGTGGCCATGACGTCGATCTTGGCTCAACAAGATCAACACTAAACCAATCGGGCCCAAAACGTAGCCAAGTAAGATCCCCGCCACGATATTATTCTTGTGGTAACCCACCAATGCCGTTGCCAGCATAAAGAAACCATAAAAACACAGCCAAAACACCATTTCTTGCGTCATTATACTTCCCTCATCGCTTTATTAAGGCCACTTAGAATCGGGCTAACCAAGTAATCCCAGAGCGTCCGTTCTTCACCAAGAATCAGAACTTCCGCTAACATGCCCGGATAAAGTGCTACGCCATGATTCTCAATCAAATCAGAAATTGAAGAGTGATCGAAACGAATAGTCACTAGATACCCTTGCGCGGTATCTTTATTCTCACCCCCCTGTAATACTCGATCAGCAGAAACGTGCAACACTTCGCCTACCACTGGCGGTGTGTTTCTCGCACTGTAAGCCGTTAAACGCACCCGTGCATCTAGCCCTGGCCTCACCACATCAATATCCTTAGGTGATACGATCGCTTCAACAATCAATTCATCACTTTCTGGCACGATCTCCATCAATACTTGCCCCGGCTTAATAACACCGCCGATGTTGGCGATATTCATCCCCACGACTTTGCCATCAAATTCACTGCGAATTAAAATACGCTCGCGGATATCCAATGCGGTTTTAATCAGTTGTTGTACATCCCTTAACTCATCATTGACCCCTTTAAGTTGAAAAGAGTGCTCACGCTTTAGCTCCAAAAGTTGATTTTGGTGAGTTTGATGCAGCGATTCAAGCTCTCGCTCAGCCATATCAATCGTCAGACTGATCTCGGCCAATTCAGCATCAATCCGCGCTTGATGACGTAGCAATTCCAACATACGCGTTTTAGACACGTAACCTTTGTCAACTAAGCCCTTCGTCATTGTGACTTCTTGTTTAACTAAATCGCCTTGAGTGGCAATGGCGCGTTTTTGAAACTGATTACCTTCGATTTTTTCGTTATATAAAGCAATTCTCTGCTGATATTGACCTGCCAGTAATTGCACCCGCAACAATGCTTGTTCAAACTGAACATTTTCACTGCGTAACAGAGCCGCAATCACCACCTCATCTTTCTCAACAGTGAGCGCTTCAGGCCATACAATCTCAGCATCACCATTGGTTAACGTATTGAGCCTTGCTTGTTGTGCAAGCAAAGAGTAACTGCGATACAGATAGCGGCGATAGTCGGCTTCCGCTTTCGTATCTGAAAGCTCAATCAGAGCTTGACCAACCGCGACCGTTTGCCCTTCTCGAACGAAGACTTGTTTTACCCAGCCACCTTGCAAATGTTGGATTTGCTTACGTTTACTCTCCACGACTAAACTGCCGGTAGCAACAGAGGCTGAACTTAACGGCATGCTCATTGCCCAAACTAAAAAGCCCCCAACGGTAACAACTAAAACGGTCAAACCAATCACAGTCAGTTTACGGGTACTGAACATCTCTTTCTGTACGACATCATCCATAACGCCACCTTAAGCTGTCTTACTTGTTTTACTTTCTGTCAACTCTGGCTCAACATGTAGCCCCAAGAATTGCTCGCAGGTACCCGCTTTTTCTACCTTGCCATCTTTGAGTTTTATCACCCAATCCATTTGGCGCAAAAAACCTGGGCGATGACTGATCATCACCACCGTAATTTGGTGCTCTTTACAATGTTGCAGCACAATCGCTAAGGCCGTTTCACCTTCTGGATCCAAATTTGAATTAGGCTCATCGAGCACCAATACTCTTGGGTTGGAATAAATGGCTCTTGCTAGACCAATCCTTTGCTTTTGCCCGCCGGAAAGTAAAACACCGCCCTCTCCAATATAGGTTTCGTAACCGTCCGGCAATGACATTATGATTTCATGAATACACGCCAACTTGGCCGCTCGTATTACGGCCTCATCGTCTCCTTCAGTAAAACGGCAAATATTTTGTTTTACCGTCCCTGCCAGTAGACCGACATGTTGAGGTAGATAACCAATGTATTGGCCAAACTGATTAAGATCCCACTTTTCAATGCTGGCACCATCAATCATGATCTCGCCCATACTCGGTTGTTGAATGCCCATTAACAAACTGGCTAAGGTTGATTTTCCAGATCCGGAATTACCCATCACCGCAAGTGCATTTCCCGCCCCTAGCTTAAAACTGATATTTTGAATCGTCGCCTTACGCGCATGAGCAAATTTAAGACTGACATTACTAAACTGAATATCGCCTTTTGGTTCTGGTAACAGCGTCTTCTTGGAGTGTGTGTTTTCCAACACACTATGATTTAGGCTTTGCCACGCTTTGAACGCGCTATACCATGTTTTCCAGCCGCTCACCGCGCTTTCAAACGGGCTTAAAACACGTCCAATCAATATCGAACTGGCTATCACCGCGCCAATGCCTACTTGCTGTTGCAGTGCTAAGTAGACTCCACAGGTCAGCACTGCGACTTGCAATAAGGTTCTAAAATAACGGCTGATAGCTAGCAATAGTCCCACACGAGAATTCACCAACCACTGTAAATGCAACACGCTAGCATTGGTTTCTCGCCATGAGTTACCGACATTCTCACTCATCCCCATCGCTTTTAATGTAGGGGCATTTCTTAAATAATCATTGAGTTCCATGCTTACCTGAGCGGTGGTCTTCTGCGCTTGAGCGGTTAACTTTCTACCGCCCAACATCATCACCGCCGCTAGACCTGCAAATATCACCACACCAATCAGAGCAACAAAACCGATATAAGGATGGAACGCAAACAACAGTAATAAAAACAGTGGCGTGAAAGGCAAATCAAGAATGGATGACGTTGAAGGTGATACCAAAAAATTACGTAATGTTGTGAGGTTTTGTAAGGCGTTTTTTTCAATACGATTGGTTTTTGAGGATTCAGCGATGCTTTTTGCTAATAGTTCTCCACTCAGTTTTGCATCCAACTTTAGTGCTGAGCGTTGCATTAACAAGGTGCGAATATACTCAAGTAGCGCCTGAGCGGTGACTAAAAAGAGTGTAATAACCAGCAAAGCAAACATAGTTTCAACACTGGCACTGCCCATCACCCGGTCAAAGAGCTGTAGGCTATAAACTGGCACGGCCAGCACGAGCAAATTAACCCCTAAACTGAATGAGATCGCTGCCCAAATTTCCTTGCGGACAGCATCGAACGGATTGTTCGACAGCGAAGCCTTTGCCGAATCTATACTCATAGCTTAATGAACCCTAACTGACGTTGTTGCATATAGTTATCTGTTGAGTATAGACGCTGTTTTGTCAGTCGATGACTAAGCTAGTTGATATTTCTGACTAATTTCATAACCCGTCGCCATATGCCGATGGCTCTCTTTGATCACCCAATTGATTGGATTACGAACCCACGGCTGTGGATCGTTAGCAGGGAAACCATTGACCACTTTCAATGCAACCACTTCAAGTCCCAGTGACTGACAAGTTTCGATACAACGCTTGGCATGCCATGCTTGAGCCAATACCAATACTTTTTTGCCCACTTGTCGTTGTTGCGCTTGCTTCGCCACATCAAACGTTGTTTGATACTGATTATTAGCAATGATTATCCGCGGTGTTGACGCATGAAGAGCGATCTCTTGTTGCAAATAGAGCGTTAATGACGGCGCAATTTGATGCACCTTATTAGCGATATTGGCTAGCTCAAGGTTGATGCAGTCGCTATCACCAAATGAAAAGCCAATCGCAAAATCTGCCTGTTCTATTTGACCATAATCTTGTAAAAATAGGGGTTGGTTCGCTAGATAATCGTGAACACGTCTTTTGGCATCAGACCCTAGAGTGTAATCAGGATGAGTATAAAAAAAATTGTGGTTCAGAAAAGGGGTCACAAGCGCCGACTTGGCACTCACTAAAGCCTAGCGTTTGAACAAATTGACAAAAATGTTTCATAACAGTATTTCCTAACTAAACTCAAATCCATTTAGCCAGCACTGTCCGTTGTCATAAAAATTATTGTGATAAAAGTAATAGAATGTTGGATAACTTCAGCGTATCGCGATCATCTATAGTGTAACAACCCTCATCAGTGAAACTCAAGCATTGTGGTTGATTTTTAACCTCTCTCTTTTCTCCATTGATGACGACACAACTATACATTGCTCTTAACACGCAGCATCAAGCTGCAACATCGAGCTATAGCAGCTTTTTTATCAACCTAACTAGCGTATAGCAAATCTTGTATTATCATTATCTTAGATAAACATTTGCGAATGGAATTGCATAACACGTGAAATCTCGCTGCTGGTTAGTTATTGTCGGTGTTATTACTGCCCTACCGATATACGTTAATAGTGATGAGCTTGTCGATGGTAGCTCAATAAAAAATGATGCATTAGCCGGAGAACAAGTGAGTTTCTATGGTCAGCGCAGTATATCTCAACAAACCCAATCAGCAGCTCCAGCAACAACATTTCAACGCCGAGTCATCGCACCGCCGATTCTCGAATCTTCAATTCTTACTGAGCCTGAACCCTCTGATTTTTCAAATGGGTTAAATGCAATAACGCTGACAACCGCGGACATTCACCCTACGTACCAGCATGGAAAACCTCTCTATCAACTCAATCGCAATGAGCGTCTATTAGCAAAAAAAGCCCAATACTATTTTGACCGAAATCGACGTGAAACCACCGGGCTATGGGATTCTGTTCAGGGTTATGCCCATTCAACGATGTGGGATGTTGCCAGTGGCATTGCTGGCACGCTCGCTCTAGAAGCACTTAATTTAAAATCGAAGGAACAAACGCACCGAGAATTGGCACAGACACTCTCTACACTGCGTGAAATGCCGCTGTACAAAGACTGGTTGCCAAATCGTGAATACAGTACAAAAACAGGTATGCCGTCTGGGAGGCTGAGTTCAGAGCCGACTAATGGCAACGGCTGGTCAGCACTGGATATCGGACGACTATTGATTTGGCTGAAAATACTCTGCCAACAGCACCCTGAACTGGAAGATGAAATTCTTGATCTTCTCAGCTACTGGGAGCTAAATAAAGCAATCAGTAACGGCACTCTTTACGGTGAAAAGCGTTATAAAGGTACCGAATATTATCGCCAAGAAGGTCGGCATGGTTATCTACAATATGCCGCAACAGGCTTTGAGTTGTTTGGGTATAAAGTGCCACTTCCCAATATTGACGACTATATTTCAACCGTCGACATATCAGGTAATACGTTACAAATTGATAGTCGTAACGTGCCCTTTATGACCAGTGATCCTTATGTATTGGCCAGTTTAGAGTTTGGCCAATATAGTGATTGGAACCAACTTGAGACTATATACTCTCTGCATAAAGTGCATTCAAAACAGCAAAATAAGCTCTTTAGCTACGCAGAAGATGCAATGAATAAAAACCCATGGTTTGCTTATAACAACCTTTATTATTATGGCAAATCGTGGACGAGCGTCAGCCCCGGCGGAAAAGTGATTGAGAACCCACAAATATTAAGTCATAAAGTCGCCTTTGGGTTTAGCGTGCTATTCGATGACGAATTTGCTCAACAGCTGTTCGATGCGGTACTCAACAATAGCCTCCAAGCGCGTAGTATTCCTACCGGCGAATATGAGAATGGTGGCGTAAATACCGCCTTTAATATCAATACCAATTCATTAATCCTCGTCGCGCTGTGGTATAAACAAAGCGGACAAAGCCCCCTGCTTCTCCCCTCAAATATCACTGGCCATAATCCTAGCTTAGAAAAATTGAACTAGGCTTTCATTATTCTCAAGAGAATTAATGAACGTTCAGACAGATAAACGTCATGGCTGCTATAAAACACTCTATCCGCTTACAAAGCTTGCTAGCGAGCGTTGTGATACCCACTCTAGTCAGTGCGTTTGCGTTGCTTAACCGCTATTACAAAGGGCTTGAAGCTAATTTAAAAACGATTCAGTTATCCATTCCTCACTCGGCAAGCTTGATGCTTGATATTCGTCGACAAGAAAAACCCTACGGAATGATCAAAAAATACAACTAAACATTTTCGTCAAATCGCCATAATACTAATGAGAATATTGTGATTAGAGTCAAAAGTCTAAAATAGTGTTTGCAGTGAACTATTTTTTGGCGGGCTAATACTTTCCGTCAAAATACCATCACTATTGAGGTTGCAAATAATACTAACAAAATTATCTGTTACATCTATATGTGAATTAGTCCACCCTTATATTTTTTTCATCAGTAAATTAAAACCAAATACGTTTTGGCAATTTACTTCCGTTCAATTCGATAGTATTTTTTATGTACAAAAAAAAGAAACCTTCGTTTGCCCCTGGAATTCCAAGCTTTTTTGCTGACAGTTTGGAGAGAAAAGAGTCGCTATTGCGACTCTTTTTTTTATGCTGAATCTCTACCACTCCCGCTAATTTTGTTCTTATTACACTATTCTTATAAACGTATCACTATCTTATCCGCTGTTTAATCCGCAAGAATGATCAAAGACTTATAATGATTATTATTACTCGGTAGCAATGAACAACGATTGGGTTTGATTGAGGATTTAGTTGGATTGAGTTTGCTTTCGATTAATACAAAAACGGCATACTTTCGTATGCCGTTTTGACTTAATCAATCATCGAGTTAAGCAGATTAGCGGTTGTTATTACGCGACTGCTTTTTTCCCTTTCTTCGATTTAGGACGAGGTTCATCCATCAAACCTTTAACCAAAGAAACCGAAGCAACAAGTAAAACAAGTGTAAATGGTAAACCGGTTGTTACCGCCATCGCTTGCGCTGCCGCTAGGCCACCGCCAAGTAATAGCGCGATCGCGACTAAGCCTTCAAACGTACACCAGAACACACGTTGAGGAGTTGGTGCATCGACTTTACCGCCCGCTGCGATGGTATCGATAACCAGTGAGCCAGAGTCAGCAGAAGTGATAAAGAACACAACAATCAGAACGATACCAACGATAGAGGTGATCTCTGCAAATGGCATCACATCAAGCATCGCAAACAGTTTAAGAGGCAGATCAGCATTAAATACCGCTTGGTAACCGTCATTAACGTACTGGCTAATTGCAGTGCCACCAAACGCTGTCATCCACAATACACACACGGTTGATGGGATCAGGATAACGCAGACGATAAACTCACGAACTGAACGACCACGAGAAACACGTGCGATAAACATACCAACGAATGGGGACCATGAAATCCACCACGCCCAGTAAAACGCAGTCCAACCTTGTGAATAATTCACATCTTCACGGCCAAACGGCATTGAAAGCGCAGTAATATTCGATAAGTAAGCGCCGATGTTGTCAAAGAAACCGGTAAAGATAGCCAATGTAGGACCAACAACAATCACGAACAGTAATAGAATCGCCGCCACACCCATGTTGATCTCAGAAAGACGCTTAACACCGCTATCAAGACCCGCAACAACTGATACGAGAGCCAAAGCTGTGATGATAACGATCAAGATAATTTGCGTCGTGTCGTTCATTGGGATACCGAACAAGTAGTTCAAACCAGTAGCCGCTTGCGATGCGCCATAACCCAATGACGTAGCAAGACCAAATACTGTCGCAACAACCGCCAGAATATCAATCACGTGACCTGTCCAACCCCAAATACGCTCACCAAATAGTGGGTAAAAGATTGAACGCATGGTCAATGGTAGACCTTTATTGAACGAGAAGATCGCTAGACCAAGCGCAAGCAACGCGTAGATTGACCATGGGTGCAATGCCCAGTGGTAAATCGTTGCAGCCATACCTAGAGCAGAAGCCGCTTCAGTATCACCAATTGCCGCCCCCAGAGGTGCCCAGTCAGTACGTACGCCATTTTCAACGGTAACACCATTAAGCGCAGCACTGAAGTGAGACATTGGCTCAGATACACCAAAGAACACCAAACCGATACCCATACCGGCAGCAAATAGCATGGCTAACCAACCAGTATAGCTATAATCCGGTGTTGCTTCTGTACCACCAATTCTTACTCGGCCAAGCGGAGTAAAGATTAAGATCAGACAGACGACAACAAAAAAGTTACCTGATGCAAGGAAGAACCAATCTAAGTTAGAGACCAGCCATCCGCGCAATCCAGCGAAAAAGGGTTCAACTTGCTGTCTGAAGGTAAGTGTTAAGATGACAAACAGGATGATAGACATACCTGAAATGGCAAACACACGGTTGTGAATATCAAGGCCAAATGGGCCTACTTTTAAAGCTACGTTATCTTGACCAATTTGGTAATCAGTGTCGATCGCGTTTACCTTGCCGTCGGGACGTTGAATCCCGCCATTGTTTTCTGTGCTCACGAATTATCTCCTTAAAAACGTGACCATTTATTAAAATTCTTCTTTCGTAATCATTAAGAGTGAAAGGTAATTTCAAATCCAATCGCTCAATTTTTTCACTATTGAGCATTTCCTTAACTAATCGAAAGGATGAAGGATCATAATCTTAAAACCACCTCGATTACACTTATTTTTTACCAATAAAGAACATTTTTTCCTATAACCACACTTCTGACAGCTGCGTTTCTGGTGCAAAATAGTACTGAAACTGAGCTTGTAAGAGTTCGGCGGTTGCTAAGGCATCTGTGAGCGCATGATGCGGTTGATACGCGGGTAAACCATAACGCTGTCGTGACTGACCAAGCCTTACTGAGCCTGGCTTCTTACGTTTTAGCCAATTGAAAAAACCACGGCACTGTTCACGCTGGATGGCATACTCAATATCCAAGGTATCCACCACTGGAAACTCAATCCCTTCACCGATACATTCCATCAATGCTTGATAGAAAAACTGACGCTCAATATTTTTGTAGTGAACCACGACAATCTTACCGGCCAAAGCCTTCAAAACCTCTTCTAGAATCGCTTCAAGCTGCGGAGCCGCCTTTACTTCCGTGTCGGTAATACCGTGAATAACGACTGATTCTTCGTTGAGATCTCGGTTAGGGTTAACCACCCAGTGCGCCGATTCTTTACACGCAACACGTGACAATGTGAAAGGCACTAGCCCGATAGTAAGAATCGCATCTTGCTGAGAATTCAACCCTGTGGTTTCAAAATCGAGCGCGACAAACTGCACCTCTTTTAACGGTGTCGACGCCTCAGCAATTGGCGCTGAATAATAGGCTTGTAGGCGCGGATCTTGCGCTTGCTGTTTAAGCTGCTCAAAATAAGCGGGCCAATTAGGTGTCTGTGACGTATCCAACAGGCTCGTTCTTTCTTTCGGCAAGGCGATCATTTGCTGCTTCTCTGATAACGGAACTTGATGTAATTCTGAGCGTTACTCAAAATCTGGAAGGCGGCTTTTAAATTTCGGCGCTCAAATTCAGACATGTGCTCAGGTTCGATGTTGTTATCTGGCTCTTCTTGATTCTCGATATCCAGCGCTTGGTGACGAATACGTACCATGTAGATCAGTTCCATGGCATCTTTTAAATCCATCCCTCTGCCTTTCGGCAAAATTCCCGCATTGTTGATGTCATCGAGTCGATCAAATGAGTTTTGCGAGCGCGAACCAATCGCCAAAGCATGCACACGAATCAAATCCGCTAGTGGTGCGGTACCACGACGTTTTAAGTTTATTGAGTTGCGATGGCGACCATCTTTTTCCATCACAAAATCTTTGAAGAAGCCAAGCGGTGGCGTGCGACTAATCGCATTGTAAGCCATGCAGGCAAGGAAGCGATTGTTACGCTTAGCACGGCGCACGATAAAGCTCTGCAGCTGCTCCGCCCACTTAACCCGACCGCATACACCGAGTAAGTCGAAGAATATGGAACTGTTCAATAAACGCTCAGGCGTAGGATGATCGATCCAATTCGCGAAGCACTCTTCCCATTCGGTGCGCGTTTTACGCCATTCTGGATTGGTCGCCATGATATCGCCACTGCAATAGCTATAACCACAAGCCGCTAAACCATCACAAATGAACTTAGAAAACTGCGCAAAGTACTCACCATGCAACGCTTCATCGTAACTGTTGTCGAGAATAATTGCGTTGTCTTGGTCTGTAACAATCAATTGTTCATCACGAGCCATCGAGCCCATTGCCACAAGGCAATAAGGGATTGGCGCAGGGCCTAACTCCATTTCTGCCATTTCAGCTAAACGTTGCTTAAAGCTACTACCGATAACAGACATCGCACGGCCAACCATGTGCGCGTTAGCATCTTCATTAACCATTCGTACGAAGCAATCTTTTACCTGAGCTGCGACCAGTTGTAAGTCTTCTACTGTGGTTTGTTGGAAAATCGAGCTAACCAATAACAAGCTATTTTGTGATTCATGACGAACAATATCCGTCATGCCAATCACACCAATCGGCTTCTTATCTTTTAAAATCGGCAGATGATGCACGTTATAACGCAACATGGTGAGCATAGCTTCAAACACATAGGCGTTGTAACCCAGTGAAACGACATCCGTCGTCATCACTTCGCTGACCGTTAAATTGGTATCGATACCTTGCGAAATAACACGAATGCACAAATCACGGTCAGTCAGAATACCCAATAGCTCATCTTCATCATCGTCTTCCGTACACTCTTCTGCTGGACGAACGATCAGCAATGCGGTGGCATTTTCTTCCGCCATTAGATTCGCCGCTTGTTGGATAGTCGCACTTGATTCTAAAGTGATCGGTTCACGACTTAGAATTTTGCGCGCTTTGGCAGTGGTAAAATCATTGCCTTCAGCATGACTGGAGACAGCAGTACGCAGACGAGCGCTGTCTTCCAACTCCATAAAATCGGCAAAGTTTTCAAATTCATCACACAATTGAGTAAAGATAACTTCAGGGATGCAATACACCAGTGTATCTGCTGTCGCTCTTGCAGGCATACGTACACGGTTATTCATCAATAGGCCCATTTGGCCAAATAACCCACCGGTAGTAAAGCGGTTGTATAACTCCCCTTTACGTCGGTAGATTTCGACAACACCACTGCGGATCAAGTACAGATCACGGATGTCATCACCGACTTTAAAAATGTCCGTTCCCTCTCGGAAATACGCGACTTCCACATTCAAGGCGATATTACGTAGATGCTCTTCTGGCAGGTCATCAAAAGGTGGGTGTTGGCTAATGAAATTGAGTACTTCTAATTGCTCGGCTTCCATTCCTGGCCTCATATTCATATTATACTGCAGCGATAAATAGCACCAAGTCTGTAAATTGGCAATCTAATTATACCTAATGGTTACATTATAAACACAATTTGTATTCAAATTAGACGAGTAGCATCGAATTTTAAAATTCCTTCACCAGTGAAATATATATCCCTTTCTTATATTTGATTAAAAACAGTGCCATCACCACTCGCAGCAACAAATAAACACAAAACAATTTAATATCATACACATAGGCCAACCCCTTCGATGGTAATCTTATGCACGAATAACCTCTCTATAAATCAGCGCTCTCAATTCACTTATTTATTAGGCCGCCAATGTGTAGATGTAAAAACAAAATAATCACTCAGATTTGTCATCACGACAAATAAATCAAATTGCACAATAAATAAAATTAACATTTGCAACCATTCATTTTGATCTATTTAACAAATCATTAAACTGCCATTTTTTACGTGGTTAATTTGCTGTCATTATCTTGCCTGCCTTATGGCATCAAAAGGAAGATAAATATAATGAATAAAAATGATAGTGTCCCTCTACCTACCAACACTCGTGAATGGTTAATCAACCGCAATAGCATGATCATATTGGCTGATATTGTGTTATTTGCGACTCTGTATTTTACATTACCAATGGAGCCCCAAGTTGTTCTCGGAATATGCATGCTGGTCTTTATCGCCATTTTATGGCTAACCGAGGCTTTGCATGTCACCGTTACCGCCATTTTAGTTCCAGTTATGGCGGTATTGTTTGGTGTCTTTAATACCCAAACAGCGCTTAACAATTTTGCTAACTCAATCATTTTCCTATTTTTAGGCGGCTTTGCTCTTGCGGCCGCAATGAATCGACAAGGCCTAGACAAAGTCATTGCCGACAAAGTACTGGTCATTGCTAAAGGAAAAATGAGCGTCGCGGTATTCATGCTGTTTGGCGTCACCGCTCTACTATCAATGTGGATCAGCAACACGGCCACCACCGCGATGATGCTGCCGCTCGCGTTAGGAATTCTAAGTAAAGTGAATCAAGAAAGTGGCCACAAGACCCATGTCTTTGTGCTACTTGGTATCGCTTATAGTGCCAGTATTGGTGGCATGGCGACCATCGTCGGTAGTCCGCCGAACGCCATTGCCGCAGCGGAAGTAGGATTAACCTTTACTGAGTGGATGAGCTATGGATTACCGGTTGCTTCCGTGCTATTGCCGTTAGCCATTATCGTACTGTTCGGTTTATTAAAACCTGAATTGAAAGGGGATTTTGAACTCAACCACACACCAGTCGAATGGGATAAAGGTAAAGTTGTAACGTTAGCAATCTTTGCGACAACCGTGACATTCTGGATCTTCAGTAAACCTATCAATGCCATGATCGGCGGCTATGCTAAATTCGATACGATCATTGCCTTAGGCGCAATCATTGCGGTGAGCTTCTGTCGTGTCGTTCACTGGAAAGATATTGAAAAAACCGCCGATTGGGGCGTCTTACTTTTGTTTGGTGGTGGCATCTGTTTGAGCAACGTACTTAAAGCAACGGGTACTAGCGAATTTCTTGCCAACGGATTGAGTGTTTTGGTTGCTGATTTAGGGCTGATCTTAGTGCTGCTTCTGGTGGCGAGCTTCGTGGTTTTCTTAACCGAGTTTGTTAGTAATACTGCGCTGTCTGCGCTGTTTATTCCTTTGTTTGCGACCGTAGCAGAAGCCTTTGGCCTTTCTCCGATTATCTTATCGATTCTGATTGCCCTTGCGGCCTCATGTGCTTTCATGATGCCAGTGGCAACGCCACCGAATGCGATTGTGTTTGGCACCGGAATGGTGAAGCAAAGTGAGATGATGCGGGTAGGCTTTATTCTCAATCTTGTCTGTATTGGAGCGTTGACTCTTATTGCCCTCGTTTTTTGGTCGTAAGGTGTAAGATTGAGCTCTGCTCTTGTTTAGCTTGCCACTAACTGTTCAAGAGAATCGCAGTTCAAGAGGTAGAAGAGCCGTGATAAACGGTTCTTTTATCATCGCCCTCCAATCCCCCTCAATAATGCAGACTACAGTACCAAGCCACCATCAATCTTCAATACTTGGCCGGTAATGAAACTCGACTTATCACTGGCTAAAAACTCAATACCATCAGCGATGTCATCGACTGAAGCCATCCTACCAAGCGGTGTTTTTTCACGCATCATACTCAGCACTTTTTCGGGTAGATTCGCCGTCATTGGTGTTTCAACAAACCCGGGAGCAACACAGTTGGCTCTCACTTGCTCACCATGACGAGAAAACTCTTTCGCCCAGCCCTTGGTCATCGCAATGACCCCCCCTTTGGTGGCGGCATAGTTACTTTGGCCAATATTACCATCGGTTCCCACCACGGATGACATGGTGACAATCGAACCATAGTTGTTTGCCATCATAATCGGAGCGACCACTTGAGTGAGGTTAAACACCCCCTTCAGATTAACCGCCAAGACAAGATCCCACTGATCTTCGGTCATTTTTTCCAATAGCGCATCTTGAGTAATACCGGCGTTATTAATCAATACATCAATATGACCATATTGCTGCTGTATATCATCAACCAACTGTTTAAGCGCACTTCTATCGCAGATGTTGATCCCAATCGGCGTGACATTCTCTCTATCATGCCATGCATGGGCTAAGGCCTCATGATTAAGATCCAATGCATAAACCATCATTGCGCCGTTATCACTAAAACGTTGCGTAATCGCTTGGCCAATACCCTGTGCGGCCCCGGTTACAATACAGACTTTATTATTGAAGCTATTTCCTAGCATATTTCGATTCCTTTTCATCTTGGGCAAAAAAAAGAGAACGGGCAACGCCGCGTTCTAACACAATGAAGATAGCTCAAATTGCTCATCGAACAGGCGCAAATCCATAAATTTCAAGTCTTTGCTTATCAATGGCTTAAAAGACATTTGTTGCATAATGTCGCGCTGAAAATCTAAATTTGGAGCAATTTCAATCAGTTCTAGGCCTTGAGCCGTCAAACGAAATACTGCTCGTTCTGTGATATAGAGCACTTTTTTTTGGTTATTAATCGCTTGAACCGCACTGAAGGTGATTTGCTCTACTTGAGAAATAAACTTCTTCTCTTTACCTTCACGCTGAATATTCAACCCTTGTGGTGACGCTATTGCGTTTAACCCCATCGCCGTAAACGTGCCACAGAAATACACTTGCTTGGCATTCTGCGTGATATTAATGAACCCGCCACAACCGGCAATTTTGCCACCAAAACGAGAAACATTTACGTTGCCTTGTACATCGCACTGCCCTAACCCAAGGAATGCTTGATCGACCCCTCCACCATCGTAAAAATCAAACATTTGATCTTGGCTGATGATCGCTTGTGGGAAAGCCGATGCGCCAAAATCGAGTCCACTGGCAGGGGTTCCGCCCACCGCTCCTGGCTCAACCGTGAGAGTAAAATGTTCAATAATGCCCGATTGCTGAGCAACCTTTGCGATGTATTCTGGCGTCCCAATACCTAAATTCAAAATCGCCCCACGACGGAGCTCTAACGCAGCGCGGCGAGCAATCACCCACTTTGCATCAATTGACACGGTACTCGGCTCTATTTTAACTTCCGATACTTCTGCTATTTGACCACAAAACGTCGGATTCATTTGTGTCGCAAAAGTCTGCATGTGCTCTGCCAAGTTGCCACACTCCACCACTGCATCAACGAATATACCGGGGATTTTAACCGCATGCGGATCAAGCGATCCAGCTGGCACCACACGCTTCACTTGCACAATCACTTTACCGCCCGAATTTCTTGCCGCTTGCGCCGCGGCCAAGTTTTCAACGATCAAGCATTCATCTTCCATGGTAATATTGCCGTTTTCGTCAGCCGTAGTTCCGCGTAGGATCGCCACATCCACCGGAATTTTGTGATACAGCAAATACTCCTCACCGAGTAAATCCACCACTGAAACCAAATCATCTTGGCTGATAGCGTTAATTTTTCCTCCCGATAGCCGTGGGTCAACAAAGGTGCCTAATCCAACTTTGCTGATCGTACCGGGTTTACCCGCCGCCGTATCACGTAAAAGATGGGAAATAATCCCTTGTGGTAGATTATAAGCTTCGATGAGGTTATCGATGGCGAGTTGTTGCAGTTTAGGCACTAAGCCCCAATGGCCGCCCACCGCCCGTTTAATTAATCCAGTTTGAGCTAGGTGGTTGATCGCTTTCTCCTTGCCATCCCCCTGTCCACCAGCAAAAAGCAAAGTAAGATCTCTTGGTTGCTGGTTATGTGCATAGCGTTCCCCCAAAGCCCGTTCAATCGCTTCGGGTACTACACTACCAATAAATCCGCCGAGTAAAACGGTATTTCCATCCTCTACCCACTGAGCGGCTTGATCTGACGTTAATCGACTCACCATTTAAATGCTCCCTTTAAATCAGGTTCTTAATCAGATTAGTCTGGTAGCCACCCAATGTTAATTGCACATAAAGAGATTAAGAATTCCGCAAACGGAATAATGTGGCTGGTTTGTCCAACTGAGAAGAGAGTGACTAGCGATGAGTCGATTGGATCTGATTGATACTCATAGTTATACCAAGCGTAATTGCTGCACACGCTGTAACAGATAGTGCTTAAACGCGGCACATCGTTCTGGCATGGGAGAGCGAGGACGATAAATCAAGTCGACATCAAAACTGGCACATTGATAACTCGGCAGGATTTGGATCAGCTTACCATCCGCTAATGAAGACACGACTAGCGAATGTGGCAGATAAGCGATACCGCCACTTTGTATCGCCAGATCAAGCAGCATTTCACTATTGTCACATTGCAACGAATCTTTAATGGTCACCATTTCCGTTTTCTTATTACGCCCAAACGCCCATCGATTGCCATTCAACAATGTTTGCGCATACAAACACCGGTGCGCCTGCAATTCTGCAGGGCTTTGTGGTGTGCCGTTTTGGACGAGGTAATTTGGTGAAGCGCACAAATAAAGCGGCTCTTGAATTAAGCAACGGCGAATCAATAACGAATCTTGCGCGAGGTCACCATTAAAGCTGGCAGTCGCACGAAAAGCAAAGTCGACACTCAGTGGATCAAACTCTCCCGCTTCAATAAAAATCTTGAAATTCACCTGGGGGAACTTATCCATGTACTCCGCAACAATCTTGGTTAAATATTGGCGTGCAAACAACGGGGTTGAAGAGAGCTTAATTTCACCTTGCTGCTCATCGGCTAAATTGAGCACTTCTTCACATAGGCTGTGAATATCGGGTAATAATGGCGAAAAACGTTGATAGAGCATCTCGCCCGCCAGAGTCGCAACTAATTGACGAGTATTACGCTTAAGCAACTCGACGGACATGCTCTCTTCTAACTCTTTAACCCAACGACTCGCCGCCGCTGGCGAAATCCCCTGTTGGTTGGCCGCCTCACGAAAAGAACCGGCTTTCAGCACTGCACAGAAAAAGACCATTTTATCAAGGATCGGTTTACGGCTTGAGAGCATATTCACGGTCATCAGTGTACCAACCCTCGCTTTAACGCAACCTTAACCAGCGCCGCTGTCGAATGGGCTCCAAGCTTTTTCTTTATTCTTAATCGGTGAGTTTCAACGGTACGAACACTGATGTCCAAGGCGTTTGCTATCTGCTTGTTGCAACAGCCACTGGCGATGGCTTTCAATACATCAGATTCACGTTTAGAGAGTTCATCACCTTGCGGCTCTGAGGGCTTTTGATTGATTTGCTCTAACAGTTTGTCCGACGCTTGGGGGCATAAATAGGAACGACCTTGAGCAACTTGATTAATCGCCATCACTAACTCTTCTGAAGCAACGTCTTTTAGTACATACCCTCTTGCCCCCGATTTTACCGAGCGCATGACATAATCTTTACTATCATGCATCGACAACATGATCACCGCCGTCTGACAATTTGTCTTTTGCAGCTTTTCTAGCACGTCGATGCCATTCAAATTAGGCATATTAATATCAAGCAACAGCACATCCGGCTTCAGTTCAAGCGTTTGCTTTAGCGCTTCACTCCCCGAGCCAACACAAGTGACAATTTCGAGGTTATCTTCCCTTTCTAAGCGTGACTTTAAACCATCTTGCATTAAGCGATGATCATCTGCCAATACCAATCTAATCATATCCCCTCCATGTTTAGCTCAACCCGAACCTCTGTCCCGCTGCCAACCTCTCCTGTCACCGAAAAGTTGCCGCCGATTGCTTGGATTCGCTCTGCCATATTACGCAGCCCCATTTGCTCTTCTGCGAATATTGTCGCGGTGTCAGACGCGTCAATGTTGGCCGATAAGCCAATACCATCATCACTGACGGTCAGTATTAGTAGGCGGCCTTCACGCTGCATGACGACATCAACACCTATTGCATTCGCATGTTTTTCTACATTATGCAGCGCCTCTTGTACAACCCGATACAAGGTCGTTTCCACATCCTCAGCAAACTCAATGCCCTCCACGTCATGTTCAAACACCAATTCAAGTGACGTGCGTTGTTGCAGTTCATTAATGTACGCTTGGATGCCAATCACGAGCCCTAGATCATCGAGTTGTGATGGTCTTAGATCCCTCGATATGCGTCTAACTTCAACAATGGCGCGATCCATCGCCAACTTACTTTCACCAAGCTCTCGATGCGTTTTTTGGTCATTGAACACCGCACTGACGTTGTCTAACCGAAGCTTAGCGGCGACTAACAATTGATTGACGCCATCATGCAACTCACGTGAAACACGTCGCCTTTCATTCTCTTGAGAGTCAATGATCTGTTGGTTGAGCACGCGAAGTTGTTGATTAGCCAAGCGACGCACATTGATATTTAAAGAAGCGCCTAATCCTGCAATAACGGAAACCGCAATAAACAATAGTCCAAACAAAGCTGAACTCGTTTTACCGACATTTTGATCAAAGCCACTGCGCATATGTGCGACTTGCTTTTCGATGTCATCCAGATAAACCCCCGTACCAATCATCCAACCCCATTTGTCCAGAGATACCGCATAACTCAACTTATGCAGTGGCTCTTTTTTAGACGGTTTATGCCAGAGATAATCAACAAAACCACCGCCACTGCGCGCTACGGCGATCAGTTCTTGCAACAGTTTTTTGCCACGAACATCCTCTACCTGCCACCAGTTTTTACCTATTCGGTCTTGTTGATAAGGCAGCACCAGAGCATCCCCTTGCCAAGTGTAGGCAAAGAAGTAGCCGTCGCTACCATATGTGAGCTGGCTCAATTTTTGAGCAACTATTTTTTGTGCCGACTCTTTACTCAGTGATTGGTCTTGATAATAAGGCTCGATACTTTTGAGAGCCATTTCGACATACTGTTTCAACTCTTGTTTTTTCATCGAGTAAACATTGCTGCGAGTCAAGGTAACTTGTTCATCAACCAATTGTTTTGCCTGACTAAAAAGAATACTTGCAACAATAGCCACCACCACTATGAGAGGTACAATCGACAATAATATTATATTGATTGATAGCTTTCGGTTGCTGATCAATCCCATATCCCGCTCCTTTGGTAAGTACGTAGTATTACGTACTAAACCCTGATTTTTTGCATCAAATACCGATCGTCAGTGCGCAATGTTCCTCATAGAGGGACTCAGATTTGGCTTCTACACTCCTCATCAAATGTAACATTGTAATAACAATTCAGTTCCACCAATGTTCACATTTCTGAAGATAACTTCTGATTAGAGTCTTTCTTTGTAACGACCTTTTTTATAACCACCATTAAGGAACACCCCTTCAAGGAGGAATGATGAATCTCAAAAAAGCCGCATTGGCTTGTTCAATCGCACTGGCTACTACAACCTTGGCATTCAGTGCTCAAGCAGCTGACAAAAAGATTCTCCTAAAAACCCCCGTTGCTTTCGGTACACACCTACCGGCACTAGGTACACCAATTCAGTGGTATGCCGAACGCATTACCCAAACGTCCGGCGGCACGATTAAAATGAAAATCTACGAACCGGGTAAATTGGTCAGCCCTGCCGAAATTCTCGACGCGGTTTCAACAGGTAAAGTCAACTCTGGCTACTCAACTGCAGGTTATTGGCAAGGCAAGCTGCCAGCTTCCGCCTTATTCTCAGCGGTTCCTTTTGGCCCAGAAGCGGGGGAATACATGGCGTGGCTATTCTTCGGCAACGGTTTGAAGCTTTATCAAGAAATGTATGACCAAGGGGGCTATAACGTCAAAGTGGTACCGTGCGCCATCATCTCACCAGAAACCTCAGGTTGGTTTAGAAAACCGATTGAAAAGCCAGAAGATCTCAAAGGATTAAATATGCGCTTCTTCGGCCTTGGTGCATCGGTGATGGAGAAACTCGGCGTAGGCACCGTACAGTTACCGGGCGGTGAAATCTTTGGCGCACTCGAGAAAGGAGCAATCGACGCATCTGAATTCTCTCAACCAGCGATTGATGAACGTCTTGGCTTCCACAAAGTCGCGAAATACAACTACTTCCCTGGCTGGCATCAACAATCCACCGTATTCGAGTTGCTGATCAACAAAGATACTTGGAAACAAATGAGCCCTGCGCAACAGTCTGCGGTGGAAACCACTTGTATGGCAACCATGACTTACTCCATCGCTGAAGGTGAAGCGCTGCAATATTCTGCTATGGAAAAAGCCAAAGAGAATGGTGTCGAAATTCGTTATTGGAACGACGAGATGCTGAATCTCTTCAGGACGACTTGGATGGAAGTTGTCGACGAAAAAACGGCACAAGATCCGTACTTTGATAAAGTTTGGCAAGACCTAAGCCAATTCCGTAAAGGCTATGCATTATGGCAGGCCAATGGTTTCTTACCGCGTGCAACCATCGAACAAAATCAATAACGACTGAGGTAATCGCCCCATTACGGTAAGTCGGGAATGGGGCGAAAGGAGTTTCCAATGAATAAGGCTTTGACGACATCACTCTCTGTCCCCTTATATAAACAGTTAGAACAAACCATTGGCGCCATTAGCCGCTACTTGGCGTGGATAAACTTAGCACTAATCGCCGTTATCGTGCTGCAGGTGATACTGCGAAAGGTCTTTTCCAACGGGCAGATTGCCCTCGAAGAGTTGCAATGGCACTTATACGCGACCGCCGTTATGTTCGGCACCGCTTATGCTCAAGTTTCGAACCTGCATGTGCGGGTTGATTTGTTTTATCACAAATTTAGCGCGCGAACCAAAGCAATCGTCGACCTGTTTGGCATCGCTTGTTTCGCGCTTCCTTTCGTCGTTATTGTCATAGTGCACTCCTACGATTTTGCCTACGAATCTTGGCGCGTGAACGAACGTTCTGCATCCCCATCAGGATTAGATTATCGCTGGCTGATCAAGAGCGTTATCCCCGTTAGTTTCTCGGTGCTTTTCTTTGCTCTGATTGCCAAAGTGCTACGCAGTATTAATACCATAAAAGAAGGAGCAAATGATGGAAGCGAATGAGTGGATTGTGATCGCCATGTTTGGCTCGTTCATCTTGCTACTATTTACTGGTATTCCAGTTGCCTATGTATTGGGTGGCATTGGTGTAATTTTTACGGCCGTAGGCTACTTTTCCGATATCTACCTAGATACCTTTACCGGGCTTGACTACACCAGCCTAGGTTTAGTGGTGAACCGTATCTATAAGATCATGGATAACTGGATCTTAGTCGCGCTACCGATGTTTATTTTCATGGGTAACATGCTGGATAAATCGGGGATTGCGGAAAAATTAATGACCTCGATGCAGGCGCTCTTTGGCAAAGTACATGGCGGACTCGCCGTTACCGTGATGGCGATAGGGATTATTCTTGCTGCCTCCACAGGAATTATTGGTGCCTCCGTGGTGTTGCTCACGGTGATGTCACTCCCTAGCATGATGCGCCAAGGCTATCACTTACCTTTAGCGCTGGGGACCGTAGCCTCTGCAGGCACCTTAGGTATTTTATTACCGCCTTCAATCATGTTGGTGATCATGGCCGATCAATTGGGGTTATCGGTTGGTGATCTCTTCATGGGGGCGATAATGCCCGGCCTACTGCTTGGCAGTATGTACATCAGCTATATTCTTTTTGTTGGTAAAATGTCGCCAATCAAAGCCCCGGTGCCAGAAAATATTCAACCGGTAGACTGGAGCCTTATCTTACAAGTGTTCAAAGATATTACACCGACCTTTATGCTGATTCTCGCAGTATTAGGCTCAATCTTTGCGGGTGTAGCGACACCAACGGAAGCCTCAGGGATTGGCGCACTCGGTGCAACACTATTGGCTGCCTATAACAAAAAGCTTAATCTCAAAGTATTAAAAGAAGTGCTGCTTTCTTCCTATGGTACTACCGCTTACATTTTTATGATCTTTTTGGGCGCTTCTTGTTTTGCTCTGGTACTTCGAGAGTTGGGCGGGGACGAATTAATCGAATCATTTTTGAGTGGTTTACCATTTGGTACTTATGGAATTATTGCCTTTATTTTGTTAATCGTCTTCTTGCTCGGCTTCTTCCTTGATTGGATTGAAATCACCTTAATTGCCTTACCACTGCTCGCCCCCGTTGTGGCCAGTCTCGGCATTGAGCTTGATGGCCATGGCGTAGTGGACAACCCAAGTCTCGTTTGGTTCGTCATGTTAGTGGCGATGGCGCTGCAAACCAGTTTTCTAACCCCACCGGTTGGCTTTGCGTTATTCTATTTAAAAGGAGTTTGCCCAGAAGGTGTGGCGCTTAAAGACATCTATCGCGGTGTGATCCCTTTTATCCTCATCCAGTTAGTCGCTTTGGTTTGCTTGGTGGTGTGGCCTCAATTGGTACTGTGGTTCCCAAGCGTCGCTTACGGGTAAAAGGGTATACCTCAATACAAAGGTGGTTATTAGCCACCTTCTGTAAACCCCAATAGCCTACCCTCAACGCCTGTCGTTTGGCAATGTCAGCGTTTAATCTTTGAATAGATACTATCATATGATGTCCGCTACCGATGTCAGTACATCGCCAACTAGCCTCTAGAAGCAGTTCAACAACGCATTGTTTTTACCGTTGCTCTTAACGGTATATAGGGCTTCATCCGCTCGAATAATCGCTTGCTCAATGCTATCTTCTACATTATTAATGGCGGTAATACCGATACTCACTGTTACGTTGGGATCAACAAAATAACGGGCAACTTCATGACAAATTCGTGTGGCAATATCATGACTTACACTGGGTGTTGTTTTGGGCAAAACTACTGCAAACTCTTCGCCTCCAACTCTTCCAAATAGATCATTTTTTCGCAAGTTCTTAGCCACCAATGCTGAAAAATTCTGTAAAATATGGTCACCTTTACTGTGACCATAAATATCATTGATCAATTTAAAATCATCGAGATCCAACATCAGTACACAGAATGGTTCTTTACTCACAATAAACTGCTGGAAGTGTCTATTCGCAAGATGATAGAAATAATATCTTGTGTATGCACCTGTCAATCCATCGTAATGCGCTAACTGCTCTAGTTCCGTCTCTCTTTTTTTATGTACTGAAATATCAGACACACTCCAAATAATCAGCTTTCCAATACATTCATCTTCAGTTTTTGTCCCAGAAAGCTCACACCAATTATCAACATTCGAATTACAGAACTTACAACTCAAACTCATTTCTCTTCCTGAATCTAAATACTCACAAAATGTCCTCATATGCGAATTGGCTACGTCATCGAAAAGTGATGAGAATGACATTCCAATCAAATTACGCGCTCTTAAAATCCTATGTGCGGCTCTATTTGCACGAACAATTTTCAAGCTGAGATCGGTAACCAAAATGCCAGTAGGGCACTGAGAAAATACGTGTTTAAACGCTATGTCTTGCATAATCTTCAACCTAAAACCATTTTTACGATAAACTATTGAGATATCTACATACTACAATCAAAACGAGCGCCCCTTCCGTTACCAAATTTTATGATGAGGACGTGGCTGAGCCTTCAGCCTTATTGCATATGCTTAATAATCTCCGGATATTGTCGCATCTTCGATAAGAACGGATTTGTAATGTGGAATATGTGATTTTTTATAAACATATGAAATAGCCTCTTTCCGGCACCTCACATTAATTTTTTTATATAATCTATAAACATGTGTTTTTACAGTACTTTCCGTTATATAAAGATTATCAGCGATAGCTTGATTAGACTTCCCATTTGCTAGAAGATCTAATATTTGCCTTTCTCTTCTCGTGAGTAGTCTTGCTGAATGGTTTGTTTTTGGCTCTTCATATGAGCACTGCAACATAGCAACCATTATTTTTCTTGGTAGCCACATGTCTCCATTAAGCACGTGTTCTAAACATTTACTCAAATGTTCAACTGGCGCAGTGTTATAAAGCAAACCTTTGAGGTTAGGCCATTGTATTACCTGACTTTCTTGAATTTCTTCTAAAAAATTGTACATAATCAAATCACCAGTTAATGAATTTCCACACAATGCTCTCAATTGTTCATTATTAATATAGTTATAATCAACTATTAAAACATCAGCACCATTTAACAGAACACTCCCGATGAGTTCTTCATTATTTGACACAATTAAGCAAAATCCTTTAGTACCACATAATGCTTCCTTAATTAGATCACGCTGAATTCTAGACTCACAAAAAGCAACAACTACTTTTTCTTTATTAGTCATATCCTCCCCCACTAAAAACATAGAACCTGCTTAATAGTAGAATTCAATTGCATATATACAACTACGTACACGCTTTAACATCCAATAATGAGATCTTTATCAAGACACAAAACACCTAACAACTTCAACCGCTTACACATGAAATGGCATAACTAGTACTAAAATACTAACAATAGTCTTAATAAAAAATAGGGAATTTTGCCATATAAAAAAACAACTCAATCATGCACCAAATAACAAAACACAAAAACAATTCAAATATTGTTAAAAATCAGCACTTAACATAAATATCAACAACACTTCAATCATAGATAAAGCGAACAAGCATATTAACCGAAAAATCAAACCATAAATATTATATAAACTTTAAAACCACAGAGTGATTGTAGAAATTAAAACTTAATTCCAACTTATTGAATCATATTTTTTCCTATCATTCTTATGTCTTCACAACACAGACAATCCAAAACAGAACAAAAGGGATTTCATTATGAATAAAGTCGTAATTACAACCGCTGCTATTGTTGCAGCAGTAGGATACTCAAACGCGTATGCTGATGTAACAGGCGCTTCAACAACGCTGGCTAAGAACATTGTTCAAGAATGTAATATCGGCCTTTTAGCTCCCCCGAATGATGGTTCAATTGGTGATCCAGTAAATCAAGTCGGTGGCCAATATGTACATAGCGAGTTGAACGATTTAACTGTTTCAGGCCAGAGCATTTCAGGCAAAGCTTTATGTAACGCCTCGGGTGGATATGACATCCATGTCACAGCAACGAACGGTTCATTAAATAACAACGATAATACGGGCTCAAAGAACGTTAACTATCTATTGAAAAAAGGCAATTTTGATAAATTAACTGGCGGAGATTTTGATTCCCCTAAAGATTTAGCCGCCGGTGAATCTGCTCTTGTCGCTACAGGATCAACTACTGAGATCGCTTCGTTTCAACTAATTATGAACCTTGCACCAGGTGAAGCCTTTAGCTATGCGGGGCAATATACTGAAACTCTGACATTTGACCTGACCCCTTTGTAGTTTAACCACGAGGAGGGCACTGCCCTCCTTCTTTTACTTATTAAGGATGAGTTATGAAAATGATATCTATACTCTGTTTGCTGTTTTACATAGGGGTGGTAAAGGCTAACTTTAATATCTCACCCCTATCACAGAGCATTACGGTAAAAGAAAAATCCGCTAGTTACACCATAGAGAACCTTACTGATCGTAAGGCAGCCTATCAAATTCATGTGGCTAAGCGTCTTCTCGCCCCTGCAGGGGAAGAAGTTCGCGAGCCGACCAAAGAACTACGCGTTTTTCCCTCGAAAATCATTCTTGAGCCTAATCAGAAAAAACGCATTAAAGTGATTTATCTCGGTAAAAAAAAACTCGCCTTAGAAAAATCATTTCGCGTTGTTTTCATGCAACTTGATCGTAACGTCACCGAAAACGACGATGAAGGTATCAATGCGAAATTTAACTTCCATACTGCGTTTTATGTTACGCCTAAAAATGCACAAGCCGATATACAAGCCACTATCGAAAACGACGGAAAAGGAATGATATTGGCGCTTAAAAATCAAGGTAACAAACACATGATTTTGCAGGATTGGCAACTAAAACTCAGCTCAGATCAAAGCAGCGTTGTTTATGATCAGCCCCTACCCGATATTAATCTGCTCGCTGATACCCAAATATTCTTACCCTTAACTCGTATTGGCAGGCAATATCATCAGGCAGAGATTATTTTAGACTAGAGGGAAAGATCATGCGCAATGTACGTTCACTTCTCTTCTCCACGATGATCTCAGGCGGAGTAACCTTCTCCACTAGTGCTGCAGAAATACAAATGCCCATCGACGTGAATGTAGTCAGCCAGCGTGTGGAAATTACCGGCTACTTAGATGATGAGCAAGAACAATACTGGGCGCTAGACGGAAATGAACTTCTGGATGTATTAGTACAATCTATCGATGCTGATCGCCTCGATGTGTTGCGAAACGTACTACAAGATCGAAAAGTCACCCGTGATGACTTCCGACAACTCGGCTGGGGGGCTCTCTATAAACCTGAAGACCTGCTCATCACTATTTCTGTACCCGTGGCCGATCGTAAGTTGATTGAAATTCCTCTGCAAGGCCGAAGTAATCGAACGCCACCCAGTGGAATCCCTCATGTTGAGCCCGTCTTTTTCAGTGGTGTACTTAATACCTATTGGTCTCATTCACATAACTTGGTTAATACTGATTTCTCAGCCTCTCAGGTTGCATTGCGCGCAACAGCGGCCGTAGGCCATGTAACATTTGAAGATGGACACACTTATTATTACAACCATTTTACCGATCAGGGAAGTTGGTTGCGCGATCGAACTCGAGTCATGGGGAACTTACGCAACAATACCGGATTTTTACAACTGGGTGACTATCAAATAGAAACCAATATAACGCGCTTACCAAGCGGCGAATTATTCGGCCTTTCTTATTCTTACCAACCTAAATATTTAAGAGACGTCATCAGCCCAAATACAGTACCGATTAATTTAGAATCAACCTCGCTAATCAAAATTCGAATCAACGGTGAAGAATACCGTACGCTCCGGCTTGCTGCTGGACAATATAATCTTAAGGATTTGCCTCTAGAACAGGGGGTAAATGAGGTAGAGGTAAGCTATATCGACCAAAGCGGCATCGAGCACAAGCGCTTTTTTAACCTCATTGACCACCCACAAATGTTGCTTGCAGGTGATATAGAGACTCAGTTGATTTATGGTGCTAAACAAATCTATGAAAACAATGGCGATAAGAGCATCGATAGAAACGATATGAATGCTCAAGGCGTCTTCTCCTATGGACTAACGCCATGGTGGACCCTTTCTTCCGCACTTGAATTAGAAACCGACGAACAACGCTACTCGCTTAATCAAAGCTTTGCCGTTGGTGAGCTCTTTCTCACCTTAAACGGGCAACTGACTAGGTTTTCAAACTCCCGCTCTTACAATGCTCAAAGCCAACTATTTATCGACGAGCTGTTTGATAAAACCTTATCAAATGTAGCGTTTAGCTATGGCGTCGACCAATCAACCAGTTCCGACCCGTTGCTGCACAAAATTTACTTCAGCTCAGGCGTGACAACTCCGCTGACCAACGGCTATCTGTCGTTTAATCTTGAACATCAATTCGACAAAAACAGCACTGTTAGACAATCAGCCTCAATCAACACCAGCTATCGAATTAACGAGCGGATATCGACCAGTTTAAATTTACGCTGGCAAAAGAATGCCAATAACATTGATCGCAGCCTTTATCTTTCATTCTCTATCCCATTGCGTTGGAACAACGTCAGTGTATCAGGAAAAACATCTTATGATAGCCGCGGCGATGAATATAAAAGTGAGGTTTCTGCTTCACAATATCAACCTGATTATTACTGGCGAGCCTCCACTAAGTATAGAGATACAACCTATGATGGTTTTGATGGTTACGGTAAATGGTATGGTGACAAAGTCGTGCTGAATGCTCGCTATTCATCCAGAAATGAATCGCAACAAGGGAGCGATCGTATTATTACCTTAGGAGCTGATACTGCGCTCGCATGGGCTGGATCTAATCTTATTTTAACATCTCCCGTTACCAGTAGTTTTACGATTGTCTCACTTCCTGATGAGTATCAAGAAAAGTATCAATTGAGTTACGATAAGTACCAACGGATTCATATTTCGGAAGCAGCTGAAAATTCAGGGCAATCAGAGTTATTAATTCCTGTCGCTAATGACGATTTTAGAACCATAAAAATTAACAGTAACAACCTCTATTTCAATGAAGAACTAAAGCAAGGCGAATTCATAGCATTGGGTGGATTACATAGCGGCTCCTCCCATCAACTAGTCATTAACAAAGGCTATTTTGTAAGTGGTTATTTTTATAAACAACAAGCACCTGCGAGTGATATTGTTGGCGAATTTCAAAATAGTGAATCAAATCAAATCTACCCGTTCTTTACCGATGATAGTGGGAATTTTGAACTTGATGTATTACCGGAAGGAAATTACCGAGTACACTTTTATGACAATGTAGCCAAATCAGTCGACATTCGCATATCCAAAGATCAAGCCATCGAAGATCTATTTATTGACTTAGGGAAAATTCAAGTCATATACAACTAACCTGACACCGCCTTGATGTCAGGTTTACTTACCTTTTTATGTACATAACCATTTGCACAAGCTCTCATAAAAAAACAACAAAACCATGCAAATCAACAACTTAAATAAAAGCCAATGAAAAATAGCATATCTAAAGTCGTTCTAGCATAATTAAAACCCCCGAATTCAACTGCGAGCTACTAGATAATGAATTAGTTCCCTGAAATATCCACTCTACGATTTAATTTTCGACCTTCAGAGCTGCTATTTGATGCTATAGGCTGTTTCTCGCCATAGCTAACCGCTTCGATATTTTTTTGTGCCACATTATTATCCTGTAAAAACTCCTGTACTGACATTGCACGCTTTAAGCCTAATGAAAAATTATAGCCATCGCTACCAATTGAGTCAGTATGTCCTGCCAGAGTGATGTTATTTTCTGCTCTACCTAGATGATCTAGCATGGCATCAAGGACTGTAATGGAGGCCGACGTTAGCTTGTCGCTATCAAACGCAAAATAGACTCGCCCATCCATAGGATTATTTGTTCCTTGAGAGATAAAATACTCCGTACATTCATTTGACACTCCAATGTTTTTCATCTCCGCCTGCAATAGTTGTTCCGTTGGCATAGGACCTTTTGAGTCAATGCGTAGCATGCCCCCCTGTAGCAGTGAGACACTGGTGGATTGTTCGATTTTAACCTGCTTTTTAACACTAACATCCGAGTGGCCACATACACTGACTAACTTGTCGTTGTCCAAAGCATTTGCAGAAGTAGCAAACAATAGCATTCCGATGCAACTCAGAGCCGTAGATACAGTTTTCATAAATATCCTTGATTTATTTTAAGTGTCCAATCTCTTCTGCCATTAGAGACAGTAATGTTTTTTTAATCTCTTCTTTATTATTTGCATAAAGAATATTTCCTGCGCCTACACACTCATCCAATGCCTTGTTTGTAGCACCCGGCCTATAATCAAAGCCAATAAGATAGAGTTGAACATTTTCACCATTTTTTGATAAACCATTTCTTACCTTTTCACATAGCAAATGAGGTTTATCTACAAGTGTACTTCCTATCTTTTTATATGACGGATAGCGATTACTTGGACTACCAGGCTCAATTTTACCTTTAGGCGCGTGGTCTTCAGTATCCACCCCATCAGAAAGAATAACGAGCAGCTTTTTTTTATTTTTTCCTTCTTTTAAATGTTTATAACCTTCAATAATTCCTTGAAATGATGCTGTATATGATGATGGCTTAAACCTATTTATACTTGATATAAAGTTGGGTATATTGGTAGTCAAACCAATACTGTAAAATGTGGATTTTTTATATTCATTACTACTAGGACATACATCACTATCAATAGGAGCTTCTGCAGCCAATATTGTTGCCTGAAAATCGGTCGCATTATTTGTAAACTTAGTGTGTTCCACATTCCATACATCACCATTCGTAACGTTATTACAAATTCCTCCTACGCCTTTCTTTCTGAAAACAAAGTGGTTATAAGGAGTAATTCCAATAGTACTGGTTTGTCCTGGCACTTTTTGCTTATTATAGTCATCGAGTTCAAGCGCCACTTCTTTAATAATGTCGAACAAGTCTTGGTATTTTTTTTTGTTACCACCATCCCACTCCAACGTCATTGATCCAGAGTAGTCAGCGACCAACATAAGATCGACAGCATTATTTTGATATTTTCTTGCCGTACTTAAACCACCAACTTCAACTTGATCACCAAAACCAACAATGGCACTGTTTCCTGGAAACCAGGTATCGTATTTAAAGGCCGCCTGTATTTGATATTGGAAAAACTGATAACCATCCGCTGAACAATCTGCAAGTTGAGAACATTCTTTCCTTTCGATCCTTAAGTTTGTTAAATCTTCAGGCCCGTTAATTTTCACATCTGGAAAATACGCTGAGATAAAGTCCGCCACAATTGCTCGATTGACTTTACTACCGCCCTCAGGGGCTTGTCCTTCACCTACGATATTCTGATCCGCATGAGCTGTCACTGCCAAAACGGCAACCTCTGAAGCGTCTTGCAGCCGTGCTTTTTGTTGCAATGCTCTTGCACCATCAGTGCCTAACATGAACACACCAAATAGGACCGGAATAATCATCACAAATAGTATTGAAGCGTGCCCATTTTGAGAAACAATGCGAGACTTCATGATCATCTCCCTATCATGACTGCGTCAGACTCTACACGTGTAAAGTTCATATTGAGTAAATCACCGATCCAATTTGCGGTTTCATAGCATAAGGTGACGCGATAGAGCGTAGACGGACGTCCCCATGTTGTGATCTTTGATAAATGCATCATTTGATTCAGCTTGTTAGGGGTATTGCACTGTATCGCCGAATTGCCTACCACATTTGATGAAAACGCTTGATACGTCGATCGATGGCTTGCGTCAAAAGTGACAGCCTCAATCACATAACCAAATTTGTTGGAATCGAAATCAGTTATCATTCTACGCAACGATGCCTCTGCAATATTTGCTACCGTTGTTACATTTGCCGGAGTTAAACTATAACTGTCTTCATATAGCTGGGTTCGCTCTTTAACTATATTCACTAGCGAGTAGGCAAGGCGATCAAGTTTCCCTTTATAGGCAAGTTTAATAATCACATCGCCACTAAAAACAAAAAGTAAACTAAAAATCAAACCGACGATTGCAAATTCAACGGTGAATGTTCCTCTTTGACTATAATTTAAACTTTTCACGCTCATATTCCTGTATTACTACAACTTCACGAGAAAATAGCTGGTTTGAATTGATAAAATAATTAAACATCGGTTCATAGTCATAATTCAATCGATAAACCGCTATAGCACTATTAAAAGAATTTCCACACTCATTTTCAGTTTCACCCTGCGTTAGAGCACAATAATCATCCGCTAAATTTTCTAGCTCTAAAGGCGTTTTTAAATATTGAATAGAAAATCTAAATTTAGAAGGGTCAACAAATTTAGCCCATAATGAGTTGTTGTCGCGTAAAGCCAGACTAAAGCGTGCTGAATAACTATTAAGACAACCTTGTCCAGTACAATCTTTATCTACCGAATCTTCTAAGCGAGTAACTCTTGAAGCTTCACTAACTGCTAAATCAGAAACAGCAGAAATATAAGACATGTAACTCACTTCGACCCAAGCCATACATAGCCACCAAAACAACATAAAGCCCATTGCAAATTCAATAGTGGCAACACCATCCTGCCTCTTTTTACTATTCCTCCGCTTCATGATCCTTCTCCATTAAACCTCAGGCTGATCGGCCGTTTGCTCCACTATGTTAGGGGTTACAACAGTCGGCGTTACAGAATCGGAATCTACCGTCATTTCATCTGATGCTATTGCATCTTCGGCAGTCATTTCACTTGAAGCAGGTTCAATTGGTCGTGGATCTTCGATTTTTGACGTCAAAGGTAATCGCTTAACCTCTTGTGCAATGGCTAAAGGATCGGAGGCCATTACCTCCGCTCTTTCATCAAATTCCGCCGCCGAGGCCGATTCACTCTCTACGGTTTGAAGATTCTCGGTCTCAAGCACAGCCGATTCGGAAGAAATAAGTACAACTTGATCCCTTTCGATTATGTTTGGATCTATCATTTCAGTCTCTGCAACATGATTTTCTAACGGCGTTGATTCGGGTACAGATGCTTCTTTTACCTCATGCATACTCGCAATTAAATTTTGAGAATTCGAATCTTGAGTTGTAGGCAGCTCCGTCACTAAAGGCTCTAGTGCTATCGTTTGTTTTGCTGAAGGTACGACTACTTTGTCTGGAATAGGCTGAGTGATGAGTTCTGGTAGCAATTTTGGTATGGATTCACTGACCGGTTCAACAATGGCATGATTTTCGTTGTGACGAATCTGAAATGAACTATCTCGCAACGCTCGATAGATCTTATCTTTTTGCACTTCTGAAAGTGTCGAATCTAAGCCATCAAGGACGTACTCTCTCTGACCATTCTTCGCCATGATCAGCATTAAATTTGCTTGTAATTGCTTATCTAAATTGGGTTCACTGGCTAATGATACAATACGCTGCAGCGCTTGTGTTCGCTCCCCTTCCATCATGTCCAGCAGCGCTAAGTTATTTTTGATCTTCGTATCATCGTAGAAATTGCTGCGTGCAAGCTCAAACATTTTCCGAGCCTTCAACACATCACCTTGCTCTGCGTAGACAATGCCTAATAAGTTAGCAACTTCTCCATCTTTAGGTGCTGATTTTATTGCTTGTTCTAGTTGCGATCTCGCTTGTTCATGTTGACCAAGGTCAATATAAGCTTTGGCACCAACTACCGCGCTTGAGACAGAAAATTTAGATTGTATTAACAGAGGCTTAATTGTGAACAATGCAGATTCTGCATCAAACTCTCTTAGATAGGCTTGAGCGAGTTTTAAGCGGTATTTTTCTGATTCATTCGCCTTTAATTGCGATTTATAAAACTCTATTAATCTCGCATTATTATTGGCCGCTTCCAAGAGCTTTTCTTGGGTGTGAATGTTCATACTAGCAGAAGCAGTATTCGCGCTCTTTCCCGTTGCCATGCAACCCTGAAGCGAGAAGAACAATATAACTAATAATGTTTGTTTAATATAATTATGCACCGGACATCATCCTCATTACACCAGGGACGGCGATTAGAATTACAATTGGCATCATGATGAATAGGATCAGAGGAATCGACATTTTTGCCGCCAACTTTCCGATCCGTTCTTCGACTGTAAGCATGGTCACTTGACGTATATCTGACGATAAGGTCGTCAACGTTGTATAGATTGATGAGCCATATCGCAGGCTTTGCTTTAGTGTCATCACAAAACTGCGCATTTCAGACGTTGGGATATGTAAATAAGCTTCATCTAACGCTTTATCCATGCTAACAATGCGCGAACGTTCATCAATTCGTTCCATTAACCTCGCAAGCTTAGGATCGAAACCGCGCATCTCTTTGGCTAGGTAGCCCATTGATGCTTCTATTGTCATACCCGTTTGCACACAAACAGCCAATAGGTCGATCACATAAGGCAATTGCTGGGTAATATTTGCACGGTACGCTTTAACTCGAGCATCTAATACCAAATCTGGCACAATCAATATCGTAATCACCCATAGAGACAGCGCTCCGATTAACACGATAACCTCGAGTGAGTCGTAGAATAATAAGCCAATAACAACACTGCCAATCAATAGCACCGCATACTTAATGGGCAAATACAGATGGGCATATTTCAGCGAACCTACGCCTGCATTGAGCAGCTTTTCATTGATCGCGCTTTCATTCATTGCAAAGGCACTTGGAATAATCGTATCAAGCCAATCAAGTAGGTTTTCAGGATCTTTACTTTTCTTTTCCCCGGTCAGCTCTTTCTTAACCAAATATTTCTGAATGTATTTCGTATTTTGCTGTTTTCGCAAATAGATGGAGAGTAATAAAACGCCAAAGCAGATCAAACTCAGCGCAATCCAAATAGAGTAACTGATCATGCCTCCACTCCTTTCATCAGTTTCCAAATAATAGAAATACCGACGAACTCACTGAACAGCACGTAGTAAAGAATATAGCGGCCTGCCGGATCAAACATGACAAACTCATAGTTTTCAGGACTCAAAAACTGCAACAGCCATAGAAATATGAAAGGAATCGCGGCTACAATTTTTGCCGATGCCCTCGCTTCGGACGTCAATGCATACTTTTTTTTATCCACGGCTCGTGCATCAAACATCAATCGGTTTAAGCGAGTCATCACTTCTTTTAGTTGACCACCACGCTGTAAGTTGGCGCGCATCGTGATAATAAAAAAATGGAAAGGAGGGTATGGAAAGCGTTTACACGCTTTGCGAAAAACTGAATCCGGAGACTCACCCATTTGCATGCGCTCGCCCATCAATTTGAACTCTTTACCAACTTCGCAATCCATGGTGTTACCAACATAGATAATCGCGTGCATCAAGCTTTCACCTGTACCTATCGCACTGGTTAACATATTGAGAGCATCAGGAAAAGCTTCATCAAATTGTGAACGCTCGCGTTTCTGTAGCCAGCCATAACCAAAGTACAAACCCACAAATTCAATGACCAACAAAACCAGCCATGGGTTTCCGCGAACAAAGCTATAGTTGATGTAAATAGACAGGGCAGCCAATAATGAAACGACCGCTATCACTTTAAACACGGCGCCACCGCCTAATTGACGGTGCGTATTCTTAACTAAACGGGAACTTTTCTGCTGAAGCGTTTCATCTGACAATGAATTTAAGTTAATTGCATTGCCATGCTCCATAGAGCTAACCATCTTAGTTCCCATCGTCTGTTTAAGATAACGCGTCGATGTTTCCTTCTTTTCCAGCTTTGCAATGAAGTAAAACAGCAGTCCACCAACAATCAGACTTATCCATGCCATTATTCAACTCCCTTGAAGCCAAAAATTGCATTAAGATTTCCTTCTAAACCAAAGAAGCGCGCTTTTTCTACCAAAACTGAACGCTTCATCAAGCCCGCTGAAATAAAATCCCCATTCACTTTATCGTCGCCTTCGTTAACACGTGAGGCTTCAAAACGAAATATTTCCTCCATCACCACACTGGTGCCTTCAAGGCCAAAGACTTCCGATATACTCATCACCTTACGAGAACCATCGTGCAAGCGGCTAATTTGAATCACTAAATCGACGGCACTGACAATTGTGCGACGAATAGCTTCCAAGGGCAGATTACTGTTTGCCATCATAACCATCGCTTCGACACGCGCTAGTGCGTCTCGCGGAGTGTTGGCGTGTAGAGTGGACATCGAACCGTCATGGCCGGTATTCATCGCCTGCAGCATTTCAAATGCTTCACCACTACGACATTCACCAACGATGATTCTATCCGGGCGCATCCTTAAAGAGTTAACCACCAGTTCACGCTGAGTAATGGCACCCGTTCCTTCAATACCTGACGTACGTGTTTCCAATCTCACCACGTGAGGTTGTAGCAAACGTAGCTCTGCCGCATCTTCTATCGTTACGATGCGCTCTTTTTCAGAAACAAACTGGGACAATGCGTTCAACATGGTTGTTTTACCCGAGCCCGTTCCCCCTGAGATCAAAATATTGAGTCGACACCGCGCAGCAATCATTAATACCTTTGCCATGTCTGGACTCATGGCTCCAAATCCAATTAACTGCTCAAAATCAATACTTTGCTTTTTGAATTTACGAATTGATACGGCAGTACCATCAATGGCGACAGGTGGAATGACAATATTAACGCGGCTACCATCTTGCAGACGAGCATCACAAGTAGGTGAAGAATCATCGACTCGTCGTCCGACACGAGCCGCAATCCGTTTTGCAATTTGTAGCAGTTGTTCTTCATCAATGAAGGTAATCGATGAATTTTCAACTAAACCATTGCGTTCAATAAAGACGTTGTTATGGCCATTGATCATGATATCCGTAATGCTTTCATCATCCATTAACGGTTGTAGCGGACCAAGACCAAGTAACTCATCAATAATGTTTTTGACGTATTCACGCCTAACGACTGACGCAACCGAGTGTTCATTACGCTCGATCAAAACGTCTACCGCGGTGGTGATCTGATCCGTTAACTGCTCTCGAGTTAACGTGTTGACCACATCGGCTTCAAGCGCTTCATAAATTTGTTTTCGCAAAGAAACGAAGATACTTCTCGACTGGGTTTGAATCATACTATTCTCCTATCCCATCACTTCCTAAAGAACCAACGTTTACTTTGCTTTACTTTCTTACTCACATTTTCGCCCATGATCATCGATGTTAGGGTGGCAATAGGTCGCGCAGATGACAACCTTGAATTGTACAAATAACCATCATCGAGAATATGCTTCAAGATGCCCATCTCGAAGGGTATTTCAATATCAATACTTCGCCCGAGAAATACCTCAACCTCATCGATCGATAAAACCGTCGCTTTGTTCGGCTGCGTAAAATTGATAACAAAGATCTGGCGAGAATTTGGCGCCTTTTCAGCCAGCCAATCTGACATTTTTTTAAGCTGACGAATGCTAGAGATCGCAGGAGAACAGACTAAAACAGTTGTATCGACTTCATCGGCCAAGTAACGATAATCGACCTGCGTTTGCCCTCCTTTTGAGAGATCTGACACAATGAAGTTGTTTTGCTCATTAAGCAGGTCTTCAAGAGAGCGCGTGTACTCTTTTAACTCATGGGTTGAGTGCTCTTCCGAAGTCAGTGATAACAACGACAACATATCATTTATCTTGCGCGTCATACTATGTGCATAGGTCGTATCAACATCAGTATCGATGCTGTTTATCGCAAGTGCCTTTTTTTGGAAATTCTCCATTTTCAAAAGGATATCGATATTACCCGCATAATAGTCGTGGTCGACAAGCAGGCACTTTGCATGATGTTTATCAGCCAATTGCGCAGATACTTCTGTGGCTATTAACGATGTCCCTACCCCTCCAGAGCATCCCCATATCGCAATTTTTTTTGCGATGCGTTTTTTCCCTAAACCACGCTCGCGCTGACGGTTATCATAGACATTCTTTATAAAGTCGAGCATTTCGGGCTTTGTGGCTGGCCAGAACAGGTAGTAGAAGCCCATCTCCTTCAAATTACGAATCGTAGAAATGGCATCTTCTTGGCCGATCACTATGACGGAAGCGCTATTAGGTAAAAGGTGGCTAATACGTCGCATATCTTCACTGACGCTCAAAGAATCCGTCAATTCAACTAATGCAATTTCAACATCGGATTGCCTTACATGATCGCGAATTTCTTCATCAGAATTACTGACAAAGCTCGGTAAAGACATGCCTTCAAAACAAAAGGCTTCTTCAATCAGTAAGCGGCACTCTTTGCTCTGCGTAAATGCAACACATGAAAAATTTACTATTTCTCGAGTTTTTTTTCAACTTTATTAAGCGACTCTAAAATATCGATCATGCGTTACTTCCTAAATTAAATTGGTTCTACTTTTCTTGTGCAAGAGCATCTTGCGGATAGGCAAGAGATTGCCAAAGACTACTGTTTACCGCACAGCCAATAGGCGTCTTGGCATACCCTGATATTTGCTGGGGCTGACATATTGGTGTCACGACCTTGAAGTCAACAATCTCAACTTTGACGTTAAATTCACCCATATCGACACCTTTTTCGATGGTGATGTTCTTTTGCTGCGCACCACCTGCAATCAGTTCACTTTGCCAACCTGATACCACTTTTTTTCCTTGTGCATTGGCATAAGAAAAAAGCACTTTACGGGTTAATAGTGTTTGATGGTGATCGGTATAAAACCTTTGCCATTCGAGTTCATTTTTCGCCAAGTGTTTTTTGTCAACAAAAAGTGACATCTGATATTGAACCGGGTATACATCAACCACGATGCTCTGATGTTCCAAGTCATGAGGAGCACAGGCACTTAAGCCAATGACAAAAAACGTGAATAATATAATACGGTTCATTTTTTAAACCCTCCGGTCGCCAAAATATCTTCTGCTCTCTGGGTCGTAATCGACGGATATTCATCTGCAATATTAAATAAACGTGATAGATTGGAACTGCGCTTCATCGCAGGAATTTGAACTTGTTGTGGTGCAATAGGTTCGACTAAGTTAACCGTAGCGACAATAATCAATTCGGTCTTGCTACGAGAGGTTTCGCTATGGCGAAATAGTGATCCTAATATGGGAACATCACCGATATATGGCACTTTACGTAGTGTTTCAACATCTTCTGAATTAAGTAGGCCTCCTAAGACAAAACTTTGCCCATTGCCCAACTCAATGGTTGTTTTTGCACGGCGAGTTTTCAAAGCAGGTAAACTGTAACGTTCGTCAGCGTATTGGCTGTCGAGTGAACTAACTTCAGGTTGCAGTGACAATTTTATTTTGTCATCTCGAAGTACTTTAGCAACCATATCTAAACGAATACCAAACTCTTTAAACGCAATGTTGGCGCCGCCATCGATTATAGTCACAACTGGGATTTCTCCACCGACTAAAAATGAAGCACTTTCACCCGATATTACCGATAAGTTAGGCTCAGCCAATACTTGACCAATGGTATCATCGGCCACAGCAGTAATCCCTGCCAAAAGATCATCGGCACTGAAATCGAGAATTGGATTGACAAAAACACCTACCCCCAGACCCGCATCACCATATTGAATGCCAAAATTTTCCATAAAACTTTGTGATACTTCAGCAATGGTGATTTTAACGTTCACTTGCTTAGTGGTATTCACTTCCAGTTGATTAACGATGCCCTTATATTTCCGCTTCGTCATAAAATCGATAATATCTTCTTCATCGTCATCATACTTAGTCCATGAAAATATCGATTTTTCAACATCTTTTGATAGCAACTCCCCCACTAGGTCGTTAATGCCATCTTTTTCAGCTTCACTGGATACCTTGCCCGTAAGAACCACTTGTTTGCCAATATTGCTTACCGATACATCTGAATAAGGGAAATGCAAACGAACTTGTTGAATAATCTCCGAAAAGCTTTGATTAACAACCAACTTGCGATTCACGAGGGTATTGGCATTCTCATCAAACAACATTAAGGACGTCGTGCCCATTTTTTTACCAAAAATGACAACTTTCGTTCTATCAATCACTTGATAATCGGCAATACTGGGATCAGAAACAAAAACCGTATCAATATCCACATCCGTGATTACCGGCTTTGCCTCTCCTTCCATTAAATACATAAATCCATCGGCCACTGCGCCAAACGAACAAGCAAGACCAGTAACTAAAACAAAGAGGCTCGCAAAATAACGGCTCATAACATCCAATCCTTTACCAACTAATTAACAACGATTTGTTCAGCTCTCAACTCTTTGATTGCCTTAAAATCGGGTAAGACATCACCAGCATTCGCTTCTAGCTCTGTGAGTGAATAATTACCTATTGATTTATGCACCTCAATTGCAGAAATATTCTTTGCTATAGTGAGCACTGCGACCTGCTTTCTATCAAGTTCCAATATCAAATAGTTTTGCTCAATCTCTCCCTGACCAAACCCTGAATCGATATTTTCCACTGATATTTTTAACACTTTTACATTGGTTAATACTGGGTTTATTGATACCTGTTTTTTCTTCTGTTTCTCTGACTCAGGGTCTGGGTTTTGATGCCCCGTTAAAGCAAGAATATCAACATAGGAGCCAATATTAATAACCCCGCCAACAATCGCGCTAGGCGAAACTTCAATGGGGTAAGGGACATGATCTTTTGCCAAAGTAAGTTCGATGTAGTTTGGCTGCGAGGGTTGAACCACATCAGAAGCGAAAACAGTCTGCCCTTCAGTTAAATCCGTGCGATAAATTGAACCATGCTCAAAGTCAAATAATGCATCTTGGTCAAAACCTTTTTGATTCGCTTCATTTTCAGAGAGTTTTACAATCTTAAAATCAGCACGGTTGACTTGTCCACCCTTCGTAACGTTACCGTTCGCTAACACATAAGATTTAAAAAATATTTCAGGTATTTGTTCTGCCACTTTTATTTCTGGAGTGGGTTCTGATTTTGAGAGTAACAAACCAAAAATTCCTGCAGCTATTGCAACAAGCGCAATAAGCATTAATATTTTAGAACGCATATTTTTTCCTTATAGCGATGCGACAACACAAAACAAACCCGAGATACATATCGGTATACCAAAAGGCAATCCATCTTCTTTGATTTTATCAACCCCACATCTCAGACCAACAATTAAATAGACAACTAACAAGACACCACCCAACAGACCTATTCCAACCAAAAACAACAGTACATATTGTGCAGTAATCGCGGGTAGAAAGGCGATAGCCAACTTAGTATCTCCCCCTCCCCAAAAAGAAATATAATAAAGAAAAAACAAAAAAAAGGCAGCGAGCAAACCATTGACACTAAAAATAGAATCATAACCTATTGAATTAATAAACACCGCTATCACTAAGATGAGTAAACAAGTTCGATTTGACACTACCCTGCTAGTAAGATCAAAAAAAGCGACATTCAAAGATAGGATGACCAAAACTAGCCACCCTAAAATAGAAGCATCAATACCAATCAGTATAGAAACTAAATCATCCATTTATTTCAAATTTAATTTGCTTTAGTGATGTTTCCTGAAATAGTTGTAATCGCACCTGATATTGCGGCTTCAAGGCCTGCGCCATCAGTTGCAAAAACAGCTAAAACAAGAGCTGAAATAGCCACACCAATAATTGCATATTCAATGGCAGTCACACCACGTTGGTCATTAATAAAGTTATCAACAGCAACTTTCGCCTTAATTACAATCTCATTAAACATGATTAACTCCATATAAAGTGTTTTATTAAAATACATCCGAAAGTTACAACCTATCGAACAGAGACCATATTAATCCTTGTCAAAGCCTTGTCAATTAACCACAAAATGATAACCACTAATAAGTCACAGCTATTTTTCTCACTTTTAAAACAAGATTTTATACGTAAAACCTCAATTAATGCGAGAGCCTTCACCATTAGCAGTCACAACCAATAATAATTATCACCAAGCATTTATAAATGCTAATTCTAACAATATATATCAATTAACATTTAACGACGAAGTTCAATATTTAAACTTCGATGCAACATTTCGTTACATAAACTTTAGATTGAGCCATTCTTATAAAGTGCTATCACCATCACAGGTACGCATGCTTTTATTACAACTTTTTTTCAAAAAATCATTAACTATAATTATTTAGTATTATTATCAATAGTCATTAACTCTTCTATCAAAACCATCCACAAGCTCAACTCACCTTCATTAGTTGGTTTTTATATTGCAATAATTAAATAGCGAATTTTCATTAATGGCTAATACGTATTCAATCTTGACTTATAAAACTCTTCGATGAATTTTGATAATCGACAGAGTTCGTATTCAAGGCTGAACTGCTACGCTTTCACCCACTAAGTAACTTATGACCATTATCTCGCGCTCGCTCCACAGCTGATAATCAATCTCACCCCACCCACCCAGAAAACACTATAACCACTTGATTTTTATTATAAGAATACTCATCCTATTCGCTGTTTTTTTACTAATTACTAAATCAGGTGCCACAAGATACAAGCTGCGATCCCGTGGTGATTGAGGCATCTGACGATTTTATCGTTACATAGGTACTCCATGTTAAAAGAATGGTTTTGGATCTTTAAAAAGGTCAAAACAGATGTGCACTTTGCCGATCATCACCCCGCTCTACAGGCCCTCGTCGATTCTGGTCAAGACATCCATGAGCGTGATGGCAATGGCCGCAGCGCCTTGCAGTATCTATTTGCAAAGCCATTTCCAAGTGCTAACGCTGTTGATTGGCTAATCAACCAACCTGGTTTTGAAGCAAGCAAAGAAACGGCTCTCTATCCCTTTAGCCTTGACTTACCTAAAGGTTGTTTTGAAATTGGTCCAGATAACAACATGATGGAAAGGCTTGATGCGCTAATGCCTGACAAGAAGTGCAGCATCGAGGCGATTGAGCAAAACATGCGGTTGGCTAAGCCCTATATACTGCTTTTAGAACAATTCGAAGCACACGGGTTAACTAACCAATATCAAACCAGCAGTGCTGACTATAAACGTCGGTTGTCTGATAGATTGAAGCAGCTACACCAGCTGACCGAGCTTGAAGATCAATTTACCGATCTCTCGATTGGTTTTCGCATGATGCCCGATACTTACCAAGGTCCTTTTCAAAGCCGTATTGGTGGCGCTCCTTGGTTACCATCGATGCCATCAATTCTTGCACTCGATGATAGCTTTAAACTGGCGTTTCAGATTAACTTTGACGAGTTGGGCGGGCTTAATCCTCTTTTGCCTAAACAAGGGCTGCTGCAAGTCTTTGTTCATGACATTGATGTTGAAGAAGGTGAAGAACTTCGCAACGGGTGCAAAGCCTTCTATTGGCCAGAGATAAACGAAGCGTCTTGGCAGCAAGATGAAGAGAGAATGATTTACGACCGATGGCTAATGCCGACAGAGTTCGAGTTTAATCGCCAAACTCCATTTCTCTATCCAATTCGCTGGCAAGCATACAAACAACTTCCAGACGATCCTAAATTGATCGCAGAGGCAGTAGTAAAATTGGCTGAACCGATGGATTCTTCACTCTATCAGGAGCCTAATTACGAAACTGGGTTGATGCCACGCATGGCGGAGCAAATGCGAATTGAAATGACAGAGCACAACGAAGTCAGCGAACAACCCTATATTCCTAACAATCATAGTGTCATTTTCAACATGCTCTATGTCGATTCAGGTAATAGTGTTTACAGTATTCCCACTGATGCGCTCAACGGTGAGCAGACCGATTGGAGCCAATTAACACACACCTATTGCTTTGACTAATTCGTTTATTTGCTTAGCTCAACTTTAGACTGCGGTTAGATGGATAACCGCTGTCTAGAGGCGTTCCCATCAGACTCAAATAAATTAAAGAACTTCCCGTATCCAACAAGTGCCTAAGCTATCTCCTTTGCAGCGGTGAACAATATGCACAAAATGCTCAATACAAACCCTATTGACAGTATCGCCTCTATAGATACTTTCTTTTAACACACCACTAACATCATCGATAACTTACCTCATACGTGATTTATCGATAAAAAGTCACGTACACCCTAACCCGACATTCGTGTGCATAAGGAACGTGAACTATGTTAACCAAATTTAGACCGTCTATCGTCCCAGTCTTGCTAACCGGCGTTTTTTCATTTTCCACCGTGGCAGCTGAGCTAGAGAAAATTCACTTTTTGATCCCCGGTGGTGCAGGAGGCGGCTGGGACATGACCGCTCGAGGAACGGGTGATGTTCTAGTCAAAGAGAATCTTGTTGAGAACGTTTCTTTTCAAAACCTCTCTGGCGGTGGTGGCGGAAAAGCCATTGCCCATCTCATTGAAACAGCACAGCGCCAACAAGATACCTTGATGGTCAACTCAACGCCGATTGTGGTTCGCTCACTAACTGGTATTTTCCCGCAATCATTCCGTGACCTCACTCCGGTTGCTGTCACCATTGCAGATTACGGCGCTATTGTTACTTCAACTGACTCAAAATATACAACTTGGCAAGAAGTCGTTGCTGACTTTAAAAAGGACCCTCGCAGTGTAAAAATTGCCGGAGGATCTGCTCGAGGTAGCATGGACCATTTAGTGGCCGCTGCAGCCTTCAAAGGGGAAGATTTAGATGCAAAAGCGGTACGCTACATTGCTTACGATGCAGGAGGAAAGGCAATAGCAGCCCTGCTCTCTGGCGAAACACCACTGCTCTCAACGGGTCTTGGTGAAGTTCTCGAAATGTCCAAATCGGGACAAGTTCGTATTCTCGCAATCACGGCACCAAAACGCTTAGATGTCGCTCCAGACATCCCAACACTGACGGAATTTGGTAATGAGACTGTCTTTGCAAACTGGCGCGGGTTCTTTGCAGCGCCAGGTACAGAGCAGGCAAAGATAGATGAGTGGAATGATGTCTTAGCTAAGATGTACACCACTGAACAATGGCAAGTTGTCCGTGATCGCAATGGTTGGATCGACAACTATAAAGCGGACAAAGATTTCTATTCATTCCTCGAACAACAAGAACAGCAAATGGGCTCACTCATGAAAGAGCTTGGCTTTCTTAAGTAATCATTTAGGCCAACACGTTTGGCCTACCTTTCACTTATTTTGTGCATATGGGATGACTCACTTTACGCAACTTAAAGGTAAAGCAGTCATTGCAATCTCCTTTGTATTTGAAGCTTTGAATCACTCTTAGCCTCGAAATTGTTCTCCATTTTGTTGAACTTCCCCTATGCACTTTTTCTTTGGAGAGAGAGATGAAGCATCTATCTTCTGTGCTTAAAGGCCCACTATTGTGCCGAGATCGAGTCGGCGCGCTTTTGTTTCTATTGTTTTGCTTAGGCTATGGCTATCAGTCAACGCTGATTCCTTTATTTCCGGGAGATGAGTATGAAGCGTTTACCGCAAGAACATTGCCAAAGATTTTAACTTGGGTGGGAATTGGTTTATCTCTCGTTCTGCTTGTCACCGGAAAAAGCGATGCACAATCTGGCGCGATTACAGGCTTTAACTGGAAGTTGCTCATCGCTTTCCTCGCTTTGATGGCGCTGTATGGCATTGGTCTAACCGTTCTAGGTTTCTTATTGGCCACCAGCCTATTTTTACTTTGTGGCTTCTATCTACTCGGCGAGCGCAGAAAATCAATTTTGTTTGGCGCCTCTTTCCCGTTCGTGACTGCCTTTTATCTTTTGCTCACCCAAGCCTTGGATGTCTACCTCGAGCCGGGCGCACTGTTTTTACTGTTCAATTAGGGAGAATTGAGAATGTTAGATGGTATTTTTCAAGGACTATCAACGGCGGTGATGCCATGGAATATTCTCATGGTTGTCGTGGGCTGCTTTGTGGGCACTTTTATTGGCATGTTGCCGGGCCTTGGTCCCATTTCGGCAATCGCGCTCATGATCCCTATTACCTACGGCTTAGAACCTTCTTCTGGTTTGATTCTTATGGCTGGCGTCTATTATGGTGCCGTGTTTGGCGGATCGACATCGTCTATTTTAATTAACGCGCCAGGCTGTTCTTCAACGGTCGTCACGGCTTTCGATGGTTACCCTATGGCGCAAAAAGGCCAAGCAGGGAAAGCGTTAGCACTGGCGGCATATTCATCGTTTACTGGTGGGACACTATCCGCGCTCATGTTACTGATCGCCGCCCCTGCTCTTGCAACGGTGTCACTGAGTTTTCAATCTTCAGATTATTTTGCCTTGATGCTACTTGGCCTCTCTGCCGTCGCCGCTTTTGCAGGCCCCGGGCAAGTGATTAAAGCATGGATGATGACAGTTTTAGGCTTAATGCTATCGACCGTTGGTATTGATAAGGGCGTAGGAGTCGAAAGATTTACTTTTGGCCTAACGGATTTAATGGATGGTTTTAGTTTCTTGCTCTTAGCAATGGCAACCTTCGCGTTAGGTGAAACCTTAATGGGCATTATGAAGCCGGCAAAAGATACCAGCGCTGAAGAAAATCAGCGAATGCAAAATATAGGCAGTATGAAGGTCACTAAAGAGGAGATAAAGGATGTCGCTCCAACCTCAATCCGTTCATCTATCGTTGGCTTTTTCACCGGTGTTTTACCTGGTGCAGGCGCGACGATTGCGGCTTTTCTCAGCTATGGTATGGAGCGCAGCCTTGCACCAAAAGAGAAGCAAAAAGAGTTCGGTAAAGGCAGTTTACGTGGACTTGTGGCTCCTGAATCAGCCAACAATGCGGCATCGAGCGGGTCATTTGTTCCTTTGCTAACGTTAGGCATTCCTGGTTCGGGCACAACCGCGATCATGCTCGGAGCGCTTATCGCCTATGGCATTCAACCAGGACCTCGTTTGTTTGTCGATCACCCCGATGTATTTTGGTCAGTCATTATTTCAATGTACTTTGGTAATATTGTTCTCGTAATTTTGAACTTACCTTTAATTCCATACATTTCCAAACTACTCGCTGTGCCGAGAACAGTACTATTGCCAATGATTCTATTTTTCTCAATTACTGGTGTGTACTTAGTTTCGTTTAACACCATGGATGTGTTTGTGATGCTACTGATAGCTATGGTCGCCATTGCCCTTCGCTTAGCAAACTTTCCTTTAGCACCACTACTACTCGGTTTTATTCTTGGAGGAATGATGGAAGAGAACCTTAGACGGGCATTAATGATTAGCGATGGTGAGTTGTCTTTCCTTTGGGAGCGTCCGATTACGATGTGCTTTACCATCTTATCGATACTTGTTTTATCTGCACCTATTTTGCGAACGCTCTTACGTAAGATTAACCCCAAACAAAAAGCGCTAAACTAAACAGAAAACTAAGCAGAAAACGTCTATCCCCCAATGCGCAGGCATCTCAAGGCCTGCGCTTTTTTTGTTTGGCTCTGCCACAATTTTGTTACCCCAAATTTTGCCACACATAGCTCCTTTCCGGACGACCGACCGTCCCATAAACAACGTCCGTTTTCACTTCAGTAGTACTCACTAAGAATTCTAGGTAACGACGGGCTGTGCTGCGACTGGCTCCAATTTGAGCTCCCGCCTCTTCTGCCTTCCAAGCGTGTTGTTGTTTGAATAAAGCACGGATTTTATCCAACGTTACCGCATCAATTCCTTTCGGTAAGCGATTGTGTTCATGGTTAGATGGCGCATTAACCTGATCACCATTAAGAACTGAATCAACAAAGTTTTGATCAAAGTGCTCTGTGGACTCTATCTTATTTCGAGTCTTGAGGTAGTGAGCAATGGCCGTATCAAGACGGGGCAATAACACAGGTTTGAGAAGATACTCAACCACGCCCAAACGCATTGCCTGTTGTAGCGTTTCCGCCTCACGCGCTGCCGTAATCAAGATAATGTCGGTCTGTTTACCTTGTTGCCTTAATGCTTGGATAATCTCTAACCCTGTACCATCCGGGAGATAAACATCCAAAATTAATAAGTCAGGGTCGAGTATCTCAAGCTGCATTTCCGCTTGCTGCTTATTTAGCGCAATGCCTTGTATATCTAGGCTTGGGTTTGCTTGTAAATATTGATAGTGCAGCTGAGCAATCGCTTCATCATCTTCAATGATCAGCGTGCGTACTTTATTTGTCATGCGCATCCTCCACTCTTTGGAATAAATACTGCGAATACAGCGCCTTTAACGGCAGCGTTGTCAGCTTCAATCGTCCCGTGATATCGATTCACGACCTCTTTAACCAAATGTAATCCTATCCCATGGCCCTTTACTGTCTTGGATGTCACACCTAAATTAAACAGCTTCTCTATGCTGACATCGGCAGGTAATCCGGCTGCAAAATCTCGCACCTCGATGATGATCTCGTCACCATAATCTGACACTGAGAATTCGATAGGTTGTGTTTTTTCTGTCGCCGTTAGCATCTGGCTGGCATCAAAAGCATTATCAATTAAGTTGCCTAATATCGTTACGATATCTTCAGCTTGAATATGGGCGGGTAAAATAGAGAGATGACTCCCCTCTTCGATCTGCAAAGAGAGTCCCAACTCACGACCTCGCTCAATTTTGCCAAGAATTAATCCCGCAATAAGCGGCTCTTGAAAATCTTGATGTAACTGCGAGATGAGTCGTTGGTAATGTTGTGACTCTTGGCCTATCAGTTCCTGAACTTTATCAATTCTTTCAAGGTGTAGCAGGCCACTAATTGTATTGAGTTTATTGCGATACTCATGGGTTTGCGAGCGCAGCAATTCAGCATATTGTTTGGTTTGAGAAAGCTGGCGAGTCAACTCAGTAATTTCCGTTTTCGGCCTAAAACTCGATACAGCGCCGATCACTTGACCATTAACCGAAATAGGCTGTCGATTCGCAACAACGTGAACATTGTTTAACAATAAATCAATATCACTTTCCGCCGTGTGTGTTTTCAATAGCTTCGTCAATTCACTCTCCGGTAACACTGCAGCCAAAGGTCGATTTATGGCTTGATTAGCGTCGACACCGAGAATTTGCGCCGCTCTAGCATTGAAAATTCGCACATTACATTGATGATCCACACTGATCACCCCTTCTTTAATCGTACTCAGAGTTGTATCCAATTCGCTATACAAACGAGAGATCTCTTCGGGCTCAAACCCTAGCAATGTTTTCCGGAAACGTTTGTACGCATAATTGGACAACAACCCATTGAGCAGCACAACAATGACTGCGATACACAGCAAAAAGACAAGATAAGGCTCAACTCGCTCTTTTAGACTATCTAATAAATACCCAACCGATACCACACCGATAATATTGCCTTGTGAGTCAAATATTGCCGTCTTCCCACGAACAGAATGGCCAAGAGATCCTTCAGCAAAAGAGATGTAGGCTTCGCCTAATTTTAGCGCTCTAACGTTATCGCCCCCTTTCATTGGCAGGCCCAAACGATCCTTTGAAGGATGAACTAAGCGAATACCATTGGCATCACCAATCACGATGAAAGTGGCACCCACAGCTTGGGTAAGCGATTCTAACTTTGTATTCAGCTCGCCAACCTGACCACTTTCGAGCATTTTGACAATCGACGGGCTATTACCTAAAAATCGAGCAAGGCCTAAAGCCTTTTCACCCATCTCTTGCTCTTGAGTGTTTTTGATATAATAAAAGCCAGCAACAGAAAGAATAAGCAGTTCAACAAAACCAGACAGCACCATAACAAGTAAAAGGCGCTTTCTTATACTTAGCTTGCTCCATTTCACTATCACTCTCCTTGTCATCAATACCGCTCGTTGATAAATGTAACATTTAAACAACAAGCTCGCTTGTTGCGTGACGAATAGTGAGAGAATGGCCAAGATCTCATCGGAGTTTAAAGGGTTATCGTTGTAGCTGAATTTTGCCTTACACTGATAAAGGCTGTTTCTTCTGCCGCTACTTCTCAAAATTTAGGCAAAAGAAAGAGCCGCTAAAAGCGGCTCTTAATCAATCAATAATCTGCTGAAATAACCATAAGTTGATATTTTGGTGAATCATCCATTTCAACTACACTTCATCAGTAAGAAAGTTACTTTCAGCAATCAACTACAAAAAACAAACTGGCTTCAATCAAATTAGTTAGCCCCACAAAACCAACAAACCAACAGTCATCATTTGATCATATCTAATCGTTCAGATGTTCGGTCAATATAGTCCTCAATATCAACTTTATCAATCTGCTCTTCCTTCATGTATTGATGGGCAAAACGCTTATAAATTCCAGAAGTAAGGAAGAGTTCAAACAACTCTTTGTCTAGATGCTGATCTTTTACCATGAAGTGCATGATTTTGAGCGATTCAGATAACGACTTGGCTTTTTTATAAGGACGATCTGCACTTGTCAGAGCTTCAAACACATCAGCTATCGCCATTACCCTTGCAGTTGGAGGCATCTCATTCCCTTTCAATCCCATCGGATAACCTGTTCCATCAATTTTTTCATGATGTCCTCCAGCTATTTTCGCTACATTCTGCATATGTTTGGGAAACGGCAAAGACTCTAAAATAATGATAGTTTGTATGATGTGGTCATTAATAATAAAACGTTCTTCGTCTGTTAGAGTTCCTCGACGAATGGACAGATTATAGTACTCACCCATATTGGCTTTATGTTGAGTTGGTTTGAGTGAAAAGCGCGCTTCGTTAGTGGGAGGGAAATCCCATTCAACGATATGTTCGGGCAAATCACTCAGTAACGTCTCTTGTTGCGGTAATTGCTCAGCACCAGTAAAACGCTGCTGCTCGACCCACGAAATACCTATCCGCTTACTAAGCGTGCGAGTCCAAGGTGTATCACCAATTTGTTTTAAGCGTTCAAGATCAGAATCACTCACAAACTCGCCACCAATATTAAGTTTGGCAACAAAAGCAAAGTCATTGTCCAAAGTCTCTTGTTGTTGTCGTAAAGAAACTTGTGATGTCTCGGGCAATTCACCGTAGAGCTGCTTAAATAGCGCGATTTCTCGATCCCTTTTGAGCACTTCAAAGCGCATACGTACTTCGTGTATGCGGTCGTAAATCGCCTCTAACTTGGTCGACTTATCGACGACATGCTCTGGTGTCGTGATTTTTCCGCAATCATGTAACCAACTCGCCATTTTTAACTCTTGCCACTGTTGCTCTGTTAGACTGAAGTTATCGAAAGGCGCGTTTGTTGAGTCCTGTGCAGCTTGTGTCAGCCATTGCGTTAATATCGGAACTCGCTGACAATGATTCCCTGTATACGGCGACTTTTTGTCCAAAGAGCCCGCAAACACTTGAATAAACGAATCAAGTAATGCTCTTTGCGCTTCCATCATTTCATGGGTCTCTATGGCGACAGACACATAACCAAGTAGGATTTCAAGGTAATCTTTATGCTCTGCATGTATCTCTTCGCCAACAGCATCTTCATATAACAAGGAGAATGACCCGATAACTTGACCCGCCCGGTTTTTCAATGGGATACATATGACTTCACTATCAAGGTTAAGCGACTCTGGCACAATTAACTTTGGCATATCGGCTAACTTGAATATTTGTGCCTGTTTATTGATAAAAACCTGTTGAATGAAATGGGTCGCTTTATTCACTAAGATTGAACTCGCGTTTATTTCACTGCCTGAACGCTGCCACACAAAGCGCGGGACGAGCGCTTTCTCCTCAGCGTCCAATAAGTAAAGAAATACGCCATCTGCACTCACTGACTCAGCCGTATTTCGACACACCAATTCAAGCATTTTATCTAAATCTTGCTTTCTGGCGATACTATCGGTCAGGGAAATGAACCGGCTAATTGTTGCCTGTATCGACATTTGCGCATGGTTGAGCTCTTGGATTTCTTTAATGTAACTATGAGGTAGAGAAGTATCATCAAAACGAAAGTTCTCTATCTCTTTTGCTTTGTTGGTGGCTCGGATAATCGGCTTCGAGATCAAATTTGAAACGAGATAGATACAAGGAAGTAGAGTAATCAGGAACAACAAAGAGGCATAAATTGTTTGCTTCTTGATGAGTAACCCATCATCAAATAGGTCATTTGCTCTAGTCGCAATGAGCAGATGAATATGTTCGCTGTTTAGAGGTTTCAGCGTCACAATATGACCAAACCATTGTTCACTGCCAAATTCAAAAAGACCCAGTGTCCCTTGCTGATCATGATGTTCGATAGCATGAGACACTACCGCCTGATTTAATTCTTCTAAGCGATACACTGCTGATTGGCTAGAAGCTTTGGGATCTATTCCTTGGCTATCTATTGCTTGGTTAGTTGTACCGTCGCTAAACGCAAATATTGAACCATCATCATTGTACAGAACCCGAATTGATGACGTATTTTCTAGTGTCTCATTCAAAGATAGCCTTAGGTCATCTAAACGCACGTCAGCAAATACCAGTAAACCTTGTTCACTTTCACGATAAATATGGATTCCCAACGCATTTGAATTAGGCAAGGTCGTCGGTTTGGAGATAATATTTTGACCTTTTTCTCCCCCAGCAAACTTCTGATACGCTTCAAACGACAACGCACTTTGATTTTCTAGATTGTCCTCTATCAACTCTAACTTCTCACTTAGAGTAAAGACACGATTTAAACCGTTGTGATGATGCGTTACCAAAAACTGAGCTCGAGGATCTTTGATCGCCACATTGCTTGATAACTCGTCATCCATACGCTTGACAATAATGGCATCACCGTCGGGGAAAACGAACGAATACGCGAGAATATGAGGAAACTCACTGAGTAGATGTACAACCTCCGGAAGAACTCGGATTCGCTCACTTGCTGCGGTGGCATTCAAATTATGACTTTGCGTAAAGCTCCCCAAAGCAGTGAACGCCGTACTGTAGTGGCTATTTAGCTGATGTTTGGTCTCCGTGGCAATGCGTTCAAACAACCTGCTGTTAGCTTTGGTAATGACTTCCGATAACGCGTTGTTGGTTAACCAAATCTGAATACCAGAAGCTAGCACAACCACAACAATGATAATCGTGGTTATATGGATATGTATCGGGAATGACCTAGCCGTGAGTTGCATTTTAGTCCCTTATTATTTTTTGACTCTAATACAAATATAGGCATCTCTACCCTTTAAGGATAAATTTATATATTGATTTCAATGCGCTCCTCCCTGTTATAAACAATTAACTTTAACTCTCTCCTTATTGTCAGCCTCCCACTCATTGCAACAAAATCGAATATGTTAAAAGCTAATAAATTTAATCAGTTAATTAGCAAGTTAGCGACTTTTATACTTAACTAAATGTAGGTTTATTTGATCGCAATAGGGAACGTCAATGGCTACGAGTGACAAAAAAGAAAAACATACTGTTACGCAGACTAAAAGCAATTTAGCCCAAACTAAAAACAAAGCATCTAGAACAAAGATTCGACTGTTTTCCCAAGTCAATATTAACGTTCCCTTGCCTAGAGAAATCGCGATGATCCTGCCTTCATTCGCAGAACAACTCGAATCCGATCCCACTCTCTTAAAGCAAGAAAGTGATACATCTAGTGCACCAGACGGCGAGCAAAATAGTCAATTGTTACCAGACGAGCATGAGAGTATTTCGGATATCAGTCAAATTAAAAGCCAAGACACCCAGCCCGAAAGCAACAAGGCTGAGATAGACAACAAAGGCGAAACATCGGTCAGTATTTCAACACATTCTTCTCATCATCTATCAACCAAATTGCATCCGGTTATTCACACTATTTCGACTCATTCATCACTCTCTGCGCTCACTTCGACGCCGTCAGCACAACCAAACGTTTCGAATGCCACACCTACCACAACAACAGGTCAATCATCACAAACGCCTCCCACCTTTGTTGATGAAACGATACAAGGCAAATATGGCACATTGCATGTAGGAGCAAACGGTCAATATACCTTTACCTTAGATCCCAAGTCTCCTGCTTACGTTCTATTGCAAAAGCAAGAGCCGGGAACGGATACATTTACTCTGCACCTTTCCGATGGAACAAAAGTCGTCGTACAAATTCCCGTTCACGGCACACAAGACAATCCAACAATATCCGGAGACTTAACTGGCAGTGTGACTGAGGATCACAACGTCGACTCACAAGGATTTATAACCACCGGAGGAAAAATCGATGTTGTCGACCCCGATCATGATGAAAGCTCAGTACATGCAGAAACGATCAACGGCAAATTCGGCTGTTTGACTATTGATGCAAATGGGCACTGGCAATACCGCGTTAATAACTCGCTCACCAACATCCAAGCTTTGACAAGCCAAAAAGCTCTCCATGAATCGTTTACTATACACACCAAAGATGGGACATCCCAAGTCCTCAACATGACGATCGGCGGCTCCGATGATCAAGCATCTATCTCTGGTGGTTCAGGGACAGTCATTGAAGATCAAAAAGCCATGCTCAGTGGCGCGCTCTCGATCCATGATCCAGATGCCGGTCAAGACAGTTTCATTGCACATCAATATCAAGGGCAATTTGGACATTTAGACTTTCATAAAGATGGCACATGGCACTACGTTCTCGATAACAGTAAATTAGAGGTTCAGCAGCTCGGTGGTTCGGAAAACCATCATGACGTGTTTACTATCCAATCCGTCGACGGAACAACGCATACAATTAACATCGAAGTAAGTGGCACTAACGATACGCCCACGATACACAGCCAATCTCATTCACTAAGTGAAGATGGTGCCATGCTTTCCGGACAGATGCTTGGCAGCGATATTGACAACCATGCCACTCTCAAATACTCCATACCAAAATCGGTGGCAGGGCTTACATTTAACTCCGATGGCAGTTATACATTTGATCCGTCGCACTCTGCTTACCAACACTTAGCTCAAGGTCAATCTGAGACGATCACAGTTCCTGTCATTGTCACTGATGAGCATGGTGCCAGTGCTACCCAAAACTTAGAGATAGTGATCATAGGTACCAATGATGCGGCGAAAGTCTCTGGCGTGGACACCGGTGACGTTCACGAAAATCAGGCGGGGCAAGACATGTCGCCTGACCATGCTCAACCGGGTATGGCTGTACTGGGACCAAATACACTGACCACCAGCGGTAAATTGAGCATTAACGATCCCGATAGCGGTGAGTCCGTGTTTGATACGAATGGAGGAACATACTCCTACAGTGGTCAATATGGACATTTGCAACTTCATCGTGATGGCTCGTGGAACTACACTGTCGCGGCGGGCACACATGATTGGCATCAAGGAAGTACGCCAACCACTGTTGGTTCGACGATCGACAAGCTCGGGCTTGGTGAAACTCTCACCGACACAATCACTGTTAGAACCAAAGATGGCACAACACACGATATCGTTGTCACTATTCATGGTGACAATGATGCACCTTACGTATCAAGTGAAGTACAACTCAATTCTGGCAAAGAAGACACCATCCAAACCCTTACCGCCGCGGATTTACTTGCCAATGCGATTGATGTCGATCATAACGACCAAGGTCAACTTTCCATCGCAAACCTCATTGCCGATCATGGCTCTATTCGAGACAACCAAGACGGAACATACACCTATACCCCAGAAAGCAATTATCACGGCAAAGTACACTTTAGTTACGACATCAATGACGCCCACGGCGGTTCAACGCCAACAGGTGCCTCACTCGATCTCGCATCGGTAAATGATGCGAGTGTTCTAGCGGCAGGACAAGATTCAGGCTCGGTGACAGAGGACCATTTACGAGCTGGCACCACAGACCAACTCTGGTCTGGCTGGAGCAACTTGGATGTCACCGATGTAGACGGCGCTTCCGAAGCAGAGATAGCGTTTATTGAAGTCAATGGTGTTAAGCACGCAGTACCGACAGATTTTGCGATGAATCTAACCGCTAATCATGGCTATTTCTCCACCACACACAGTACCGATGGTCACAACAAATGGAGTTATACCGCCGACAATGCCAATCCTGATATTCAGGGGCTTAAGAGTGGGCAGCAGCTTCAAGACTCGATGGTGCTTATTACAAAAGACGGCACTCGAATACCCGTAACAGCCACCATTCAAGGTCAAGATGATCATGTCATCATTGACACGCCAAATGCCCTAACAGCAGCAATCGGAACGGTGGTCGAGGATATCAAGACCACGGTTGCTGGCATGCTTCAAGCGCACGATCTCGATAAAGGTGATCATGTCACTTTTGAATTGGCAGGGTCAAGCTCCTCTCAAGCGGGTAGCTACGGCACCTTCTATGTTGATCGCGACGGACATTGGCATTATGACTTGGATGCAGCAAAAGTTGACTCACTACGAAGTGGAGATGGCAAAGCTGAAGCGTTTAACATTGTCGCGATCTCTAGCGATGGTTCACGCGCGACGCAGAAAGTAGAAGTGCTTGTTAAAGGGACCAATGATGCGGCAACGATTACCGGTCAAAGCACTGGCTCGGTAACCGAAGATCTTCACGTACAAGGTGATGCAAGACACACGGTATTTACCGGTGGCGTTCTAGATGCAAAGGATCCAGATGCAGGTCAAAGTGGTTTTCACCAAACCTTGAATGCTCATGCGATTAACGATCCTTATGGCGGTAGCCTTTCAATCGGTAAAGCAGGTGGGTGGACTTACAGCGTTCCAAACGCCAACTTACAACATTTAGCGCAAGGGGAAACTGAACACGTTCAATATCAAGTACAGACACTTGGAGGTGAAACTCATGTCATTACTATCGATATCGTGGGCACTAACGATAAACCAACACTTACAGCCCAAACACAAACGGTGAATGAAGATGGTTCACTATTGAGCGGCAAAATGCAGGGCAGCGATATCGACCATGGAGCAAGACTAACCTACTCCATTGCTAATTCGATTGATGGGCTAACTTTTAACGCTAACGGCAGTTACAACTTTGACCCCTCGCACTCTGCTTACCAACACTTAGCTCAAGGTCAATCTGAGACGATCTCGGTTCCTGTCACTGTGACTGATGAGCATGGTGCCAGCGTTACCCAAAACTTGAAGATAGTGATCACGGGTACCAATGATGCGGCAACCATTACCGGTGTGGATACCGGAGATGTCTATGAATCGACCTACGCTGACCGTTCTCCTGACTATCAACGAGGTAATATTTCTCACCTTTGGAATGACCATATCCATACATCCGGAAAACTTGATGTTGTCGACAGTGATGCTGGAGAAGCGCACTTCGATAACAATGCTCCGGCATATCAATACTTTGGGCAGTATGGGCGTTTGATCCTTCAGCCAGATGGGAATTGGAGCTATTACGCAGAGGTGGGTGATAGCGCCGTTGGACGTAAGATAGATGCACTCAATAATGGAGAAAACCTGACTGACACCATTACTATCCGCAGTGCCGATGGTACAACCCATGATGTCGTCATCACTATCCATGGCGACAACGACGCCCCTTTCGCGTCCGGTGAAGTGCAACTGCAACCCGGCAAAGAAGACCAAACACAAATCTTAACCCAAGCCCAACTATTTTCGAATAGCATGGATGTTGATAGTAATGATGCAGGCAAATTACACATAGGCAATCTTCATGCTGACCACGGTTCGATTAGAGATAACCAAGATGGCACCTATACTTTCACGCCAGAAAAAGACTACAACGGTCAGGTCCATTTTATTTATGATGTCAAAGATGCTCATGGGGGCACGATAACCACCGGTGCGAACTTAGCTCTCGCGGCGACTCCTGACAATGCTCAAATTAGCTACGCCAACAGCGATCAGCATCAACTCGGAGTGACTGAAGATCGCAATTACATAGATACCCATGATAACCTATATTTTGATGGTAAATTGAACATCGTTGATCCTGACCAAGGGGAAGCGAAATTTGATATCAACCTCGGCTCTCAAACCTACCAGGGTATTGGTTATGACACCAAACTCGGTGGTCATATCCTACTTATGCGAGATGGACGTTACACCTACACCATTCGGGACCATCAACCATTAGTACAAAATCTGAAGCAAGGTGAAACCATCACTGATGAGTGTGTGGTTAAATCAGAAGATGGCACTCTATTCACCATAAAAGTCAACATACACGGCACGAACGACGCCCCCACTCTAACCGCACAGCACCAATCAGTTACCGAAGACGGCGCAATACTTTCGGGGCAGATGATTGGGCAAGATGTCGACCATGATGCCACTCTTACCTATACGATTAACCACCCTATCGATGGGCTAACGTTTAATAGTGATGGCAGTTACACATTTGATCCGAGCCATTCTAGCTACCAGCAACTTAAAGATGGGCAGACTCAAACAATCACAGTCCCTGTAACGGTAACCGATGAACACGGCGCTAGCGCAACACAACATCTAGAGATCAAGATAACTGGCACCGAGGATGCCGCACAAATCAGTGGAACCGATACCGGCACACTTACCGAAGATAGGCATGTACAAGGGGATGCTCAACACACCATTTTTACCACAGGTGTTCTAAATATAGTGGACGCCGATGCAGGAGAAGACCATTTTAAAGCCACACACAATGCCCATGCTCTCCATGATCCTTACGGTGGGACACTTACAATAGGCAAAGCTGGCGATTGGGCTTACAGTGTACCAAATGGAAACGTTCAGCATTTAGGGCAAGGGGAAACTCAGCAAGTTCAATATGAAGTGCAAAGTTTAGGTGGCGATAAACACATCATTACGCTAACCATCCATGGTACCAATGATGCTCCGGTAGTTTCCGCTGACGTACAGCTCAGTGTAGGAAAAGAAGATACCACCCAAATCATCACCTCTTCGGATCTACTGAGCAATGCCACGGATATTGATAACAACGACATCGGTCATCTCTCCGTGACCAATCTCGCCGTCGATCATGGCTCAATACTGGATAACGGTGACGGTACATTCACTCTAATTCCTGAAAAAGACTACAACGGACCGCTACATTTTCAATATCAAGTCAATGATGGACATAGTGGAACTGCACCTGCCTCAGCCTCGATGTTAGTTGCAGCCGTCAATGATCGTCCAATAGTGCAGCCAATTACGCAACAATTAAAAGAAGATTCAACCAATCATCATGTTATCGACCTACTAACAGGGGCTACCGATAAAGAAGGTGACACACTGTCGATTGCTCAAATCAGTTACTCCGTGGATGGTGCAACCAAAACAGGAAGTTTACCCAATGGCTTTACCCTTGGATCGGATGGACATTCATTAGTCATCGATGCAACTCACTCTACTTTCCAGCACTTGGCAGTCGGTCAAACGCAGCAAGTCGTAGTAAACTATCTTATTGATGACGGGCACGGGGGACAAACTCCTCAAACCGCAACCTTCACCATTGAAGGGACTGATGACAAAGCAGTTCTAACATCCAACGTCATTCAAATGTCGGAATCAGAAGCATTAAGTAGTAAAACATCCATTTATCATGGCAACTTACAACTGACCGATCCCGATACTGGCGATCACACGCAATTTGCATTCAGTGGTCGATACATGGGGCAAGGCTACGCCCCGGGATCTTTGACCATCTGGCCAGATGGCTCCTATCAATTCCGATTAGAATCAGCTTTCAACCGCCATGCTGACGACTTGGTTGACAGTTTACTCAAAGGCGAGTCGCTTGAGTTTCCCTATCAGGTACGAACAAGTGATGGGCAAAGGCTCAACATCATCGTTAAAGTTGTCGGTGAAGACGACCAAGCTCGAATTGAAGTGGGACAATATTCTACTTTAGACAATCATGCCTATGAGGATAACTTGTCACCAGGAGGCACGCCGAACCAAGTATGGAGTGGTGGTAACTTACATGTCGTAGATCCAGACCATGGGCAAGCAGGTTTCGTCGCTCAAAACTTTGATACGCCAGAGGGTGGGCATTTCTCTATTAATGTTCGTGGGGGATGGCAATACACAATAGACAATGCCAAACTCCAACATCTTGGTGCAGGGCAAAGTTATCAAAAAACCTTCAGCGTCGAATCCATCGATGGCAGCGCACACCAAACGATAACCGTCACAGTGCATGGCACCAATGATGCGCCAGTAGTTACCTCATCAGTCGTTCTCACCCAAGGTAGAGAAGACACCCCTGTGATATTAAATGCATCTGAGCTATTAGCACATGCTAGTGATGTTGATGATAATGCTCAACTGACCATCAGCCACTTAAGTGTCGATCACGGTCAGGTTACCGATAACCATGACGGCACATACACCTATACCCCTGAGAAAAACTACAATGGTGCGGTACAGTTTAACTATGAGGTCACTGACGAACATGGTGCATCTGTACCGACATCAGCAACCTTAACGCTCGCCGCAGTTAACGATGCCGCAACCTTCACTGGCGACTCAGGTAACATCACTGAAGATAGCAACGTTCGCCATAATTTGCATATTACGGGCTCCCCGATCATACAAGATGCTCTTATGTGTAATGGGCATTTAGTCATCACCGATGTTGATGGACAAGGTGAAGCGTCACTCGATTTACATGGGCAGCGCAGCTTAGCCCAAGATGGCACTTACGGACACTTTATCGTCACGGCGAGTGGTTCATGGGTTTATGCTGTTGATAACAACAATAGTCACGTTCAAGACTTAGACCGAGGGCAAACTCTCACTGACAGTATCGAAGTCACCTCAAAAGATGGTACCAAACATTCAATCACAGTTACGATTAATGGCACAACCGATGCCCCTACCTTGCATAGCCTAAGTGATTCTGGCGTTCAACATAGTGGAGCAATTGAAGGAAACCTCATTTCTGGTTTAGGCACGCACGAAGGAGTAAGTGGAGCTGCAATAGACACAGATTCCAATGCGCACCTGGTACTACAAGACATTCAAATAAAAGATCCTATTTCAGGTTATGTTACTGTTACCCCTGGTCACCCACATACGATGAACGGCATTGGTACCCTTGCCATAGAGGCGAATGGTCATTACTCCTTTACACCCGATCCTGGCTTTACGGGTAGCGTACCAAGTATGATCTACCGTGTTGGTGATGTTGGCGGTCACTCAGTGAGTGATTCGGCTCAAAATCGGCTAACGATTGAAATCACTCCGCCAGCACAACATACGCCAACCGTCACCCCACAAACTATTAGTAGCGATGAAGACCAAACTCATACATTTACCGCTGCTGAGTTTGGCTACCAAGATGCTGACCATGATGCACTAGATCATATAACGATCACCCAATTGCCAGCACATGGCGTTTTAACCCTTTACGGCGCTGCTGTCACGACCAATCAACAAGTGTCCAAAGCTGACCTAGATGCAGGACACTTAACCTTTACACCACTCCAGAATCAAAATGGCGTGCATTATGCCGATTTTGAATTTACTGCAAATGACGGGCATCAAGACTCCGCCAGCGCATCCATGATCATTGACGTTAACGCCGTCAATGACGCGCCAACAGTTGGCTCTAGCTTTACCAGTTTACTTGAAGACAATCAGCATAGTTTTAGCCAAGCCGATTTTAAATACACAGATGTTGATGGCGATTCACTGCACCATATCACCATTACCAACATCACGCATGGCACATTGTCGCTCAATGGACGAGCAATCAATGTTGGTGATGACGTCGCCGCTGCCGATCTCTCCTCTTTGGTTTATACCCCGGCACTCAACTATCACAGTGTCGGGGCCAGTGGGTTAGGCGGCATTCAATATACCGCTAACGATGGACACACGGACTCTAAAGAAGGAATGTATATCATCAACATTGTCGCAGCACCTGATCCAGCGACCTTTACTGGTGATTCAACAGGTCAAGCACAAGAAGACCTTCACACTCAAGTCACTGGCACTTTAAACGTAGCCGACCCTGATGGCACACAAGGCTTTATCGCCGTTCAGGGTGGCGTAGGCATTGTCGGTAGTAAAGGCTATGGACACGCACATATTGATGGTTCTGGTCACTGGATCTATAACCTTTACAACAACCATCCAATCGTCCAACAACTCAAGCAAGGAGAAACTGTCACTGAAACCATTACTGTGCAGGCAAAAGATGGCACAAGCCATGACATTGCCATCACCGTAACTGGCACCAATGACATTCCAACGGCTGCCGAAAAAAGACCCGCTAGCCACACAATGACAGAAGACAGTCATCAAGTCTCTACTGGGCAGCTAATCACCCATGATACGGACGGTGACACGCTCAGTTTAAGTGTCGACCCCAATCACGGTGCGAGTTTTGGCTCGATACAGTTAGATAGCCACACCAACACTTGGACTTATCAACTCGATAACGCAAATCCTCAGGTAGACGCGCTTAATGACGGCGATGTTCTGCATGATACCTTTACGCTGCTCATTGATGACGGGCATGGCGGACAAACAAGCCAACAAATCACGATGACAATAAATGGGCATACAGATCCTGTTCCTTATACGCCACCAACCATCAGTGTATCTGTTGATACGCACCATGCCCATCATGTTACGCCAACCATAACGGCACAAACTGTGAGGGATTTTGCCCAAAGTATCGGACAGACCGCGCACACGATGAGGGGTAACCATGAGATTAGTGGACATGATCATGCTGACATTATTATTGTTCAAGGTAGGTTAACCGAAGAAGCTGAACTCAAAGATGGTAATGATATTCTCTTCATCGGTGGTCGACTTTCAGATGAAGAAATTGAAGGAGGACATGGTTCTGACACATTAATTTTAGGCGCCTATACCAAGCAAAATGCGCCACGTTTGCATGATCATGGTGAGAAACTTGGCAACATGGAGCTCGAAAGCATCGAAAACATCATTTTAGGTGATGGAACTGTGCTTAAAGGGCATCTACCTGCCAATTTCCCCGTAGCTAACCAAGATCATTACGAGTACTCTGTCGACATTCACTCTCAACTTTCGTCATCAGACGAGACCGTTGCAGAAATTCGACTCACACATCTAGAAAACGGACTGAGCTTAAGCGACAACGGACAAGAAATCCACGCGAATCCAGATGGCAGCTATACGGTCCCCTCTGATGGACACTTTACTTTGGTATCAAACCAGCCTTTAACTGGAGCACATCCACATTTTGCAACTGAAGTGACGACTCACAATTCAGTCACTGGCGTAACAGCGGTAACCAGTGAAGATCTCCAAGGTCAGCTACATAGCCATATAACGCCACCGCCTCCTCCGCCGCCACCAGCATTCAGTCAGTCTGATGAAATACAAGCTCCTGATGTCATTCAAGATGATATTGCGCTACTGGCAGATGACACCAATCCAGAGCAACATTTACCAGCGGAGCACCTCTCTGTCGAACAAAACCCAGCAACGCAAGATGACTCACAACACGGCGTGGCAGCTTACCTATCCGCACTAGGTCTTGAATCCTCTCAAGCAAATAATGATCAATTCGCTCGTAACGAACTACCGGATGATATTGATATCGTTCTATCTGATGAGGCAACGACGTTTGATCCTTTACAGCCAGATGCTGATGGTCACGCAGACGTCGCCATGGACAGTGATAGTCTTGATGAAAAACATGACGACTTGATTGCCCCTGACGAGCATCATGATCATGGAGACCCGAATAACTTAAGCGACCCGTATTAGTAGAGTATGCTAATCGCATATAGAAAAAGCGGGCAGCCTATTCGCTGCCCGCTCTCTTTTATGCCAATTAGGGAATTGAGCTACCGTTACCGTTCCCCAAAAGCAACACTGATATTTGAGTAAATTGGCTTCCATAAATATTGGAACACTGACTTTTCACCGGTTGTGATGTCAGCCTCGCCAGTCATACCGGGTAAGATTGCAAACCTCTCAGGGTCGTCATGGAAATAGGGTTTATCCACTGAAATCACCACCTCATAGAAGATTTCACCGCGATCATTTTTACTCGTCGATGGCGAGATCTTGATAACTTCTCCCTGCAAAGCACCAAAGCGGCTATAGTCAAACGCATCCACTTTGACCCTTGCAGGCTGCCCTTCACTAACAAAACCAATATCTCGAGGTGAAAGCCTTGCCTTGAAATCCACATTGCCAGCCAAAGGAACAATTTCGACCACAGTACCACCAGGCTGAATCACCCCACCAACTGGTGTACTTGGCACGCTTTGTACTAACCCTTTGAGTGGTGAAGTCACAATAGTATTCGATACTTTTGCTTCACTCGATCTCACTCGAGCATTCAGAGCTGACAAGTCTGAAACGGCTTTCGAGCGTTCATCACTGACTTTTACGCGAGCTTCTGCCAGTAGCTGCTCAATTTTTTGCTCATTTGCCGCCCCTTGCTTCTCAAGCACTGACCGTTTACCGGCAGCTTCGGCAATTTGCTGCTCTATACTAGCCAGCTTTTGCCTCATCTCTAACACTCGCAAGCGAGATATGTTGCCAGCCTTAAAACCTTTCTCGAGAATATTCAGCTCTTGTTTGGTGGCAAGTAACTGCTTCTCATAAGATGGTAGCGCTTTTTTAACCGCACTTAATTGCTCAGCAATCTGCTCACTCTCTTTTTCTAGAACAACTCGTTGTTGATAGAACAAGGCTTTCTGCGCACTAAGCTGCGCCTTCTGCTCACTGACTAACTCTGGATACTCCACAACATAGAGAGAAAAATCAGGCTCTCTTTGATCAAGCAGTGCATTCATTCTCTCCACACTGAGTGTCAATGTCACCTGCTGTGATTTAAGTTCGTCTAGTGTGGTTTTCTGGAACGTTGCGTCAAACTCAACCAGTGCTTGCCCCGCTTCAACAACATCGCCTTCATTTACTAAAACACGTTTGAGCTTCCCGCCGATTTCACTCTGTAAGACCTGTCTTTCACCCTCAGGAATTACAGAACCCTTCGCTTTGGCAATCTCATCAACTTGGGTAACCAAAGACCAAACGACAAAAGCGAGTACACAAACAGACACAGCCCAAGTCGCGATGGAAAGTGACTTAGCTACGGCTTTCGACTCGACTAGTTCGCCATATTCATAATTAGCCATTGGACACCTCTTTTATTGTATTTTCATCATCCGTTTCCCCGCTCTCTAACGGTCCTGAATAAGCAATCGCACCTTCATTTAATATCACGACCTTATCCGCCAACTTAATTAAATCTGGATCGTGAGAAGTAAACACGATGGTCGACTGTCCGCGCTTTTGCTCCACAAATTGGCTAAACACCCATTTGGCTAGTGGGTTGTAATCAGGTACCGGGTTATCCATCAACATCAATTTGTAGTCGTATACAACCGCTTTAGCATCAATCAGCACTTGAGCGACGGTTCCCGACAAAATATCAAAGAGACTGTCAGGGATCAGTGAACTAATCACTGTATCTAATCCATTGGGTAGTGAGTCAAACCAAGCTTTTCCTCCCACTAAATTCAGCGCATCAATCATCTGCTGCTCCGTGATTGGATTGCCATCGGCTAACCACTCCCGAACAGAAAGCGATAACAAATCAGGGTAGGCAGCACGAATAAAGCACCAATGGCGGAATAATTGCGAGTCGTACTGTGACAAGTTGACCCCATCAAGCTCAATTGCCCCGTTCTGTGCTAGTTGTAAGCCAGTTAGCATTTCAAGCAACGTGGATTTACCGCTACCTGAAGGACCGGCAATAGCGATAATCTCACCAGGCTCAACAGTAAAACTAACGGCAGAGAGCGCGGGTTTAACCTGCTTTGGATACCTAAACGTAAGTTGATCAACCTTGATAGAAGGTGCTTGCTTTGGCAAGGGATGGTGCTGATAACTAAAATCGCGTTCTGATGGCTGACTAAGAAGGCGATTAATCTGAGTTTTAGATTGATTAAAACTAGCAAACCTTGTCGCACTATTAGCTAGCATTTGAGCGGGTCCTGTAATGCGAGAGATCAGCATCATCGAAGCGATCAATCCACCTGGAGTCAGTACCTCTTCGAATATCAGACCAATGCCTAACCCCATAACAGCAATCGTTGAGCATAATGAGATAGCATAATAAATCGACGTATATTTATGCTGTTTTGTTGCCTGATCAAAGCCAATTTTAGACGCGAGGAAGTTCGCTTTCTCAAAGCGTTTCAACCAATAAACCGCAAAGCCAGAACTTCGCAGAAAAATCAATTTAGCTGACAATTCGTTAACCAGGTTTTGTCGGTTAGTCCCTGCAATCGTTGACTGCATCGAATTTTTTCGAGAAGTGTCTACTGCCCGTTTGGCAACAATTGCAAAGATAATGAGAGCAACTACAGGAACAAGTACTAGCCAGCCCGCTAATATGCCAATCGCGAGAATGAAAATAAGCACAAACGGGAGATCAAACAGCGCGCTTCCCAATGGACCTGACAATACACCTGATATCCTTTCTGAGAGTAATACTTGATTTTGTTGGTTTGAAACGGTTGATTGCTGATTTTGCGCATAAGAGTTACTCAACAACTTTTTGATTAATGCCTGAGAAATCTCGCGACTCACCCTATTCGCTAAACTGACTAACACTCGACTTCGAAGTGTTTTGAGCAAGCCCATCATAAAGAAAAGCAAACCCGCGCCAATGGCAATCCCCATTAACTCATGAGCAGCATCTCCCCCAATCACGTGATCATAAATCGCCATGGTGATAAAAGGGATACTCAGCGCAAACAGATTAATAAACAGGCTAACAAGCATGAGCTTAGGTAACATCGCCTTAAATATACTCAGGCGTTCCCCAACCCAATCTGTCGCATACTTTTCTAAGGGGAAACCCAAAACCACAACGTAAAAAGCGGGATAAGTATTGGAGTCACCTAGTGATGAGTGACCCAGCACTTCTATCGTCTCGTCACTAAAAAATGCCAAAGTATGCTGTGATTCATGCTCAGTAAGCCGCTTAGGTACAACCTCATAAGGCAGATGGATGCGGTCAAATAAAGAGAGCAACTCATCTGTATTATGGATGCCATTTTCCTCAATCCACTGCTTGGCAAACAACTGAATATTGGTGCTCACTTCCATGTTTTTTAGTAGCGTGACACTCGCCAACTCGTAACTATTCATCATAGTGAAGCTCCTTGCCCAGTTTTGCTCACCACTACCGTGTTGCTGGCGAGAGCCACCAGCGTTGGGTTATGTGATACAAGCAAAATAATACGACCTTGCTCTTTCTCCTCTTGCAAGACTTGAGCAAGTGCGGCTAAACCATCTAGATCTAACGAGGCATCAGGTCTATCCAAAACTAGTACGCTTGCAGGAGACGCTAGCTGAGCGGCAATATTCAAAAGCTTAGTATTACCCATGCTCAATGTATTAACAGCGGTGTGACCCACTTTCGTTTCCAAACCATCATGCAATTGGGATAGCTTCCGCCACAGACCTAGTTTCTTAGCGTAATCCGTCGCTCTCTCTATGCGTCCTGCATCAAAACCACATAAGTTATCGAGCAGTGAGCCACTAACCAATTGCGCTTTAACGCCTACATAAGATGTATAGAAATGGAATGATTCCAGCGGGGTCTCTTGTTGATTAATGAAGATCGTGCCACTTTGACTCTCGTCCACACCCGCTATAACCGCTGCAAAAAAGCTATCAATATGGCGCTCATCACTCGATATAAGTACGATGCTGCTTTGTTTAACATCAAAAGAGGCATGGTAATCAACTCCAAAGCGCCGAGCTGTCAGCTTATCGATAGAAAGACTACTGATGCTTTCAGAACTGACCGACTCTGAGTGCTGTTTTGGCAAAGTCTGTATGTTTTGAATCGCACGATTGGCTGAGTGAATGGTATTCAATTTTACACGCATACCAATAAGAGCACTGAGAGGGGCAACAGCGCGACCAGACAAAATTGAACACGCAGCCAAGCCACCAGTTGTGAGCACTCCATCTAAAACCCATAGACTCCCAATGACCACAATCACGACTGATGTCATCAGCGACGCTAGCTGAATAAACTCTAACGCAAACGCATTCTGTTGCTCTTCACTCGATTTAGACAAATACCGAGCATCATTTGCACGTTTAAACTGGCTATAAAGCCGCGACTCTACCGCTTGGCGTTTTATGCCTTGTATAGTTTGTCCAAGTAGCAGCATAAAGCCTTTTCGCTCTTGGTCTTTCTCAAGAGCAATATCACTGAGTCGTTTAGATTTAGTCGACACAATAAAAACCACTGCACAAGCCGTCACCCAAACAGCAATAGGTACGAGAACAAGGCTACCACCGATGTAATAAACCAGACCGAGAAACAGCAAAGCAAAAGGCAGGTCGATAAATCCAGAGATTATTCCACCGGAATACCACTCTCTCACTTTAACGATATTTGAAAGCCCATTATCAACCCCTGCTGCACCAAGATTACGCAGAGCATTGGGTTTCGATTGGGTGATGGCAGTGACAAGCTCAGCAAAGGTTGTATTTTCAGTATTACTCGCAGCAGCCGAAAGCAGCCAACTTCTCACATACCGAATAAGCGCCTCTAGTATGACCGCAGTGCTTGCACCAACAATCAGCATTGTTGCCGTGCCGTAACTTTGATTAGGAAGAATTCGATCGTAAATCTGTAAAACCGTTAATGGCACGGCGAGAGACAAGAGATTGATCAGAATAGAAGGAAGCATCATCTTTCCGATAACATCCTTATTAACCGCTCGCGTTATTTGCATACCTAGCCCCTATTTTTCCTTATAGATTAAGGTTGGTACACAGTTTGTAGTTATTCAAGTTAAGGTGCTGAATATTCGGTTAAATTTTCTAGTACTGCGATAGCCTGTCAGCAGCGTCTAACTGAGGAAAAATACGTTCAAGCTTTGATTGTTTTATTCGATGATAACAAACGCAGACGGTATCTACTCTTGAACTACTATACTTTTAGTCGGGCAAATTTGATGATTAATACAATAGTCCTAAACACTTGCCAAGTTTCAGGCAAAAAAAGAGCCGCTAAAAGCGGCTCTTAATTATTCGAACTTTACGAAAGTGACCGAATCACTCTTTACCGAATACGTTGTTCTCTTGCTCTTGTACGCGGATGAATGTCGTACGCTTCGTTAGCTCTTTAAGCTTTGCTGCGCCTACGTATGTACAGGTTGAACGTACGCCGCCAAGGATGTCAGAGATAGTGTCGTGCACTGTGCCACGGAATGGCAATAGTACGGTTTTACCTTCAGCTGCGCGGTATTTTGCAACGCCGCCAGAGTGCTTCGCCATCGCTGACTGTGAAGACATGCCGTAGAACTTGAATTTATTCATCAAAATACAATTAAATCAAACATTTAGAAAAAACAGCACTGTATATAAACACAGTTAAAGTGCGTTTAATAGCGCTCTTTACCTCTGAATTACGCCCTCTGTAGTCATAATGTAGTCACTTTCTCACCTTTCCTACTTGCATAAATAGTCTAACGTCGCGTTCTTGATAAGCTAACAAACTACAAAATTACAATGACATACAGTTTTCATCGTATGTTTATAGTACTGCTATTCAACTACGCATCTAAATGATGTATAAATTCAATTAACAGTTTAAACGCCTTTGCTTGCTGCGTTTGGATAGGTCGACCAGATAGCCATACTGATCGACCTTTTTTTATCTTTTAGTAGCTCATACTCATATTTCCAACATCCAGATTCAGTTCAGTGCCTTTCTCTGACTTTGCTTTGTCCACGGTAACCGGTTTATCTGATTTTATGGTCAGCGCGACCTCTGATTTACTATTCAAGCTTTGGTTTTTAATCGGCTGATAAGCATTAGATTGACCTGATTGCGTTATCGCTTGATAGCCTAAATCCACATCCGAATTATAAGACTTGCCACCATGCTGCTTATAACGCTCATAGCCTTCTGAGCGTGTTTGGCTGTATGTTACCTCCGCCGCTGCATTTTTGCTTTGAAGTTGCTTGCTCATCTTGGCTTGCTGTTTAGTCTTGTCGCCCTCTTCATCATCGCCCCAAATGCCATTCCAGAACGATTTAACGTTATCCATTATCGCGGTTAAACCGCCAAAGTGGTCAATCAACAAACCAACGCCCGCAATGATGGCGCCAATCGCGATGATGAACGGACCAAGTGGGTTTGCCAACGCGACAGCGTTAATACCAATCAAAGCCAGTTTGACGCCCAGTAACGCGCCAATCACCGTGTTCATGTTCTCGCCCATCCAAAGAACGCCACCACCTAAAGTCCGAAAGGCGTTAAACGTACCGGTTACTATTGCTCTCAGCTCTGCAATTTTATCGTCGCGCCAATCCATACTCTTCATGTTGATGGCAAGTTCTTCCATCAGTGATGACAACTCACCCATGATAGGCGTTAGCGCACTAATTTTGAGTGAATTAACGATCGCACTCAGTTTGACCATAGAGGCATTAAATGCTTTTGCATTCTCAGTCGATTCTGGGTCAACCGCACCACCGGTATCATTGAGCAGTTGCTTGGCCTTTTCATAACCTTCAGTGCCGCTTTTCAGCATGGTGAGAATTTTCTCGCTGTCGCCACCAAAGAACTCATCAGCCATAAAGCCTTGCTTTGACACATCGGTCTCGTTGGCAATTTCTCTTAGCAGCACTTGGTAAGCTTCACTGGCGTCTTTTGCCTTCATCAAATCGTCATAAGCTTTTTGATTGCCGGTATCTTTGAAGAAATCATTCATAGCGCCGCTTTTGAAGGTTTTCATCTCACCCCAGCGTAATGCCATTTCTTTGATTGCCGCATCCATATCTTCGGCTTCCGCACCCGCCTGCGTCGCTTGTAGACGCATCGCCTGCAGTTCAGCAATAGGCAATTCAATATGCTCAGCCGAGCGTCTCAATTCATCAAGCTCATTGGCCGTATCATTGATGATAAGCCCAAACCCCGCCATTGAACCCATTACCCCCGTTGCCGCGAGCGCGCCGTTTTTCGCCCCTTCCATCGTTGGCATTTTTAAGGCTTTGTTTAAACCTCGAGGGAGCTTCATGACCGTTTGAAGATGGGCATACTTTTTCGAAAGAAGCTTGATTTCTTTGCCGTGCTTTTTATAGCTCTGGTTCAACTTGTCACTTGAGCCGTCAAGATCAAGCATGTTCACGCCTGTCTTCTTGAGTTGGTTACTAAGCTTTATCAAGCGGTCTTTGCTGTCATCTTGAGCATCATTGAGCGCTAACAGCTTTTCGCGTTGTTTGGTTATCTTTTCAGTGAGCGCGGCGCTAGGGTTTTGCGCACTGGCCGCTTTGCTTTTTAATTCATCGAGTTTTTCATTCGTGGCCGCGATAGCCAGAGCATTTTTATTCATGATCTCGCGCGTTTTACGAAACGAATCGATCATGCCCAGTGCAGCAGATTGGTCTTTCTGCTTCTCTTCGATTTTCTTGATGGAATCAGCATAAACATTACTGTCTTTGCTCATTTGTTTGAGTGGTGCAGCAGTTTGGTTGATGATGCCCATCACTACTGAAAGATTCATTTTCATCATGCATCCTTTACAAAAAAGGAGAGCTAATTGCTCTCCTGGTGACATCGATCTATCGCCAACTGATGAAATCGTAAAAGTTCATCAAAGGTCAGCCTGTCTATTTCACTGGGTTGCCACCGGAACGCTATGGCTAAGTCAGCATAAATAGGCTCTACGAACGGCAGCTCTTCAATTAACGTCCCGTATTTACGAAAAAAGTGGCGAGCGCCGTTAATAATGGCGCCCAGTTTGCAGGGTCGAGATTAAGCATATCGCGTTCATCTAATTCGGAGATTCGAGGGATCACCGTTTTACCCGCATCAAAATCCGCCTGGCAAATATCATTGAGGTTCACACCTCGTAAGTGGCCAGAGTGTGGTTTGGTGAGCTCTACCTTTTCAATGGTCACCATCTCACCTTTAACTTCTTTTTCGATAGGCTCTGCCAGTGTCACCACTTTGGTTTGCCCTTTATCTTTAATTGGGTTGGTCATAACCTAGCTCCTGTTTCAGATCTTTTAACTTACCTTTTCGGCCACCTTTGCTCGGGTCTAGCTTCATCACTAATTCAAACAAATTGTGAGCCTGTTCTTTTTCGCCGGCTTCTTCGTACCAATCCCCTACTAAGCGGAACATTTTTACTTTAAGCGGCACATTGGTAGCGAGCTCACCACGGAGGATGTCTTTAGTCGCATTGAGTAAATACTCGCGTTTGAACTCAGCATTATTGGTTTGAGCCTCGTGTGCATGTTTGAACACATAGCCACAAAACGCTGTTTGCCCATTCATTTTCCAATTAGCCGGCGCTTCTAACCCAGCCCCAATGGCTTGGCGAAAATCATCGTGGATAGCTTCAAACTGACCTAAATCCACATGCCAAATAAAGAACCACCACATCACTTCAAGGTTTCCATAGTTACCTTGATGCGTCGCTAAAAGCTGCTCGACCAATGGACGGTATTTTTTGATCAGCTCTTCTTTGTAAGGGTCTTTTTCTTTTGAACCCGCTAGCGTTCTTAGATAAGACAAATCCTGTTTAAGCATGACTTGAGTTTCTTCCCAGGACTTACCTACCAAGGTAGGACGAGCGCTTTCACTCGCCTCCATTTTTTCAATCACTGGCATGCTTTTTTGATTGGTTAATTTTTCCGCCGCTTGGCGTTTAAGTAATATCGCTAGCATGGAATGCCCTTACTGTGGAATAAGCTCATGGCCATAAAACATCACTTCCAGTTGCCCATCTTTAATCGACAATGAAAGCGGATCGCCCACCCAAGCATCAATGAGCGTATACACCTTACCGCTGTTGGTTTCGAGCGTGACGTTCTCATCCGTGAAATTCTTAATCGCATCTTCATCGGTGCTTTTTGCGTGAGCAATGGTGCATTTGATGGATGGCGCTTCGTCATAAGATTCGCCGAAACCTAACACGCCATCATCCCCCATCACCGGTTCACGTTTGAGGTTACCAAAAGCGATGTCCGCGCCTTCTTTAATAGGTAGACGACCGAGTGAGCCAGCATTGAGCACCGCACGGCTAGTAATTTTTGTTCCCATGGTTTACTTCCTAAACTGAATTTTACCGGCAACGATGATCAGACCGTTCACGAACTGCGGTGAATCTTGATAATTGATGCGCTGTTTATTGTTCATATCAAGTTCGACAATGAGCGACTTCTTGTAGCCGTCAAAATCTTGCACGATGCCTTGGTATTCAAGCTCTCGATACAACGCAAGCAGCTCACTTTTGAACATGCTTGGCGTTACGATGACTTGACCAGGTGCGAACTTGGTCCCGTCCTTGGCCACTTTGTGGCGAGCATATTTACTCAAGATTCGTGAACGTTGCTTTTGACGGAAATACATCGCCGTTGCCGGCGTCATTACATCCAAATAACTATTGTCTGCAATACCTGAAGCATTCTCTGTATAGGCAGTAACCGGACGCTCAACTTGCACCTCTTGAGTTGCGGTGACGGTGTAAGTGCCCATGCCTTCGTGCAGCAATAGGTTGCGCTCTGCCCAATCAAATTCACTTTCAGCCGTTGAGTAAACACCGTTTAACTTAAGCGTTTGTAGTGGACGGCAAGGGTCGTTCGCCAATGACGGTGCAATCTGACCAACCCACGCACCAATGGCTTCTGCATCGGTTAACGGATCATTAGCTGAGTTGCCCAGGCTATCAATCGACATAAAGCTGATGAGTGGACAATTACTTTTCGTGCCGAACGTCACAAGCTCCGCGTGCGTTCCCTTTTTAGGAAGATAAGCAATGCCAGGAATCTGATTGAGCGCGTCATAACGCCTTTCTAAAAACTCACCTAAATCACGGATAGTGGTGTCATCATTTAGCGAACACATAATGTGGTGATATTGCTTATCACCGAGTGCGGCTAACGCTGACATGGTATCCGAGCCTTCAACACTCACAGCGTAGATAGGCATGGTTTCATCTTGCTTGCGAAAGAACTTCACCATGCTAACGATATCGGATGCACCAAACAGCGCCGTTGCCTTTTCATCATCCATACAGAGTTTGACGGTATTCGCAGCTGTTGGTGCATTGGCCACAGCATTACCGATCACAAGACAAAGCTGTTGCTCTTCGGCGCTGTTTGCCAGGCTGTTATCAATTTCAACGTACATGCCCGGAACGCGAGCATTATTCGGAACTTCTGAGAAGCTGATACTCATTATTCAGTCTCCTTGGTTGAGTTATTTTTCTTCGCGTCTACAACAGTGACTGACTTGTCTTTCACTCGACGCAGCCAATAAGTATTTCGTGGTTTTTCTTCACCAGCCGCTTTTAGCGCTTCTCTGGTTTCAGGATCACGAACCGTTAACCCTTTTTGTGGTTTAACCTTGAAGGTTGCCATTACTCAAAATCCTCTAATGCAAAATATTCAGCGGCCATAGCCATCAACTCGCGTTCAAGTTCTGGAGTCCAACCAATGAACGTCCGCTGAGTCATGGTGTAGTTACGTTTGGTTGCGACGCCACCTCGCCAGCGCCCTGTATTGCTATCAAAGTAACCATTCACTCTTGTAGTGAATGACACCTCAGAGCCTTCGTTGTGCTCTCTACCGATTAACCCAGCAACGCCCACTAACCCCACTTCAAAATCTTTATCACTGACACGCGTGCGAAGTGACTTTGAGATCCCAAGTAGCATGTTCTTGTTGTTTAACGTGTTTCTCGCCACTTGGTTGCGCTGGTGCTTAGCGCCATGCTTGCCACGCACACCGCGAGAAACTATCGACATGTTGCGCTTTCGGCGTGACTGATAAGGGTTGTTATCAATGTCGCGTTGAGAGCGAATTTGCTGACGAAAAAACTGCCTCGCTCGGTTTGCCATTCGGCGATTAAGATCAAACTTCTCAGTGGCATCCAGCACCAAACTTTCAACCAGTTGTGTTAATTGCTCAGGGCTACTCAGTTGCATGGCAGATCATTGGTATGTCCAACGAAATAAACCAGCTCGTGCAATTCATCGATCTCGTCGGTGGTGACGGTTAAGTCAAAATCACTAATGCAGTCATAGCGCGTATCGTGTTGCTTCCAACTCCCTTGCTCGCTTTCTTCAAGCGAATAGCTTTCAAGTAGGTCTATCTTTATCTTGATGTCACACTTGCCGTTATCGAGAATTTCGGTCGCGAACGTTGGTGCTGGTAAGTTTTTTTCTACTCGCTCCGGATCATGTTTGTTTAGCCAATTCACAAGATGCATAAACAGCACATGAGGCTTCAATGTGGCTGCTTGAATAAAGACAATTGCGGTGTATTCCAACTCGAAACCATCCACAACATCACTTTGGCCACAAAACACCGCGCCATCTTCTGCCCATACAGTAAGGCCCTTGGCATCGATGACATGCTGTTTAAAAAAGGCGGTTAGGTTTTGCAGGGCATCCATTTACACCACCTCAAAACAGTAGGTTTCTTTGCCATTAATCAGCAGATCGACCGCTTGGCGATAATGCACATCGCAATACTGCTTTTTGCTCGTTAACGCTTCTTGTCTATCCGCCGCCTCGGCTGTGGCATTGGTGCTGAGTTGAATACCGATAAGCGCACTGGCGGTCAGTGAAAACACCGCTTGTTTGTAGAGTGTTTCACCCGACTCTTCATCACCGAATTTGGCTTGCGAAAATTCCATCAAGTCAGTAAACGGCTCGATGGCGGCTAAGAGCTCTCGGTGCAATTTGATTCTGGATACTTTGGCTTGCTGCAGAATGCCTGGCTCTGTCTCATTACTGAGGAAATTAAACAGAGACTGAAACTCTGACATTTTAAGGGCAGGATATTTCGCCGTTGCCGGTAGCTCTGAACCAAAGACGTCGTTTTTATCGCCGACAAATTCCACTGCGATCACCTCAAAATAGGTAAAAGGGAATGCAGGCAGCCAAACGCAAATAACAACAAAAGCCTGAGCTTTATTGATAATGCGATAGAGCCTGCATTGGGGGGTGTTAGTTAAAAGGGTCTATACCCAAGCACCATTAATCCAGAGTTTCACGTTCTTGAACTCAATGGCCGCTGCTTTGCCGACTTCTTCCAACACGTACGCCATGTTCATCGACTCGAAGTTTTCAACTTGGTCTTTCTCATCGTTCTTTTTACCAGCAGAGCGGCGAATCGAACCTTCTTGAATGTAGATGGATAAGTTGTCGTAACTGGTCACCATGATGCCCGTTGATGGGAAACCAGGCACTTTCACTGCAGGTAAACCGCCATAGGTACCGATGACTTGCAGCTCTTGGATCTTGCCTTTTTCACTTGGCGTATTGCCATGCGCTTCATAGAACTTGGCTTTGTCGTAAGCCAGTAGATCAGAGCCGATGATAGCCACAAGGTTTGAATCGTTTTCACAAGCATCATGCAGCAAGCTCTTCGTGTTAAGTACGGCTAGGTCTAGGTTAATGAAGTCACCGCCTTCACCAATACGAATTTCGCCTGGCGTTTTGCCTTGTTTAAGAAGTCGAGCTGCGTTGTGATCACGCATCGCCTGATACCACCCTTTATTCACATCTTCCCCATTAGGGTTGGTTTGTGCGTTGGTGTTCGCGGCGACACTTTCGCCATACCAACCAATGGTGATTTTGTTAGCATCAATCTGCTCACGAGTATGGGAGGCGATGATTTGGTTAAATCGTTTGTCGTGCGCCCAGGCATCGAGTTTGGCGTAACGAATTGCCGTATCAAAGTTGGTCTGCTCACACATGTAAGGCATCGCGCCCATGCTTGAATGGTCTTTTGGTGTACGTTTGCCATCACCCGAGGTATCGGTGCGGCTGGCAATCATGCCCGTCACGCCAAGACCGATGGATTCACCTTTTTGATTCTGCACAGAGATAACGTTGATTTTCTTCAAGAACCAGTTTCCTTCACGCATCTGGGCAATGATTTTCTGTGTACCATTAGGCGTCACATTGAATTTTTGCGTTGCGTCAGTAACATCATTTTGTTCTGCGATTTTTTTGACGTAAGCGCTGAGCTTAACTTCTGTATTTCTATCCATTGTTTTATCCAACTGAATTCGTTATTAGTTTGAAAACGCTTATAGGTACGGTTCTTCTTCGCTGTCTTGGCCTGCGAGTCGGCGCCCACCATCATCAGTGATTTTGCTTAATGTGGTCTTAAGCTCTGTCACCGTGGAAGAGAGCTCTTGTACTTGACCTTTCAGCTCAGTGACTTCTTTGTTTTCGGTCACTTCAATCTCTTCAGTTTCAGATTCACCATCGGGCTTATTCTGAGCCGATAGATGCTCAATCAACGATCCCAATTTGCCATTCAGCTCTTTATTTTGCTCAACGCTTTGCTTGAGCAGTTCTTCAGTTTCTTTACTCATTTCGTCTTCTTCCTCTTGTTGCGAGAACTGCTCGGTAGGTGTTTCACTGTTGAGCCAGTTTTTGAATTTTTGGAACAGCGAAGCATCAGCCTCGTTGTCTTGTTGGGAGAGCTGTTCTGGCTCAATGGTGAAGTTCGAGTGCACTTGCACCTTGCCATCCTCTTTACTGGAAAGATGAATTTGAGTCGTTCCTAACGAGGCGGGTTTATCGGTAAGCGCTAACCCGGTGAGGTAGGCTTTCCCCGTATCAGAAAACTTCTCAATGTATTCACACGAAGTATGCAGAAGCTGGCCTTGCTCGACGACGCGAAGCAGCATCGAGTTAGGCTTTAACACCGCAAACAGCTTGTCTTCACGCTTTTCCACTGAAAGCACTGAGCCAAATTTATAGCTCCAATCAAAGTGCTCTTCGTTAATGCGAGCGGTGTACACCTCGGGGCTATAACTTTCCGCAATCTCATCAATGATGTGTTGCTCGATAATGCGGCCGTCAACGGTGGTACCTGCCTGCAAAATACAAATTGGCTGTGATTGAAACATGCCTGAACTCTCCTAAATTCGATGATCCCAATCTAACCAATGCCCTTCTCTTTTTGTATTCATCCTGATTCTAGATATTGGATATAGAAACAGCGCAAGCTGAGTAATCACGGCGGCTGTAGCACTATGCCAACATGGATACGAATGCAGTTACCGAGTTAAACCAGCCGCTATACACCTCAGTACAAACCCAAGCATTGGGTTTGTATTTACGCCAACACAAATCGGCCGAGGTTGCGGAGAAAATCGGCGTCGCCACCCGAACGGTTCAACAGTGGATTTCAAAATTTGGCTGGAAAGAAATGCGGGACGATGCGCCCGTAGAATTGATGCTGCGCCAACGTATTGCTTATCTCATGTGGATTGATTGCAAACACGAAGCGCAGCTGCAAGAGCTCAACATGCTGCTCGAACAAAAGTGGAAACGAGACGAGGCTGACAACAAGCGAACGCGCGGACGTGGCCATAATGGCGACTCAAAACGTGGAAGAAAACCAAACAAGGTCAAAAACGACATTTCGCATATTACGGCCGATGTACTGACAGAGTTTCGTGAGAAAACCTTCTTTGATTATCAAAAAGAGATCCACGCGCATAAGTGTAATGACGACCTCAACGAATTCCGTTTTTACCTTAAATCTCGTCAGATTGGCTTAACCTACTACTTCGCATTTGAAGCTTTTGAAGATGCCATTCTTAATGGCGACAACCAGGTGTTTTTATCAGCCTCTCGTAAGCAGTCCGAAATATTTAAGAACTACATTCGCCGGTTCGCGCTCGAGCTGGGTGATGTGGACTTAAAAGGTAAAGACGAGCTGCAGCTATCGAATGGCGCGACGCTTTACTTTCTATCGACCAACGCCCGCACCTCACAAGGCTTTAATGGCCACGTCTATTTTGATGAAGTGTTCTGGATCCCCAAATTTGGTGAGCTGGATGATTACGCGGGTGGCATGTCGATTCAATCGAACTACCGCACCACGTATTTATCGACCCCTTCAACGGTAGCGCATGAGGCCTATCCGAAATGGCAAGGCAAGAAAGCGCTCAAGATTGATATCTCTCATGAGAGCTTAAAACACGGCTCACTGAGTGAAGATGGTATCTTTCGCCAAATCATTACCATTGATGATGCAATCGCTAAGGGCGCAACGTTCTTCAACATGGAGAAACTACGCCGTAAATACCCAGATAAAACCGTTTTCAATAACTTGCTTCGCTGTGTCTTCCTTGATGATTCGGCATCAATTTTTGCCCTTAAAGCGCTATTGGCTTGTAAGGCGGATTCCTCACTTTGGAAAGATGTCGATCACTACAAAGCTCGCCCTGTGGGTAACGCTGAGGTTTTGGTTGGCTATGACCCAAGAGGTGGTGGTCAAGGTGAAGGCTCGGATGATGCTGGTCTTGTGGTCTCGCTCAAACCAAAACAAAAAGGCGGCGTATTCCGCTTCATTGAACGCATTCGCTTGAAAGGTTCAAGCTACGAAGACCAGGCAAAAGCCATCAAAGGGATCACTGAAAAATACAACGTTGTCTACATGGCGATGGATGTCAGTGGCGTAGGCTCGGCGGTAGCTGAATTGGTTCGAAAATTTTACCCCTGCTTGGTTGAACTGGATTACTCGCCAGAGATGAAGCGAATGATGGTCTACAAAGCTCGTGAAATCATCAACGACGGACGCCTGCAGTTTGATGGTGAATGGGACGATTTAGTCCATTCGTTTTTGATGATACGCCAGCACACCACCAAAGCCAGCAACCAAGTGACCTTTATTTCTAACCGCAGCAAGGTGGGCTCACATGCCGATCTTGCTTGGGCTTCAATGCACGTGATGCGTTGGGAGCCGATTGATATACACAACGAGAACGATACAACCGTAACGTTCTTCTAGGAGAAACATAGTGATTGATATTGAGTTTTCGAATCCTGTCAGCGTGATGAACAGTGACATTTTAAGTTATCTTGAAGTGGCACTGATAGACGGGCTATACGAGCCGCCAGTTGCACTCGATACGCTGGCAAAAGCATTGCGCGTAAACCCGATGCATTCCAGCGCAATTGAATTCAAACGCAACACGTTAGCCTACGCCGTCACGGTTAGCCCATTACTGTCACGCCGAGATTTAAAGCGCTTTATTCAGGACTTTTTAACCTTTGGTAATGGCTACCTTCAGGTGGTTCGAGGGTATGGCGGCACGGGAAAACCGGTGCAACTCAAACACATCCCAGCCTTGTATATGCGCAGACGTGAAGACTTAGCCTGGACATACAAACCGAGAGCATTTGATGATACTGGCCGTATTGATTTTAAGCACAACCAGATTTTTCATTGGTCTGAATACGATATTGCTCAAGAGATGTATGGTTTACCCGGTCATGTGAGCGGGCTTACTTCCATTTGGCTCAACGATGATGCCACACTCTTTCGCCGCCAATACTACCGTAATGGTCAGCACGCGGGTTACCTGCTTTACATGAACGAACCAACAATGACACCAGATCAAGAAGAAGAGATCAAAGCGAAGCTCAAAGCGAAAGAAGGCATGGCGTTTAAGAATATGTTTGTGAATGCCAAAGGCAAAGACACCAAAGCGCCCGAGCTAAAACCTATCGGCCAAGTTGAAGCCAAAGACTCGTTTAAAGAGGTGAAGAACCAAACCAAAGATGATGTACTGGCATTGCACCGCGTACCTATCGAGTTGATGAGCGTACGCCGCGAAAGTATTACCTCTTTAGATTTGAATAAGGTCGACTGGCTGTTTCATAAAAATGAATTGCTGCCATTGATTGATTCACTCAAAGAGCTCAATGAGCTTGTTGCGCCCAATGTGATCACAGCCAATGATTATGTGAGTCTAGAACCTGTGACTTGATCCAATGGCCAATAAAAATTGGCCATTGCTTTAACTACTTAACCAGAAAAGTCGTTTCTACAACATTATTGGACAGAAATCAGTTTTGGAAAATCGAACATTAGCAATTCATGAATAACTTCAGGTATTGCAGATTCAGCTAGTGCTCAGTGAGCAAATTTGAATTAAAGGTGTAATGACTATCCTTCGTAATTACTTAAATATTCTTCGATGCTCATAGTTTCCAACTCATCAATATCCATGATTTCGTTGCTTAACCACTTACCATCAAAGGCAGTAAAACCAAGCTCTGTCCCTTCAATTTCATCCACAGAAAGGTTATGCGCATTTGCAGCGGCATCATACAAATCGGATAGTGTTGCATACAATGTACAACCAACTAACTTACTTGTGTCAACATCACCAGTAGCAACAAAATAGTGCTTATTTTTATTTAAGAGGAAGAAATCTTTTTTCATAACAACGTCTCATATTAAGAACTTTAGCTTATGTTCTGACAGGATTTGAAGGCCATTAACTACACCACTCGAATAGGTGGCATTGATAAATAAACTTAACTTATGATACTTCATTATTAGTACAGTCAAAAGTTAGATGTTGTACAAATACATGATGTAGAACACATTTTATATTTCGATGCATGTCTAATGGTTCAGCTAACGCTTGCATTTTTGATAAGTTTTGGTTGGGAAAACGCAAGCCCCTAAAATATGTAGATTATTTAGTCTAAGTAATTTTGGGGCAGAAATGAGTTACGAGGAGTGGATAACCTAGTTTTTATGTTAATGGCTTCCAAACTCATGGCCAATCTTACTCATTCACTACAATCTGAGTTTTTATCCAAGTTTGAAGTGACCGGAGTTTTTGTGCATTCTCGGCGCAGGTTTTAATATTCAGTACATCTTCAGCTAGGACTTCGGCGTCACGTTCGTAGGCATTTGAACTTCGAGTGGTTTTGGCGGCACCATCAGGAATGGCGGCGGGTTGCTGAATACCGATTGCTCGATTATGCGCTCGCACTGCGTCGGCTCGGACGCGCAACCACTCATCATCATTAACAATACACTGCTTATCACTGTTCGCTTGAGCATACTTGATCACCTCTTTCTCAATGGTTCGATATTCAATTTCAATAATGGGCTTTTGATTGGCGAGCTCAACCGCCAACTCATACGCTTCATTCTGCTTTACTTCCAATTTGGCAAAGAGTTCATCTTGAGATTTTTTGGCTGCAATCATGGTTCTTGATACGCCATAGTCGTAAGAGAAATACGCCACGCCAGTGAAAGCTACAAACAGAGCGATGAGTCTAATTTTGGTAAGCATACAACCCTCGAGTTTTTGGTGAGTCCCAACCATACAGGCAGACGTTCTGCTCTATCTCTCGCCTGGTCACAATACCTTCGCAGTTACTCTCTTCAATGCGGCAGTCCTTACCATTCACATACACCCATCTGGGGTACTGGTTGCAAGCTTGTGTATTGAGTTCGGTATTGAATTGTTTGATCAAAGTGGAACGCTTGAAATTACCGGCGCCCAAGTTGAAAACGAAACTCACCATCATGTCGTACTCGCCCTGAGTTGGCTCTTGGGTCATGGCGCGATTGACGACCTGCTCTGCTTTGGCGATATCTTGAATGAAGTAATCCGCGGCTTGGTCGATAGTGATTTTGCTATCTGGCCTTATGCCGTCGGTATGGCCTAAACCCGCCGTCCATTTATCCGCCGAACATTGATAAGCTTTTAGCCGACAACCTTCCATATCAGCGATATGAGCAAGTCCTTTTTGGCTGGTTTTTAGCTCAGGTTCTTTCTCCATCACCACGGCAAGCACTGCCATGACAGAGCAAACCGCACTGGTAATAACTCGCTGCTTAATACTCATTTGAATCACCTTTCAGAGCTTGGATCTGTAAGTGAGTAAGTTTGGTTTTTGTCCAGTAGTAGCGAATCGCCATCAAACCTGAAATAGTTGCAACTGTAAAGGCGACGATTTGCGCAATATCTTCTGCAGAAACGCCAGCTAACATTGCACTTAATGTGGTGAACAAGCTTGTTTTGCCAACGTTCATACAAGTACTTCCCTAGTATTTTTTATTCGTATTGACGCCAGTGTATAGTGCAGGTTTTAACGCTTGTATCGATGAGAATTCTATTTGATAGATGTAGAAAACCCCCGCATTAATGCAAGGGTTCTGGTTGGCATTAACTTTAATTTACTAGCGGTGGCGGAAAAGGATTATTGACTTGTATGTTTTTTACGGCAGCATCAGCCTGAGTCTTGAATATAGCCGCCTCCTCAAACTCTCCGTTTTCCTTTTTCCGGTAGCTTTCCATATAGAGTGGATCACTCATTTCGCGATACAAAGCGCGGCGCTTACTATCAACCGCATCATAGTCAGCAATATATTTTTTGCTTTGGTTAGTAACCCAAGCATCATCAATCCACTCATCCCACGGGGTCAGAGGGACGGTATTTGTCCATCCTGCCTCGATAGGACCCAGTTCAATCACTAACTTGGATTTTTGACAGTCCGCCATCTTAAATATTGGTGTTCCAGAATGGTCTTCTAACTGAACCCACATATTGTCGACTAAACGAACAACAAAACCCTTTTCTGCTTTTGGCGGCTTAATGATGGAATATCGTTCAGGCATCTTTTGTAAGAATGTCTGAATGTTATCCAACACCGCTTCCTCATTCCAAAACTGCCGACCAACGAATAGCTCACTCTTTTGCCATTGTTCATTAATAAAATAACAGCGTTCATTGACTGAGTCGTACTCAGGGAGGGGGAGTAAAGTACATTGAGCTGGTAATCCTGTGTTCTTACGGATCATCATAGAGCTGACATGCGTAAACTCTTTATTATCATCAAAATGGTAAAGTGTTTCTGTTGTATCTTTTGAGTAATACATATTTATGCTGCTCTTGTAATGAATAGGAAACGAATTGAATTAGGGTTTGTTTCATCACCCGTACCAGTAATTCGGCCAGTGACTGTCGCTGAATACACACTTGCCGAGCTTCGATATTCTGGATAGCCTGTAGTTCGCTCATAACCATTCCTAATCGTTCCATAAGCCGTTGCGTTTGTTCCGTGAGTATGCGGATCTGATTGAAACCCAAGAGGCTGAACAGATTGAGTTTTGCGAGAAAGAACAGTTTCACCATTACCTAGACCTCGAATGTAGCTTTTTCGTAAATCTGGCATAACGCCGCTTGGATACCGTTCCCCTAGCTTAACAAAAACTGTTTTGTCAAACGGCTGCCCGATGTAGGCCATAAATCCATGAGGGGCTTCACCCCCTGGATACGGGATTGGACAACCAACCGGGTAAATTAATTCAGCGAGAGGTAGCCACATTTTATCAATCAGCGGTTGCCAAAGAGTGCTAACTAACTTCTCTATGACATGAGTTACACCAAGGGAATAAACCAGTTTCTTTACCGTTAGGAATGCATGGTCCTCGGTTCCCGCCTCAACTTGCTCATTAGTCGCAATTTTAGCAATACCCGCCACACGCTCAGTGGCCAAAGGTGAGCCCATCAATTCAACCGTGATATTTGTCAGTGAAGAGGCGGATAGATTTAATTCCACCGCTTCAGTCACTACGGTATCGGCGCGCTTATAGGTGATCACCTCGCCATTACGGCTATCGACCGCAAACAAAGTGCCATCTTCAAGCCAGTAGCCGAGCTCTTTGCCTTCAAATTCTTCTCGCCCATCCCACACTGTTTCAAAGTGCAACTGGCCTAGGCTAATTTGCTCACCCTTTGTTATGACTTTTCGCTGGATCTCATTCCGTAATTCGGTTTGGCTAGCTGTAGGCACATAACCTTCACTGCCAATACTGATATGAGTAATTTTATATTGAATGCCCAGTTCAGCCGCTTGAATAGACGCCGCAATCCCCGCATTAGTAATAACTAAACTCATTGCGTTACCTCGTAACTATGTAGATTTCGAATATGGCGATAATTCGCTAACTGATGGTAATAACTCACGCGAGAATGAAACCGCCACTCGATATCGGTATGAGGTAGGCGTTTTTTCTCAAACTCTTCCCATGCTTTTTTGCTATAGGCTCGAGCGCTATCGCTCAAAGCGGCATAAATCAGGTTCGGAGAACTGGCATTATCGAATACGCTACCGCCTCCCTTACCCGTTGTACTATCAAGCAAGCCTTGATAATCGGATAGCTTCCATCCAAACGAGCGCTCTCGAAAATCAGTCAGTAGTGAAAGTTCGATTTCATCATGCGTGGCTTTAAAGTCTGCCGCCATGCCCTCAATGGTATTGGTTAGCTCTGGGTTGTCTGCCTCTTGCCAATACTCACCTTTGGGTAGCAACACTCTAATCGCATCAGCAAAATCACCTTCGCTGTATTCAATGATTAAGTCGGAGGTGTCCACGTTATCGCTCCTAATACATGAATTTGATTTTTTGCAATGCTCACTTCTTCTATCGGATGTCGAACAATAAAGTTGTTCGTCACCGCGGAGATAGTGAGCACAATTTCTGTGGGCGTGATGGATTCAGGAACGCGAGTATTGCTATCCACTTTATGAACTTTTCCCATCTTGGTTTTTATAAGCGTCTCTAACGCAATACGCACATCATCACGGACAGATTGTTCATCTATACCTTGGATCTCGACAGTAAGCGGGACGAGCTCAGGCAATAAAGCGCGGGGATGGCACCCAGCTAGGCGATTGTGTTCAAACGTTTCTTGGACTAGGTTTATCACTTCATTCGTCAATGCCGGATTGCTTTGCCGTGAACCAATATAGACTTCAACCATCCCGCGCTCAGGCGTGTTATCTAATGCCCAAGCAAAGTCCACATCAGCGTGAGCCGATATTGCCCACTCATGATAATCTTCTGCCTTACCGACTAACTCATTCTTTTCAAAAGCGACGATAACGCGAGCTCGCCAATGCTCTACCGCTTCAATGTCAGCGCCCCCTTCAACACCCAGACTTCGCACGTTATTAGGGTTGATTCCATTTAGTCCTTCAGCGAGTTTTAATAAGCTGCCCGTTGGCAAATTACTTGAGCGACCAGAAGTAAGCGCCACCACATCAACTGGAACATTGCTGTATTGTTCTTTGATGGTTTCATACTCATTACCCGCGTTATCAGTGAGTAATCGGCCTTTGGGAATAACGACGACATCACCCAACTCTTCAAACTCAACACAGCCCGTTGCGAAGGTAGGCAATAAACGCGGAGTACTGTGCCGATTCGCATGAAGGTAGAGCCAAGGCTCAGAGCAGGTTTCAGGGTGAAGCTCTCGAAACAGTAAATCTTGATAACCGTATTGGCCATAACTGACACCTGCAATGGCACAAGCAATCGCATCTATCGCTGGGGTACTTTGCCCTGTTTTCGCGATCAAATTGGATTTCGCGCGATCAATTAACTCTTGTAAGCTGCGTTGCGTACTCATAGTGGTACCTTAAATTTTTCGCCATCGACCAGTGTGATGATGACCGAGCACCCCATTTGGTTAGGCTTCTCTTCCCACACAAAAACTTCAATCGCCTTGGCGTAGCCTTGTTTGATTAACCAACTCAATGCTTCTTCTATAAAGCGCTTGGCCAAGCTCAACGTTTGTTCAGTGAGCTTTTCTCGTTGTAGTGTCCAATCTCGCGAGCCAACGATAGATAACAAATCATTACTCCAAGTGCCTCCTCGTTCATTCTTGCCCATGCGTGAGCGGTCATTTTGAGTGGATTCACCGTGGTTATAAATGCTCTGAAGTACCGCGTGTTTCATGCCTTCCTTCGTACTTGTAGGAGCGGTTAGCGCATTGAGATTAAAATGCTTCATGCTTTATTCGGCCCCTTGGTCGTTTTGTTCGTGCTATCGTCTTCATAGTTATGATCATGCTTTTCAACACTGACACCACCGAACTTACCGGATTGACCACCAACGCTACCCGCGACCATTAAGTTTCCGCCAATAGCGACGTTGCCTGAAAAGGTGGAGTCTGGAGCGGTTACGTTTACTTTTGCCGCACTCACATTCGTTTCACTTGCTGAGATGATTTCTATCTTCGCGATGGAATTTACTTTGACACCACCTGCCGTGAAGTGAACGAGGTTGCCTTTATCATCAAGCATCGCAATCTCACCAGGCTCTAAGTCTATTTGATGGCGCTCATCTTCGACGTTGACCGTAAAACCACGCGCTGTCACGCCACCTAAGAAGAGGTTGTAAGTTTTTGCGCCAACCAAAGGGCGGCTCATAAAGCCATAGTTATGCACGCGCTTAATTCGATCGTTGGTTCGCCCTGTCGCGGTTTTGATTTGCAGAACGCTGGTTGTTGCCCCTGTCACCGTTCCCGTGCCAATGACATTTTTGATTCGAGCCATGAGCCTTTGCTGCATCTCTTTACGCATAGCTTTGCTCCTTAAACGGGCGAAACAACTCGACAGAGGTACTGGCAGAGCTTTCGGATACCGATAGACCTAAACCTTTAATCACCAACATTTCATTGAAGCCCTGCTCTTTGTCGCTGACTCGAATTACTCGGTTTAATCCATCAATGGCAAGCTCTTGGAATACGTCAGAGATATTGGTTGATACCGTTAAGCTCTCAGCGATAGCAAGATCACGCTCATACTGAGCTCGAGACAAACAAGCCTCGGCACTTTGTAATTGGTCGCATATGATCACCATCGTTCTGGCTTTGTTAATACCAGGCATCTTGATAGTTGCGCTGGCATCATCCCAAGCACCTTGCACTTCAATATGATGAAATTGTTTGTTGAACGTTCGGGTGATATCCAATGACTCAACATTACTATCGGTTGATAAACCAATCCCATGCACCGTGGCATGAGCAGTATTTTCGATGGTCAGCACGCCGTTTCTCTCAATCAACATAAAGCCTTGCTCTCGTATCACTTGCGCGACGTTTTCAACCGGTGACTCTGCATTAATTTGGAACTCTGGGATGAGCGGCATCGAGCCCACCAAGCTTTTCACGCTTAACCCAAAGGGCTTGGCCAGCGAACGAAGTAGCTTCTCAACGTTTTGGTCATACAACGCATCCATAGTGATGCGAGAATCAATCATGTTGGCACTTCTTGAGCGCCCAGTAATAGAGAGCTCGTTGGCACTGGTTGCAGTGCCGCTATCGACCTTGTCAACTTGCCCGGTAAGAATGACTCGTTCACCCAAGCGAAACTCAACGGGCAATGGGCTTTCTATTCTCATCGGCGGAATTTTGCAGCTAAAGGTGTGCGCCAGTTGCTCTACTGAGTATTTCAAATCAGCCTGATAGAAAGGATACTGATTACCGCTTATTAGCATGGTTAGCTTTTGCATTAGGCATCTCTCACGGCAATGTCACCACGCATGAACAAAGGGTGCTGGAGTGAGTTAATTGCGGTCACCACTTTCTCTTTTGTGTACTCATCATGAGCAACGACAAGAGCAGGCTTAAAGCGCGGTGCTTGCAACGTTCGGTGCGGCGTTCTTCCCGCTATCACTTTGTCATGCTGCTTTTGCACGTTACTTTTCAACACGACCAGGGAATCAAACAGCGCCATACTTCCCATGGTCGAAACGCTGGTCACATCATTAATGCGATCATCAACACCGCTCACCAATGCTGCTAAATCACTTTGGATAATGGCAGGCTGTTTAGTTGTGGTGGTGACATCAAAACGCTCTTCCTTCTCCAGCTCGGCAATATCTTTACTTACTTTCACCGCTGCAGTGACCATTTGAACGTTGTGGTGGTTAGAAGTTGGTTTGTCCTTCACTTGCCCTAACAACAATGTTTGAGCATTACGTGAATTATCGACCGCCTCACTGGCAGAGCTTGGCTCTGATTGAACGCCATCAGCAACCGCATCTACGGCGGTACTGAACAAATTGGCGAACTCTGCAGGTTGATTACTCAGGCTACTTACTACGGAAAGCGCTTCGTTAATTGCATGGTTGATGCTTTGCAAGGTGTCGTCAGCGAGATTAAGCCGGCTAGTAATATCAACAAGAACATTCAATGCCTGGCTGGCATCATTTTGAGTTTGATTGATTTCCGCCACGTCCATTGCTTGCACGTCGTGGCTGAATGACTTCGCTGAAAGTTGTTCCACGATACGGGCTTGCTCTTTAGAGCGAACGACCGTAGGCGCTGCAATTGTTGGCGTAATTCCCGCACGTAAAAACGTTAGGCTTAAAACCACCACGCCGCGCTTGGTGTTAATGCTCTGCGAGAAGGTATTAAAGACAAGAGCCAACTCACCAAGCCATGGGTGCTCTAATTCTCCTTTTGGTGATTCTTCCAAGTTGCTAATACACGCATTGGAATCAACCAGAGAGCTCGGACCGACAAAGATAACCTCAAGGTTTATATTCCTAGCCTTACTACCCATAACTTTGATGTGTGGCAAATCTGCGTATGGGATTTCACTTACGTGCAGGCGCTTACCACCATCAATGGCAGTAGAGAGGATATTGAGCTTGTGCCCATTCCATCGACCGTGCTCGTATTGTCGTTCCCACATAAGATGAAAATCTCTTCGTGACGATGAAAAGCGGCAGAATCAGCAGGGTTGAGAATTTAAGTGGCGGATATTGGCTCTCGGACTCGCGTCGGCTCACCCACCCCTCCACACTAAAATTCAGCACTGCAATTTCGCGCATTCAAAGGTGTATTTAAAATTGGTAGGGATATTTGACCACAGCCCTTATGGGAACTGAATCAAGGGCTGTTTTAGATTGGGGATTTAGAGATCCTTGCAGATCGTTTTTGTGCGTTTTTAACTTTTCGAGGAATCGGTCAAAGTTTTAACCTCCCAACTTTCTTAATCAAACGCTTTATCGCATACTATCTTGTAATTAATCATTACAAGAAGTAGGTCAAGATATGGCTAACGCGTCGAGTACAAATATTTACCTAGAACATAAGGGCGATGTATTCAAGTTCCTTAATATTAAAATTGAAGATAAAAATGATGGCTCCGTTTACATTAGCCTTGTTAGAGATGGTGAAACAGAAAAAAAACTCGTTAAGACGGATAATGGTATTAAGCATCAAACTCCAGAAAAACCAAGATTAAAGAAAAAACGCCTATCCTACCATGCCACAGGAACCGTGCTGTATCATGACACAGACATCAGTTCAGCATACTTCGAACCTACATCAAATATCACACAAGTAAACCATATCGCGACTTGGTCTATTCCGACAATATCGGCTCTTGATCTACTGAATTCAGAACCTAAGCCTAAAGACCATGTTGTGGAATGGTTTGGCAACGAAAACCGAGCCACATTTCATATTTTAGTGGCACCAAACACTTATACCCCTGAAGTCCCTCATATTTCATTGAGATATGAGGGTTTATTAAGTGTTTACGCCGTATACCTAGAAAATTTTGATATTGATAGTTACCCGGAAGAAGCATTTATTGTTATGGGTCCGATTCGAGGCTTATTTAATAGTCCAAAGTTCGAACAGAAAGAAGCATTAATCGAGTACCATAAAAAGATCACTGGCAGCTCTGATTTAATACTCTATTCTCCAAACGGTGCGGGAGTATCAAAAATCATCACATCTGTCCCAATGCGAGTGCCACCAAGGGTAAAGATTGATTTTTTAGAAGCAGACTACTCCGCAGAAGTGACGAAACGCAAGGAACACATTATAGAATTCAAGGTAAAAGATAAGCATGGTGCTTATGTAAAAACGCCTGTTTCTATTTTAAATATCACTTTAGATTCTGAGCTTTAGCTAACACCCACCATTTCATAAAGGGAGCATATTATGCTCCTTCAATTTAATATCAAACATATCTATCTGATCAATATCGCCCTTACATAATTCAGGCTGCAGTTCTGGATTTGGCTTATCGCCTGTTGGCTCGATGATTCGGTGAACTGAGGTGTAGGTTACAAACACCGTTCCACAGTTTAGGTTCAAACACTGACAGTACGCTTCGCGTGTATCTTTGGTCATCGCTCTTGATGTTGCGATTCGAGATTTGCTTTCGCACTTAGGGCAAGTAATCAACATTCGACTCTTCCTCAAACAAAATTGAGTCCAAGCCCTTAGTGCTAAGGCTAGGACATCTTAAACATTGGACTTTCAGTTTCAGCAGCCATCTCAATGATGAGTTGAATCGCCTCTACCTTTTCCGCATCCAGCTGGCCTTGGTTATCAGCAACCACCAATCCCATAAGATAAGCACCAACCTGGGCTCGATTTCCACCCGTCGTATTTAGTGCAACACCATCAATAATCAGCTCTAGAGCTTGTTGGAACAGCTGTTTTTTCTCTGCCATATCAATACCCTTACCATGAACAGTGAAAATATACTGTATATCCATACAGGTTTCTAGTTCATATTTTTCAGATGTCGATATCTGAGAGTTCTATCTACAAAGCTCTAATTCAACATCGGTTGGCATCGCCCTTCCAAGTAATCAGCAGTCAAGCTTAGCCAATAGTTCACTTCGCTATCGTCCACTTCGTTCGGTTGAAGCGGATCATTTAAAACTGATTTCCAATACGCTTGGTTATCTTTAAATCTATAAAATTCATCATGATAAAAACTATCCGCATTATTTTTTATATCGCTCATATCCACGTCGCGACATTGCAGTGACCAACCACGAGCACCTGCCGCCCAAAGCATGAAATCATCCACTTTTTGTTTTGAACATTCCCCCTCAAAAGTAATGCAAAAACGATTGATAGAGCTAACGTAAACTCCTCTATCTTTCACGGTTTGGTTCAGCTTTTCTGCTTGCTTCTCTAACCTAATGATTCGTTGGTACAAACGGTTTTGATAGTCTTGTGGCTTATTCTGATTCTTAGCAATCGACTTCGCTTTGATAGTTTGTGCCTTAGCCGCCTGCAACTTTCCTATTTGTCGTTTTATGGGTTTCTTCCATTGCTCAAGCTTGTAGCCAAGTTCTTTAATGATTGCCGTCATATTCCCCACTTCGAATGAAGCGAGAGTTTCCCAAGCCGGCGCACGAGAACACTTCGCAATGTTATAGCGATTACCTTTAATTAACCCTTGGTCTGCGTTCGCACCTTTCGCGGCATAACCCACAGCTTTGATGATGTAAGAACCGGCAGCTTTCGGCTTTTTGATTCGCTCCAACTTTG
>NZ_AFWE01000079.1 GCF_000222585.1 Vibrio scophthalmi LMG 19158 | reverse complement strand
CTCGATAACCGAAGTTATCAAATTGGTCACTCAGTTCATTGAACCCAATGTTGTTTCCGAAGAAACAGTCATTGCCTAAGCAATAACTTATTGGATTATCATCAACGAGTGCCCACACAGATTGATAGGTTTATATTGTTAAAGAGCTTGCTGCGAGAGTTTCTCTCGAAGCGGAGGTGAATTCTAACGAGATAACTGAAAGAGTCAAACACTTTTTCAATTTAATTTTCGTGGAACCTTTCACCTCTCTGACTAACGCTGAAGCCTTGCGGCGTCTGCCCTGTCAGTGGATGCGCATTATAGGTAACTGGATTTTATTGGCAAGCCTTTTTGCAAATTAATTCAGAAAAAGTGACTATCCGATGAAATTAGCAGCAATAAGGCAAAAAAGAGGGCTAAAAGCCCTCTTTTTCATCAGAGACATGATGCGCTATTAGATAAAAGCGTAAGCATCTGCAAACATTCTGTCGCTTCTCGCTTGCTTGTTTTGCGTAAATTGCTCACGTGCAGCACCAGCCATTTCAAAGCGACCTGCAATATAGATATCGAAATCTTCTAATACATCAAAATCTTCGCTTACCGCCTCTAGTACATTACCCACTTTTCCGTCCCACTCACCCGGCGCTTGTTCAACAACCGGAATAAAGTGCACATTCGCGTATTGCTCAGATAGGGTGATCAGTTCATCTTTAGCGTAAAGTTGGCTGTTATCGCGCGCTCCCCAGTATAGATAGATTGGATTAGCTTTCTTTTGTGCGACGCAATGATCCAAAATCGAACGTACGTAACTAAAGCCAGTACCACCTGCAATCAATAATAAAGGACGTTCGCTCTCTTCTTTTACCCATGCATCGCCATGAGGCGCATCTACAGTAATCGATGAACCATCAGCCAACGCGGTTTTCATAGCTTCAACCACTTCATGCGCGTAAGCATTTTGCTCCGCCGCACCAATATGCAGTTCAAGTTCCCCTTCATGGCGACAAGGGCTACTCGCAATTGAGAATGGACGCTTATCTTTCTCGCCCATCACGACCATTAGATATTGGCCCGCTTTAAAAGCAACTGGCTGTTCAGGGTGAAGCAGGATGCGATAGGTATTAGCGGCGAGTGACTCTATCGACTTTACTTTGCATTGAATACTCATGGTCTTCCTCTTACTTACTCTTCAAAAGTAAGGACTAAATTACTTTTTGTATACGCAAGGCATGAGAATATCCACCCTTGCTGTTGTTCTTGTTCTGTGAGCATCGGTTCCAGTTCATAATGCACCTCTCCCGATACTTTTTTACACATGCACATCGCGCATGCACCAATCTGGCAACGATGAGGAAAGCTAATATTATTGTTGAGCGCTGCTTCCAATATCGTTTGCCCGACCGGGACTTTAAACGTCACTTGGCTAGGTAATAATGTAACTGTGTTTCCCATTACAGTCCTAATTGATGCCATATTGCATCGATTTTTTCGACCAACAGTGGATCTTTCTTAATGGGTATCCCCCACTCGCGAGAAGCTTCATCACCGAGTTTATTGGTTGCATCCAAAGCAATGCGCCCAACATCAGCATCACGATCAAGTCTGCTATCACGCGCAGGATCCATCCGAGTGGTCACAGCCCATATGACATCATTCCAATCGCGAATGTTCACATCATCATCGCATACTACGATAAACTTAGGATCGACCAGCGAAGATAAATGCGACCATATCGCAGCTATCACCTGTTGTCCTTCACCCGGATTTTGCTTATCAATCGAAACCAATACCATTTGCCCACATAGTGCGCCTTGAGGCAGATAGATGTCACGAATGATTGGGTTCGCCAATTTTATCTGTTCAAGAATCGCATCTGGATCGAATAACTCACCTTTTGACTCAGCAACACTTGAGGCAAGTTCGGCTTGCCACTTTATCGTCGCATCCCAACCAATTTTTGACCCAAGCCCAACAACTGGTGAAGCAAAGTCCAACGAGTCAATCGGCGTATGCTCAATCAACAACGTGTCACGCACAGGATCCATGTTGCTGGTCATTGCTTGCACGACTTCATCCCAATTGCGCGCATTAACTGACTCATCACACACAATGACAAATTTGGTATACATGAATTGACGCAAGAAAGACCACACTCCCATCATCACGCGCTTAGCATGCCCAGGGTATTGTTTCTTTAGCGTCACAACCGCCATACGATATGAGCAGCCCTCTGGGGGTAAATAGAAATCTTCTATCTCGGGAAATTGCTTTTGCAAAATCGGAACAAAGACTTCATTTAATGCTACCCCCAATACCGCTGGCTCATCCGGCGGGCGACCAGTGTAAGTACTGTGGTAAATAGGCTGCTGACGCATAGTGATGTGCGTAATTGTAAAGACGTGATGTTTTTCTTTTTCGTTGTAGTAGCCAGTGTGATCGCCATACGGACCTTCATCAGCAAACTCTTGTGGATCGATATAACCTTCAAACACCATTTCCGCACTGGCTGGTACATCAAGGTCGTTACTCAGTGATTTTACAACTTCAGTACGGCTGCCACGCAACAGCCCCGCAAATGCGTATTCCGATAAACTATCTGGAACAGGCGTCACCGCGCCAAGAATCGTTGCAGGATCGGCACCAAATGCCACCGAGACAGGGAATCGCTCTCCGGGATTTGTTTCCATCCAATCACGCAGATCTAACGCACCACCACGATGAGCAAGCCAACGCATGATGATCTTGTTTTTACCAATTTTTTGCTGGCGATAAATACCGAGATTCTGACGCTTTTTATTCGGTCCTTTGGTGATCGTTAAACCCCACGTAAGCAAAGGAGCTACATCGTCTTGCCAGCAACTCATCACCGGAATTTTATCAAGATCAATCTCTTCACCTTGCCAAACAATCTCCTGACAAGGTGCTTTACGTAAGCGTTTAGCCGGCATATTAAGGACTTGTTTAAAGACCGGCAGCTTATCAAGCGCATCTTTAAAACCACGCGGTGGCTCTGGCTCTTTCAAGTACGCCAGTAATTTGCCAACTTCACGTAGCTCTTTCACCTCAGACCGTCCCATCCCAATCGCAACGCGTTCTGGTGTGCCAAATAAGTTGGTGAGTACCGGATAATCGTAACCAATCGGATTTTCAAACAACAAAGCAGGCCCGCCGGCACGTAGTACGCGGTCACTGATTTCTGTCATTTCATAATGGGGATCAATCGGGTGAGTAATGCGTTTTAATTTTCCAAGCTTCTCAAGCTGGTCAACAAATTCGCGCAAGTCCTTAAAACTCATAGTTCTTCTAATGGCTGGTTAAACTGCATGCAGTATATCAAACAAACAGAGATCTCCGATCCCTGTTTTATATATGGGTATTACGACTCTCTATTGACTAAGAACCTTCAAAATCGCACCACGCTTCACTTTTTTATCGTTAGATACCAGCTCAGATAACCATGTTGAATAACCTTGTTGGGCCAGTTGGCCAGCAACAAAAGAAACCTCATCACTATTGCTCATTCTGGTAACTAAAAACGCTTTAACTTCTTGGCTCATCGGCTTGATACGTGTCAGTTCAGTCAGCGCTTGCTGGCGTAAATTGGGGTTATTGGCCGCTTGCATGATCTGCTGCTGAGCAAAGGTATCCCCTACTTTAGCCAACCGACTTAATTCATTCTGGCTGTGATGATCAACTTTCATTAACCACACCAATTTATAGACCTGCGGATCTTCGCTCACTTGAGCTAGGCGAACCATAACTTCCGATGAAGGCAACCAACTCACGACAACTTCTTGAGTTAATTGCTGCACCAAAGAATCCACCGCTTCTAAAGAGAGGCTATCAAGCTCGCGAACAAAAAGTTTTTCTCGCGTTTGACGCTGGTAATCCGACCCTTCCGTTAACCAATGGCGCAGTTCAAGCTCTTTTCGTTCAGCTTGCATAACAAAATCAAGGGTGGATTGATCTTGCTTCCAACGCTTAAGTAATCGACTCGCGATTGCTGGGAAGTTAAATGCAGGGATACTAAATTCGTAACCATCGCCCCGCTCGAGAACTTGGTAAGTCGGCACCATTACTTTTTGTTGCTCAACAAAAATAGCCATTTTAGGGGTGAGGATAAACTCTTGCTGTTCGAGTTTTTTTAGCAATAGGTAACGTGCTACCTCTTGTTGAGGAAACGCTAATCTTTGTAGGGAAAAATTAAGACTGTCGAGATCATCCTCAACAACATGCAAGAGTAATTCAGCGACTTTGTCATGCATATGATCACTCTGTAGCCAGAGCTCTACCTTTTCAGGTGGCATTTCCGTCGCAACAGCATTGGTCATTCCCAATGCCAATAATATGGATAGGAGAAGCGACGACAACATTCCTTGTTGCATGTTAACCTCCTTGTAACATTTGCATTCATTGTGCTCTTTGCCTAAATAGAATGCAAACAAAAACGCCACCGTAATGACGGTGGCGTTTTTTAAATAACGAAATTACTGGCGACGCATCGCATCGAAGAACTCATCGTTGGTCTTCGTCATCGCAAGTTTATCAATGAGAAATTCCATTGCATCTGTTTCGCCCATTGGGTGAACAATCTTACGCAGAATCCACATTTTTTGTAGTTCGTCAGTCTTAGTCAATAGCTCTTCACGACGAGTACCTGAGCGGTTGAAATCAATCGCTGGGAATACACGCTTTTCAGCAATCTTACGGTTTAGGTGCAGTTCCATGTTACCTGTACCTTTAAACTCTTCATAGATTACTTCATCCATCTTAGAACCAGTATCAACTAGTGCCGTTGCGATGATGGTTAAGCTACCGCCTTCTTCTACGTTACGTGCCGCACCGAAGAAACGCTTTGGACGATGCAGTGCGTTTGCATCCACACCACCCGTTAGAACTTTACCTGATGAAGGAACGACGGTGTTGTAAGCACGTGCTAGACGAGTAATCGAGTCAAGCAGGATAACCACGTCTTTCTTGTGTTCAACAAGACGTTTTGCTTTTTCGATAACCATTTCTGCCACTTGTACGTGACGAGATGCTGGTTCATCGAAGGTTGATGCAATCACTTCGCCTTTTACAAGACGTTGCATCTCAGTTACTTCTTCTGGACGTTCGTCGATAAGAAGTACCATTAATTCACATTCTGGGTGATTGTAAGCAATGCTTTGTGCAATATTTTGCAGCAACATTGTTTTACCCGCTTTTGGCGGAGCAACAATCAAACCACGTTGACCTTTACCAATTGGTGAAGCCAAATCAAGGATACGAGCCGTAATATCTTCTGTTGCGCCGTTACCACGTTCCATAACCATGCGCTCATTGGCATGCAGAGGAGTAAGGTTTTCGAACAGGATTTTGTTACGTGCGTTATCTGGCTTGTCGTGGTTTACCGTATTTACTTTCAGTAGAGCAAAGTAACGTTCGCCATCTTTTGGTGGGCGAATTTTTCCGGCAATCGAATCACCTGTACGTAGGTTGAAACGACGAATTTGACTTGGTGATACGTAGATATCGTCAGGACCAGCAAGGTAAGAGCTGTCCGCGCTACGAAGGAAACCAAAACCGTCTTGTAGAATTTCCAGAACCCCATCGCCAAAAATATCTTCACCGCTTTTTGCATGCGCTTTTAGGATGGCAAAGATGATGTCTTGTTTTCTTAGACGAGCAAGGTTTTCAAGGCCCAAGCTTTCGCCAAGTTTGACAAGATCAGAAACAGGTCTGTTCTTCAGTTCTGTTAGATTCATGGTGGTAGATGCTTGTTTAGTCAAAATAGGATCTGTTTTGTAGTTAAGATGGATTCGGTCTCTGGATCGACCAAGAAGAGAATACTTGTTTAATTTACGTGCGATAAATTAGCACTAAATACTAGCCTAGTCTATCTTTTGTTGCCGTTCAAAAACAAAACCGCACATTGATAAAAATGTACGGTTCTATTTAACAGCGAGTATTACAGATTAGCGTCCAAAAACTCTTTCAACTGAGTTTTAGACAGAGCGCCAACTTTCGTTGCTGCTACGCTACCGTCTTTGAAGAGTAGTAACGTTGGAATACCGCGAATACCAAATTTTGGTGGCGTGCCAGCATTTTGATCGATATTTAGTTTACCGATAGTGAGCTTGCCTGCGTACTCTTCTGAGATTTCGTCAAGAATTGGGGCAATCATCTTACAAGGACCACACCATTCTGCCCAAAAATCAACAAGAACTGGGCCTGCAGCATTGATTACGTCGTTTTCAAAACCTTCATCAGTTAGCTGCAAAATATTATCACTCATCGTCCACTCCACTGTATTTTTCGGAACTGGTTGGATGATAACCAGTATTGAGATGCCCTATTGGAATGTATTTACTTTCGTATTGCAAGCTTAAGCTGATATTCTATAGCGATGAAAAAGACGCACATCACAGAGCAAAAGTTCGCCGATTTGGGGCTTAACCCCCAAGTTACAAAGGGTTTGGAGCAAAAAGGGTTCGAGTTTTGTACCCCTATCCAAGCACAGGCGTTGCCGGTCCTGCTCTCCGGCCGTGATATTGCAGGCCAGGCCCAAACGGGTACTGGTAAGACGTTAGCGTTCCTTACTGCTACTTTTAACCACCTACTGACGACACCTGAGCATGAAGGCCGCAAACCTAATCAGCCACGTGCCATCATCATGGCTCCAACTCGCGAGTTGGCGATTCAGATCTTTAATGATGCTGAACCGCTGATTGCCAGCACAGGCATCAAGGCGGCATTAGCTTACGGTGGCGAAAGCTACGAAAAGCAGGTGACCAAACTAGAGCAAGGCGTAGATATCTTAATTGGTACGACGGGTCGTATCATCGATTTCTACAAGCAACGCGTGTTTAATCTAAACCACATTCAAGTTGTCGTATTAGATGAAGCGGATCGCATGTTTGACCTTGGCTTTATCAAGGACATTCGTTTCTTGTTCCGTCGTATGCCTGAGCCAAAAGAACGTTTGAACATGATGTTCTCTGCAACGCTATCGTACCGCGTGCAAGAATTAGCCTTCGAACACATGAATGAACCTGTACCAGTGGTTGTAGAACCAGAGCAAAAAACAGGTCACCGTATCCAAGAAGAACTGTTCTATCCTTCTAACGAAGATAAAATGGCGCTACTTCAAACAATTATTGAAGAAGAATGGCCAGATCGCGCGATCGTGTTTGCTAATACCAAGCATATGTGTGACTCAATTTGGGGTCATCTAGCGGCAGATAAGCACCGTGTTGGTCTATTAACAGGTGATGTTCCACAGAAAAAACGTGAACGTATCCTTGAGCAATTTACTCGTGGTGAAGTTGACATTCTAGTCGCAACCGACGTTGCTGCTCGTGGTCTACACATCCCACAAGTAACACACGTATTTAACTACGATCTACCTGACGATTGTGAAGATTACGTACACCGCATCGGTCGTACTGGTCGTGCTGGCGCAAGTGGCCACTCAATCACATTTGCTTGTGAACAATACGCAATCAATCTTCCAGCGATCGAAGAGTACATCGAGCACACGATTCCTGTATCGGAATACGATTCGTCTGCTTTGATCCAAGATCTCCCAGCGCCGATCCGTCTGCGCACGCGTAACCAGCAACAACGTCGCACCAACACTGGTGGTTCTCGTTCTGGTAATCGCAAACCAAATCGCTCACGCCCACCGCGTCAACAAAAGGATTCTTAAGTCGCTATGAGCCAAGTTGTTCCATCGCCGCTTTACGCCGCTATCGACCTCGGGTCGAACAGTTTTCATATGCTCGTTGTGCGTCATATTGATGGCAGCGTTCAGACCATGGCTAAGATTAAGCGCAAGGTTCGCCTTGCTGCAGGGTTAAACGACAGTAATACGTTAAGCCAAGAAGCCATGCAAAGAGGTTGGGACTGCTTGAGTTTATTTGCAGAGCGACTGCAAGACATCCCACAAGAAAACATTCGTATTGTTGGTACCGCAACACTGCGCACCGCAACCAATGTGGATGTTTTCTTAGCGAAAGCCAACCAGATTCTTGGCTATAAAATAGACGTCATTTGTGGCGAAGAAGAAGCGGCTACCATTTATAAAGGTGTCGCCCATACATCCGGTGGCAGTGGCCGCCGTTTAGTGGTGGATATCGGCGGTGCGAGTACTGAACTGATCATTGGTGAGGGGTTTGAAGCCAAAGCATTAACCAGCCTAAAAATGGGTTGTGTGACTTGGCTAGAGCGTCACTTTAAAGATCGTCAACTCACTACCCGTAACTTCGATCAAGCAATTGATGCAGCAAAAGCAACCTTAGACCCTATTTTACAGCAATACACTGAACTTGGTTGGGACGTTTGTGTGGGTGCTTCTGGCACTGTGCAAGCGTTACAAGAGATCATGCTGGCGCAAGGAATGGATGAGGTAATCACTCACGCCAAACTAAAGCGCCTGCAAAAACAAGCCATGCTTGCCGATCATTTAGAAGAGCTCGATATCGAGGGGCTGACCCTCGAACGCGCTTTGGTCTTTCCAAGCGGCCTTTCTATTTTGATTGCGATTTTTGAACTACTCGACATCGAATCGATGACTTTGGCTGGCGGCGCACTGCGCGAAGGCTTGGTCTATGAAATGGTCGATGAGTTAAAACAAAATGACATTCGTGTGCGCACTATTGCCAGCGTGCAAAGTCGTTACCAAATTGATCAACAATACGGTCAACAAGTTGCCTGTCTTGCCGAACGTTTACTTAATCAGTGCGAAACGCAGTGGTTGGTCGAACCCCAAGCCAATGCCATGCTCGATACGGCAGCAAAACTGCATGAAATCGGTTTAGCGATCGATTTTAAGAAAGGTGGCGAACACGCCGCGTATTTACTGAAAAATTTAGATTTGCCAGGCTACACTCGTGCGCAAAAACATCTGCTCGCAGAGTTGGTTCGCCGTTACCGAGAACAATTAAATTCCTTGCCTGAGCAGCACGCGATCTCAAGTGCTAGTGCTAAACGAATTCTACGACTATTACGTTTATCGGTTCTGCTAACCCACCGCCGCCAACAAGAGCTAGAGCCGCAAGTCACGTTGCAATCGGAAGGCGATAAGCTCTCTCTATTTGTCGATGCACAATGGCTAGCTAACAATCCGCTCACCGCGAGCGAGTTAGAGATTGAAGCAAACCGTCAAAGTGATATTGGCTGGCCACTTAGCATTATCAGTCGTTAGGTTCATCACGAACCACCATAACCGCTAAAAGCTATAGCCAATAAAGTCCACAGATGCAAAAAGCCCGCAAAACAATGCGGGCTTTTTTATTTTCATTGGTATCGCATTACCTAAGAAACTTTTTCTGCCGACCCCATCAATCGAAATTCGGGATTAACGGAGGTAAGTTTTTTCACTAGATAATTAAGCAGCACACCATACATTGGCACAAACAGACCAAGACTTATCACTAGCTTAAAGCTGTAATCGACTAAGGCAATTTCCATCCAATGCTCAGCCATAAAAGGATCAGGGCTTTGATAGAATGCAACTGAGAAGAAAGCCAAAGTATCGATCGCATTACCAAACAAGGTAGAACAGGTTGGAGCAATCCACCACTGTTTCATTTGGCGTAACCGATTAAAGACTTGTACATCCAAAACTTGGCCAAGTAAGTAAGCCATAAAACTTGCTGCCGCAATACGAGCAACAAACACATTGAACTCGCCTAGATGACTAAAGCCTTGATACTGGCCTTCAAAGAAAACCACCGACAGTAAATACGAGACAACTAGCGCCGGTAACATCACCAAAAAGATGATCTTACGTGCCATTTGTGCACCAAAAATACGAACGGTTAAATCAGTTGCTAAGAAAATAAAAGGAAAAGTGAAAGCGCCCCACGTGGTGTGGAAACCCAAAATGGTAAACGGCAACTGAACCAAGTAATTGCTTGAGGCAATAATAATCAGGTGGAATAAAGCTAAATATAGAAGGGCGTTGCGCTGTTGCGCAGACGTAAAGTTACTCATGCGATACCTTTTTAGTTTGGTTTGGGGGTGAGGGAACCCAAATCGAATCCACCGAGTTATCTCAACGTGAGTAACCAAGCGAATACTTACCAACAATGTTTAAAAAATAAATGGTTATTCGTTCTTATTGTTTAGAGCTATAACACCAAACAACAAGAGGCGGGCGATTATACATTAACCATTTTTGTCTGCAAGATGGATTTTCTATCGCTAAAATGGCGATGAGTCAGGCAAACTGAAACCTTGTTGGAATAAGCTTGCTAAGTAAGCCAATTCTGCTTGGCTGTTGCTTCCCGAGAGACTTTCAAACCAAACACTTTCACTGTAGTGCTCCGCTTTAAGAAACATTTGGCAATCTTCAAAATCAATCAACCAAGAATGAATATCCGCATCACACTGCTTTTCAATCACGCGGGCAGGCAACGCGGCGAGCAGCCTTTCGCCTAGGTGTGGGAAGGAGTCAAAATCAAACCCCGGTGCATTCAGTACGATTCTTCCCTGCTCCGCTTGATACTCGATCAAACCAAATTCCATTTTATTAACCATGCTGAGTAATGTGTTCCTGTATTAAATCGAGGAATGGATCCGCGTATTTCTCTAACTTACGTTGACCCACGCCATTTACTGCCAACATCTCTCCATAAGAAGTTGGCAAGATCTCCGCCATATCAATTAAGGTGGCATCGCTGAAAACAACATAAGGTGGTAAACCATCTTCATCAGCAATCGATTTACGTAGTTTGCGTAATTTAGCGAACAGCTTCTTATCGTAATTCTTGCTGGTCAATTTGTCTGACTTCGCTGCGCGGGCTGCGGTATCTAAACGCGGCACCGCCAACTCAAGCGTCATCTCACCACGCAACAACGGCCGTGCTTCTTCGGTCAGCTGCAAGGTTGAGTTACGGGTGATATTTTGGAATAACAAGCCTTTATGAATTAACTGACGGAAAACACTTACCCAATAATCGTGGCTATGGTCGCGGCCAAGACCATAGGTCGAGAGTTTATCGTGCCCTTGTTCGCGAATACGGATATTTTGCATCCCACGCAGCACTTCAACCACATAGCCAATGCCGAAACTTTGGTTCACGCGATACACGCACGACAATGCTTTTTGCGCTTCCTGAGTGGCATCAAAATGTTTTGGTGGATCTAAACAAATATCGCAGTTACCACATGGCTTATCACGATATTCGCCAAAATAATTGAGCAGCACTTGGCGACGGCAGGTTTGCGCTTCCGCAAAGGCGCTCATGGCATTGAGCTTATGCGCTTCAACCTGCTTTTGTGGCCCTTCATCTTTTTCATCCAACATGCGGCGTAGCCAACTGATATCAGCCGGGTCGTAAAGCATCACCGCTTCGGCAGGCAGGCCATCGCGCCCTGCTCGGCCTGTTTCTTGGTAGTACGATTCTATATTACGTGGAATATCAAAATGCGCGACAAAGCGTACGTTGGGCTTATTAATGCCCATACCAAAAGCCACAGTGGCGACCACGATTTGAATGTCATCACGCTGAAAAGCTTCTTGCACATAAGCGCGCTCATCGGCATCCATACCAGCATGATAACTGGCGGCACGAATATGGTTGTTACACAGTTTCTCCGTCACCATTTCGACTTTTTTACGGCTACCGCAATAGATAATGCCGCAATGCCCTTTCTGGGTTTCAAGATAACGGATGATTTGCGAAACCGGCTTATGCTTTTCCAACAAGGTGTAGCGGATATTTGGTCGGTCAAAACTGCCGAGGTAATTAAGCGGCTCAACCAACTGTAAGCGACTCACAATATCGTTACGTGTGGCATCATCGGCCGTGGCCGTCAAAGCCATAAACGGCACATGTGGAAAATAGTGTTTGAGTTGACCTAATGAAGCGTATTCTGGGCGAAAATCATGGCCCCACTGCGAAATACAATGCGCTTCATCGACCGCAATCATGCTCAGCGACACGCCTTGTAAACGTTCAATGAAATCACGCATCAGTACACGTTCTGGTGACACATAGACTAACTTGAGAGCACCAGAGTTCATGCGGTTGTAGACTGAAATCAGCTCTTCGCGCGGCATGCTCGAGTTAATACATTCTGCCGCAACCCCATCCGCTTTTAACTGATCAACCTGGTCTTTCATCAAAGAGATCAATGGTGATATCACCAAGGTTAAGCCCTCTCGCACCAAGGCTGGCACTTGATAACACAGTGACTTACCACCGCCTGTCGGCATGATCACAAGGCTATCTTTACCTTGAATTGCCGCCTCAATCACTTGCTCTTGTCCTGAACGGAATTGTTGATAACCAAACACCTGTTCCAGCACGCTTTGTGCGGTGACAGTTATCTCATCGTCAGGTTGGGCTAAAAGTGTCGAGGTCATCTAGTATCTCTGTTACTCAGTGTGAGGTAAGTGGCACATTGTAGTGGGGAACGCTGGTGAATAAAACTGCAAATTGTTAGGCGTTTTATCAGGCCGCTTTTATACTGACCAATTCCCCTCCTTTTTAAAACAGTTAGTGATCTTGTATGACTGAAGAAGAACTGCAACAACGGTCGCGCCAAGGTGTGCTGCTTGCTCTCGGCGCTTACACCATGTGGGGTATCGCACCGATTTACTTTAAATCACTCAGCGCTGTTGCCCCGCTAGAAATCTTAAGCCACCGTGTGGTGTGGTCTTTTTTCTTACTTGCTGCCCTGCTCCATTTTGGCCGTCACTGGCACAGCGTCCGTGATGTGATGGTCGATAAACGTAAGATGGCCTATCTACTAACTTCTTCAATCTTAATTGGGTCGAATTGGCTGATTTTCATCTGGGCGGTCAACAGTAATCATATGCTGGATGCCAGTTTAGGTTACTTCATTAACCCATTAGTGAATGTCTTACTCGGCATGCTATTTTTGGGCGAACGTTTAAGGAAGTTGCAATGGCTCGCGGTGGCACTCGCCACTGGTGGCGTTCTGGTGCAACTCATGGCTTTTGGCTCTCTGCCTATCGTCGCAATTGGACTGGCATGCTCCTTCGGCTTCTATGGCTTACTGCGTAAAAAAGTCAGTGTTAGTGCGCAAACTGGGTTGTTTGTTGAGACCTTAGTGTTATTGCCTGCAGCGGCCATTTATCTATTGTGGATTGCGGACTCTGCCACCTCAGACTTTAGCCTTAATCCAATGACTCTGAATCTATTATTGGTTTCTGCAGGCATAATAACGACACTACCACTACTGTGCTTTACTGGTGCGGCGACACGCTTAAAACTATCCACCCTCGGCTTTTTCCAATATATCGGCCCAAGCTTAATGTTTTTGCTTGCGGTATTGGTCTACGGTGAAGCCTTTAGCGTCGACAAAGCGCTCACTTTTGTCTTTATTTGGGGCGCCTTGTTGGTGTTTAGTTTTGATGGTTTACGTAATAACCGCCGAAATAAAAAAGCGCTGCAACGTTAATTTTATACAAGACAATCCAAAATAAGCTCGATAAGCTTGGTGAAACTTTCACCAAGCTTTTTTTCTATGGATCGCGTCAAATACAGCAACACCGTGAGTGAATCGATCAATTTGATTGATGCGCGTTATCGGCAGTTTGTTTTCCAACGTCATTATCATCTCGATTTTCACATTGGCCTGATAACCCAAGGTGAACAACGTTTCCATCATCAAGGACAAAATCACCATGTTGGACAAGGGCATGTGGTGATTATGGCACCTGACGAACTGCATGATGGTAATTCGGTACTAGAGCGTGGCTATCAAACCAAAGTCTTTGCGATTGATCCAAACTGGCTAACTCAGCTTGCTGAATATACCCAGCCAGAGCAGATATTAAGTTTTCGTCAGAGCATCATTGCCAATCCAGACATCTTTCAGCAACTCTATCAATTGCATTTACTGCTCGGCGATAGTGACCAATGCCAACTGGCGAAAGATTGCTTGCCACTAGAGGGGCTAGAGCAACTGTTCACTCAGTTTGGCTATGGACAACCCGAAAAAGCCTCGCCGTTAGGTCGCCAATCTATCGTCACCCTCAAGGAGTTTATCCTGGCCCACCTCGATGAACCTATCCGTTTAGAGCAGTTGGCCAATATGTGCCATCTCACTCCGACCCAGTTTCAACGTCATTTCAAACAAAAAATGGGCATCACACCTTATGCTTGGCTCAGTCGACTGCGCTTAGAGCAAGCAATGAAATTACTGCAACAAGGGCACAATGCCACCTATGTTGCCCACCATGTCGGCTTCTATGATCAAGCCCATTTCAGCAAAGCCTTCAAAAGCAACTTCGGTGTTCCACCAACACAAATCAGTGAGTGATCAAAATTTACAAGCCGACATCTCATCAAATGAGGATAATCAGGGTCATTATCGTTATCTAGAATCTTGTTATGAATGAACTGACTATTCTTGCCACCCTTGCAGCCGTGCACTGGGTTGCCCTTATGAGCCCCGGCCCTGATTTCGCTTTAGTGGTACAAAACGCTTCGCGTTACGGACGCCAAACTGGGTTATTCATTGCCTTAGGCTTATCTTGCGGTATTTTACTGCATTCGATTTTCAGCCTGACTGGCGTAAGTTATTTAGTACAGCAACATCCCGCACTATTTGCCGCATTACAATTATTGGGTGGCAGTTACTTACTTTATTTAGGCGTAGGCGCTTTACGCGGTGCTTTTCAATCAAGTGACGCATCAGGGGTAAAAAATAAATCGCAATATTTACTCAGTAATAAACGTCAGGCCTTTTCACGTGGCTTCATGACGAACATCCTCAATCCCAAAGCATTAGTGTTTTTTGTCAGTTTAATGTCGAGCCTTGTTCCCGCCACCATGTCGCTTGGTGGAAAAGGAGCGGCACTGTTAATCCTTTGGAGTTTATCTTTATTGTGGTTCTCTTTATTGGCGTGGCTATTGACCAGTCAGCGTTTACAGAAAAAGCTTCATCAGTTGAGCAAATACATTGATGGTATCTGCGGCATGATGTTCAGTTTGATTGGTGTAACGATATTATGGAACACCATTTCATCACTGTTGATTATGTGACGTTACTGCCAGATCATCGATCGCCCCCTAGCCTTGTAAGAGATCTCTCACAACAAGCTTGGGAGATTGCATATACCTGTAGAGATAAAAAGCCAAAAACAAATGGTAAACCATTGATAACAAATAGCTTGCTCTATTTTTAATCCATTTACACATAGAAAGAAATCGATTACATCAATTGTTCTAAATCGAGAAAGACGTAATATAAACCCTGTCGGAAGGATTCTGACACGGAACAGGAAAAGACCACGGATTAGGTCATCTTCAGGAAGAAGATTCGGTTATTTAGGATGAATAATCGGCACGGATAGCAAATTGGACATTGAACGGACGCAATAGTAACTAGGATGGTTGCTACTAAGGATGGGAAATGGACACCTCTGGACGAGGCAAGGACTGAACATCAGGAAGATGTCATGGACACCGCTCAGGGATCAAGTGATGAGAGCTAATCAGGATGATTAGTAGACCAGGATAAGGTCAAGGACACCGCTAGGATGGCGACGAAAGGAATACGCTGAAGGACTACAGCACACTATCATGGATTTGATGCATGGAGCACTTTTAGTAGCCGGATTGCTGCGAGTAAGACCATAACCCCGAAGGGCCTAGCCCCTCGGGGTTTTTCTTTTTTACCTGCCTATTTATTGCTGCTGCGTTGTTGCCAATTTTCACTCATCCCATCACATAGCTCACTATGCTCAGGGCTTTCGTTTAATTGCCGCCTAGCATCAACTGCAAATAGTTTGGTAAACCATCTCATTATTTAAAGTGCCATTTTTTATTCGCTATGTGCAAAAGCTCTTCTCATTTTTCCGTCTTGCTACCAAATACAGAGTCCATAATACAAAGTAAATTTGAAAACCAATTAAGTTTGTACTGCTTAGAGAGCTTTTGGACACCCATAGGCCAAATACTAAAAAGGCGCACCGAAGTGCGCCTTTGAATTCAATAAAACTTGCTGATTAGAGCTTTTCTAATCGAGCATAAGCGGTCACTAACCACTTGATGCCTTCACCATTAAAAGCAACTTGCACGCGGCTCTGTGGGCCACTGCCTTCAAAGTTAATGATGGTACCTTCACCAAATTTAGGATGGAGAACACGAGAGCCAAGCGTAAAACCAGTTTCATTAAAGCTCTCTTTTACCACTGTTTGGCTGAAACGACCGCTACTTGAAGGACGACTCACTTGCGCTTTCATACGCACTTCATCTAGGCAAGATTCTGGTAGCTCACGAATAAAGCGTGACGGCTTGTGGTATTTATCTTGGCCATACAAGCGACGCATTTCCGCGTAGGTAATGTAGAGCTTTTCCATCGCACGCGTCATGCCAACATAACAAAGACGGCGTTCTTCCTCCAAACGCCCTGCTTCTTCTGCAGACATTTGACTTGGGAACATCCCTTCCTCTACCCCAACCATAAACACCATCGGGAATTCCAAACCTTTCGCACTGTGCAATGTCATTAGCTGTACAGCATCTTCAAACTCATCCGCTTGGCCCTCGCCCGCTTCCAATGCGGCATGCGTTAAGAAAGCGGTCAGCTCACTCATTTCATCCGCTTCTTCTGGCTTTTCGAACTGGCGGGTTGCCGTGACCAATTCTTCTAAGTTTTCGATACGAGCTTTAGACTTTTCACCTTTTTCTTGCTCATACATGGCGAACAAGCCGGAGTATTTCACCACATGGTCAGTTTGCTCATGTAATGACATTTCTCGGGTGTCATCTTCCATCGCATTAATCAATTCGATAAAGCGACTCAATGCGCCAGCCGCTCGGCCAGTCAGCACTTGCTCATCAATCAACGCGACACATGATTCCCATAAGGTGCAACCACGATCGCGCGCAGCAAAGCGCACCGTCTCTAGGGTTTTATCACCGAGACCGCGCGTTGGTGTATTCACGATACGTTCAAAAGCGGCGTCGTTATCACGATTATTGATGAGACGTAGATAACCTAATGCGTCACGAATTTCCTGACGTTCGAAGAATCGCATACCGCCATAAATACGATAAGGTAAACCCGCTTGCAGCAAGGCTTCTTCCAATACACGAGACTGGGCATTATTACGATAAAGCATCGCAGTGTCGTTCAACACGCCACCTTTCTCTTGCCACTCTTTAATTTTACTCACCGCAAAACGCGCTTCATCCAGCTCGTTGTACGCCGAATAAACCGAAATAGGCTCACCTACTTTGCCATCGGTCCACAGCTCTTTACCCATTCGCTCGGTATTATTGGCGATTAGAGTATTCGAAGCTTCAAGAATGGTCTTGGTTGAGCGATAGTTTTGTTCAAGACGAATGGTATTCACGCTCGGAAATTCAAGGGTGAATTTTTCAATATTCTCGATTTGAGCACCACGCCAACCATAGATCGACTGATCATCATCACCAACGATCATCACGTGAGTATCTCGACCAGCCATCATGCGCAGCCAAGCGTATTGAATGTTGTTGGTATCTTGAAATTCGTCGACCAAGATATGCTTAAAGCGCGCTTGATAATGTTCACGAATCGCGGTTTTATCACGCAGCAACTCATGTGCTCTTAGCAAGATTTCAGCAAAATCAACTAAGCCAGCGCGATCACACGCTTCTTGATAGGCACTGTACAATTGCAGGTAAGTTTTAGTAATTGGGTCATGGTAGGCATCGATGTGATTAGGACGTAAGCCTTCATCTTTTTTACCATTAATCCACCAGCAAACCTGACGTGGCGGCCACTGCTTTTCATCTAAATTTTGCGCTTTAATCAAACGTTTGAGTAAGCGCTGCTGATCATCAGAATCAATGATCTGAAAATCTTCCGGTAACTTAGCGTCTAGATAATGCGCGCGCAGAATACGATGACAAATACCATGGAAGGTACCATTCCACATCCCAGATGAACTGCCCATCATCAACTCTTCAATACGACCACGCATTTCTGCTGCCGCCTTATTGGTAAAGGTCACTGACATGATCGAAAACGGTGATGCCTGTTCAACCGACATCAACCAAGCAATGCGGTGCACGAGCACACGTGTTTTACCACTGCCTGCGCCGGCCAGAACAAGTAGATTTTCGATTGGAGCGGCTACAGCCTCACGCTGTTTATCGTTCAGACCGTCGAGAAGTAAAGAAGGATCCATCATGGCTAAGCTACTGGTTATTTATACATAAAAGTTGATTATAACCTAAACAGCTATGCGATATGAGCACAAAAAGGAGAAATTTTTTCCACTTTTTTATTGCTTACGCATCAACCAATTAAGTAACAATAGCGAAACATTTTTGTACATTCTTTATTTTTAATGAAAGTTTTTCCGCGGCTTTTCTATCCTTTTATGTAAGCAAGTTGATGATTAACTTGTGGATTTAAACAAAAGAATTCAGTCAGAGGAAATTACTATGAAAAAGTCTAATCTAGCCGTTACAGCTGCAATCACTGGTCTTATTGCGTTAGGTGGCACCATGTTAACCGCCGCACCAGCTGTCGCAGCGGAAAAAGAAAAGTGCTACGGCGTGGCTAAAGCAGGTAAAAATGACTGCGCAACCAAAACCAGCTCATGCGCAGGAACGGCCAAGGAAGATAACCAAAAAGATGCTTTTGTAGTCGTTCCAACCGGACTATGCGGCAAGCTTGCAGGTGGTAGCACCGAGTCAGCTTAAACGAAACGCCTATCACTAGGTGTACTGACGCTCAACCAGCGCACCTAGTGATAGACCGAACACCGTCGAACATCACACTATTTAGGGAAAGCCTTGTGACACTATCCGCTCAACATTCATTGGTTGGGGTAGGTTTACGCACACCTCACATGGATTTTTTTCTCTCCGAGCCTGCGCACTTCTCTTGGTTAGAAATCCACAGCGAAAACTATTTCCAACCTCATTCTCTCGCGAGACAGCAGCTTCTCACTTTGCGTGAGCGCTACCAAATAAGCTGTCACGGCATCGGCTTATCACTTGGTAGTGTCGGGCGCATTAGTGCGGAGCATTTGACCAAGTTAAAAGCACTGGTGAAACAAGTCGAGCCCATCCTTGTCTCCGATCATTTAAGCTGGAGTGAACACGGTGGTCATCATTTCAATGACTTATTACCTCTCCCCTATACCGAAGAAGCGTTGCAAGTCTTTTGTCGCAATGTTCTTGAAGTGCAAGATGCACTGCAAAGGCCGTTACTGATCGAAAACCCTTCAAGCTATGTCAAATTTGCTCATTCAACGATTGCCGAATGGGATTTTCTTGCCGAAGTGCATCGCCGCACAGGTTGTCGCTTGCTGCTCGATTTCAACAATATTCATGTTTCTGCCTTCAACCATGGTTTTGGCAGTGAAACATACTTAGCGGGCATCCCCGCAGACGCCGTCGATGAAATTCATTTGGCCGGTTTTACCATCAAACAATTGGATAAAGGTGAAATCTGGATTGATACCCACAGCCGTCCAGTGAGCGATGAGGTATGGCAACTGTTTAGTCAATGGTCAGCCGAGCATGGCGCTCGTCATTCCTTAATTGAATGGGATCTCGACATTCCAACGCCCGACGTTTTAATTCATGAGGCGAGTAAAGCCAGCATGATACTCAATACCTTGGCGACAACACAAAGCACGACTCAGCCAAGGAAAGCATCATGAATTTAGCCGCGCTACAAAATGAATTTGCCAAGGCTCTGCACTATCAATCGAGCGGAGAGGCTTGCAACATTATCAGTGATGCATTCACCGCCGATGAACGAATGCAGATTTACCGCAATAATTTTATTGTCGGTTTAAGCGAAATCTTGCAAATCACCTATCCGACCGTGCAAGCATTGCTGGGAGAAGAGTGCTTTTTACAGCTTGCTCGCCAACATGTGCTGGACAACCCATTGAACCAAGGGGATGTCAGTGAATATGGTGAGCATTTCGATCAAACGCTGTTGCACTTTGATGCCGTGATGCAAGCTGCGCCTTATTGTGCCGAGGTTGCTCGTTTTGAATGGACGCTCGATATCAGTCAACAACGTCATGCTAACGTAAAATCGCTCTCACTGAGGCCGCTTGCACAACTGAGCGCTCTTTCTCCTGAGCAACATGCACACATCTGTTTTCATTTATCTCCAGCGGCACTCCCTTTCACAAGTCAATATGCGCTTTTTTCTCTGCATCACGCAGTGCAGAAAAATGAGATAGAAGGGCTAGACATTAACCTAGCCGAGCAAGGTGTTATCGTCACGACAAACACGGGGCTAGCCAAAGGGATCGCTCTAACCAATCCCGAATTTCTGCTCATTCAGCAACTATACAAAAGCATACCCCTGGCGGATATTGAACCGTCATTACTGAGCTCATTAAACACGATTATTGAACTGGGTGTCATTGCCGGTTTTTCCCTAACGTCCCCCATCGACAACTCGACTGAACAAAATCACTAGGAGAGCATTATGACAACCGCTGTAAAGAATTGGCTCAACCATTACGACGCGATGATTGCTAAACTCCAATGCGTTTTTGTACCACTGCTATTGTTATTCTGCCGCTTATGGGTGGCTTGGGTATTTTTCAACTCAGGGCTGATCAAAATCTCATCATGGGATAGTACGCTCTATCTATTTGAATATGAGTACCAAGTCCCGTTAATTCCATGGCAAATGGCCGCGTACATGGGCACAGCAGCAGAGTTAATCTTACCCGTATTTTTAGCCTTAGGATTACTGACTCGCCCAATGGCGGCAATCTTATTCGTCTTTAATATTATTGCCGTGGTTTCTTACCCATTGTTGTGGGAGAAAGGCTTTTATGACCATCAGTTGTGGGGCTTAATGATCATGGTTGTTGTGGTATGGGGTGCTGGCCCTCTCTCTCTCGACAAACTACTCAAATACAAGCTACAAAGCTAATTTTCACATTTTTCCGAGGCTAAATAGCAGTAAATAGCAAAAAGCCTTCCAAATGGAAGGCTTTGTTTAATTGTAAATCCTACAAAGACTCAAATACGAAGAGTAAACAGGATTAGGCGATGATACCGGCATGGCGTAGCAAAGCATCAATTTCCGGCTCACGACCACGGAAGCGTTTGAATAACTCCATAGGCTCTTCACTGCCACCCATCTCAAGGATATTGTTCAAGAAGCTCTTACCGGTTTCTTGGTTAAAGATACCTTCCTCTTCAAAACGAGAGAATGCATCCGAAGACAACACTTCTGCCCATAGATAGCTGTAGTAACCCGCGCTGTAACCACCAGCAAAAATATGGCTAAAGCTGTGTGAGAAACGGTTCCACTCTAAGCTCGGCAGCACGGCCACTTTGCTTTTCACTTCAGCTAACGTCTCTAAGACGCGAGGGCCTACTTCTGGTTCGAATTCAGTGTGTAGAGTGAAATCAAACAAGCCGAATTCGAGTTGACGAAGAATAAACATCGCTGACTGGAAGTTTTTCGCCGCCAGCATTTTATCCAACATCTCTTTTGGCAATGGTTCACCGGTTAGATAGTGGCCAGAGATGAATGCAAGCGCCTCTTCTTCCCAGCACCAGTTCTCTAAGAATTGACTTGGCAGCTCAACAGCATCCCAAGGTACACCATTAATGCCCGATACTGCACCCGTCGCAACTTGAGTCAGCATATGGTGAATACCGTGACCAAACTCATGGAACAAGGTGACGACTTCATCGTGAGTAAACAGCGCAGGCTTATCGCCCACTGGACGGTTGAAGTTACACGTTAGGTAGGCCACTGGCGTTTGTAGTTCGCCAGATAAGGTCATGCGGCGACCACGACAATCATCCATCCACGCGCCGCCACGTTTGTGTTCACGAGCGTACAAATCAAGATAGAAGCTACCGCGTAGCGTGCCTTCACTATCAAAGATATCAAAGAAACGTACTGACTCATGCCAGGTATCGATACCTTGACGCTCAGTGACTGTCATACCAAAGACGCGATTTAATACTTCAAATAAGCCGCTTACTGCTTTTTGCTCAGGGAAGTAAGGACGCAATTCTTCGTCTGAGATTTGGAATAGGTTCTGTTTTTGTTTCTCACTGTAGTAGGCGATGTCCCAAAGATTGAGTTCTTCTACACCGCACTCGCTTTTAGCAAATTGACGTAGCTCTTCGACTTCGCGCTCACCTTGTGGTTTCGCTTTAGTCGCCAGATCGTTTAAGAAGCCAAGGACTTGCTCTGGGTTCTCTGCCATTTTCGTCGCTAGCGATTTTTCACTGTAAGTCGCAAAGCCAAGCATACGGGCTATTTCATGACGCAGTTTCAGTTTCTCTGCGATGATTTCGCTGTTATCCCACTTGCCAGCATTCGGGCCGCGATCCGATGCACGGGTAACGTAAGCTTCATATAACTCTTGGCGCAGGGCTTGGTTATCACAGTAAGTCATTACCGGTAGGTATGACGGAATGTCGAGTGTCAGCAGATAACCATCAAGCTCTTTAGCTTGGGCCGCGGCTTGTGCAGCTGCTAATGCCGACTCAGGCATGCCTGCCAATTCTTTTTCGTCAGTAACATGCTTGGTCCAACCCATGGTGGCATCCAACACATTATTTGAGAACTGCGAACCTAGCTCCGACATACGCTTACTGATTTCACCGTAGCGGCGCTGCTCTTCAACGGGTAAACCAATGCCTGACAATTCAAAGTCACGCAATGCGTCAGTAATGGTTTTTTGCTCTGCTTGATTCAAATCGGCAAACGCTTGGCTAGCTTTGATCGCTTTGTAAGCCTCAAACAAGCCTTTGTGTTGTCCGACCCAAGTGCCGTACTCCGACAGCAATGGCAAACAACTTTCATACGCTTCGCGCAGAGCTTCGCTATTCATCACCGAATTCATATGGCTCACAGGAGACCAAATACGGCTAAGACGATCGTCAACTTCTTCGATTGGTGCAACGAGGTTATCCCATGTTGGCCCTGTATTGCCCGCCAACACTTGTTCAATTTTGTCACGGCAATCGCTAATGGCTTGTTCGACAGCTGGCTTAATATGTTCAGGCTTAATTTGCGAGAACGGCGGTAAATCGGTAAAAGTTAGCAGCGGATTGGACATAAAGCATTCCTTTTGTTGCGCAAAGCGAACTGACGAGCTCGTCTTTTATGTAATAGTTACGTCTTAACTAAATATAGGTAGATTAAGCGATTTTCAATAGTCACCTTGATGATTATGCTAACAACTTGATGCAAACGTGCCGCAGATCGCTTGTTGCTTTCTTGCTGCTTGATACAAGCATCTCGACCAGTTTTGGGTATATAATAAGCCATAATCTTAATTGCAATGACCATGGTCTACATGACCATTTCGAGAGTATCCCTTGCTGAGTTACCGCCACAGTTTCCACGCTGGCAACCACGCTGATGTTGTCAAACATATCGTTCAAAGCCTTATCCTTGATGCACTGAAGCAAAAGGACAAACCGTTTGTGTACCACGATACACACTCAGGTGTGGGTCGTTACGACTTAACCCATGAATGGTCTGAGAAAACCGGCGAATACAAGCAAGGGATCGCACGTATTTGGGACCAAGCGAATCTACCAGAAGAGATCAGCAGTTACATTGAATCAATTCGCGTACTCAATAACGGTGAAACGCTGCGTTACTACCCAGGCTCACCTCGTGTCGCTCGTGCACAGATCCGCTCACAAGACCGCATGGTACTCACTGAGTTACACCCTAGCGATTACCCATTACTAGAGCAGGAATTCCATCGTGATCGCCAAGTGAGCATCTACAAAGAAGATGGATTCAAACGACTCATCGCAAGCTTACCGCCAAGAGAGCGTCGCGGTTTAGTGTTGATTGATCCACCTTACGAGCTAGCCAAAGAATACCGCGATGTAGTACAGGCTATTGCCCAAAGTCACAAACGTTGGGCGACCGGTATCTACGCAATCTGGTACCCAGTGGTTAATCGTTGCGATATTGAAGATATGCTAGAAGGTTTAGAAGGTCTTGGCATTCGCAAGATTCTAAATATAGAACTTGGTGTCTCTCCAGACACCAATGAACGTGGTATGACGGCATCGGGTATGATGGTTATCAATCCGCCATGGATGCTAGAAAACCAGATGAAACAAATTCTACCTTTCCTACAAGAGGCGATTGCACCAGCAACAGGCCATTGGAAAGTTGATTGGGTTGTGCCGGAATAAGCACACCTCACAAAGTTAGAGCCTGCTGGCACGCTCATCAAAAACGAAACAATCACGTCATTGTTTAATAAAAGCTAAGCAGCTCACAACAAAATCTGTGAGGGTGGATTGAGTTCAACCAATCCGCCCTCAATATAGAATTTATAGGAAACAAATTTAAATAGGGATACGGGGTTAGCTTGCTTGGGATAAGTCAGCATCCACAACACAGCAATGCAATTTCGCCTCACCCTAACAATGATTGGAGAAAGTAATGGCGACTCATTTTGACTATATTTGTATTGGCGGCGGCAGCGGCGGTATTGCATCAGCAAACCGTGCTTCTATGTACGGCGCTAAAGTAGCACTGATTGAAGCTCAAGACCTTGGTGGTACTTGTGTCAACGTTGGCTGTGTACCAAAGAAAGTGATGTGGCATGGAGCACAAATTGCTGAAGCAATGAAGCTATACGCACCAGATTACGGCTTTGACGTTGAATACAAAGGCCTTAACTGGGGCAAACTGATTGAAAGCCGCCAAGCCTATATTGGTCGTATTCATGAATCTTACGATCGCGTTTTGGGCAACAACAAAGTAAATGTCATTAAAGGCTTTGCACGATTTGTTGACGCTAAAACCGTTGAAGTAAATGGTGAGCTTTACACCGCTGATCACATCCTAATTGCCGTGGGTGGTCGTCCAAGCATTCCTAATATTCCTGGCGCTGAATTCGGCATCGACTCGAATGGTTTCTTTGAACTGACCGAGCAACCAAAACGTGTTGCCGTTGTCGGCGCAGGTTACATTGCCGTTGAGATCGCAGGTGTTCTAAGCGCACTTGGCACCGAAACGCACCTATTCTGCCGTAAAGAATCACCACTGCGCAGCTTTGATCCGATGATCATTGATACTCTGGTTGAAGTGATGAACGCTGAAGGCCCAACGCTACATACTCACTCAGTACCAAAAGAAGTGGTTAAAGAAGCCGATGGCAGCCTAACACTGCATCTAGAAAACGGTGAAAGCCAAAACGTTGATAGCCTAATTTGGGCTATTGGTCGCCACCCTGCGACTGACGCAATCAACCTTGCATCAACGGGTGTTGAAACCAACGATCGTGGCTACATCAAAGTGGATGAATACCAACAGACCAATGTTGAAGGCATCTACTGTGTTGGCGATATAATGGAAGGTGGTATTGAGCTGACACCGGTCGCCGTTAAGGCAGGTCGCCAACTTTCTGAGCGCCTATTTAATGGTAAAACTGACGCGAAGATGGACTACAAACTGGTTCCAACCGTTGTGTTTAGCCACCCACCAATCGGCACTATCGGCCTTACCACCCAAGAAGCGGAAGAGCTTTACGGCAAAGAGAATGTGAAGGTTTACACCTCTGGCTTTACTGCAATGTACACCGCGGTGACGCAGCACCGTCAACCATGCAAAATGAAGCTAGTTTGCGCAGGCGATGATGAGAAAGTCGTCGGTCTACACGGCATCGGTTTTGCCGTGGATGAAATGATCCAAGGTTTTGGTGTAGCAATGAAAATGGGCGCAACCAAAGCTGATTTCGACTCTGTGGTTGCTATCCACCCGACAGGCAGCGAAGAATTTGTAACGATGCGCTAGGCTGAAGTGCCGCGCTAGAGACAGATACTTTCAACATACAATAAAAGGCTCATCAGCCACGCTGATGAGCTTTTTTATCACTACAAATCGATAATTTTTACCACTTTTAGCGCTGTAATCACTTCAACTGCTGTAAGTATTTATAAACCGTCGGCTCTGAAATATTCAAGCTATGCGCCACCTTACCCACGGTGCCTTTAAGCAAGAAAATACCTTCATTATTCAAATCGGTCACGATAGTGATTTTGTCTTCTTTCGACAAATCTGCCAACGCAACCGGATAAGCTTCCAGTACTTTTTCGATACGAATATCGACCATCTCAGGAATGCTTACACCTAGATGTTCATCAACATGGTTTTCTTCCGTCATCTCTGGAAAACCAGAAAGCAGTGAATCTATAAAACGCTTCGCATTAACAAATTGCTCAACCATCATGTTAATGCACAGCGCTCCAACAATTTTTTTATCCGCATTTCGAATATAAAAAGTCGCACACTTTAGCTTTTTGTTGTCTTTCGATAGACCAACATAGTTGCACTCATAGTCTACTGACTTATCCGTTGCTATCGACTTTGCCACCAAGTTGGTAATCGGATCGCCAACGACTCTACCGCTGATATGGCCATTTCGAATCTTATAAATCGAGGCCTCTAAGTCGCGCAAATCATGCAAAACCACCTCAACGTCGTGCCCTAAAAAATCCGCCAACATATCAACGATTGGTTCATACAATGACAAATAATTCATGCCCCATCTCCTTAGTATTTTTTATTATAATAATTTATCACACACCAGTGAAATAAAGATATAAATTATAATAATTTCTATCATTCATTCATTTTAGCGATAATTATCACGTTTTTTGTATAAATTATTCGCCATAATCCGCCCCATAATAAGTGTGAAGATAATTTTTTATCAAAATTTAACAACTAATAAGAGTGAAACATTATGTGGAAAAAGCTAGAGCCGTACCGCTCATCAATAGTCTTACTATTGGCACTCATCATTGGCGCGATCTTTGGTATCGCGGCACCAGAACTGGCACTCAAAGTAAAACCAATCGGTCAAATCTTTCTAAACCTTCTTTTCATGGTGATCGTTCCTCTGGTTTCACTCAGCGTTATGTCTTCAATTGCGAGCATGACTGACCTGAAAAAACTAGGCAAAATTCTTGGTCTTGTATTGGTCATCTCAATTGCAATGGCCTTCTTCCCTGCACTGGGTATCGTGGGCATCGCTCAGATGTTCGATATCTCTCAAGGTGTAACGATCGACCTTAGCCAAGAGTTTACTGGCGGCAATGGCGGCATGGATTTCGTTAGCATGTTTACGACCAATGACTTTGTTGGCCTGCTATCTAAATCAAACATCCTTGCTCTGATCATAATGTCGGTTCTAGCCGGTATCGCAACCAGCCAAGCGGGTGAGAAAGGTAAAAAAATTGCTGAACTTATCGATGCTGCAAACGCAATCGTAATGAACATCGTTGGCCTAATCATGAAACTTGCACCTGTGGGTCTAGGCGCATTCTTCGCGGCAACTATGGCATCACAAGACAGCTCAATCCTTGCACCTCTAGCAACCGTTATTGGCCTATTGTGTGGCTACATGGTGGTTTACTACATCGTTGGTGCGTGCGTTTACTCGTACATCGGTGGTGGCGTAAATGGCGTGAAACAATTCTGGAAATACGCGGCGGCACCTTCTATTACAGCACTAGGTACGTGTTCATCTCTAGGTACACTACCTGTAACGATTAAAACAGCAGACAACATGGGTATTCGTAAAGATATCTACGACATCTGTATTCCACTGTTTGTGAACCTAAACAAATCTGGCGTAGCAATCACTGCGGCAATCAAAGTGGTCTTCATCTACGCAGTACTAGGTCTACCGTTCACTTTTGATGTGTTTGCAATGACCATGGTTATCGCGGTGCTATCTGCAATCATCATCGGTGGTGTTCCTGGTGGTGCTTTCCTAGGTGAAATCTTCATCGTAACCACGCTAGGTCTACCGCTTGAAGCGATCCCTGTACTGGTTGTAATCGGTACGGTATGTGATGCTCCAGCAACGGTTCTAAACGTAGTACACGACTTAAACGCAACACAAATCGTTGAACGCTTTATGGGTAAAGAAACACAACAACAAGAACAATCTCAACCTGTTGAACAACTGGCATAGGACACAGAACAATGACAAGCAAAAATATCGAAACACAATTAGTGAACGCAGGCCGTAAATCTCGTTACCTACAAGGCTCTGTTAACCCAGTGATCCAACGCGCATCTTCACTTGTATTTGACAGCGTACAACAGAAGAAACACGCAACAGCTAACCGTGCAAAAGGTGAATTGTTCTATGGTCGTCGCGGTACTCTGACTCACTTCGCTCTACAAGATGCAATGTGTGAGCTAGAAGGTGGCGCGGGTTGTTACCTATACCCATGTGGCGCTGCTGCCGTTTCAAACGCTATCTTGGCATTCGTTGAGTCTGGTGACCACGTTATCATGACAGGCGCGGCTTACGAGCCAACTCAAGATTTCTGCAACATTGTACTGAAAGGTATGGGCATCGAAACCACTTACTACGATCCAACCATCGGTGCTGAAATCGCTGAGCTAGTAAAACCAAACACTAAAGTATTGTTCCTAGAGTCACCAAGCTCGGTAACTATGGAAGTACAAGATATCCCGGGTATTGTGAAAGCCGTTCGTGCGGTTTCAGAAGATATCATCATCATGATCGACAACACTTGGGCTGCGGGCATCCTATTCCCAGCACTTGAGTACGGCATTGATATCTCGATTCAAGCGGGGACGAAATACATCGTTGGTCACTCTGATGCGATGCTAGGCACTGCAGTAAGTAACGAGCGTTGCTGGGATCGCCTACGTGAGCGTTCATACCTAATGGGTCAAATGGTCGACGCAGACACGGCATACGTGGCAATGCGTGGTTTACGTACTATGGGCATTCGCTTAGCTCAACATGAGAAAGCCAGTATCGAAGTCGCGCAATGGCTATCTGAACGACCTGAAGTCGCCGTGGTTAACCACCCTGCACTGCCAAGCTGTAAAGGCCACGAATTCTATGTTCGTGATTTCAAAGGTTGTAACGGTCTGTTCAGCTTCGTTCTGAATAAAAAGCTAACTCAAGAAGAGCTAGAAGCGTACTTAGACAACTTTGAACACTTCTCAATGGCGTACTCATGGGGTGGTTACGAATCTCTGATTTTGGCTAACCAACCTGAAGAGCTCAACGCGATTCGCCCTGCGAACCCTGTTGATTTTGAAGGCACGCTAGTTCGTATTCACATTGGTCTAGAAAACGTATCAGACCTAATCGAAGACCTAGAAAACGGCTTCAAACGCGTTTACTAATTATCACTTTGGCACCATCTCACGATGGTGCTTTTTCGGAGTTTCCATGCAAGTAGTATTTTCAGACCAAGCCCCAGCGGCTGTTGGCCCATTCTCTCAAGCGATCAAATCAAACGGTATGCTTTACCTTTCAGGTCAACTACCTCTTGATCCTGCCACAATGAAGTTCGCTGCAGATGACGTAACAGGCCAAGCACAACAGATCTTCCGCAACATTAGTGCTGTGCTAGCAGAAGCGGGTAGTGAAAAAAATCGCGTTGTAAAAACGACGGTATTTCTATCTGATATGAACAATTTTGCTGAGTTCAATACTGCTTATGCTGAGTTTTTTGGTGAGCACAAACCTGCACGTTCATGTGTAGAAGTCGCTCGTCTACCATTAGATGCTCTAGTAGAAATCGAACTGATTGCTGAACTGTAATTATTATTAGTAAGTTTCTGAATTTACCTAAAGCCACTACCCCCTAGTGGCTTTTTTCAATAATAACTTTTCCAAAATCAAAAAAGCCCCAAAGATTATTTTGGGGCTTTTTATTTGATTAAGCTAACTACCAAACGATGATGCAATTAGTTTGGCTTTAGATTTTTTGCATTGTTACCGTTGATAGCTTACGTCCAGTAGCTTGCTCTAGCGTGTAATTAGTTAGAACACCTCGATCCCAATTTTTTCCTGCTGGAATGTAACTAAAACGGTTAACTTTGAAGTTATCTTCAATTTCACCGTCCATACGGTCATTCCAACGAATGGTACTATTCAACTGGTCCAATGCCGCTTTTGAAATACCAGCATCATTGGTAGCAAACCACCAATAATCCATTTTCGCTAGTTCTTGGTAGCTGGTCTCTGTACCATCGATAATTACACCTGTTTCAGTAAACTCCCAAATTTTCGTTTCTGTTGCACCAGAAGACTTTTCAGTTACTTTCCAAGTACCAACGAAATCGACATAACGATCTATATCCATTTTTTCAACTGGATATATAAAGTTAATTTCTTCAGAGATATATCCGGAACCTTCTTCATGCTTGCGACGAACTTGAGTATAGACATCGGTAATTGGATCATATGAGCCAGACATAATTTCAGTTTGCCACTGTTCTTCTGTATCACCATCATCTGCATCATTACGACGAATTTTCTCATACTTTGTCATTGCTTGCTCAGTACAAGATGATTTAGCCATACACTCATAAACACCTCCAAACTCTGTCATTTCGTCCCAAAGAAATTTTTCTTCGGATTCAGATGTAGATGACGGGTTCACAAAGCTATATTCAAAATTACCACCTGCGGATTGTAGTGATGCAAATTTTGGATCGATATCGCCTTCAATCATCGCTTCGCCATCACAAGTCACAACCGTATGACCATTTGTAGTATTGCGTGATATGTCCGCTTCACCACCTTGATCGTCACATGTTAGGTACATGGCCATTTTATCACCGGTAACACTACCATCATTTGAACCAGGCAAACCAACCAATGCTTCATTTGTCGACTTAAAGTACATTGCTGATAAACCAGTGACTTTAGTATACAGGTCTTCACCTAATGTACGATCCATATGCAAAACTAGATCAAAATTACCACCATTATCATAGCTTACACGTTGCTTTGATGAACGCTCCACGAAAGTCCAGTTTGAACCTTTTGTCCAATGTGTTAACAGAACGTCTGAACCTCGATTTGTGAGCTTAGCAATTGAACCATCCTTTTCAAAGTGAGCCAGAGCATCGACTTCACTAACTAAATTATCGATTGTCCAACTAGAGTTAATTTTAGCCAGTACATCCGCTACCGCCTTCTTGCCATCAATGCTATTAAAATCATCCAACTGAATCTTAGCTAGAAGGTTAGCCATTGCGTTATCGGCATTACGAATTGCTGTCGGAATGAGAATTGACGAGTCATTATCGTTTTCATTGATAGTCAGTAATAAACGAGCCAAGTTAACGGCACGGTCTTGTGTACCTACCGCTTCATAAGGAGTGATAACTTCACGGCCAGAAGAACTACCTAGAACTAAGCCACCCTTCTCATTACCGAGAATAAAAGTAACGTTTGGATTGTTTTGATCAATCGAAAATGAACCGTCTGTATTAGTAAATTCACCAGTGTTCTCTAATGCACCTTTTACAAAGTACAAACCTTCAACTTTAGCATCGATAAATTTACCTTCTGTAGGCACTGCAATGACTGCCTTTTTCGCCAACTCAGTGCTACCGCCGTTATTACCACTGTTGTCACTGCTGCTATCGCTACCACAACCCATCAAAGCCAATGCAACTGACGTTGCTAAAAGTGTTGTTTTCAATTTCATTATTATTTTCTAACTATATAGGTTTATAAAAGTGTGACAACCATTCCAAAATGCCAACACGCTCGCACGCGAGTTTATTTGCGTAAGAAAAACCTTACAAGCACAAGATGCTCGTAATAGATTGAAAATAAACCACTTTTATAATAAAAACAGCAGATATGTGAGCAAGCTCATACACTGGTTTTTTTCTATAAAAATTCTTTGAATCGTATTAATTAAACTTATTGATACAATTGAAACTAACTGTGTGGGGACAATATTGTATGAAGGTAGGGGTGGAAGGCTCGTCATACCACACTAAGATAGCTATCGCATGGTATGACTACTGATATTTAATCACTTCACACACATCACATTCAGTAGTGATGAGCCTTTTATATGGTTGGTTTTACCGTTAGTAAATAAGCCTGTGCGCTCAGCGCCCCAGTAAGGCAAGTGGATTGGCCATTGCTCGCCTACCATCAATTTCGCCTCTAACAAGGTTTGCCACTGCTCTGCATTGGGTAATTGCATTCCGATCTGCTGGCACAATTTTGCCGCACCTTCAAAGTTCAAACGGTTCCATGGCATTTCATACTCCATGTAAAACTGTTCCTCACTAAAAATCATGTAAGGCACTTTATATTGCGTGCCGTTGATCACCGCTTCGCGGCGTATGGTGACTTGCGTATCAGCGGGCTTTGGCACCATCGCGGCAACAGCCGGTTTTGGCTTCGCGATCGGTTTAGGTGCAGGAATAACCGTCGTCGATTGCTTTTTCTCTGCGACTTTCTTATCTGTATTGGCCTTAATGACCGTAGGTTGAGTAACGATAGGTTTTGCTGCTTTCGGCGTCGCGGCAGCCCCTTTTACCACTTCACGAATAAAAGCTTGCTGGTAAGGCTTAAGCGTTTTCACCGCTTTGAGCTCTTTACTGGCTTGAGCAAAATCATTGTATGGGCCAATCAAACAACGTGCATTACGACCTTCAATTTTGCCCCACACATCGGTACTGATCTGTTGATAAATCACCTTGGCTTCATCGACACTCAGCGGTTTAGACAACACGCCACACTGGATCCAAAAGGTTGATTCACTGCCTTTCGGTTGCTGTTTACCCCATAAACCATTTCCAATTGGGCAAGACTTATCAAGTAACGGCAGCTCTTGCGCAGAGCTTTGAGTGGCATCGCATAAAAATTGCTCGCCATAACTGGTTGGACTAAAAAATATAAAACCTAATGCGACTGAACAAAGGAGTGTTGAAAGTGGCTTGGCTGATGCTGGCAGCAATTTAATATCCATATAGTAAACAGACCTTAGTTGTTATTGATTTGACGGCGGGCGACACGTGATGCACAACATCGAGATTGAGAAAGCCTAACAATGACACAGTGGCTTTAATTCGATGGCATCTCCCCAAACTAATAAATATTGTCATTATTGACGATTCACTGTTGAGAAAATGTGAATGCAAAAAAAGAGCCGTAATTTAATACGGCCCTTAGTGTAGAGAGTTTGTAATAGATAAATCTTAGGCTTAGATCACCTTTCGGGCTTTCACTGCTGATGAGGCTGGCGACATTGGGCAAATAAGTCCAATTCAGGCTGATAAACCTGCGTTTCAACATCCATAATACCGAGCAGTGAATGAAACAAGTTATCGTGAGAATAATGTTCAGTTTGTTTCGCTTCCTGTTTCAAACAATCGTAGTTAACGGTTTTTAATTGCTTAAAGCTCGGAGACATCCATACAATCAGCGGTACCGTTGTTTGGTAATCGGGTGCTAGCGCGTAAGGTGCGCCATGCAAATAAAGCCCATCCTCCCCTAGAGACTCGCCATGATCCGATAGGTAAATAAGCGCAGTGTTATACTGAGATTCCAAACCCTTTAAACGTTCGATGATTTGGCTGAGAACATAATCGGTGTATCGAATACTGTTGTCATAGCTATTAACGATCTGCTCATTGGTGCAATTTTCAATGTCGGCTCTAGGGCAATCCGGTTGGAAGATCGCCATCTCTTTTGGGTAACGCTTGTAATAAGTAGGTCCATGGCTACCAATAAGATGTAATGCAATCATACGATTGCCGGAAAGCTGGCGAATGTTTTTGTCAAAATCCTCTAACAGCACCATGTCGTAACATGTATTGCCATCACAAAGGGCATCTTTACGATCATGATTCATCATCTCTTTCTTAATGTGTTTGGCGACACTTTTATCACCACCATCATCGTCTTCCCACATCATTGCAATGCCGGCTCGACTAAGAATATCAATCACATTATCTTGATTGTTAGCAATGTCATGATCGTAATTGTCATGAGTCAAATTAGAGAACATACACGGCAGCGAGACAGCGGTTGCGGTACCACACGAGCGTACGTCTTGGAACGAAACAACATCTAGCTTAGAAGTAAATGGATTGGTTTTTCGTGGATAACCGTTAAGTTGATAGTTTTGCGAACGCGCTGTTTCTCCGACAACTAATACGACCAACGTCGGCTTAGCTTGAGTCATTTTTAGAGCTTGCTCTGATTGACGCGCATCCAACCCCAACTCTTTATACGCGACAGGCGTAGTGAAGTAAGTATGTTTAAAATATTTAAAAGTACTATAAACAAATTGCGTCGGAACAATCTCTTTCTTCAGATAACTGTTGTTGCGACCAACCGAGGCGTAATCTTGATAATAGACGCTGGCAATGGCCACGATAACCACCACAGCCGCTACCATTGAAAGCAGCTTTTTCGCAAACAGCTTTAGTAATGACTCTGGTTGAAAAGAAACCATAGCGACAAAAAACGCCGGAACAATACCTAACAGCACGAACCATGCTAGCGAATATAAGCTCAGATAAGAGCTTGCTTCGCTGCTATCGGTTTGCATGATATTGGTGATCATATCCGCATCGAAAATCGTCCCGTAGTTGAAACCTGCATAGCTCACCAGTGCCGAGCAAATCAGTAAAATGATAAAGAAAGGTTTGCTTATATAAGGCCAGCTAAACAGACTAAAGATCAGCGTCAATGCCGCCCAGAAAAATAAAGGGATAGAACATATAAAGCCCAGCTTTACACTCTCCATCTGAGCAAAAATATGATGCAGTTCCTTATAGATGGGTAAGTTGAGTACCACTGCAAAATACAGTGCTAGCACGACGGTTAAGCTCGCATAGCTCATCTTGGTACGAAACAAATCGATAAAGTGAAATGGTATTTTTTTCACAGTAAATCCCCCACAATCGATAGCCAAGTAAATGCCGCTAATATCAGCGCAATAAATACCGCTGCCGAACCAATATCTTTTGCACGACCACTCAACTCATGCCATTCAGCCCCCACTCTATCCACCACCGCTTCAATAGCAGAATTAAGTAACTCAACAATCACTACGATGGCGACACTGCCCACCAATAATACCTTTTCAACTGTTCCGACTGGCAAAAAAACAGTAATAAAGATAGCAGTAGCTAATAGAGCACACTCTTGGCGAAATGCAGCTTCATTGCACCAAGCGGCTTTTAACCCCTGAATCGAATACCCAGTGGCATGCACAATACGACTAAACCCTGTTTTACCTGGCTTCACTCTCATTCCTTATTATTGTGTTTATTCTTTGATAACAAATACAAAGGCAGCGATATACCTTTACTAAGTGACATATCAGACACTAATTTCAACTAAAGTTCGAAGTTAGTTAACACAAACAAAGTTTTCAAAAATAAGCATAGGCGAAAAAAAGCCGCGACAGAGCGCGGCATAGTAATAAGAAGCTAAGTTAAAGAGACTTAGCCTTTATAGATTTTCGGGTTAAATACATCTCGTAACCAGTCACCCAGCAAGTTAATCACTAACACTAAGGTCACTAACACAATACCCGGGAAGGCGGTAATCCACCAAGCGCCTGAGAAGATGTAGTTAAAGCCAATACTGATCAACGCACCTAATGATGGTTGGTCCACCGGTAAGCCTAACCCTAGGAAGGAAAGCGCCGCTTCCGACATGATGGCATTTGCTACCTGTACCGTCGAAATCACCAAAATCGGTGACAAACAGTTAGGCAGAATATGACGGAACATGATGCGAGGCGCTTTAAAGCCCATCACACGCGCCGCTTCCACATACTCTTTTTTCTTCTCTGCTAATACCGACGCTCGAATGGTACGCGCATACTGCGGCCACTCTGCCACACCAATAATCACCACTAGCATGATCACAGCATATTGATTGTAAAAATCACTGCCGAAGCTGGCTTTGAAAATCGCCGAGACGATAATAGCCACCATCATGGTCGAGAATGATAGCTGCACATCAGCAAAACGCATCAAGAAGCTATCGACACGGCCACCAAAGTAGCCCGCCGATAGACCAATAATGATACCGAGGAAAAGCTGTAAGCCGACAGCGAGAAAGCCGATAGTCAGGGATAAACGAGAACCGTACAAAATGGTTGATAAAATATCACGACCTTGCTCATCAGTACCCAAAACAAAGTGCTCTTCACCACCTTCCATCCAGGATGGTGGTAGCTCCGAATCCATGATATCAATCGAGGTAAGATCATAAGGGTCAGTTGGCGCCAAGACAGGCGCTGCCAGTGCCAGTACCAAGAACATCATAAAGACGGTAAAACTCGCCATCGCGACTTTATCGCGCTTGAAGTAATACAAGAAATCCGACTGTTTAAAACGTTGCCACGCCGACGGTGCAGATGAAGGAGCCGTTGAAATATTACTATGACTCATGACTAAGCTCCTTTTCCGGTTAAGTTAACCGTTGGGTTGATGATGCCGTAGAGCAAGTCAACAATGGTATTAGTAACCACGAAAATCAAACCAACAAAGATGACATAGGCGGTAATTAACGGCGTATCAACACGGTTAATTGCCTCTAGGAACAAAAAGCCCGTACCCGGCCATTGGAAAACGGTTTCCGTCAAAATGGTATAAGCCACCATGGTACCAATTTGTACACCACCGACGGTAAGAACCGGTAGCATGGTATTTTTCAGTGCATGTTGGTAATAGATTTTATTGAGGTTCAGCCCTTTAGCTTTGGCAAATTTAATGTATTCAGAGCTAAGCACTTCCAACATTTCAGAACGAACTAAACGAATAAACAGTGGCAACATAATTGAAGCTAACGCGATACACGGTAAGATCAGGTGTTTAAGACCATCTATAGTGAAAAAGCCCGACTCCCAGCCCAAGACATTCGCGGTTTCCCCTCGCCCATACGATGGCAACCACCCAAGCTCAATTGAGAAGACATACATCAGCATAATTGCGGTTAAGAACACTGGAATCGAGATGCCGACGCTACTCATTGCCATGATAAATTTGGTGAACATACTCTTAGGATGAATCGCCGAATAGACGCCAAGCGGTATTGATAACAAAACGATGATCAGCGTAGCCCCAAACACCAATTCTAACGTCGCCACCAGCTTATCTAAAATCACATCCACTGCTGGTCGCTTGAAGAAGTAAGATGTACCTAAGTCACCTTGCAGCGCGTTGCTGACAAAGCGAGTATATTTTGTGATAAAGGGATCGTTTAAGCCTAATTCATCACGCAGCGCTTGGCGCTCCGCTTCCGAAACCGACTGACCTACAAGCTCACGCAGCGGGTCACCCAGATTATCCTGAATGGCAAACGCCACTAAACTGATCACAAACATCACTATCAGTGCCTGATACAGGCGCTTGACCAGAAACGAAAACATTCCTTGCCCCTTAACTATCCATAGTGCTCTGATTGAGGTGTCTTTCTACCTGACAACCAAAGTAGATATTCAGCCTTAAAAACCACTCAACCCGACTGAAACAAAATTGAGCGTGTGTCTACCTAATCTGCGTCAGTAACGCTTATCTAGATTGGGCTTATTAAGGAGGGCATTGCACCCTCCTTATGACTACAGGATGTGATTATTCAACCACTAAGTCGCCAAAGTAAGGCATAACCATTGGGTTGACGATGTCTGCCGCTTTCACGTTAGATTTCGCGCCCCACGCTTCACTTTGCCAATGCAGTGGAACAAACGCTGCATCGTTGTATAGCGTCGCTTCTACGCCTTTCAGCATCGCTGCACGCTTAGCCGGATCGGTTTCTACGTTAGCCGCTTCTACGACCGCATCCATTTCTGGGTTTGAGTAGTAACCACAGTTGTATTGGCCTTTACCTGTTTCCGCATTGCGCGTCATGGTTAGGAATTCACTCAAGTTAGCCGAATCTTCGGTATCTGAGTGCCAACCAATCATCAGCATATCTGCTGCACAGAGATCAAACTCAGGCCAGTACTGCGCTTTAGGCATGGTTTTCAGATCCACCTTAATGCCGATCTTCGATAGCATCGCAGCCGCCGCTTGTGCAACTTTCGCATCGTTCACATAACGGTTATTTGGCGCGATCATGCTCAGCGCAAAACCATCCTCATAACCCGCTTCTTTCATCAACTGCTTCGCTTTTTTCAGATCGTAACGTGGCACTAGTGCTTCATCATGGCCTACGTAACCTGCCGGACTTTGTTGACCTGCAGCAGTCGCGAAGCCTTTCATGATTTTCTTCACGATGCCTTCATTGTTGATCGCATGCACGATTGCTTGACGTACGCGAACGTCTTTCAACGCTTCATTGCTGTTTTGGTTCATTTGGAAAGTGATGATACGAGTACCTGGTAGTGTGACCAGATCGATGCCTTCCGCTGATTTAACACGTTTGTGGTCATTTGGCGCGACTGGGTGAATCATATCCACACCACCAGACAGTAGTGCTGCGACACGCGTTGCATCTTCTTTAATTGGCACCAAGGTCAGCTTATCAACGTTACCTTTAGAAGCGGTATCCCAGTAATCATTAAAGCGTTCAAATTCTACTTTTACGCCTTGTTCACGTTCAGTCACGATGAACGGACCAGTACCTGAAACATTGGTCGACGCAAATGAGTTACCGTGCTTCACCACTTCAGATTTATCTTTGCCATCGGCGGTGTTACCTGAGTAAAACTTACTGTCCATTGGGAAGATGTAAGTCGCGGTTTGTAGAACCAGTGGGTATGGACCTTTGGTGACAAGGTCAAAAGTGTAATCATCCACTTTCACAATCTTTTCATATGGGTCGAAGATAGCTTTAAAATCTGGCGAGCTTTGTAGACGGTCAAACGTCCAAACCACATCATCAGCGGTCAAAGCATTGCCTGAGTGGAACTTCACCCCTTCACGCAGTTTGAAGCGCATGGTTTTATCATCAATACGCTCCCAGCTTTGCGCAAGGCGCGGTTCAAAATCCATCTCTTGAGTAAAGCGAACAAGTGGATCAAATACCATGTGTGACATTTGCAGCGTACCGCCAGATAACTGCTCATGCGGGTCTAACGAAACAGGGTCAGCTGCGTAGCCAACTTTGATATCTGCCGCCATTGCATTAAAGCTTAGACCTGCAGCCATTAGCGCCACTGCTAATTTGCTTTTCATGGTTTTCATTGCATAACTCCTTATGCGGGATCCAATCCCTAGTTGTTGTGTTTGCATCTATTTGATTTGATAGCTAAGCGGTGACTTTGCTATCCACGGCTTGTGCCGCTTCTACTTCTTCTCTTAAGCCAGTAAATTCCGGCATTAATGAAATCAATTGTTTGCTGTAAGCATGCTGAGGCTGAGTGAACAATTGCTCAGTTGGAGCCACCTCCAATAGCGTCCCCATTTGCATTACACCCACGCGATCGCACATTTGACGAATGACGGGCAAGTCGTGACTGATAAACAGCATGGTGAGGTTGAGCTCACTTTGTAAATCTTTCAGCAGGTTAAGAATTTGCGCCTGTACTGATACATCCAATGCTGAGGTCGGCTCATCACAAATCAGCAAGCGTGGACGTGTTGCCAATGCACGAGCAATAGAAATACGCTGGCGCTGACCACCAGAAAACTCATGTGGGTACTTCACCCCAGCCATAACGCCCAAACCAACGTGATCCAAAAGATCGTTAACGATCTGTCGCGTTTCTGTTTCATTGCGCGTGAGTTTATGAAAACGGATCGGCTCAGCGATAATATCGAACACTTTCATGCGCGGATTCATCGAAGTATATGGATTTTGGAAAACCATCTGCATTTGACGACGGATCGGACGACGTTCTTTCTCTGAACGCAGTGAAGTCAGGTCAATACCTTCAAACGTAACGCGTCCTGAATTAGGTGCATAAAGACCGGCGATCACACGAGCAATGGTCGACTTACCAGAACCAGATTCCCCAACCAAACCGAACGTCTCACCCTCTTTTACTTCGAAGCTGACGTTATTCGAAGCTTGTACATATTCACGACGACTTTCAAATAGAGAGTCTTTAGTAATAAAGCGAAGATTGACGTTTTCCACTTCCAGCAGAGCACCGCTATAGTCACGCTGATCTTGGCTTTGACCTAACCAGTGATTTTTAATATCCAGTGGCTTTAGCTCGGAAGCTTGTTCGATATAGCTCACCAGAGGAAAACGCTCTAGTTTCATGTCTGAACGTGGTACGGCAGAAATCAAACTGCGAGTATAGGAGTGATCGGGATCGCCTAAGACTTTCGCGGTTGGACCAAATTCAACTAGATCGCCTCGATACATGACTGCGACACGATCGGTCACATTAGAGACCACGCCCATGTCGTGAGTAACCAACATACAACCGACATTGTTCTTGATGCATAAATCACGAATAAGCGTCAGAATTTGATCTTGGATAGAAACATCCAATGCGGTGGTTGGCTCATCAGCAATGATAAGGTCAGGTTCGCCAGCAAGGGCGATCGCAATGACAACACGCTGACGCATGCCACCAGAAAATTGGTGTGGATACTGTTTAAGACGATTCTCTGGTTGTGGAATACCGACTTGGTTCATTAAATTAAGTGCGCGCTGATACGCTTCCTCATCCGAAACCTTCATGTTGGCATGAATCGTTTCTTTGATTTGCTGTTCAACGGTAAATAACGGGTTAAGTGATGTCATCGGATCTTGGAAGATGAAACCGATTTTTGAACCACGAACTCGACGCATTTGCTGCGGAGTTAATCCCGATATTTTTTCGCCTTCTAAGAACACTTCACCGTCTGCGATCGTGCCCGGAGGGCTAAGTAGATCGATAACTGCATTGCCTACGGTTGATTTACCGGCCCCCGACTCACCGACTACGCCAACGATCTCACCACGTTCGATATTAAACGACAGTGATTTAACCGCAGCATGAACACCATGACGCGATGGGTATTCGATACGCAGGTTTCTTACTTCTAAAAGTGACATTACCAGACCTCTACTGCTTTGACAGCTTTCTGCCCTGTCTGAAAAACTGAATCCATTCATTTACCAGAATATCGTTCTGGCCAATATTAGCTGTTCAATTTGGCAAATAATTCACACGAAAGCAACATTTACAGTGGAAAAATTTAGTTTTGCGCATATTTTAAGCAACTAATAAACACAACAATGCATAAAAATACAATTATTGATAAGAAAAACTGATAAGCAAGCGCCAACATTTACTGCTATTACTGGCCACCTAGTGATTATTATCTAAATTACCGTTAAATCCCTGCGCATAATCAATCAATTTAGTGAATTAAGCGTCATTAACAAAAAAAACACATAACACTGCCATTAAGATGAATGAGTAATATTTAGAACCAACCAAAAACCACACAACCAGTGATTAACTTCACACAATAAGCACGACTCAAGCTTTAATTCTATTTTTACCACCCAAAAATAATCAGGTGAAAACCATCTATTTTGCCGCATGGCTTAAAGCATGAAGGTGAGTAATATAACGAGTGAAATAAAGCTAAGAGCGGACTAACTGAGACAGTAATGTGATAAAAACCCAGTAAAGAGCAGATAAAGGCATCGATGAGGAGAATAAAGAAAAGGGTAAGCAATTAGTCACTGCTAACCATGATGATTTGTATAACTAGCGGCTACGCAAACAATATGAATAAAGAAATAGCTAAAGCACAGATGCAAAAAAGCCCTAGTCTTTCGACTAGGGCTTCGTATAGTGGTCGGTGAAGAGGGATTCGAACCCCCGACCCTCTGGTCCCAAACCAGATGCGCTACCAAGCTGCGCTATTCACCGACAAGGTTTTATCTTAACTTTCATCAAGAAAGGAAGCAAAGCTACCTATATAATGGGGTGGCTAACGAGGCTTGAACTCGCGACAACCGGAATCACAATCCGGGACTCTACCAACTGAGCTATAGCCACCACAATTTGTGTGTTTAATGCCATCTAAGCAATAAACT
>NZ_AFWE01000080.1 GCF_000222585.1 Vibrio scophthalmi LMG 19158 | reverse complement strand
AATATGGATCACTGATGAACAGAAAGAAATCGCACTTTCAATACCGCCAATTCGTGAGCGTATCGAAAACGTAAAACTGATGCGTCTAGAAAGCTCTAAAGACCAAACTAGAAAATTTGCTTCAACACCGTATAAGTTTGCGGAGTGCAGGCATAAAAACGGCCCAGCATTACTCATACCATCAGTATCATCAGAAAATCGAACTTACATACCGATGGAGTTTCACGACAAAAACACAGTATCAAGCAATGCTAACTTTGCTGCATACGATATGAGTAACTATCTGTTTTCTTTACTAACCTCAAGACTTCATACTTTGTGGGTGGGTACTGTAGGGGGGCGTTTAAAGTCTGATTACAGGTACTCTAATACTCTTTGTTACAACACTTTCCCTATTCCGACACTTACTGATTTAGACAAAGAAGCACTTCAGGGCTATGCCAATAGAATCATACGAGAACGAGTGATGAATGGCGAAACATTAGCTCAATTATACGACAAGAACAGAATGCCAGAGTCCCTTAAGAAAGTTCACCAAGAGCTAGATGTGTTTGTTGATTCCTTGTATCAGAAAGCAGCAAATCGCTCGAAGGTACTTACGACTGATACCGAGCGTTTAGAAGTGCTATTTAAACTGTACGCTGAAATGAAGGAACAACAATAATGAGTACAAACTTTGTTGAAGTTACATATCAAACAAGCTCTGATAGCGTAAATACAAACACAATGGGTATGAGGGAGATGCAAGCACGAGCTTATGAAGCTCGTCAGTCACAATACCTATTGCTGAAGTCACCGCCAGCATCTGGTAAGTCTCGTGCATTGATGTTCATTGCCCTTGATAAAATGCACAACCAAAACATCAAGAAGACGATTATTGCCGTTCCTGAAAAGTCCATTGGTGGATCGTTCTCAGATACCGACCTATCAACTTACGGCTTTTTCGCTGACTGGACAGTAAAAGAAACAAATAATCTATGTATAGACGCTAGCGATACATCAGGTTCATTCAAAAAGTTTATGCAGTCAGATGATAACGTTCTAGTTTGTACTCACTCCACGTTACGTAATTCGTTTAAATCTCTTGAACCCTCCGACTTCAATGGCTGTTTAATTGCTATTGATGAGTTCCATCACCTGTCTGCAAATGACGACAACATTCTAGGCGGTGTTCTGCAAGCTCTAATGAACTCCTCTAACGCACATATTGTTGCGATGACAGGTTCTTACTTCCGAGGCGATGCAGAGCCTGTTTTGCTTCCAGAGTATGAGAACCGATTTGATAAGGTGACTTACAACTACTACGAACAGCTAAACGGTTATAAGCATCTAAAATCATTAGGCATTGGCTACCATTTCTATCAAGGTTCTTATCTTTCCGAAATCGAACAAGTTCTTGATACTGATAAAAAAACCATTCTTCATATTCCTAACGTTAACTCAATGGAATCAACAGGCAATAAGTACCAAGAAGTCGACCATATCATTGACTCAATTGGTGAAATTATTGATGACCGAAACATTGATCCAAAAGCTTATGACGCAGGGGTAATTTTCGTTGAGCGAAAAACTGATGGGAAAATTATTCGTGTAGCTGACTTGGTTAATGACAACCCTAAAGAGCGTGAAAAAATCCAAGGTTTTCTCCGTGATATATCCAGTGTTGATGATATGGATCTCATCATTGCACTTGGCACAGCGAAAGAAGGCTTCGACTGGGCGTATTGTGAACACTCGTTAACCATCGGATACAGAGGCTCACTGACAGAAATTATTCAGATTATCGGGCGATGTACCCGTGACTCAGAAAACAAGACTCACGCTCAGTTTACCAACCTCATTGTAAACCCCGATGTTAGTGACACTCTGATCAAAGATTCCGTAAACAATATGCTAAAAGCCATCACTTGCTCTTTGCTTATGGAGCAAATCTTAGAGCCAAGGCTTAATTTCCGCTCTCCGCAGTCTAAAGAGAACTCTGACGATAGCATTAACAAAGACAAGTTCGACAACGACTATAAAAAAGAGCAAGAAGCACTCAAGAAATTGAATGAGCAGAAAAAATCTGGGACAGTTGAAATTAAAGGATTTGCAGAGCCATCTACAGACAAAGTTAAGCAGATTATTCAAGAAGATATGACTGAGCTTCAAGCTGCTGTATTGCAAGATAATGTTATGCAGAAAGCAATGGCAGGCAGCATTGATGCTGAAGTAGCAAACCGAGTCCACCTACCTCGAATAATTGAAGAGAAGTTCAAAGGTATGGGGTTATCTGACCAAGAGGTCGAAGAGATCCGTCAGCACTTCGTTGCTGAGGCACTGATAAAGCCCTCTCGTATTAAAGAGAAACAAAATGGTGACGGAACGACTTCTCGATTTATCGAAATGGCGAATAAGCAATTCGACTTAGATAACTTAAGTGTTGACCTCATTGATTCTTGTAATATCTACGAGAACGCTTTTGATGTACTGTCTAAATCAGTTGATGCTCCTGTTCTCAAAGCAATCAAGAACGAAATCGACTCACAGAAAATTACCATTACTAAAGAGGAAGTCCTTATCCTCTTCAAAGAGCACAAAATTGAAGAGTTTATGGCTACTCATCAAAGGAAACCTTCTTTGGAGTCAAATGATCCTCTAGAAAGAAGGCTTGCAGAAGCAATTGTTTTTGTTGAACAAATGCGTCAGCAACACGGGAGGTAAGAAATGGATGATTTGTCATTTCTCGATGCTGTGTTAAATGCAGATAAGTATGGCTGGATATCTAAGCCTAAAGAGAAAACAAAAGCGGTTAAATCTACCGAATTGGATAGTTTTTTAGAAATCATCGAGTTTTATCGTGAACACCAAAGAGAACCGAACGAATCAGGGGATATGATCGAGTTTAAACTAAGCATAAAACTCGAAAAAATCAGAGACGACATCGGTAGCCACGAATCCTTAAAAGAATATGATGAGTTCAACTTGTTAGGTGAAAGTGGTAGCTCTGAAGAGGTGTTAGTTCAGGAAGTAGAAGAGTTTGATACCTTCGAAGATATATTGAACTCAAAGCTACTAGAACAACTTTCCCCATCGAGTTCTGTTTCAGCAAGCATTTTTGATATTAAAAATGTAACTGATCCTGAGCGTATTAGGGAACGCAAAAAGGCGGAACAAGTTGGGCAAACAATGCCTTGTCCAAACTTTGATGTTTTCGATCCGCTTTTCAAGGATGTTCACAAAGGGTTAACGTCTGATACGAAAGGCTTAGGTACTATCGCAGAATCAGAATTATCCGTATTTGAGTTCCAAGAAGGCAATTTCTATCTGCTTAAAGGAATGTTGTTATTCATTGATCATATGAGTGAAATATTTCGTGGCACTGATCGAGACGATAGACGACTGCTCATTATTTTTGAAAATGGTACTCAATCTACAATGCTTCTCAGATCCTTAACCAAAAGGATACGAGAAGATGAAGGCGCAAAGCGAATCTTAAATACTGATGGCTCGGTGTTTAACGCAAAACGTGTGAAATCAGCGGAAGAGTCAGATCCTCGAATGCAGATATACTCTCAGTCGAAATCTACTGGTTACATTTACATTGCAAAAACTAACAAGCCAGATTTAAGAGAAAAATACAAACACTTGTACAAAATAGGTTTAACTAAACGAGATGTTAGCACCCGATTCAAAGAGGCAGCAAAAGATCCAGCTTTTTTGATGTATAGCGCAGAACAGGTCAAAGTTATCCCTTTGAAGGGGCTGAATCTCAACTCAGTAGAAAGTGCGTTACACGCACTATTTGGGAGAGTCCGCTTAGATATTGATGTTGTTGGTAATGATGGTAAAGCATACAAAGCTAAAGAGTGGTTTAACGTTCCAATTCAAGCTATTGATGATGCAGTTACGCTCATACAAGACCTGACTATACATTTATACCGCTATGATCGAGATACTCAGAAACTCGTCAAGCGTTAGGTATAGGTAAGGTATTACAAGGCTCTATTCTTTGTTTCATCACGTTTAGAGTCTTGCTTTCTCTTCAAGGCAACTCCATAGCATTCTACCCAAACTCCATACCATTCTTTTTGCTACTCCATAGCATTCCACCAATAGATATACCTTCTATTAAAGATAGATTTTTAGAAACGGTGTAATTGGATTACACAATGGCTCAAAAAGCAGAATAATATTTCTGGATTTTTTTGCTGTTCAACTCTTGAAGTTTTTTCGATCTGCGGTAAAACATAGGGATAAAAACAAGAAAAACCAAGCGTCAACTTGGTTCTTATTCAATACAATAGGTGCATTGCAACAGATTATAATTTCAACGTATCACGGATAACCATTGAGTCAAGACTTCTTGTTAAAATTAACTAAGGAGTAACCCAATGAGCACTAGACCACTATCCCACTACGATTTTCTTTCTAACCAAACATTAGCCCTACCAACAGAACTTCTTCAGGTCGGTTTTTTCAGAAACAACGCTGAACAAAACATTGATGTGATCACTCATAACCTATCACAGCAGCGTTATGATTTAGATGGACTTTACTGCGACACATTTGTGGAGATCCTACTTTTCAGTTTGTTACTTGTTGAACACCATAACTACTATCTCAACTCTAACAATGAAGAAAATGACGAGTGCGTGATTCTAAGCTTGGACAAAGGCTCAAAAATCTTCAAGCAGTTAAAACTAAAGGGTAATTTTACTCTCAGTCAATTGATTGAAAAGATTGAAAACTTTATCGACCGATTCAAGAAGGTAGAGTTTTTTGTTAATGATGAACCAGTCACTATCTTTGAAGAGCTATTCATCAACCACTTCGATAATAGTTTGCGATTTGAGCTTCACGATGAGTTTATCGACTATATGAATGAGCGTGATCATTCACTTACATTCATCCAGAAAAGCGACTTTGTCGCAATCAAAAGGAAAAATCAAATCCCTATTTTCCTGATAGTTCAATCTCTTAGAGGATTAGACGCTCCATTTTTCACAAAGAGCTATATCTCAAACATTTTGGGCATTAAAGGTGATTTAAACAAAAAACTGTCGGTTTCTTTTGAGAAGCTGAAAGAAAAGCACGTTCTTGAGTATGAAAAAGAGCTGTGTCACTTGCCTGGCATTCCAAAACCATTTTCTAGGTTTAATATCAAAAGTGTCGATAACGGTTTTGTGGCTAAGATGCGTGAAGACGAAGCCAAAGCACCAAAACAACGCTCAAAAGCCACTCAGAGCCAAAATATTCAAGAGAGTGAGCCAGAGGCTCACGAAACAAAAACTGCCGCTAATTCGGCTGTTTTTGAAGCTGATAATGCCACTCATACGAATGTAGTATGTTTTACAACATTTAAGCAGAAGAGAGTAACGAAGCAGACTGCTATCGCTGAACTAGAAGAGGCATTTGATTTAGATCTTGATGAGTTAGACGAAGCTTGGGTTTTGGCAGTATCTGACGAAAACACCGTTGCGTGTCGCACTGTAAATGGTGCATTGAGCTTGTGTGATAAGTCAAAAACTACTAACGAAATGGTGGTTTTAACACCAGAAATTATCAGCAAATCAAAAATAAAACCCTTTATTTTTCAGGAATAAACAGTCACTTAATCGGCTGAAACTTTCAAAAGTGCAGAGGCGTGATACGACATAAGTAACCCTATAGAAACAAGGAGTTACTTATGAAAAAAACAAGACTGAGTGCGGCTCGCACTACCGAAAAAAAGAGCCAACAAGATCTGATACTGGACAGGTTATTTGATTATTTTTCCAAGCCCAAAGGCGAAAAGCCAAGCTCTAACAGTGAAAATGAGATAAGTTTTTTCCGTTCTTCGCTAAATGCGTTACCAGTCAATTTTCATAATGATCAATATGCTGGTATTAACATTATAATGCTGCTTCAAGATCAACAAGAACAAGCAACGAAAATACCGATTTACGCAACGTTCAAGCAAGCTGCTGACCTACTGGAACAGCATAAAGACCAATTACCACCAAAATCCGATACGTTTGATCCCGATAAACCATTGAAAGGATTAAAATTAGATTCTGTTGTGGTGAAATACCTCGAAAGCTTCAAAAAAGACGGTAAAGCACTAAGTAAGAGTCAGTTCGAGCGTGAAACGCACGCTATGAGCTTCAAAGAGATGCGAGATAATGGCTATCAACACCGTAAAGGTTTAAAGCCATATAAGGTCTTTCCGCTCGAAAAAATCAAACACCTCCTGCCTCAATCGTTCATTGATGAGCGTCCCTATTTCGCCAAGCAAGAAGAGCTAGAGAAGCAGGAAATGAGTCAAGAAATGAAGGATGAACGTTTTGTGCAACAAGCATTGATGATCATTGACGCAATGGGCGTTCCTGTGATTGAAAAAAACGAAGATCGTGCTTATTATTCGCCCAAGGAGCACATCATAGTATTGCCACTGCGTAAAAAATGCTCATCTGATAAAGCATTTTTGGCTTTAGCGCTTCACGAATTATCTCATTCTACTTCAAAAGCTCTAGGTCGAGATATGAGCAACGCTTTTGGCACTTTGGGCTACTCGAAAGAAGAATTAATCGCTGAGACTAGCACTATGTTTTTGTGTCTAGAGCAGGGACTAGAGACATTTAATGCACACGCCAGATACATCGAAGGGTGGGCAAGCAATTTCTCTGATAAGAAAAAAGTGTTATTGAGTGTCTGTAAGCAAGCCAAAGAAGCACAAAAATACATCTCTGATAAAGTAGCAGAGCATAAATTAAAACTTGAAAATCAGCCAGATTACCGCATCCCTAACCAGTTAGACCAAACTGTTGATTTTGTGCCTAAATACCGTCAAGAATTACGTGATTTTTTGAATGACCAAGCCGATACTTATGGCACTATGATCCCTTTGCGAAACCAAGAGATTGTCGGTTTTAATCATATAAGCAAAGGCATTGAGGTATTCAGCCAAGAAAAAGCCGTGAAGATCTACGGACCAGCCGCAAGTGAGTTAGAAAAGAAAGTCGCTGAATTGGACGTGAAGCAGTCGTTGTTTAACGATATTGATTTTGATCCCGTACCAGCAGCAGAAACAAGCCCAGAGCAAAAACTTCGTGCTTCGACCCGTCTATCGCTGTAAAAACAAGTGCCTTAAAACGCAAAAAGCCCTTCACGGGCTTCTTTGCATACAAGTTTCGATTTAGTGTCGTTTCACCCTTCTCATCATCACCTCAAAATCAGAATCGTCTATTTGATAGTCATCCCTTGCAAGGTGAAGCTGTTGCTCAATGTAATAGACATTATCCATCGAAAGTTGATCGTACCAGTCAAGTGCTTCAATGACGCATAACCTTGTATAATTGGGAAATGCCAGTAGTACATTGATTTGGTTCGACACAACTAAATCTCTGACGGCTTTTTCTATCAACTCTAAATCATTATCGTCAATACGCTCTGCGATCTGCCATTTTTCATACATCTCACTGATTGACCACGTTTCTATTGCCCTTGTAATAGCCTTATTTTCTACTGCGTTACTCTGTTTTATCATTATTTTTCTCGCTTATAGTTAGTGCAGACTCCGCTGCTGTTTGTCCCCTTCTTATTTTTAGGAGTGAATGTCTATTAATTCACGAACCAACACTTCTCTTAGACCATAAAAAATGTCGGCCTTTTTGCACTCAAGATATTCATCAAAGCTGTCAAAACATTCATCCCCTCCGTGATAAAGGAACTCTTCTTCATCGCTCCAAATCTCAGCTTTGAGCCGAATTGTTTCAGTTTCAATAACGTGATATCTATCAATAACTTCTAAGTATTTGAGCACTTCCAAAGCCAAATACTCAAAGTCAGGCTTTTTATCCCAGATACAGCTATCAATTGTTTCTTCTAGCTCTTCAATACCAGTTAGTTCATCGTGCCAAAACCAACCACCATAGCTCTCGACTGCTTTCTCTAGCTTCACTAAAATATTTTTTGTATTCATTCTTTCCATCAAATAATCCTCTTCATTTATTTTCTGTTAGTTTTCATTGCTCTAAAGTGTTCATACTGCCATTGAGATCAACACCTTTGACGAATGTCCATCGAGAACCACGTTTCAAGTGTTTGTACTCATCTTTCTTGTAAAAACATTCTGCTCTCAAGTTTCTAAAGTGAGGTACACGGTGCGTTATTTTTCGACCTTTTTCTCCTTCACTAACTTGAAGCCGACTTTTAGAATATTGAGCTGTTATTGCTTGATAATTCGATTTATTTTTTCCTTTTGGAAAAACCATTGTCGAGGATGGATAACCTTTTTTTAGCTTCTCCCCGTCCGTTGCACTGTGATAAACACATAATGCTAAAGCGATCTTGGTCAACGCATCTAATGCTTCTGTCCCTTGATTCTTTAATGGTCTTAACGCATTGTTGTTAAGCACAGAAGTGAGCTTCGAGATATGTGCAAAGTTCGAATCAATAACACCAAATCCATTTTCAAACTGGATTGAGATACACAATTCATCATCTCCATATTCAGTGTTATAAACATCTCCGAGAGTAATAACGGATGGACCATAAAGATCTAAAAACTCTTTGCGTGTCATAATCGAAACAAGAGCACTTTTAAGCTCAACACCATTAATGACCGTCTTTTCGGGAAAGGACATTGAAAAAGATTTAAAAGGAGGTACAACAGCAAAGTCTTTTTCATAATTAAACTGAGAACTATGCAAGCATTTGACAAGAGCTTCATTCTCTAAAAATATCACTGGAGAACCTAAAGTCCGCCACTGCAACTCTTCACTGAGAGTACGTTGCAACGGCTTCCCATCCACTGATTGACTAGAGAGTGCTTTTATCGTTTTCACAAATCGAGGAAAGCTCACTGGTTTACGACCAAACATATTCCTAAGAGCTTGTTTTCCTTGAGTTGTACTTTTGAACATTTCTAGTTGATCTCGATATAATTTTGTATATTTCATAATATTTTCCTTCTAATTGATTATTTGTTTTCTTTGGGGTGCAAGAACCCCCGCCCAGAGAGCGTATTACTTTAAGTTTCTAATTAATTAACGTTCTAAATTAGGACAATCAGAACGCTGGCTATGAAAAACGCCACAAATAGAAAGAGAGTTGATGGAATTGCAGATATGAAAATCCCTCGTAAGTGATAGACACGAACGAGTGCAAGGTAGGTTTAATTTGAATCGATGTTAATAATGACATAGCGTTTCCTCCAAAGTTAATTTGTCACCAAATCACAAAACACACAGCCTGAGATGAGTGGCGTTTTAACGAATTAGCACAGCATTTTTCAGTGATAAAACACACTGAAAATCAATAAACGTCAGGATCGTAATCGCAATACACGACACCTATTTATGTTTCTCTATCGCTTAAAGCGAAGGCACATCAATCCCAATAAGATTGATCTGATAGCCTAAAAGCTATCAACAACGTTTATTCACTGTTCTTTCGTCAAACACTCCTCTTCAAGTGGCACTTACAGTTATTTTGTGTAGCTACCCTCATCAACGGGGCTGCTAAGTTTTATTCGAACATTTCGTTCGTACTATTTGGCGGCAAACAACGGAGGTGTATGTCCGTAGATAAGCCAATATAAAGCGAAAATAATTTTCACTTACGCTAAAGTGTCATTCGATGACTCTATCAATTATTCCACTTCCTTTGGAATACTTAGCGATTTCAACACTAAAACTCACGTACAACGTTTAGTGTTCTCATATCATATCAAAATTAATATCAAGATGCAAGAATTATTTTATTTTTTTTCTTGACAACTAAGGATTTTTCACTCTCAAATCCTTTTAGAAAAAGGGATTCACTAAGATATTTTTTTGAAAAACTCGCCGTCTCGTTCAATTTTCCAAGCACAATAATATTCTCTAAACGCAAAAACACCGTAGTTGAGGGATTTTTCTCACGCTCAACTTTTACTCAATTTGACGTTTATTCGATTTATGGATCACTGACTTAGGGTTTAAAAACCCGTTTTAAAAGGAGTGAACTATGAATAACACTACAGAATTGAACATCAATACCACAGCATTTCAGCGATTTTCTCAGAAACAGGGCGAAGCCCATTTGCTGCGAGTCGCAGCATTGCACAGAGAGAAAGAAAATATCTTAGAAGGATTTTTGATTGAGATTGAACATCGCAGACACACCAGCTGGGATATGCAGCAGTATTACTTATCTGAGGTAAACCCAAAATTAGCCAGAATAGGCGGAAAAATCTCAGGACAAACGAGACAATTTAAACACACGCTTATTACTCAGATCTTGAATCAGCTTATCAACAACCACCCTGAACTATTTAGCGCATTCTCGTGTTTGGCAATGAGTTTCTTTGCACTGAACTTGTTAGGTGTTTGTCCGACCAAGAAATCCATACTATCGCTAATCAAACCCATTTCAGACAAAAAAAGACTCACTGAAAACGGTCAAGGTGTCGAAGATAAGGTAAAAGAACTGTTTGAACGCCATCTAACAAACCAAGTTTTGATCAAAGACCTTTTTGATACGCAAATGCTCAACTACCAACAGCAAGTTCAAGCGCTTTCTGAAGAGTCCAGAGAGGCATACTTGCAGATCAAACAAGAGCTGAATAATCAAAAGAAGGAGGCGTAATTCCTCCTTCATTGCAGGGTTAGAAAACCATTTTTTAAACCCTTGTCGACCGTTCTTAACCGCTTAGAGTCGTGAGTTGTGTATAAGGTTATGGGCGGATTTGCAACACACGATCGATATCTTCAGCAGAGTGTCGTTCTGGGACTTGTTCCCATTCTTCCCCCCAACCTTTATTCACCACTATGCCTCGTTGTACCGCTTCACGAGACTCTATTTGTTTAGCCCAGCGTACAACGTTCTCATAGGTATGTACTTCTAGGAACTCAGCAGCATCATATAACTTGCCTAGCACCAAATTGCCATACCAAGGCCAAATAGCCATATCAGCGATAGTATATTCTTCACCAGCGACATAAGTGTTCTTTGCAAGTTGTTTGTCTAGCACGTCAAGTTGACGTTTCGCTTCCATCGCAAATCGGTTAATAGGGTATTCTTGCTTTTCATCCGCATAAGCATAGAAATGACCAAAACCACCGCCTAAGAATGGGGCAGACCCTTGCGCCCAAAACAACCAGTTAAATGTTTGGCTACGTGCAGAACCATTACTTGGCAAAAACTTACCAAACTTTTCAGCAAGATGAACCAGTATAGAGGCAGATTCAAACACGTTTACGGTTTCGCTTCCCGATTTGTCAACTAATGCAGGGATTTTAGAGTTGGGGTTTACTCCTACAAATCCAGAAGAGAACTGATCTGATTCACCGATATTGATGAGGTATGCGTCATATTCAGCCTCTTTAATACCTAGAGCCAAGAGTTCTTCAAATAAGATAGTCACTTTTTGACCATTTGGAGTGGCTAGTGAATAGAGTTGAAATGGGTGTCCTCCTTTAGGTAGCTCTCGTTCAAATCTAGCGCCAGATTCAGGACTGTTTATATTGGCCCATTTGTTACCGCTACTAGCTTCGTTTTTCCAAACCTTAGGCGGAGTGTATTGCTTTTCGCTCATAGCTATATCCCTGTATTTTTGTTCGTTTAAGTGAGTTGAGTAGCTGAATTATTACTATACAAAATACCACTTAATTATTTTGTATAGTGCTTCGTAAAGCCTAATTAATTGAAATTAATGAATATGTTTAGAATGATGATTTGGGTGGGGATATTGACAAGCGTACAAATGACCAAATCCCCCTCCTAGATATGGCGCACTGCCTTGTAACCAGAATAACCAGTTCATCGCGACCGTGCGCTGAGCAAGCTCTTTTGGTAGTAATTGTCCAAATTTTTCCGCGAGATATAGCAAAATATGCCCGGATTCAAAGACGTTAATCGCAGGCGTGACAGAATGATCGACCAACACTGGAATTTTTGAATTAGGGTTCGCCGCGACAAACCCTGAAGAAAACTGGTCGCCATCACCGATACGGATCAAATACGCATCATACTCTGCCTCTGTTACACCGAGAGCAAGTAGCTCTTCGAGCATAATGGTAACTTTCTGACCGTTTGGCGTACCCATCGAATAAAGTTGTAGTGCATGTTCACCCACTGGCAACTCTTGCTCATGACGAGCACCGGATGTTGGGCGATTGATACTGGCCCAAGTGCCGCCGGTATTGGTATCTTCTGTCCATACTTTTGCTGGGATGTATTCATTTGTCATGACTTTTCCTTTTATAAGTTATACCGCTCTACACAGACGATCTGGGTATTAAGCAATCAAAATACAACCAAATGACCCGATTTTCTAAATATGATATCCAACCAAGTAAGAAGCAAAACATATATAGCCACCGAAGCCGCAAGATAAACTTGGGTGGACAAATAACTTATTGCTTCAGACCTGTTTCTCTGTTTTCAAGAGCGAAATTTTCCAACCGCCAAGGGAACATCATCATAACGTAGCCTAGTCGCAATTAAGAAAAATGACCTATTGCCCTTGACCCGTCTACGCATCTAAGGTTTAGTGTGCGCCCCCTTGTTTCTAGTCTCTGAGGTATACATGTCTATAGGTTTCGATTTCGGTACTGCAAATTGCAGCGTCGCTCATACTGTTGATGGCAAAATCACCCAAATCCCATTAGTCGGTGAAAATGCTTTTATCCCATCAACACTGTGTGCGCCAAACGCAGAATCGGTCTCTGAGTATCTTTTTCGCTATTTAGACATAAAACCGAGTGATGAGACTAACGAAGCCGTTCTTCGTCGCGCGGTAAAAATCAACCGTGAAGAAGGGCTTGAAGTCCAAGCTGACGATGTAAAGTTTGGTCATCAAGCACTCGAGTTATATCTCGAAGATCCAAAAGACACCTATTTCGTTAAATCACCGAAATCATTTTTAGGCGCAATGGGACTGCGTGATATTCAGCTCTCTTTCTTCGAAGATCTGGTTTGCGCCATGATGAGCAATATCAAGCGTCGTGCTGAACATTCCATTCAAACGGATATTACTCAAACCGTCATTGGTCGACCGGTAAACTTTTTAGGCCGGGGAGGTGAAAACTCTAATATCCAAGCGGTTGATATCCTCACCCGTGCAGCCAAACGTGCCGGATTTAAAGATGTCGAATTTCAGTATGAACCCGTTGCTGCCGGGCTTGATTTTGAAGCCAGCTTAACCGAAGACAAAAATGTTCTCGTGGTCGATATCGGCGGTGGTACCACTGACTGTTCGATGATTCGTATGGGGCCAAGTTGGCACAACAAACTGGAACGTAATGACTCTTTACTCGCCCACACTGGCCAAATGGTCGGCGGTAACGATTTGGATATTTTTATTGCCTTTAAATGCTTTATGAAAGAGTTTGGTCTTGGCAGTAAATTACTCAACGGTTTAGATTTACCCCTAATCCAATATTGGAATGCGATGGCGATTAACGACGTCCAAGCCCAGCGCAGCTTCTATGGCAGTGATAATCTAAAACCACTGCGTGAGTTTTTCAAACAAGCCGCAGAGCCAGAAAAGCTAGGCCGCCTATTGAAGCTACACCAAGAAACCTTGGGCTACGGCGTGATTAACCAAGCGGAACGAGCAAAAATTGCCTTATCTGACCATGATGATTACACCGCGCTGATTGACTTAATCTCTGAACGCGTTGAAATCATCACCCAGCGCAGCGAAATTGAAGCCGCCATAGATAATCCAATGCTGAAAATCCGCAATTTGGTGGAAGAAGCCGTCACACAGAGTGGTATCAAACCCGACGTGATTTACATGACCGGCGGCTCAGCACGTTCCACCGTACTGACTGCCGCTGTCGCGTCGGTATTACCGAATACTGAAATCATCGCTGGCAACTACTTTGGCTCAGTCACTGCAGGCCTAACTCATTGGTCTAATTTGATTTATCGCTAGTTAACACAAACAGAAAAAGGAGCTTCGGCTCCTTTTTTGTTAACAACCGTTAGCGAATGATATTGGCCACTTCAGCCACCAGCGCTGCTAGCTCATCCCATTGCTCATTTTCAATCAAATCATTGGGTACCATCCAAGTTCCGCCACATGCCAATACGGAAGGGATCGCGAGGTACTCTTTAACATTTGAAGGGCTCACACCACCCGTTGGCATGAATTTAACAGGGTAAACCGCAGATAAAGCTTTGAGCATGCCCGTGCCGCCAGAAGGCTCTGCAGGGAAAAACTTCAATGTAGTGAGTCCCATTTCCATCGCTTGCTCAACTAAGCTTGGGTTATTGACGCCCGGTACGATAGCCACGCCCCGTTGCTGACAATATTTTACGGTGGTTGGGTTAAACCCAGGACTAACAATAAAATTAACACCTGCTTCTATTGCTTGATCGACTTGCTCGCTAGTTAACACCGTACCAGCACCAATAAGCATTTCCGGGTAAGCTTCACGCATATTTTTAATCGCTTGCACCGCTTGTTCAGTACGGAAGGTCACTTCCGCACACGGCAATCCATTTTCAATCAAAACTTGTGCGAGCTTGGCCGCTTTTGAGGCATCTTTAATCGCGATGACTGGGACAACTTGTATTTCGGTTAATTGTTGATTAAGCGTTTTCATCTTTATTTCCATAATATGAGTAATTTAAATAAGGGTATAGAATGCAATTCGCCACCCACTAAATCATCGGCATTAAGTCTGGAGAAATAATTGCTCCACGATGCTGGATAACCGTTCCCGCTAAGGTATGCCCAGCCTTTGCAGATTCTTGCATATCACCACCCAAAATACGTTTCGCAAGATAACCCGCACTGAATGAATCACCGGCGGCGGTCGTATCAATAATGTTTGTCACCGGGATTGGTGCAATCGAATCAACACCTTGTTTAGAAATAACCAAACACGCTTCGGCCCCACGCTTAATCACAATTTCTTGCACACCTAATGCTTGAGTGCGCTCAATCGCTTGTTGCTCTAGGTCATCACCATAGAGTGCTTGTTCATCATCAAACGTGAGGAAAGCGATATCCGTCAGGGCTAATACCTGCTTATAGGCTTGTCTTGCTTCTTCTTTATTATTCCAAAGTGTTGGTCGATAGTTATTATCGAAGGCAATGCTTACACCTTTTGCCCGAGCGTTCCTCAACAACTCAATCAAGGATAGGCGACAATCCTCAGGTAAAATCGCCAAGCTAATACCACTTAGATAGATCATCTGTTGCTGACACAATGCCTCGCTTAGCTCGGTCATGGCATGTTCACGTAACCAGTACTTAGCGGCGGAGTCATTACGCCAATAAAAAAAACTACGCTCGCCATCTTCCGCTGTTTCAATTGCGTACATTCCCGGCAATTTATTTTCTGAAATAAACACCATATCGGTATTCAATGATTCTTGCTGCCAAGATGCCAACATCTCTTTACTGAATGGGTCGTGGCCTAAGCCAGTCACATACGACGTTGTTACACCTCGCTGTTTTGTTAAACGAGAAAGATAAACGGCTGTGTTGAGTGTATCGCCGCCAAACCCTTGTTCGAGAACACCGTTATTTTTTTTTAACTCAACCATACACTCGCCAATGATAGCGACTCGTTTAATTTGCTTCATACAACCCCTTTAGCATTCGATGCTACTAAGAAAAAAGCCAGCTCTAAGGCCAGCTTGAAATTTCCCGATAAATCTAAAATTTGCGTTTATTTTACTGACGAATGCAGGCTTATTGATTAGTGGCCACTAACTGCTTTTTATCTTTTAGTAAGCGCATTATCGTCACGACATTGATACTGATAACACTCACCTCTAATAACGTACCGCCTATCGACCCAATCAGAATATTGTTAATCAGCCAACATGTTGCTCCGGCAAGAAACGCTAAGCGCATCGCGATACCTTGCAGCATGAACACCGAATAAGTGCCAATAACTGTGCCAACAATTGGCCAAAGATCCCATACCGAATCGGCAAGGCTCACTCCAAAAATCACACTGACAACGATAAACACCATCGCGACCCAAGCGGAAGAAATGTAAATCGCTGTAGCAGTGCGTAATGCCGACAATAGTGCGCTAAGTGCCGATATGACCGAGCCCATCAACACATAGTGAATAAGATGGTTAAGGTTTAATATCAGCATAACGATCTTTAATCGACGGTCGTTTTTTTGATAGAACGTCGATAAACCTAAGGCAAAACTAATCAAGCCAAAAGTTTGAGCCAATAATGATTGCTCACTTATAAAATCGACAATCATCACTAACGCCTTGCCTATTCATTTCCCTTAGCGGTCACTTTAAATCGTTAGCGAGATAACCAGCCGCCATCTACGGCAATGGTATAACCATTGATGTAATCAGAAGCATTTGATGCCAAGAACACACAAGGACCTGCCAAGTCAGCAGGCTTACCCCAGCGACCAGCTGGGATGCGATCGAGAATCTCTTTGTTACGCGATTCATCAGCACGTAAAGCCGCGGTGTTGTTAGTTGCCATGTAACCTGGTGCAATCGCATTAACATTGATGTTGTGCTTCGCCCATTCGTTTGCCATTAGACGAGTCACGCCCATCACACCACTCTTAGACGTCGTGTAAGAAGGTACACGGATACCGCCTTGGAAAGACAACATTGATGCGATATTAATGATCTTGCCACCTTCACCTTGAGCAATAAATTGCTTTGCGACAGCTTGCGATAGGAAGAATACAGACTTCACGTTGATATTCATGACGTCATCCCAATCTTGCTCTGAAAAATCAATCGCATCGTTGCGGCGGATGATGCCCGCATTGTTAACTAGTACGTCGATACGGCCTAATTCTGTCACCGCGCGATCAACGATGGCTGGAATATCATCAAGCTTCATCAAGTTCGCGCGAACGTCAATAAACTTGCGGCCAGTCTGCTCAACCATTTGGATTGTTTCAGTTGGTTCAACAATGTTAACCCCAACAATGTCACAACCTGCATTTGCTAAACCCAATGCCATACCTTGGCCTAAACCTGTATCACACCCCGTTACGATGGCGACTTTGCCTTGTAAATTAAATGAATCCAAAATCATGTTATTTCCTTAAATGCTGTGCAATATTCTGGCTCTTTTCTGAGCGCCTGTTCACTGTATACAAGCAAAATATCAACACATCAAAATGCTGTATAGTTATTTTTGAAATGGCGTTTCAAAAATAACTATCGCCATCACAATTTTGCACCTAAAAGTAAAACGATGTTTCAATTAAATGAAATGGCTTTTTAAAAAACTAGCCGAAGCAAACACGCTCTGTATAATGAGCGCTATTCTGCATGAGCAAGAACATGCACAGGTATATGCATAAGGTAGGAAAATGGAAAAGACAACTCAGCCTGAAGCCGTCTCTTCAGTAATGAAGGTATTTAGTATTCTTCAGGCATTAGGCGAACAAAAAGACATTGGTGTCTCTGAGCTTTCTCAGCGCTTAATGATGTCTAAAGCGACAACCTATCGCTTCTTACAAACCATGAAAATGTTGGGTTACGTTTCCCAAGAGGAAGAAGCCGATAAATATGGCCTCACCTTGAAACTGTTTGAATTGGGTGCAAAATCGCTTGAGTATGTCGATCTTATCGCCTTGGCCGACAAAGAGATGCGCTACATCTCTGAGCAAACCAATGAAGCGCTCCACCTTGGTGCATTGGATGAAGACGGGATTATCTACATCCATAAAATCGATTCTGGCTACAACCTCAGTATGCAATCACGCATTGGTCGCCGCAATCCACTGTATAGTACTGCGATTGGTAAAGTTTTATTGGCTGAACGTGACGCAGAGTTCGTCGAGCGAACGCTTGCCGATGTAACGTTTGTAAAACACACCGAAAAAACCTTACAAAATACTGCGCAATTGCTGACAGAACTTGAGTTAGTCCGCCAGCAGCATTACGCCGAAGACAACGAAGAACAAGAGCCGGGGTTACGCTGCATCGCCGCACCGATTTATGATCGCTTTGGTCAGGTCATCGCAGGGCTTTCGATCTCATTCCCGACCATTCGTTTTGATCAAGAGCGACTCTCTTACTATGTTGAATTGTTGCAAACTGCAGGTCACAACATATCAAGACAGTTAGGCTATGATGTGAACAATCAATAAACGGCATAAACATGAGGGGAATACTCAATCGTATCTGTCGTTCCCCTCAAACATGCTGCTAGAGACCCCCTGCAGCTAGAGAAACAATGATAGCTTCGAGCTATAACAAGTTACTCCTTTTCGCAGCAAATTGTTTTTCGGCCTTTCAGCCCGCCCGGAAATTCGCTCTTTCAGTGCATGAAACAAAGACTGGGATTCCAACCGCCGATTTAATGGTGAAGGTTGTGGTAAATATTCTTCTCTGAACAAAACCGTCACCTCCTGAGTTTCTTTGATGCCAACAACCAGCATGTCTGGGCCATTTAAAGAAAACATAAAGCTCTCCTTTTCAATTTCCAACGGCATTTCTTTTGCATCCCACAAGCCGACTTTATCACCACAATAAATCGCGATATTTAATGCTCGGAGTGACCAAAAACTGCTTGCTGGGCCACTGTAATTATCTGTCAATCGGAGGTCATCACCGAAAAGACCTTGAGTGGGACGACCTTTTTCCAGCGCACCGTTGGTGATAAAGAAATCCAAATTGGTTCTAAACGCTCGTTTAAACTGGCCCAAATAATCCTCCGGTATTGACCCATGGCAAGCATCTAATGTGGCGATTAACGGTGCCGTGGCAGCGAGACGATAGCAAGCGCTGCGACCAAACATAGGAAAACCCTGCGCGGTAAATAGGTAACGTGCATTATCACTAAACGATCGTAAACCAGTGCGAATGAAATTCGGGTCAAACGCAGGATCGATTTGGTCAAGCCAATAAAGTGAATAATGAAAGCCCCATGCGTTATAGTAATCATAGTTGCCTTTAGCACCGTCTCTAAACCAACCATCACCTACATAAAATTCCTTAACACGCGCATAGCGTTGATGATCAATCTGATCATTACCCGTTAGGGACTTCAAAACCAATTGAACCGTTAAAGGAAATAAGTGCCAGTTATTATCAACTGTTTTGGCTTGATTAACTTGTTCAAACCATACAACAATTTGCTGCTGTTGCTCCGAAGAAAAATGGTCCCAAACAAATGGTTTGCTCAACCACAATGCCAACGCCAGATCCGCACTTTCGCAGATTCGCTGATCATAGTTTTCAATTGCGCCCCAATATCCTACATGCTTTGGATCTGTGCCGGCGAGGAAGGCCTGTCGCATCCAATCCGCGATATCAAGAGGCTGATGATCCAGTGAATACAAACCAGCCTTGTTGCTTTTGTTTGCATGTAACCAAGCAGCAAGGGTTGGTAGCACACGGCTACACCCTTCCATAGCATCTAATCTTGCCGTTTGTTGACTACAATACCCGGGATAATAAGCGTGGCTATAATCCCATACGGCATAATGCTGGAAAGCTTCGGCAACATAACTTACCAGTGAATCACATTGATGTTTCAGCTCCCCTGGCTGAGCAAAAATAGACTGGATCTCGCTGTCGCGTTGAGTGAAGTTTGAATTTTTATACTTAAGCCGAATTAGATTTTGCTTAAACAATTGTAAGCGCATTGATAGATCAGGATGCTCACACGGTATATGTGGCCGATCTGATGATGGAATATACTTTGCCATTTTCCCTCCTGACTAGCGAAATAAATCCGTGATAGCCCTCAGCATTGAAAAAAAAGACCAATCAAATGATTGGTCTTTCGCTACAACATTTCTAAGCCACGACTAGTTCAAAATTGTACGTACGTAATCGGCAATTTCGCCCATTTGACCATTTTCAAACAGACATTGTTGGAAGCGCTCACCCCCACAAGCAGTGCGAACAAGTTCAACATCAATCGCTTTTAGACCGTCAAGATAGTCTTTTGCTACTGCATGTTTTACATCATTCAAAATCGCCGCATTTTGCTGTTGAGGTAGAGCACGCTCAACTGGGTACCCTTGTCCAGCTTCACAACCAGACATCAGTACTTTTTCAAAAATACCGCGAACATTTAGCTCGGCTGCCCAACCAAAGTTTTTAGCAAAAGCCAATGACAACGCATTGCCATTATTAATTTGCGTGAATAAGAAAGCATCTGACGGCTCTAATGCGTAACCACACACGACATTGGCATGAGCATTACAAGACATCAAAGCACCTTGACCAGTGCCACAGCCTGTGAAAACAAAATCAACCGCTTTTGCCGCTAACAGAATCGACGCTTGAATACCCAGATGGATATAAGTGAGATGGTGATCTTCAGCATCACACATACCAACGTTAAAAATCTCATCACCACTTTGCGCAGTAACAAATTCTAGTTCTTTTAGGATAATTTCATTTTTAGCCGCTTGGCTATTTTCCATTGTTAAAGCAATTTTCATTTCGAATCTCTTCTTTGATGACACAGAACAAAATGCCTGCGTTTATATATCCCAACATCGATGCAGTTTTATTTATTAGAAATATAGTCATTGAGCCAACTGACTTTGTTAGGAGAATAACCTTAGATACTTAATACAATATGGCTAACTTGTCAGAGCCAGAACTGCGGTAGCTGCAAGTAAAAATGCGCCAGCGCCGTAATCAATATTGTGTTCAAATTCCACATCACGTGGATTAAATGCGGGTAATTGAACCCAACCAATCATGCCATCTTCATGAATGCATTCTTCCAATGCAGACCATGCTTTATTGACAACGGGTAAGTACGTATCACGATCAAGGTAACCTTGTTCAATACCCCAAGCCAAACCATAACAAAACAGAGAGGTTGCACTGCTTTCTTTGGCTGGATAGCTCTCTGGATCCAACAAACTGGTGCGCCAAAATCCATCTACTTGCTGGTACTTGATCACTTCTTGTGCAAGCGCACAGTACATTTGAATGTATCGAGGACGAGCAGGGAAATCTTCTGACATGTGTGCAAGAATGCGAGGAACAGCGGCCAGTACCCAACCAATACCGCGACTCCAAAATACCTTCTCGCCATTCGCTTCTCTAAACTCGGTTCCTTCAGCATTAGGGATGTAGCGTTTATCACGGTAATAAAGGTTTGTTTCAGGATCGAATAGATTGTCGACCGCATCCCACCAAGCCTTATCCATGTAGTTCAGGTATTTGTCGTCACCCGTTACAACGCTCATACCCGCAAAAACCGGAGGAGCCATAAATAACGAATCACACCACCACCAATCTTCACGACCGGGCTTAGGTTCATTCACCATAAGGTCTAACGCTTTAGTGGCATATTCAATCGATTCTGGAATATCAAATAAAGGATATAGAGGTAGATACGCTTGCATGCATACATGATCATCAGCAAAGCGAGGTAATGGCCCTGGACGGAACCCTGTATGTAAAGAAAAATCTAAAAGACCTTCTAAGTATTCGTGGTCATTAGTTGCCTGCCAAGCATCCGCAACGGAAAGCCAAAATACGCCTCGCTCCCAATCCGTTGCTTTCAAAAAACGTTTTTTACCCGTACTACGAGTAACGTATCGAGTTCTGTTGTCACGCTGCCAACAATACACTCGCTTCATTTGTTCTAATATTTGATTACGATTCATTATGTAACCTTATTTAATCTATTTTTCTACTAATTTAATATTAATTAAATCGGCATTACTTTTATTAAACAGCAAAAAAAAGGCACTACTATCCTGACTAAACAAATCCAATTCAGGGGGAGAATTGAATTAAACTCAGTAGTGCCTATATTTAAGTTAGGAGCTTATTTGATTTTACAATTCGTCTTCGAATGAATCTGAATTATTATTCTCTAATTGAGCAAGTTCTTTCTTCATATCTTTCATAGACTGAGAACCAATCTCGCAAACGATATCAGTTAGTTCGTCAAGAGAGACACCATCACGTTCGAAGCATGCATTAGTGATCATTGGTAAGTTACAACCAGCAACCACTTGGACATCATCACGGTTTAGCATAATGGCGACACCACGATTACATGGTGAACCACCAGGAACGTCTGTAAGAATTAAAACTCCTGAACCATCATTCATTTTTTCAATCGAAGAGATCATTTGCTCTTCTAACTGTTCTGTTGTCATTGTAGGAACAAAATCAATAAACTCTAATGACGCTTGCTCACCGACAATGGCTTCGACCGCAGATTGCATACCCGTTGCGAAGTGAATATGGCCGGAAACAATAATACCTATCATAATAAGCCCTTATTAGAAGATACCCAGTAAGTGGCCACCAACACCGGCAAATAGAGTGCCGAAAATAAGTGCCGTTGGAGACTTGCCTTTTTTCACTAGATAATACATCAACCAAACAAGTGCCATTGGCAATAGATTTGGCATTAGCTTATCAAGCATACCGGTTTGCAAACTAATATCTGCAGCACCCGCTTCGAGCTCAATGACCGTCGAAACTTTTACATATTTCGCAACCATCGAACCAATGACACCAAGACCGACAATGTTCGCTGCTCGACCCAGTTTCTCAGCTTGGTCTGACAGTTTTTCTAGTGCCGATACACCCGCGTTATAGCCAAGGAACAATAACCAGAAATACATTGGAATACGGTATGACTGATACAGAATAAAGAAAACCAAAACACCAAGAGGGTTACCCTGCAACGCAATCGAACTACCGATTGCAAGTGTTAAAGGCAGCATTACCGAATGGTCTAACGCATCACCCACACCTGAAACTGAACCCATCGTCGCTGCTTTTACTGAGGCAATCGTTGATGGTTTCTCTTTGCTCTCTTCCATTGCAATTGCAAGACCAAGTGGCAAAGTAAACATTTTCGGGTTGGCATTGTAAAACTGAAGGTTATTCTTTAACGCCTTCTTAAGGTCTTCTGGGTTTTTGTGAATCTTTTTCAGTGCAGGACTAATTGAGTAACAAAAACCACCTGCTTGCATACGGTTGAAGTTAAAGTTGCCTTCCATCAACAAGCCACGGAAACCGATTTTCCACAGATCATTTTTGGTAATCACTTTAGTTGCCGTTTTATCGCTGTAGCTATCCGTGTTGCTAATTACTGCACTTACTGAATCATCGTGGTAATGATCAGGATTCATCGTCATTTCAGAATTAGAGTTCATCATCAAATACCTGTGTTTGAGCTGCTTGAGGAGTGTCAGACTTTTTATTGTTCATGTAATCAAGGACGGCAACACAGGTAAACACAAGCGCTGTTCCTAGAATCGGCATATTGAAATAAGTCGAGCATACAAAACCTAAGAAGAAGTACGGTAAAATAGCAACGTTAAACATAGTACGAAGTAACATTGCAAAACCAACCGCTGGCATCATACCGCCCGCAATCGCCATACCTTTCACGATACTTTGAGGCAGGTATTCTTGAATAAATTCAGCGCCAGTAGCACCAAAGTAAATAGCACAGAAACCAACCACACCGTATAGCAATGCACGCGCACTCAAACCGATATATATAAGCTTATCAATACCTTTTAAGTTTAAACTCTCTGCGTATTGATCTGCTTTTTGCATCATTGGTGCACAAGAAGTAAAGAGGAAAAGAACACAAGTTTGCATTGCCAAGGCAAAAGGTATTGCCATACCAATCGCCGCTTCAGGCGTCATATCAAGTTTGATTGCGAACATCGTACCTACGATTGCACCAACCGTGGTATCTGGTGGCTGAACACCTGCGTTTGCAACAAGACCTAACCATGCAAGCTCGAATGTCGCACCTGCAATTAAGCCCATTTGTAAATCACCAAGAATTAGACCGACAACGGTACCGGTGACTAACGGTCTGTGAATACCAGTGAAAACATCGAATTTATCGATGCCACACAGCGCCGCCCAAACGGCGACTAAAATAGCTTCCATTAACATTTTATTTCACCTTAGATTTGTAAATCTTTCGTCATTTCAAAAATGCATTCTTTTTCACTTTCAGGCATATGCTGAATAGTACTTACACTTCCATGGTCACGCAGAGAATTAAACGCAGCCATATCATGTTTATCGACGTTAATATATTTATTAACTGCCACACGTCCTTCATGAAAATGCATATTACCAATATTAATTTCAGGTAATTTAATTCCACCTTGGACAATTCTTGAGAAATCAGTTGGATTTTTACACAGCAACAGAATTTTTCTGTCCATCCCTGCTTTTGGCAAATTGGCTATCGTTTGTTCTATCGTTCGGAAAATAACCGCAAAATCACTTCCTGCAGAGGCTTTAAATGGTGCTTGAAGCGGTTCCATTTGTGCAATCTCATCATTTGCGACAAGAATAGTATTTGCGCCAGAATGCTTGCCCCACTGCAAACGAATTTGACCATGAATTAGACGTTCATCAATACGTGCTAAAACGATATTAGCCATGCATATATCCTTAATTAATTATTAGAACTTAGTTTTAAAATTTTTACATTATTCAATTCCAATGACTTTTTAGTTTCGTCATCCAAATCGTAATCTGTGACAACAGTATCTATTTCATTCGGTTCGCATGCCCAAAATGAATCGTTATGAACAAATGCTGAAGACTCAGCAATAATTGTGACTCTCTCAGATAACTTGCATAACAAACGAATCATTTCAGCATCAAACTCACTCTTAGAGAAAACACCTAACTTAGTATTAAAGCTTTCAACATGAATGAGAACATTATTAAATCGATACTGTTTTAAACTATTAATCATATGTGAACCGGACATTTTCATTTGTTCGGTATTCACACGCCCACCGGTAACGAAAAACTTACAATCCGTTATATGAGGGATATTTTGAATTAAATTGAGATCTCGGGTAATAACGGTCGAACTCTTGAGATCTTTTACATGCTTCAACGCTCTTCTTATCAAAGGACTGCTATCGATGAAAATCGTACTTTTCTCTTCCAACGCACTATGAAATGACTGAGCGACATATTCATAAAAGTCTGAACTTGCATTTTGGCTTTTGGATGTCGCCGACATCGCAAGTTTGGATAGAACAGCACGGTTAACTAAAGCAAATCCATGTGAGCGAACGATATAACCATTTTCATCAAGAAAACGAAGATCAGCCCGAATCGTCGCCCCTGTCACATTAAAGTAATCAGCAAGTTCATCCACGTGCATTTTCCCACGCACGCCAACCATGTTTGCTATTTCTAATCTTCTTTCTATGGCTGTTTTCATCGTTGCGTCCCCTTTAACTGGTTCGACGCACATAATCTTGCTCTTAGATTTTCATTTGCTTTCATTTGATGCAATTCTCTTTCATGTTCTTTAATTGAGCAATTACTTTTTATAGTAAGCTTGACTAAACTCACAATATTCAGCAATCCAAGTATCGGCATTATATCTCAACCACTTGATCATTCCATCTAAGCAATGACGCCCTCACTCAGCTATATAACACAAAAAGAATAAAACCATTAAAATACAATACTTTAACGAATAAACGCAAACATGGGTCGTTATGTAATTTATGAAATTCTGCAATTAAGATCACATATTTTCCCATGTAAATTCCATTTATTCTCAAGCGAACAATAGCTGGTTAGAAGTAGGTTTTTAGCTCAAACATTTCTATTTTCACTTTTTATTTTTAAACTTTGAGAAAAGAAAATGAAAGCAAATGAAAATGCAAGATTACGAACATTTGTTAAACAGAGATAAGCTTTGGAGAAAAGGAGTTTTCATTGAGGAGAAGATCCGGTTCCTAATGTACGGATCAATTGCTATTGCCAATTCAGTACGAATCGCGAAACAACCGAAGAAAGCGGTATTACCAGCAACACCTATACAAGCCGTGATTTGGAAGAATGCTCACAGCACTAAGAAACATCGTGTATTGAAGGGCTTATTTTCGTAGTTCAGCTCTCATCTTTACCCAACACATATTGCTAGACTTGGCCCACTTTTTAGTAAGCCTAACTATCTGATGAGCCTAAATAAACAGCACTTTGATATTGTCACGGCACTGACGATGCAAAGCAGTACCATCAATGCGCTTGCCGCGGTGTTTAATATGACGACGCGTAATCTGCGCTACGCCATCGAAAACATCAATTACTACCTAGAAAAACTCGAGATGACACCGATTGCACTGACGCAAGGTGAACTGCATTACCCTTACGATCCGAGCCGTTTTTTCAGCGATTGCCTAGCCAGTAATTTTGTCTTTTCCAAACATGAGCGAGAAGAATACCTCGCAACAACGGCTTTGTTCGCGCCAGAAACACCACTTTGTGAGATTCAAAACTACTTACGCGTTAGTAGGCCAACCTTGAATAAGGATCTGCGTAATACCAACGAGATTTTTCGCGCGTTAGATCTTGAATTGGAAGTGATCGATCAACACCTGTTTGTTTCCGGTAAAGAAAAGCAGATCCGTTACTTGCAGATGTGTTATGCCTCTAAGTATCTCTATTGCAAAAATAATGAGCAGCATTACCTACAAAAACGTTATTTCTATGAACGTGATATTGTGGCGATTGTGCGTGCATATATTGAGAAGTATAACCCACAGCCCGCCTTTCCAGCCGTCAGCCGGATCGAGGAAAACGCTGGTTGCTCATTGAGCCACGAATTCAAAAATTTATTCACCATTTATTTGATAATCACCTTGGCTCGCATTCAGCAAGGTGTGCTGATCAATCGTAAAAATAACGCTTCGTTTCTGCAGTCCACCAAGGCATTTGGTTACATCCAAAACGCACTGAATTGGCAACAAGAGTGCTACCGATTTGAAGCTCTGCATTTAGCTGAATACTTTCTCGGCGGTATGAATACTGATGGGTTCTACGAAAAACGCCTGCAGGCCGAAAGCTTTATTTTTCAACTCGTCAGCGATATTAGTCGCTATTGTGGTGAGGATTTATTAAGCGATACAACATTGCTTAATGACATGGTTATTTATCTCACTACCGCCGTCTATCGAGCTAAAAATAATCTCAATACTCAAATAGGCGAACAAAGCCTTTATTCCCGCCAGTTATTCGACCACATCAAACTCATTGCCGACCAAAATGGTCACCATTTGGTCGAGCCATTACGCGATGAAGAGGTATGTTACTTAACGCGATTGATCCATAAGGCTATCGAAGCACGTAGTCAAAATCCGATGTCACTGGAGAAACTGCTATCAATAGCAAAAAGCTGCAGCCGAGAGCTCAATACAGAAGAATTTGTCGCTAAATTGATCAAACAAATGGGCGATAAGATCATCGATGACCGTACCCTACCCGCGTTAGATGATTTGCTGGTGACACTGAGAAACAACAAAGAGATGCCAGCCAGCTCAGAGTTAACACCCATCTTAAACTGGTTGAGTGGTGAAATGGAAACGATGGGGTTGGTAACGAAAGACTACGCCAGTGGCGTGCAAACATTGATGCATGCCAATAGCCACGCTTATTTTGCCCAACATGGGCTGCTGATTTGTCATGGTAAAAATGCGGCGCACTCACGCCGCATTGCCATCGCTCACCTGCCACTTGCGAAGCCGATCTGCGACAATTTCAACCGACCAGTCAGACAAATAATGATGATTAGCCATATTGATAATGTTCAGCATCTGCGTGCGGTCTATCAGTTACATCAACGTTTAACTGAGCAAGACCCATTCGCAATGTTAAACGAGCCAGAGAGCCCTATTGGTAGTAGGGGTACAAGCGCGCTTTCTGCATTTCATCCAGTTGAGTGATCACCTGTTGTAACAAGCTCAAACACTGTGTGGCATCGTGCTGATTGACTTGGGTATACGCCGAGTGACAGTTCCGGACTGGCAAAATAATCGCCAGTCCGGCGATACCACTGCCAACCAATGTTGCCGGGCCATTATCGGTGCCACCACCCGCAAGAAAATCGCGTTGCACCGAAATGCCGAACTCTTTGGCCACATCGCTAACAAAGTTAAGTAATGGGTAATGGCCAAGAGCGATTTTATCCGCCACCACCAAACATGGCCCATTGCCATAAATTCGTTGTGAACCCGAACTGCTGCTAACATGTTTCGCCGTGGCAACATCCAGTACTAAAACCACATCCGGTCGCAGTTGCTCAATCGCCGTTTTTCCGCCTTTAGTACCAACTTCTTCCTGCACAGACGCGACAAAATAGAGATCACATGGCAAGGCTTTATCTGCCATAGTGCGCATTAATTCAATACCAAGCCAACAACCAATACGATCATCCAGCGCTTTAGCCACAAGATTGCCGCTATTGTTGAGATCAAAATGGCGTGTAGCAAACACCGCGCTATCACCTATTTCAATACCCATTGACAATACATCGTCGGCGTTGCTCGCACCAACATCGACCCACAAATCATCAATCGTTAATTCCGCAGCCGCTTTATTACTCCAGACTAAGCCTGTGTATTTTTGACCACTGCGCGTTTTGATTTCGAGCTCACTATTGATCGCCACAGCAGGGTCAATACCGCCAAGCTTAAAGACTTTCAATAGACCATCTGGGCGAATTTCACGGATCAAAAAACCCACTTCATCCATGTGCGCGACGACCGCTACCTTAGGACCGGTTGCATGGCGGTTAAGGCGTGCAATCACACTGCCTAGACCGTCAAACGTAATCTCATCTGCGATCGGCGCAAGCGCATCACAAATCACTTTTCTCACTTCATCTTCACGTCCAGAAGGACCATGAGCATTATTAAGTTGAGCCAACAAACTAAAATCTGTCATTGTTATTACTCCCGGCTTATTCATGCCGATTTGTGCTATACCACAGCTAATTCAAGATATTTTGCTAATATCGCGTAATTTTCGCGGCAACTTGGTCAAGCTTTCACAGCCGTTTTCAGTGATCACCAGCGTGTCTTCCACGCGCGCGCCACCGACACCTTGTAGGTAAACGCCTGGCTCGATGGTTAACACCATCCCCGCTTCAAGTCGCGCGTTGCTACTTGCGGTTAATAGCGGGTACTCGTGCCCTTGCAACCCCACACCATGGCCAAGGCCATGGCAAAACGCCTCACCATAGCCAAGCTGAGTGAGATAGTGCCGCACAGCTTCATCAACAGCGGCAGCACGAATGCCGGGACGAAGCATCTCAACACCCAACCGTTGCGCGTTATGCACCGCGGTAAATAAATCGTGTAACTGAGAAGAAATCGCGCCGATACAGAAAGTGCGCGTAACATCTGAATGGTAACCTTGATACACCACCCCAAAATCAATGGTGACCAGTTCACCATCAGCAATAAGGCGATCTGACGGGCGGCCATGAGGCAATGCGCCACGTTCTCCTGAAACAACAATCAAAAAATCAATGCTGTCAGCCCCGAGCATGCGCGCATGAAACTCAAGATGCGCCGCTAATTGGTGCTCACTCATCCCGAGATGATAATCGGCCAACGCAAGCTCAATTGCAGCTTCAGTGATCTCACACGCTTTTGCGATCAGGCGAATCTCTTGCTTCGATTTACAACGTCGCAAAGGTGCAATGACATCACTCGTTGGCACTAGTTGCTGAGATAACCCTTGCTGCAATAACTCGAAGTCTTGATAACTCAGCGCGTGTGATTCAAATCCCAACCGTTCAACACCATGAAAATCCAGCCTCTGTTGCAAGGTTGGTAACCAACCTGCGCCATCGGTACACTCTCGGTAGCAATGTGGACTTTGTTCCGCGACTTGATGCCAATATTTACCAGCAACCAGTAACTCGGCGCCCGTTTGGGTAAGCAATAAGTGACCACCACTACCGGTAAAGCCACTTAAGTAACGCTTGTGATTGTTATCGCTTACCAGCAACGCATCAAACTGCGCTTGGTACGGCTTTAGACTGAATGTAGGCATTCGCATCTCCCCGCTTAGAAAGAATCTGATCTCGCAGATAGAACATCATTGAGATCAGATTGGTTTGCTATCGAGCTAAGTTACTTATCGATCTAAATTAGTTATCGAGCTGGGTTAGAAATCGAGTCCCAGTTCATCGAGCAACTCATCATCTTTCTTGCTGAAGACCGACTTTTTCTCTTTTTCCGCTTCAACTTGCGCTTCACGGATCATTTCTTGTTTATCCATAATTCGGAAGAACGGATAGTAAACACAGAAAGAAGCCATAATCTGCACCACCTGAACAAACGGTGTTCTCCAGTCAAAAGCGGTTAAATAACCTTCAAAGAACAATGGTAGATACGGTGGATCAAAGAACGGTTTTGCTAGGAAGCCATATTTCATCAGTACTAGTGGGAAGATACCAATAAGCGAGCCACCAAAAACAAACGGAATAAATAGAATCGGGTTTAAGATGATTGGCGCACCAAATAGCACCGGTTCGTTAATACCAAATAGACTCGGCACCAAAGAAACCTGACCCACTTTTCGATAACGTTGCGTTTTGGCAATCATCATCGCGATGACCAAACCTAGCGTCACACCGGAACCGGTAAAGTTCACAAAGGCTGAGAAAGTACCACCAGTCACAAAGTGAGGCAGTTCCTCTGCTAATGTTTTCGCTGCAATGTTTTCTGACAGATATTGAACAAAAATAGGAGATAGGATTGGGCTAAGCACTGCCGAGTGAATACCAAAGAACCAGAACAACAAGCGCAGCATGATCACAAACCACACAACCCACAAGTTATCTAGGCTACCAACCACTGGCGCTAACACTTCCATCAAGATTTCTGGTACTAATAAACCACCTGTGAAATCAGCAACAAAGTAGCGGATTGAGATAAACAGCACAGCAATAAATGCCGTCGGCGTGATCAATTCAAACGAGCTAGAAACAAAGTCTGGCACGCCTTCAGGCATTCTGATCACCAGCTTTCTCTCAGTAAAGAACCGATATATTTCCACACTGGCAATCGCCACAAATATCGCCGTAAACAGACCTTTTGAGTCAAAGAAGCGAATATCGAGCGAACCATCGGGGTTAACCGTAGTGGTCAATATCAAATAGGAGAAGAGCGATAAGGCGATCGCACCAACGGTGTATATTTTATACCCTTCGCTCAAGAAGTAAGCGATGGCAATAACGGTATATATTGCAATAAAGCCAAGTGAAAACTTGATTAACAGATCGATCAGGTAAGCATTATTAATAAACCATTCTTGTACAGCAGCTGAATCAGAAAATACGTTCTTCAGTGCTTTTAATGGATATGCCATCGAGCCAAGCAGCAATATAGGCGTCAATACGACCATACCTTTTTTTACTGCACTCAGATGGACTTGCTTATCTATTTTTTCTGCAATTGGTAGCAATATGCTACTCAACAGTTTTTCAAAAGAAGCAAACAGGCTCATATAAATAACCTTTGTTCATTATTATAATGGGTACTGGTAATCACGCACTTATGTAGGGAGAGGCGTGAAACTTAGTCCGTTAGACTCATTTGATGCTTTTTGTGTGCAAGAAGCGCTTGTTTTAGTACCGTTGCACCATCCATAGCACCGTAAATTTCAGCTGAAAGCAGTACCGAAGGCTTATTGTTTTCTAATGCAGATGCTTCAATCGCCTTATATTTATGGCTCAATTGAGGGCCAACAAGAATTACTTCAAAATTGTTAATTTTTTCTGCTAGTCGATCGACAGAAATAGCCTCTAACGTGAAGTCTTCCAAATTCAGTTTTTGACTGCCGTTGATCGTTTTCTTAATTTCTTCCATCATCATTGTGGTTGAAAAACCACCAGCACAAACTAGTAAAATCTTCATCATTATTTCCTTTCTATTCGTATATCAGATTCGTATTAAATTACGGCTCAATTAACAGCCATCTGCCTAATTTCGTCAACGAAACTTGATTTCACTAAATCTGTGAAATCAAGTTTCATCGCTTTTTTTCGGACGTCTGATAGTGTGAATACATCAAACGAAATCAATCAAATCCAAGGAACATCCCATGAGCAACACCCAAGAAATGAATGAAGATTTTGAAAAAATCATAATCTCTATCGTGAGTTATTCAGGCGAAGCGAAGGGTTATGCTTATGAGGCTTTATCGCTGTCAGAAGAAGGCAAATTTGACGAAGTAGATGCCATGATGGAGCAATGTAACGTCAGCGTTCGCAAAGCCCACGCGGTGCAAACTGATCTGATCCGTCAAGAAATTTGTGGTGAGAAAATCGTGGTGAGTATGATCATGGTTCACGCACAAGATCATCTAATGACGACACTTTCTGAACGCGAACTGATTCGTAAAATGATTGAACAAAATCGTCGTTTACACCGTTTAGAACAAGCGTTGCTGAACAAATAACTTTCTTCCCCCCCGAGAGTTATTGCTCCTGCAGTAATGCTGGCGCGGCGATGAAAGTCACCGCGTCTTTCTACCCTTCCTTGCTTAGGAACTGCTCGATGAGTTTTGATTTTTCAGCCCCCACTAACCGCCTCAATACTTACTCTACGCAGTGGGATTATGTTGGCGACCGCTTTGGTTTTTCAGATCTATTGCCTTTCACCATTTCTGATATGGATTTTGCCTCCGCCCCTTGCATCACCGAGGCACTACAGCAACGACTAGATCATGGTATTTTTGGCTACAGTCGCTGGAATCATGCCGATTTTAAACAGTCCATTTGTCACTGGTTTGCCAACCAATATCAAACAGAGCTAAATGAAGAGAGTTTGGTGTATGGTCCGTCGGTCATGTACATCATCTCTCGTCTGATTCAGCTTTGGTCCAAGCCTGGTGATGGCATACTCTATTTTGATCCTGCCTATGATGCCTTCAAGCCAATCATAGAGAGCGCTGATCGCATCGCGATACCGAATCCGCTGCAAGCCATCCCCCGTTCAGCACAAGATGCACAGCGCAGTGATTATCAAATCAATTGGTCACTGCTGGAACAACAAGCGGCCGATCCTAACTGCAAAATTTTGTTATTGTGTAACCCACACAACCCGACTGGAAAAGTTTGGACCCAAGAAGAACTGAGCAAAATAGCTGAGATTACCCAACGGCATAAACTCTGTGTGATCAGTGATGACATCCACATGGATATTTGCTTTGAGCCTTACACTCCTTGGACAAAAGTAGCGCAAGATAACCGATGGGCGCTGGTGAGCTCAGCCTCAAAATCATTTAACGTCCCTGCGCTAAGTGGCGCTTATGCCGCGATTGGGTGTGAGCAGACCAAGCAAGCGTATTTAGAGATCCTCAAACTGACCGATGGCTTGTCCTCGCCGTCTATTTTTGGCGTGATTGCCACGATGAGCGCCTATCGCGAAGGGGCACCTTGGCTTGGTGAACTCAAAGAGTATTTAGGCCAGAACCTTGAGTGGGTTGCTGAACGTCTCAACCAAGCGTTTCCGCAACTGAATTTTTGCCCGCCACAAGGCACATACCTCGCATGGATCGATCTGACGCCATTAGGAATTGATATGGATGCACTGCAACACGCCCTGATCCACGATCATAAGATCGCCATCATGCGTGGTGACGCCTACGGTCCATTAGGTCGCAACCATTTGCGTTTTAACGTCGGCTGTCAGCGTAGTAAAGTGGAGCAAGGGCTAGAAGGGCTGATTAAGGCGATTGAATCGTTGAGATAACAACAAATCATCGTGACAAGTAGCGAACTTAAAATGCACAAGGGCTGATGAGAACGATCTCATCAGCCCTTATTATTATCTTGAGCGATGTTTACAAGCAGTCTTTATCGAAGCTTGCTACATCATTGAAGAAAAGCGATTACTCTTCAATAGACTCATCGTCTTCAATACCACACTCAGTACAGCTTTGTAGTGCAATGTCATGCTCAAATACAGCAACTGTATTACCATCAGCCAATAGCTCAGCGATTTCATCTGCGACTTCTTTCTCATCGTCAGCTTCAATCTGACCATCCAGCTCTTCTTCCGAGTAACCGTAGAAATTCAGCAATAGATAATCACGCGCTTCTGCAGCCGTGCATGTCACGTTTACGCAAAGATCCGCTTCAATGTTGCCTTCAGCAATGATCGTAGAAAGTTGCGCTAAAACATCTTCTTTCATCGTTGCCGTTAGCCAACCAAGATCAACGTTTACTTGCGTTTTTTTACAGCCAAAGCAAGGTAGTTTCTGAAAGTAGTATTGAAAGTTAGTCATAGTAAATATCTTCTTTAAGGTTTCTATAGCCAGATTATGCGCGTTTTTTTGCAAAATACTATCTCTAATACCTGGCCAAATTTCTTTGCTCCATTATCACCTCAACACTGATCGACTAACGCTTGCTCTCGTACCTAAAAAAGCCTGATAAAATAATGAACTTGGGAACTTAACGTGACAAACACAATAGGTCTATATTGGTTTACGCAGGATCTGCGCATTGAAAACAACCCGCTGCTGCAACGAGCTGCTCAAGAAGTCGATACGCTAATCTGCCTCTATTGCGTCCCAAAAATGACACGATTTATCACTCACTACGCACATGAACATCGCTTCTCCGCAGCAAAAATACAGTTTCTATCTCAATCCGCAAAGTGCCTCCAAAAATCACTTACCGCACTAGGTCAACAACTTGTGGTCACCACATCGACTCCTTATGCCAAATTACAACGCATTATCCATGACCATTCGGTTGATCACTTATACTGCGACGCCTTCGTCGGCACTGATGAAAAACAGGTTTTACGGCAACTTAAAGAGCAATTCCCCTCACTGATTGTAACTCAAGACCATGTACGCAGCCTTTTCCGCAAGTCCGACTTACCATTTGAACTGAATGCTCTACCATCAACGTTTACCCAATTTCGCAAACAAGTTGAAGAACTCGACAAACCAGCACGCAATACAACAACTACAAGGTTACCACCGCCACTACAAATTCAATTTGAGGAAACATGGCCTAAGTTACCCCCCACTCAACCCGCGCTTTTTGAGGGCGGCGAACTTGCTGGGCTAACGCATTGTCAGCGCTATTTTTCCTCCCCCCTACCACAACACTATAAGCAAACTCGCAACGAGCTAGATGGCATGGATTATTCAACCAAACTGTCACCTTGGTTGGCGATAGGTTGCCTCTCACCATGTACCATACTTTCGATGTTAGCAGAACATGAGCATCAATTCGGCCGGAACGAATCCACCTACTGGATCTCTTTTGAATTGCTCTGGCGAGAGTATTTTTATTGGTCAGCAATGAAACATGGTGCAAGGTTGTTTCGCTTTTCAGGCAATAAACCTAGCGCGCCACTGACGAGTTTCTATCCGCAAAGATTTTTGCAATGGAAGCGAGGCGAAACCCCTTTCCCGATCGTGAATGCGTGCATGCACCAACTCAACCAAACTGGCTTCATGTCCAATAGAGGTAGACAGATCGTCGCCAGTTGTTTGATCCATGAATTGCAACTGGATTGGCGCTACGGCGCGGCGTATTTTGAAACTCAGCTAGTCGATTATGACGTCGCATCAAACTGGGGAAACTGGCAATACCTTGCAGGCGTCGGTGCAGATCCGCGCGGTTCAAGACGTTTTGATCTCAACAAACAAACTCAGCACTATGACGCTGACTTGTCCTTCATTCGTCGCTGGCAAGGCCATTGTTCACACGCGCAAACAGATGGTGTCGATATGGTCGATTGGCCTATCGTGCCCCAAAAAGGTAATCAGGAGTCCATCTAATGCACTACACTCGAGTTCGCCTTATTTTGGGCGACCAGTTAAACGCCCAACACAGTTGGTTTGAACAGGTTGATGAGACCACCTTATATTTAATCGCAGAGCTGCATCAAGAAACCCATTATGCGCCACACCACATTCAAAAAGTATGCGCCTTTTTTCTTGCTATGCAGGCATTTGCCAACGAGCGACAACAAGAAGGTCACCATATCCTACATTTGACCTTAGATGACACTCAGCACTTCGCCGATATTACTGCATTGATTGCCCACTACGTCGCCAAAGTCAATGCCTCTATTTTTGAATACCAGCGTCCCGACGAGTACCGATTACTCGCTCAACTCGCTAACCTGAAACTCCCTCCGCTAGCCAACAATAAAACCCCGTCGTCGCCAAGCAGGATAAGCACCACCAGCGTCACGACAAATTGTGTCGATAGCGAACACTTTATGCTGCCATATAGCGAGATAGAGCAACAATTTCCAGCGCAAAAACACATCATGATGGAACACTTTTATCGCCGTATGCGAAAGCGCTTCAATGTCATGATTCATGACGGTAAGCCCGAAGGGGGAAAATGGAATTTCGACGCCAGTAATCGTAATAAACTCAAATCTCAAGATATCGAGCAGCTCCCGCAACCTATGCTGTTTGGCACAAAGACCTGCGAAGTCCTCCAGCGCTTAAAACGACATAACATCAATACTATTGGCTCAATTGGTGACCAACTAATTTGGCCAATTAACCGTTCTCAAAGCCTCTCTTTACTCGCTTATTTTTGTCAAATTTGCTTACCTCTGTTTGGCCGTTTTCAAGATGCGATGACACAAGAACACAACGCCAAGTGGAGCTTGTACCATAGTCGCTTATCCTTTTCTCTTAATAGTAAACTGCTCAGCCCTGCAGAAGTGATTGATGCCGCACTTGAAGCCTATCGTAATAGGTCTGACATAGATATCGCTCAAGTAGAAGGCTTCATACGCCAAATACTCGGTTGGCGTGAGTATATTCGAGCAGTTTACTGGGCCAATATGCCCAACTACCAAACCTTAAACGCGCTCGATGCTACACAAGCTTTGCCTCACTACTTTTGGGATGGCGAAACCAAAATGTCGTGTCTACATCACGCGATTAGTCAGTCTCTCGATTATGCTTACGCGCATCATATTCAACGTTTAATGGTGACAGGGAATTTCTGCTTGATTACCGAAATCGCCCCCGTTCAAGTCGACCAGTGGTATCTGGGTATTTACATCGATGCAATAGAATGGGTCGAGATGCCCAATACTCGTGGTATGGCTTTGTTTGCTGATGGCGGTATCGTCGGAACAAAACCTTATGCGGCGAGTGGCTCATACATCAACAAAATGAGTGACTACTGCAAAGGATGCCATTACAGCGTTAAACAACGCAGTGGCGAAGGTGCGTGCCCATTGAATAGCCTTTATTGGCGCTTCATGCATAAGCATCGCCAACGTTTAGCCAATAATCCTCGCATTGGAATGATTTATCGCTCTTGGGATCGCACCGATCCGCAAATACAAGATGAGATATTGCTCACCGCAGAGCAATACATGCAGAATATCGAGGAGCTATGATGGAAATTTTGGTCGTTGGCGGTAATGGCGGGATCGGCTTTGCAATGGTGCGTGAGCTACTTATGAAATATCCAGATGCTCTTGTCCATGCCACTTACCGGCATGCTCTGCCTAAATGGCAGCATGACCGCCTGCAATGGCATCAATTGGACATCACCAAAGAAACACAAATCGCGGTATTCAGTGCACAGCTAACCAAGCTCGATTGGTTGGTGAATTGCGCGGGTATGCTACATACCCCGACAAAAGGGCCAGAGAAGAATTTAGCCTCAGTTCAAAGTGATTTCTTTTTGCATAACATCTCAGTCAATACTTTACCGACGTTGTTGCTTGCCAAGTATTTTTCGCCAATATTAAAACAGAGCCAAGCCCCTAAATTGGCCGCTATTTCCGCTCGAGTCGGTAGTATTACAGATAACCATCTTGGAGGTTGGTACAGTTATCGAGCCTCCAAAGCGGCGCTCAATATGCTTCTGAAAACCATTGCGATTGAATGGCAACGCACGATCAAACACGGCACCGTACTCTCTTTACATCCAGGAACAACGAACACGCCCCTTTCCGTGCCATTTCAGGCGAATGTACCACAAGGAAAACTGTTCGAATCACAGCAAGTGGCCTGCGATTTAGTCCGAATAATTGAAACGGTAACCCCACAACAAAATGGCGCATTTTTAGCTTACAACGGAAAAGTATTGCCTTGGTAGAAAGGAGAATAATCGACAATATCGGCAGATAAACTTTTATAGTTCTATTGATTCGACGCGATTTTTTTTGCGCGGCGACAACGTTGAGAACAATACACAACTTCATCCCAGTTGCGCTGCCATTTCTTTCGCCAAGAAAATGGCCGCAAGCAGACAGGGCAAACTTTGTGTGGCAGAGCCGATTTGAAACCTTTCACACTGTACTCCAAAACAAAATCAAACTGGATAATGAGTTTATAGACCGAAAAACAAACGAATTAAACACGCATCATTCCTTAACCGATAAGCATTGAACATCAAACCAATCTTCACCCCTATGACTTTATTCCCTTGGCCTCAAAATGCGTTTGAAGCAGGCTCAGAACACAGCACAACTTGCCCATACTCTTACGCTCAAATTGAAACGCATCACGTCCAAACTAGGTCTCTCGTATCCCAAACAATGTGACCGACATCATAAGTCGTTACATAACTCGACGCTTTAATGCTTTACATCTGATGCTAGGCAATTGACACTTCGTCTCGAATTAAAATCGCAGCCGACAGAGTAAAGTCAGTAGGAAATTATGAATAACACGACCGCGAAAAAGTCGAATCCTCTCTTCGAGATCCTCTTTAACGTCTTCATCCCTTCATTTATCTTGATGAAATTTAGTGGCGATGAACACCTAGGCACCGCAATGGCACTTGTCGTCGCGTTGCTATTCCCCATTGTTTACGGTGGCATGGATCTCATCCGCAACAAGAAGTTTAACTTTATCGCCGCGCTTGGCTTTGTCAGCGTTTTATTGACCGGTGGTATTGGCTTGCTAGAACTCGATACACGTTGGTTAGCACTTAAAGAAGCCTTAATTCCGGGTCTAATTGGCTTGGCCGTTCTAGGTTCAACCTTTACTCGTTACCCGTTCATGCAGAAGATGATCCTTAATGACACCATCTTAAACCTTTCTCTCATCAATGAGCGCTTGCAACAAAATGGGGGTAAAGCCGCTTTCGACCGTTGCCTTGTATCATCAAACTACCTGTTTGCGAGCACCTTCGCTTTTTCTTCTGCGATGAACTATTTCCTTGCCACTTGGATTGTCACCAGTCCTGCGGGAACAACGGCATTTAATGAAGAATTAGGTAAGCTAACCCTATACAGCTACCCGATCATCGCCATCCCTAGCATGCTGATGATGTTCGGTATCTTTTACTACGTCTGGCGCCAAATTCGCTCGTTGACCTCTCTAAAAACCGAGCAAATTTTTCATACTAAGTAAACTTTCAAAACTGAACCTGATGTTGATGACATTAGGTTCAGTTTATTGCGAGTGCACCTTATTTCGATAGCCACTCCCCGACCCATTTCATTCAATCCATCTCTTCAACAAACCTCCATATCAAAAACTTTTCGTCTCAAAAGCACTTTCTCCAACACAGCCCCTCGAACTCAACCCAACAACCAAATAGACCGATTTTCAATCAGTTAAGTTAAAATTTAGCTTCAATTTCATCGCATGGTTTAAGCAATGAGCAATAGTGCTCACCAACATCAACTTTCCGCTGAAATAAGATAGAAAAGTCCCGGACTCCGGAGTAGAGTCAGGCTGAAATAAAATACCAAGCATTCGTGCGAATAAGGTATTGCAGTTAATTTTGATATGAATGAATATGAAAGTAAGACTTGATGTACAGCAGCTGCGTGTCGGCCATTATATTTATCTACCACTCAAATGGGGCCAGCACCCTTTCTTACTCAATTCTTTTAAAATCAAAAGTGATGAGCAGCTCAATATCATCAAGCAGCTTGGGCTAAAAACCATCACGATTAATGCACTGAAAAGTGATGTTCAAGATGTGGAAGCTCAACCAAGCAATCCCCCTCCAACGGAACAGGTATGCCATGAGCATTTACTCGAATCCGTTGCAGAAGATGCACTCGACCAAATGTGGCTTAAAAAGCAAGACAGTTGCAAGCAGTTTGCCGCCATTGAAGACCGTATTCATCGCTCTAAAGAGGCCTTTGCCAGCACGCTTAATGATGTTCAAGACCTTTTTGATCTTGATAAGCTAAGTGCAAATCCCAGCATCAGCCAATCGTTATCAATAGTAAACTTTCTCTACAAAAATATTGATACCGAGAGCGGCAGCGCAATTCATTTAATGAATGATTCTGTAGGCTACAGCCGATTGCATTACCATTCGCTCAACGTGTCGTTGTTATCGGTTTTGATCTGCCAGGCAAAAGGGTTTAACCCCAAGCAATGTCAGTTAGCGTCCTTCTCTGCGTTGTATCACGATATTGGCAAAAGCCAGTTGCCGATGAGTTTGCTGTCTAAACCAGAACCACTGGCAGAAGATGATCGCCAGCGGCTCGCTTCGCATTTAGAGAAAAGCCTAAAAATTTGCGCAAAGATCCCTAAGTTCCCAGAAGCCGCTTTAAAATTAATTGGGCAACATCATGAGCTCAACGACGGTTCCGGCTATCCAAATAGTTTGAGCTTAGATGAGATCCATCAACTCTCACGCGTGCTCATTTTAGCCAATGCTTATGACAACCTATGTAATGGCGTAAACAGCCAACATAGCCCCCATAGTGCACTGACCTACTTATACAATAAGTGCCGTGGGCAACATGATGTAAAAGACATTATGGCGTTAATTAGCGTTGTTGGCGTTTATCCGCCAGGCACCATTGTTGAGCTCTCTGACCATCAAATTGGGGTCGTGATTTCCACCAACAAAGAGACACGCCTAAGCCCATACATCTTGGTCTATGATCAAAATGTGCCTCGCACCCAAGCGGCCATCATCAATATTGCTGAATTTGGTTTGAGCATCACCAATGTCTTGGACAGTAAAGAGCTCACTCTCGATCAGTATCACTACTTGAACCCGTCAGCACAATCGACCTACTTTATTGATGTTGAGTGATCGCCAATAACATCACTCTGATTAATGACGCTTCCCGTCAGTGCCATGCTTTTTGACTTTCCACTCCCCTTCGCCATAGACCTTCAGCCCTGTAGCATCAATGGCTAGATGTTGGATTGCATCTTCGTCAATCCAACATGTCAGTGAAACTCGATTAATTAAAGCTTGGTTATGTTGTTTCCAGTTGGTTGTTTTGTAGCGAGGCTTGGCCATTGGTCTAAGTATTTGAGTGAACTTAGCTGATCAGATAGTAAGTTTCAGATAGTAAGTTAATGATTTAGTTCCCTGATTTAGGAAACAAAGCTTACTGAATAAGCTAGAGAAGATTGAAAAACTCGTTGGTTAGATAACCAAAATTAGGGGCAAAGTAAGCGGCGCTCCTTAATTCTAATTACGTTTTGGGGCAGAGGGGAGCTAGCGATGAGAAAAATTGCACTTACAGGCCACCTATGCACAATAAGCATCGCATTAACTAATTGTTGTAATTGTGTTTAATTTGGTGATACAGATACTAAGGCGGTCAATCATTCACCAAATGCCCAATAATGAAACTAGTAATCACCAGTTTATTTATTCTTACCCTTTCTGGATGCAAAACTTCCAGCTCAGAGCCAATACCATCAACGCCAACTGATACATCGGAATTAACTCAAACACTCAAACAGCAACCGACCATTGATGGCCAATTTCAAGTGCTGTATGACCGATTTGACCACACCCTTGATCGCAGTGAGTCACTCACAGGGCCGGATGAAAACAACGACGGCATACGTGACGACATTGAAAATTTGATCAATCTGTTGCAAGTCACCGAGCCGGTGCGCAATGCAATAAAGCAAAATGCTCGCTATTTTCAAAAAAATCTGTATCACGATTGGGGTGACGACAGTGATGAAAACGTGGTGAAAGCATGGCGGATGGGGGATGAGTATGAAAAAGTCCTTGCCTGTAAAAATTATGCCGGCATTTCAGCTCGTGACAGTGGCAACATCGCAAAAACGTTGACAGCGCTCACCTACAACACCAAAGCCCGCACCATGACTTATTTGTCATACAATCGCTTACAAGATGGGGCGCTCAGTGTAGCACTTCAAGCGGAGGCGCAATATTGTGAATAAGTGGACTAACATATGGATCCTTGCTCTGTTGTGGACAACGAATGCTCACGCCAATAGCTGCAAAATTGAAGGTTATATGTCCTTGATTGCCAACAACATGGAAACCAAGATGAATAAATACTTTCTAGCCGAGGTGTGTTCATACCTACTGCACAGCACATTGAAAAACCAAGACACAGAAATTTGTCTCTCTAAAACTGCTGAATATGAGGGGGAAAACTACATTTTTTAGCCAATACCATGAAGATTGGTGATCGTTACTATGAGCCTGATCTTTTCGTGCTCAACACCTTAACGTACCTACCAAGGTTCTTATGTAATTTACCTGCGGTATACATTCTGAGTCACGAGTACATTTACAAGCTAATTCTGGGTAAGCTACAGAAGATTGAAAAACTCGTTGGTTAGATAACCAAAATTAGGGGCAAAGTAAGCTGCGCTCCTTAATTCTAATTACGTTTTGGGGCAGAGGGGAGCTAGCGATAAGAAAAATTGCACTTACAGGCCACCTATGCACAATAAGCATCGCATTAACTAATTGTTGTAATTGTGTTTAATTTGGTGATACAGATACTAAGGCGGTCAATCATTCACCAAATGCCCAATAATGAAACTAGTAATCACCAGTTTATTTATTCTTACCCTTTCAGGGTGCAAAACTTCCAGCTCAGAGCCAATACCATCAACGCTAACTGATACATCGGAATTAACTCAAACACTCAAACAGCAACCGACCATTGATGGCCAATTTCAAGTGCTGTATGACCGATTTGACCACACCCTTGATCGCAGCGATTCACTCACAGGGCCAGATGAAAACAACGACGGCATACGTGACGACATTGAAAATTTCATCAATCTGTTGCAAGTCACCGAGCCGGTGCGCAATGCAATAAAGCAAAATGCTCGCCAATTCCAAATAAACTTGTATCACGACTGGAGTGACGACAGCGATGAAAACGTGGTGAAAGCATGGCGAATGAGTGATGGATTCTTGAAAGTCATTGCTTGCCAAGATTTTATTGGTATCGATATCGATGACAGCATAAACATCGCCAAAACACTGACAGCGCTCACCTACAACACCAAAGCCCGCACTATGAACTTTATAGCGTACAATCACCTACAAGATGGATCGTCCAGTGTTCTTCTTCCTGCAGAGGCGCAATATTGTGAATAAATGGTCTAGTGTATGCCTCATTGCACTGTTGTGGACAACTAATGCTCATGCTAATAGCTGCAAAATTAAAGATACGGCGTCACCAGATCGCAAAAGCCCCGACAACTCATTGAGTTATCGGGGCTTTCTAGAATAAATGGCACGCCCTGCAGGATTCGAACCTGCGACCACATCCTTAGAAGGGACGTGCTCTATCCAGCTGAGCTAAGGGCGCGCTACAGGGCAGGATTATACGAGTTAGAACGCGCAACACAAGACCTTTTAGTAACATTCTGATCTGAATGCTTAAAAAAAGGGCAGCGCTGAGGGCTATGATTAAAAACACCACGAAGCAAACGTTTGCTTATGGATGTTCGTCAAATTTTTTGCGACAATACCCCGCGTATTACTCGCCATTCTATTTCTGAAGGAAAGTCATGACAGCTCAAAACATTGATGGGAAGTTGATATCGCAAACTGTGCGATCTGAAGTTGCTGCACGAGTGAAAGCGCGCAAGGAAGCGGGTTTACGTGCACCAGGTTTGGCTGTGGTTCTTGTGGGTGAAGATCCCGCATCACAGGTGTATGTAGGCAGCAAGCGTCGCGCTTGTGAAGAAGTTGGCTTTGTTTCAAAGTCATTCGATTTACCCGCCACAACCAATGAACAAGACTTACTGAGCTTGATCGATGAATTGAATGGTGATGACACGATTGATGGCATTCTAGTACAGCTACCTTTGCCTGCCGGTATTGACACCACACACGTGTTAGAAAGAATCCACCCAGAAAAAGATGTTGATGGTTTCCACCCATACAATGTCGGTCGTTTAGCTCAACGTATTCCAAAGCTACGTTCATGCACACCGAAAGGCATTATCACTCTGATGGAGCGCTACAACATCGAGATGCGTGGTAAACATGCGGTTATCGTTGGAGCTTCTAACATTGTTGGCCGCCCAATGACGCTAGAGCTGCTGCTCGCTGGCTGTACAACCACAACATGCCATCGCTTCACTAAAGATTTAGAAGGCCATGTACGTCAAGCTGACGTGGTTGTGGTTGCAGTTGGCAAACCTAACTTTATTCCGGGTGACTGGATTAAGAAAGGTGCGGTGGTAATTGATGTTGGTATTAACCGTTTAGATAGCGGCAAGCTGGTTGGTGATGTGGAATATGCTAAAGCCAAAGAGCACGCAAGCTTCATCACACCCGTTCCCGGTGGTGTTGGCCCGATGACAGTTGCGAGCCTAATTGAAAACACCATGATGGCGTGTGAGCAGTTCCATACGGACAAATAGCAGCAGAAGTGGGATTTGAGAGGCGAGAGCGCTCCGCTTCGAGAATATGTTCCACAGACTGATGAATAACCGAAGGGTTGGCGATGATCGTCAGCCCTTTTTTGATCGATA
>NZ_AFWE01000081.1 GCF_000222585.1 Vibrio scophthalmi LMG 19158 | reverse complement strand
TGAGCCAAACTACGTGCTGGTGCGCAGCAATATCAAAGCGGGTGTTGCTCTAATGCGTCGTCAAATTAAGAGCATTGGTGACATTCAAGGGCCGATGAGCCCTGCGGATATCAAAGGTTTGCACGCGGCTGACCTTGATATTATCCAGGCTCATATTAAAGCGATGGATACCGCAGCCGCACAAGCGTTGATTGCGCGGGGAAAGAGCTAATCGCGTATGCCGAAATCATCAATGAATCTTCGTTGATATTAGCGAAGTTTTACCACGGCAATGTGCACCATTTTTTAGATAAACCGATGTCCCGTTTTTTAAATGAATGCAAGAGGTTAAGAAAACTCAATGAGCAGCGAACTCAACGCTAGTATCCGCCTAAATCTGACGGGTAACTTAACAGAACGCTCTCGCCTTTATCAGCGGGAAATGAAATCAATGGCGCGGGAGACGCGCCTTTCTTTTCAAATTATGAACACCGCATCAAAGCAAGCGATGCGAGGTATCAATGCTGGCCTAGATAGCATGGGTAGCCGTTACGCTGGCTTTGCGGCCTCTCTTGCGGGTGGCGTGAGTTTTCGTAATGCGATCACCCTTGAGCGTCGTATGAATCGCATTGGTGTTCAGGCTGAAATCAGTGCCGAGCAGGTTAAAAAACTTCAAGATGAGGTTTATAACACTGCAATGGACAAAGATATCGCTATAGACCCAAGGGAATTGCTTTCAGCTATCGAGGCGATTGTTACGCGGACGGGCGACTTAGAATACGCACGTAAGAACATGGAGGCGCTCGGTCAAGCAATTCAAGCTACGGGGGCTATGGGTGGTGATATTGGCGGGCTGGTTGCTGAGTTAAAAAAACTCGAAGTAACAGATGTCTCACGGGGATTGAATATCCTTGTTGCACAAGGTAAGGCTGGCGCGGTTGAGGCGAAAGATTTAGCTCAACTTGGCCCTCGATTACTTTCTGCTTACGCGGCTACTGGTCGCCAAGGTGAGAGTGCTATTGTCGAACTTGGTGCAGCGATGCAGGTATTAAACTCTGCAACAGGTACGCCTGATGTGGCGGCGACAACATTTGAGGCCCTGTTAGGGGACTTACAAAACCCTCAGAAACAGCGTCAACTGGCTATGTCTGGTATCAATATTTATGAAAAGAATGAACAAGGTCGTGATGTTCTAAGGGATTTACCGTCAATTATGACTGATATCGTTACCAAATTTGACGGTAACATGGTGCGCATCGGTATGATTTTTGGTGATGAAGCGAGACGTGGTTTTAACCAAATCTCTGCTGAAATGATCAAAAAAGAGCAAGTGGATAGCTTTAACAAATTTGCTCAATTGGATGTGAATTTCAATCAAATTTTTGAAGACTCCAAGCGTATAGCGTCTGACTCTACAGGTGGATTGCAGAGGCTCGCAACATCCTGGGACTTTTTCATTAATAACCAGCTAAACGAACCATTATCTGATCTTGCTAGCACACTGCGAAACATGAATACAGAGACTGTTCAAAGCGCCTACAACATCGGTAAATGGGTTGCTGCTATTGGTGGTGCAACATTGATCATGCGCAAAATCGGCGTATTCAAAGGCGCATCATGGCTCTGGAATCGCTACCGAAAAGGAAAGAACGGCAGCCCTCTTGGTGGTATGGGTGAGTTGGGCAATATGGGCGTGCAGCGCGTTTTTGTGGTTAACATGCCTGGTTCTGGCTTTGGTGGTGGTTACGGCGGCGGAGATTATGGTGGTCGTCGTCGTGATCGCCTTGGTCAGCGTCGTCCTCGACTTGGCGGTCCAAACTCGAACCCTTTGCGCTTAGGTGGCCCTGATTTTAGCGTGCTCGATGGCGCTTTTGATGGCCCTAGCAACAAAGGCGGTCGCTTTAATGCCCTTCGTAATAGCCGCGCATCGAGAATGCTGATGGCAAACAGTGGTGGCCGTGTGTTTGGTCTGTTAGGTGGCGGCGTACAACTTGCTGATGTTGCCATGAATGGTGGCGATGCGTCTGATGTAGGCAGCGCCGCAGGTTCAATGGGTGGCGGCTGGCTTGGCGCAAAATTAGGGGCATCCATTGGGACGTTCATTGCACCAGGTTTAGGCACAGCCATCGGTGGTGTTCTTGGTGGTCTAGTGGGTTCGTTTAGTGGTTCCCAGATTGGCGACTATGCAGGCTCATTCTTTGAAGGTAAACCTCAAGAGGTACAAGGTGAAGTTAAAGTCATTGTGGAAGATAAGCGCACCTCAATTGAGAGCGTGACATCGAGTAGCCCTGGTATGAACTTTAGCGCTTACGCAGGCTCAGACCTCGGATTCTTTGGAGGTTAATCATGAACATGACAACCGAAAACAACCACGACTACCGCCCCGCATCCTTTCGTGGGGTTGAGTTCTTCGTGGATGGTATTGAAGGCACGGGCGGACGTCGCGCCGTGCCTCATGCTTACCCAAAACGCGAGACGGGCTGGACAGAAGATAACGGCGCAGTATTGAGTCAGCAAAAAGTAACCGGCTTTTGTTTGGGTGATGATTACCTTGTTCAACTGGCGGCGATTTTAGAAGCGCTCAATAAACCAGGTCCTGGTGAAATGGTTCACCCTTGGTGGGGACGTCAACGCGTTCAGATTGGTAAGGTTACGCACTCACTTAGCACCAAGAACGGCGGCTATGCCACCATTAGCTTTGAAGTGTTCGAAGCGGGAAACCCTCTTTTTCCAAGCCAAGTGGCTGACACCTCGGAAGAGGTCAAGAGCGCCGCATCAAGCGCACGTGAAGCGACCATTGAAGAGTTTGAGACGCAGTTTGAAACCGAAGAACTACCAAGTTACGCGCAAGAGAGCCTACTCGATACCTTTAACGGGTACAGCGATTCCTTGAAAGAGATGGTGAACCAGTTACCAGACTTGCCGGATGATATCGGTAACTGGATAGATGCGATTGATAACTTCAAAAACAACGTAGGCTTGTTGATGGCTTATCCAGGGCAACTCGCAATGCAAGTAACAGACCTTATCTATGATGTGCACAACCTTGTAACCACGCCCCCTGCGGCGCTGGATGTGTACACTTCTCTGAAAAATCGCTTTGATGGCATGAAAGCCTATGTGGATTTTGAAGATGGTAACACCGTAGATAAAGCCGTTTCACGCAACAAGGCGCTGACGCAGCAACTGTTCATTAATAGCCTTGCAACCGAGCAAGCACAATCACTCAGCGATTCATTAAACGCCATGACCACCACCAAGAACGGCGATGATTCAGACTTTGATAGTAAGCGTGCTACC
>NZ_AFWE01000082.1 GCF_000222585.1 Vibrio scophthalmi LMG 19158 | reverse complement strand
CGAGCCAAACTACGTGCTGGTGCGCAGCAATATCAAAGCGGGTGTTGCTCTAATGCGTCGTCAAATCAAGAGCATTGGTGATATTCAAGGGCCGATGAGCCATGCGGATATCAAAGGCTTGCACGCGGCTGACCTTGATATCATCCAGGCTCATATTAAAGCGATGGATACCGCTGCCGCACAAGCGTTGATTGCGCGGGGAAAGAGCTAATCGCGTATGCCGAAATTATCAATGAATCTTCGTTGATATTAGCGAAGTTTTACCACGGCAATGTGCACCATTTTTTAGATAAACCGATGTCCCGTTTTTTAAATGAATGCAAGAGGTTAAGAAAACTCAATGAGCAGCGAACTCAACGCTAGTATCCGCCTGAATCTGACGGGTAACTTAACAGAACGCTCTCGCCTTTATCAGCGGGAAATGAAATCAATGGCGCGGGAAACGCGCCTTTCTTTTCAAATCATGAACACCGCATCAAAGCAAGCGATGCGAGGTATCAATGCTGGCCTAGATAGCATGGGTAGCCGTTACGCTGGCTTTGCGGCCTCTCTTGCGGGTGGAATTAGCTTTAGAAATGCGGTGACTCTTGAGCAGCGAATGGCTCGCATAGGCGTTAATGCGGGTATAAGCACTGAAAAAATAAAAGCGCTTCAAGAGCAAGTTTATCAGTCAGCTATGAATCGTAATATTGCCGCTGACCCAAGCGAAATATTATCTGCAATCGAAAAAATAGCCAGCCGCACGGGCGATCTAGAATTTGCACGTAAAAATGTAGAAGCTTTAGGTCAAGCAATTCAAGCTACGGGAGCAATGGGTATTGATATCGGTGGCTTGGCTGCTGACCTGAGAAAGCTGGATATCGATGATGTTTCTCGAAGTATTAACATACTATCTTCCCAAGGTAATGAAGGTGCGTTTGAGCTTAAAGACTTAGCCCAATTTGGCCCGCGCTTACTTTCAGCGTATTCCGCCGCTGGCCGACGTGGTGAGTCAGCAATAACGGAATTAGGCGCAGCCATGCAAGTGCTCGTGTCGTCTACTGGTTCACCGGATATGGCTGCAACTGCGTTTGAATCTTTGCTTAACGAGCTACAAAACCCACAAAAGCAAAAACAACTCGCTATGTCAGGCATTAAGCTTTACGAAAAAAATGAGCAGAGAAAAGATATCCTTCGTTCTCTACCGGAGATAATGACTGATGTCGTGACTAAATTCGACGGCAATATGGTTCGCATCGGGATGATATTTGGCGATGAAGCTAGACGTGGTTTTAGTGATATTTCGTCAGAAATGAAAAATAAAGGCAAAGTTGAAGGCTTTAATAAATTCATGGATATGGATTTTGATTTCAATAAGAGCCGAAACGATGCAGCGACAATGGCGCAAACGACCGCTAGCGGTTTGCAACGACTTTCTACATCTTGGGATTACTTCATCCTTAACCAATTGAATGAGCCTCTAAATGAATTAGCTGACACGTTACATGGTGTAAGCACCGAGACAATGCAAAGCGCCTACAACATCGGTAAATGGGTTGCAGCAATTGGTGGTGCAACACTGATTATGCGCAAAATCGGCGTATTCAAAGGCGCATCATGGCTCTGGAATCGCTATCGCAAAGGCAAGAACGGCGGCCCTCTTGGTGGTATGGGTGAGTTGGGCAGTATGGGCGTGCAGCGCGTCTTTGTTGTCAATATGCCTGGTTCTGGCTTTGGTGGTGGTTACGGCGGCGGAGATTATGGTGGCCGTCGTCGCGATCGCCTTGGTCAGCGTCGTCCCCAACTTGGTGGCCCAAACTCGAACCCTTTGCGCTTAGGTGGCCCTGATTTTAGCGTGCTCGATGGCGCTTTTGATGGCCCTAACAACAAAGGCGGCCGCTTTAATGCCCTTCGTAATAGCCGCGCATCGAGAATGCTGATGGCAAACAGCGGCGGCCGTGTGTTTGGTCTGTTAGGTGGCGGCGTACAACTTGCTGATGTCGCCATGAATGGTGGCGATGCGTCTGATGTAGGCAGCGCCACAGGTTCAATGGGTGGTGGCTGGCTTGGCGCAAAATTAGGGGCATCCATTGGGACGTTCATTGCACCAGGTTTAGGCACAGCCATCGGTGGTGTTCTTGGTGGTCTAGTGGGCTCGTTTAGTGGTTCCCAGATTGGCGACTATGCAGGCTCATTCTTTGAGGGTAAACCTCAAGAGGTGCAAGGCGAAGTCAAAGTGATTGTTGAAGATAAGCGCACCTCAATTGAGAGCGTGACATCGAGTAGCCCTGGCATGAACTTTAGCGCTTACGCAGGCTCAGACCTCGGATTCTTTGGAGGTTAATCATGAACATGACAACCGAAAATAACCACGATTACCGCCCCGCGTCCTTTCGTGGGGTTGAGTTCTTCGTGGATGGTATTGAAGGCACAGGCGGACGTCGCGCTGTGCCTCATGCTTACCCCAAACGTGAGACAGGCTGGACAGAAGACAACGGCGCGGTATTGAGTCAGCAAAAAGTCACCGGCTTTTGTTTAGGTGATGATTACCTTGTTCAACTGGCGGCGATTTTAGAAGCGCTCAATAAACCAGGCCCAGGGGAGATGGTTCACCCTTGGTGGGGACGTCAACGCGTTCAGATTGGTAAGGTTACGCACTCGCTTAGCACCAAGAACGGCGGCTATGCCACGATTAGCTTTGAAGTGTTCGAGGCGGGCAATCCTCTCTTTCCAAGCCAAGTGGCTGACACCTCAGAAGAGGTCAAGAGCGCGGCATCAAGCGCACGTGAAGCGACCATTGAAGAGTTTGAGACGCAGTTTGAGACCGAAGAACTACCAAGCTACGCACAAGAGAGCTTACTTGATACCTTTAACGGGTACAGCGATTCCTTAAAAGAGATGGTGAACCAGTTACCAGACTTGCCGGATGATATCGGTAACTGGATAGATGCGATTGATAACTTCAAAAACAACGTAGGTTTGTTGATGGCTTATCCCGGGCAACTCGCAATGCAGGTAACAGACCTTATCTACGATGTGCACAACCTTGTGACCACGCCCCCTGCGGCGCTGGATGTGTACACCTCACTGAAAAATCGTTTTGATGGCATGAAAGCCTATGTGGATTTTGAAGATGGTAACACCGTAGATAAAGTCGTTTCACGCAACAAGGCGCTGACGCAGCAACTGTTCATCAATAGCCTTGCAACCGAGCAAGCGCAATCACTCAGCGATTCATTAAACGCCATGACTACCACTAAGAACGGCGATGATTCAGACTTTGATAGTAAGCGTGCTACT
>NZ_AFWE01000083.1 GCF_000222585.1 Vibrio scophthalmi LMG 19158 | reverse complement strand
GCACATTGGCTGGGTTCTTAAAATCAGGTATCGCGTATTACAAGAAGTGGAACGTCGCGTTGATAGAGAAGTTCTTCACGTCGTCTTCTTTCATAGAGAAAACATTGTAGCTCGCGCCTAGAGAAATAGGACCCATAACGAAGTATTCAGCGCCGATGCCGTACATTGTGTCGTACTCGTCTTCTTTAAAGTTAGTACCCTTCAACTCGTATGAGTGTACGCCCGCTTTTGCGTAAACGTGTAAAGGACCAAAATCAATGCTTGGTTTCGCAGCAAAGTAAACTGCAGAACCTTCAAGATCACCAATAAGCTTGTTACCGTATTGAGTTGTGCCGAAATCACCAAAGTTCTGGTAGCCCGCTTCTAGACCGATGAAGGGTAGAATGCCGGTGCCAACGTGAACATTGTATGAAGTCGCAGACTCATTACCTAAATCCGCTTGGCCTGCGCTCGCGCCACCGTAGATCCATGAATCAGCTGAAGCGGTCGCAGATGCACCTAAAAGTGCTAGAGCGAGTAATGTCTTTTTCATAATTAACCTTCTCTTATAATTTTGTGAGCTCGGCAATGCTCTGCCGGATCTCTGACAGTTCTGCCATTGGGCTAAAATAATGCAAATTACATACCGTTGTGTAAACGGTAAGTAAAATAAGACCCACCAGAGCGAAATTCTCTAGTGGGCTTAATGGTTTACCTTGCTATTTTGTTGGCTAACAAGCGTTGATTGCGTTGATCACTCGCTTGTCAGAAACCGGATACGGCGTACCCAACTGCTGAGCAAACAAGCTAACACGTAGCTCTTCTATCATCCAACGGATTTCTTTAACGTTGTCCGGTACTGCCATGCCTTTCGGGATCTTGTTCAATAGTTCTTTGTAATCACTCACTACTGATTCAATTTTTAGCATATGTAATCGGTCTTTATTTGGATCGATTGGCAGTTTTTCCATGCGACGTTCAATCGCTCTCATGTAGCGTAAAATATCTGGTAGACGCTTCCAGCCACATTCGGTCGCGAAGCCTTTGAAAATCAAACCTTCGATTTGCGCCTTGATGTCTGACAAAGCAAACGCCATGGTAAAATCGATACGTCCTTTCAGTTTCTTATTGATGTTGAACGCGGTGGTCAGAATAGTTTCTACCTGTTGAGCAACATCAACCACCGTATCACCGAGTTCTGCACGAATATGCTCTTTCATCTTTTCAAACTGAGCTGATTCCCAAACCAAACCGCCCTGCTCTTCGATCAACTTATCAATACCACAAGCAATACAGTCATCGATCAAGTCCATCACTTTACCGTAAGGGTTAAAGTAAAGACCCAATTTAGATTTGTTAGGCAAGTTCGAGTGCAAGTATTTCACCGGCGACGGCACGTTAAGTAGCACAAGACGACGCTGACCTGCGCGCATCGCTGCTACTTGCTCTTGCTCGGTTTCGTAGAGTTTGATCTCAACACTGTCTTTGTTATCAACAATCGCTGGGTACGCTTTTACTTCGTAGCCGCCACGTTTTTGTTGATAGACTTTAGGCAGTTCGCCGAAGCTCCAAGTATGCAGACCTTGTTGCTCAATATCTGAGTCTGCCACTTTAGATAAGGTTTCTTGTACTTTATCTTTGAGGCTTTCTTTTAGCTCATGCAGATCTTTGTGCTCTTTTAGCTTGCGATTACGATGGTCGACCGCACGGAAAGTCACCTTCAAATGCTCTGGCACTTGTTCTAGTTTCCAATCTTCGCGGTACAACTCAACGCCCGTCATGCGACGCAACTCTTTTTCCAGCGCATCAAGCAGCGGCATTTCCATCGCAGTCACACGAGCAAGGAAAGCGTCAGCGTAATTTGGTGCAGGCACAAAGTTCTTACGCAATGTTTTTGGTAGTGACTTAATTAAGCTCATCACCAATTCATGGCGCAGACCTGGGATCTGCCAGTCAAAGCCTGCCATCTCGATCTGGTTTAAGATCGGCAACGGAATGTGTACCGTCACACCATCGTTGTCATCACCCGGTTCAAATTGGTAGCTCAGCTTCAACTTGAGGCCATTTTGATACCAGAAGTTCGGGTAATCCAAATCGGTTACGTGGCTCGCATCCCCTCTGAACAGCATCTCTTTTTCAAAATTAAGCAGTTCAGGGTTTTGTTTTGACGCTTTTTTCCACCAAGTATCGAAATGACGGCCCGAGACCACTTCGGTGCCAACACGCTGATCGTAGAAATCAAACAGCTCATCGTCATCGACCAAGATGTCACGACGACGTGATTTATGCTCAAGCTCTTCAACTTCTTGCAGCAATTTACGGTTTTGCTTGAAGAAGGCGTGTTTGGTTTCCCAATCTCCTTCTACCAATGCGCTACGGATGAAGATTTCACGGCTAATGGTGGCATCAATGCGCTCATAATTGACTAAGCGTTTTGGTACGATTGGCACTCCGTACAGCATCACTTTCTCGTGTGCCATGACCGCAGCGCGCTTCTTCGACCAATGTGGTTCGCTGTAGCTGCGCTTAATCAAATGTCCGGCTAACGGCTCGATCCACTCTGGTTGGATCTTAGCAATGATGCGTCCCCAAAGCTTCGAGGTTTCCACCAGCTCTGCCGACATAATCCACTTAGGCTGTTTCTTAAACAAACCAGAAGCAGGGAAAATGTGGAAGCGTGCATTACGCGCACCTTGATAGTCACTCTTCTCTTGGTCTTTGATACCAATATGCGACAGCAAGCCAACCAAAATCGCGCTATGGACACTTTGGTAATTCGCCGGTTCAGAATTAAGCTTAAACTCCATTTCACGCATTGATTGGTGAATTTGGAAGTAAACATCCTGCCATTCTCTTACGCGTAAGTAGTTGAGATAATCAAGCTTACACTGCTTACGGAATTGGTTGCCTGACAGCTCTTTCTGCTGCTTTTGAATATAATCCCACAGGTTCACAAACGTCAGGAAGTCAGAATCTTCATGGAAAAAGCGGCGATGCTTATCATCGGAAGATTGTTTCTTATCACTTGGACGTTCACGCGGATCTTGAATCGACAGTGCTGCCGCAACGATCATCACTTCTTTTAGCGCACCATACTTTGGCGCTTCAAGCACCATACGCGCTAAACGTGGATCAATCGGTAAACGAGCAAGCTGGCGCCCTGTATTTGTAAGACGTTTTTTAGCCTCTTTAACATCACCATTCAGCGCACCTAGCTCTTCAAGCAGGCGTACACCATCTTGCACGTTACGTTTATCTGGCGCTTCGACAAATGGGAAGGCTTCTATATCGCCGAGGCCCAGCGCGGTCATCTGCAAGATAACTGAGGCTAAGTTAGTGCGAAGGATTTCTGGATCAGTAAATTCAGGACGGGAGTTAAAATCCTCTTCTGAATACAAACGAATACAGATACCTTCTTCAACACGACCACAACGACCTTTACGCTGGTTAGCACTCGCTTGAGAAACCGGCTCAATCGGCAAGCGCTGAACTTTGGTACGATAGCTATAACGACTAATGCGGGCAGTACCCGGATCGATGACGTACTTAATACCCGGAACAGTTAACGAGGTCTCAGCGACGTTGGTCGCCAGTACAATTCGACGACCAGCATGTGGCTGGAAGATACGGTTCTGTTCACTCGCAGACAATCGAGCGTACAGCGGTACGATTTCGGTGCCCTTTAAGTTACGTTTGCTCAGTGCATCTGCGGTGTCGCGAATTTCACGTTCACCGTTCATAAAGATCAAGATGTCGCCTAAGCCTTCATCACACAGTTCATCGACCGCTTCAAAGATGCCTTCTAGCTGATCACGATCGACATCATCGTAACCACTTAATGGGCGATAACGAGTATCAACCGGATAGGTGCGGCCAGAAACTTCAATGATCGGTGCATTGCTGAAGTGTTTTGAGAAACGCTCAGGGTCAATCGTTGCAGAGGTGATGATGATCTTGAGATCAGGACGACGCGGCAACAACTCTTTAAGGTAGCCTAAAATAAAATCGATGTTTAAGCTGCGCTCATGCGCTTCATCGATAATGATGGTGTCGTACTGATTAAGGAATCGGTCGTGTTGAATTTCAGCCAGCAAAATACCGTCTGTCATCAACTTGATTTGAGTATTCTCTGAAATTTGATCGTTAAATCGAACTTTGTAGCCGACAAACTCACCCAGTTGAGTCTGCATTTCTTCAGCAATACGGTTTGCGACCGAACGTGCCGCCAATCGACGTGGTTGAGTATGACCAATCAGGCCAAATTTCCCACGACCAAGCTCGGCACAGATTTTTGGTAGCTGAGTGGTTTTACCTGAGCCAGTTTCACCAGCAACGATCACCACTTGGTGCTCAGCGATCGCTTTGGCGATGTCATCTTTCTTTTGGCTAACAGGCAGGATTTCAGGGTATTCAATAGTAATTCGCTGCGCATGGCGCTGCTCGACTTCCATCATTGATTTGGCGATATCCAGTGCAATTTCATCGAACACCGCATTACGCGATGCTTCTTTATTGATTTTGCTTGCACCAGAAATACGCTTACTCAAACGGAAGCGGTCTCGAATCATACATTGTTCAAGGGCCTTACGCAGAGACGCGGCATTGTTTGCATGCACTGCGGTCTCGCTAGGCTGAGATTTTTTCGGCTGTGACGAGGTCAAAGCGTGTCCTATTCTTTTTACTTATCAAAACTGCGCGAATTGTATCACAGAATAGCCCTAAGTAACTTGCCGTTGAGGACTGGGCTAATAAACAAATCAATAAGGCGAATCTGTTCGCCTTCTGACTGAATAAACATAGTCGGAATTAGCCTGCAACACCGACTAAAAATCGAACTGTAGATAAACCGTATTGTAGTTACTGCCCCCCTTAATGCGGCCAAACTGAGAGGCTTTTTCAAAAATGGCACTACGATGATGCAAGGAGTAGCCAAACCAAACATGCTGCCATGAAGGTTGATTGACTAAGTCACCCACATTGATATCGAAGGAAAAATCCAAGTAGTTCAGTAGATGACTCGGCGTATAGCCTTTTCGGTCCATTTCGCTTTGTTCGATATAACTGATGTTATCGATGTAAGAGAGCCCTTCTGCGACACCAAAACGCCAGCGCGTTGGCCACTCGACCGTCACATAGGCTTTAATTGCCGCCACCCATTCAGTACTGGCATTTTGCACATCGGAAGACCAATGATGCACGATTCCGGGCGTGAAATAGAGATCGACTGGGTAGCCAAACAATTCATCGGTTAATGGATGGCCATAAAACAACGAAGTCAATTGGTTGTTGTACGGGTCTTTTTCACGGTTAAGGGCAAAAATATCGCCAATATTAGACGGCGTCGCCCAACCATGCGCCACTCTGAAATAACGTGAATTGGTTAACTGTGTTTTTTTAGGCGCACTGCTGTCATTAAAAAAGCCAAAACCAACAAACACTTCTCCCTGATAACGCTCTTCCACCGCTTGGGCATGATAAGCGTTATGATCTAAACGCGTGACGCTAGTCGAACCGAGTAAATACAAATTTGAGGCGACATGATAGCGAGCATCAACGCCGATATTAACATCCACTCCCGCACCTATTTTTTGCGCGGTATACTCACTAAATGCATAGTATTGACTATTAAAATCGGCGTCTTTGTAACGCAATGTCGCACTTGGCTTGAGGTTCCAGTCGCCCCATTGATATTCGGCACTAGCACGAAGGTTAGTATGAAAGCGAAAATCTTCATCGCTCATGACTTCCCAGTCTAGATGCCATTCATCATTCAATGATTGGCGTAGTTGCAAACCAAAATCAGCGCTATCACCTTGGTTAGCGTTTTGAATAGAAGCGGGAATATCCACAAAACGCATCCGCGTTAACGCATTCAACTGCAAGCTATCATCTTGCCATTGAGTCAGGTGAACGCCCCCTTCAAGACCGTCAATAAAGACCCAATCGTTGCTGAAATACATTAAGGGAACAAACGTCCCTACCGTTTGATCGCCACTTTCGGTTGCAAATGGCACACTGGCAATACGATACATTGCCGCCAACCCCCAATCTTGTTCTGCGATCGGTTCTGCTTGTTTCGCCACCACCAGAGAGGTGAAACTGGAGCTGATTATTGCGATAAAAATTGGTAGCCGGTTGTGAATTGTCATTTTTTTAACCAAAAGAAAATTAATTTACCCAGATCAGCGACTTTGCTCTTATGTTTCACTGACATTCGCCGTTAAAATAGAATGATACGATCTCTCGATGCTAAAAATTGTGAAAGTTTCTGAACTCAAGAATGTACTTAATGCCCTTCCAGCCGATTGCGACTTAAATGTCGTCACGGGTGATGAATGGTTACCAGAGCAATTAGTCGCTACTTCAACGGTAGACGATATGCTGTTTTTACAGTTTGACAATGCACCCGAAGATATTCAAGGTGAAGAAGCTCGCGGCTTCGTCGATCATGAAATTGACATGATTCGTCAGCGGTTTGAGCAAATTATTGCTGAAGATTCCGATAACAGCAGTAAAGCGGATGCGCTCTTGGCGCTATTTCTCATCGGCCACGAACAAAGCAGCGGCGAAGTAATTGAAATTTTAGAAAGCGCTGAGTATGAACAACTGGCATTTGAAGAATCAGTCAGCGAATAACCTGTCAGCGAATAAATAAACGAGACCATATCATCGAATACCCTATGAGCGACACCCAATCTTTGCCGCTTATTCTAGCCGGCCCTATTTTGAGAAAAACCACACCGTCTGAATTAGTGCTGTGGTATGTAACCAGTCAACCGGTTTCCGGTGAATTTCAACTCTATGCTGACGCTGACAACGCGCTCATTTATCAAGCCCCACTTACCGACTGCCAGTCATTGAAAGTCGGTGAACGCGCCTATGTCGTTTGTGCTCAATTCAAAGGGACGTTTCCGGCGAATGTCGCCTTAAGCTACGACCTGAAGACCTCACAAGGTAGCCTTGCTGAATTAATGCCTGATTTACTCTATGAGGATGAGATTAGGCCCACTTTCCGCATCAGCACCCAAGCCGATTATTTGCTTCATGGCTCGTGCCGTAATCCTCATCACGCGAGTAAAGATGCCTTAGTTCAAGCGGACTTAAAAGTCTCAACCCAAGCGCTTGAAGAACGTCCCGACCTATTGATGATGAGTGGCGATCAGATCTACGCTGATCACGTTGCTGGCCCAATGCTGGATGCGATTCATCAGGTCTGTGATCTACTCGGTCTCAAACAAGAACGTTTCGTCGATGCTCCAATCCAAACCAGCCAAGCACTGTTTGAACACCCAAATTGCTACTATCAACGCGACCGACTTCTGCCAAGCTATCTTGACCACAGCCACAGGCTCAACCGTTGGCTACACGCCAAATACAGCCCAATATTCAGTTCACGCGACTGTGAAAACCACCTGATTAGCTTTGGCGAATTCATCGCGATGTATTTATTGGTTTGGTCGCCAACGCTTTGGTCGCACGTTAATCTTAATCGATTAGCAGAACAGGATTTTCAACACGTAGGAAACCGATTGGCGGCGGTGGACATCAAACAATGGCACCAAGAAAAAAACCATATTGAACAATTTGTTGCTGGTTTAAGCCACATACGGCGCTTAATTGCCCACATTCCCACTTACATGATTTTCGATGATCACGATGTTACCGATGATTGGAATCTCACCGTTGGTTGGGAAAAAGCGGCCTACGATAATGTGTTTGCCAAACGTATCATCGGGAATGGTTTGATCAGCTACTGGTTATGTCAAGGATGGGGGAATGAACCCGATAGCTTCCCACTTGAATTACTTACCTTAGCGCAACGATTCAGTGCTAGTGAACAAGCACAAGCGCAAGATGATTTAATTCAATACCTGTATAGCTTTGAACAGTGGCACTACACCATTCATAGCTCACCAAAAGTCGTGGTGTTGGATACGCGTACTCGCCGCTGGCGCTCAGAATCACGGATGAACAAACCATCCGGACTAATGGATTGGGAAGCTCTGATCGAATTTCAGCAGCAACTCATGCATCAAGATAAGGTGATCGTGATTTCGGCAGCGCCAATGTTCGGCGTCAAATTCATCGAAGCGTTACAAAAAAGCATGACATTATTGGGCCAACCGCTTTTAATCGATGCCGAAAACTGGATGGCGCACCCCGGCAGTGCCAATACCTTGCTGAGTATTTTTACTCACACTAAGACACCCACTAATTTCGTTATTTTGTCGGGAGATGTGCACTATTCCTTCGCCTACGACATCAAATTGAGATTCAGAAAGTCGAGCCCAAACATCTACCAAATCACCTGTAGCGGGTTTAAAAACCAATTCCCAGAGCCGTTATTAGCGATTTGTGACCGCTTTGACCGAGCGCTTTATTCGCCGCGCTCGCCATTAAACTTTTTTACCAAGCGTAAACGGTTGAAAGTGTTTAAGCGCGACCCTGATATCAAAGGTTCTCGCCGCTTGGTCAATGCCAGTGCAGTGGGTGAATTAAAGCTCGATAGCCACGGCAAACCCAGTGAAATTGCGATTTTGACCGCAGAAGGTAAAACGGTTCGTTTTCCACCAACCGACCAAGAAAGCTTGTGATCTGAATGGAAAGCCACTATCTATAAAAAGAGAGCGCGATCAAACGAGAGCGATACAGAAAAACCAAAACGCAGCAAAAGTGCGATAGGCACAAAAGAACTCGAAACGCTCTAAAATCAGTCACAACAGAACCAAGCAAGGCAATGAAGATGCTCAATTCAATCAGTAAACTATTTAAACAACTCTTAGAAGGTCATGACCTTAGTAACCAAAATAAAGCCGACCCAAACTTGGCCATTGCCTGCTTATTGTGCGAAGTGGCGGGAGCTGATCACCAAATAGAGCAAAGTGAAGTAGAAGCAAAGCAACAACTGATTGCCCGTCTGCTGGGGCTCGATGCAACGCAAGCTCAAACCTTACTAAGCCGTGCAGAAGCCAAAGTCAAAGACGCCGCCTCTTTGTATGAGTTCACCACCCAGTTGCGAGAGTTAAGCCAAGAGACGCGTTATAACTTGATCAAAGCCATGTGGGAAGTGGCCCATGCCGATGGGGAAATCGACCCACAAGAAGATGCGGTGATTCGTAAATCAGCCGAACTACTCTATGTTGACCATCGTGATTTCATTCGCGCAAAAATTTCGGTGACCGATCAGAAAAAATAGCGTGGTGAATCGGCCTAGCACGACATCAGATAACAAAAAAGCGAGCTTATAAGCTCGCTTTCAACCGGTATGAACATTGATTACAGCATGGTTAGCGCCAGTTTCGCCAAGTTGTAGGCATCAACATAACCAGAATGCTGACGACCTTCCCACTCAATACCTTTCGCTTCTTGTGCGGCCTTGTGACCAATACGTTTTTCTTTTAAGCGGTTTTGAATGCGGTAAATAGTGGCGAGGTTCACATACTCTTTAAACGGCATTTCAATGCCTTTGTCTGCGCACTCTTTTGCTAACACCAAATCATCACGTCCCCATGCAGCGTAAATTTTGTTGTTGCCGCCAAAATTCTTGATCATCGATTTGATCACTTCCGCTAATGGTCGCCCTTGTTTTTCCACTTTACGTGGCGTGATGCCCGTTAACTCTGCACAAAATAGGGAAACTTCATCGTGCTCGGGCTTAACGTAATACTGAGCACGTTTAACGATCTCGCCTTTAACCAAATCAATCTCTGCCAAGCCGATCTCGATAATTTCGCCAGTCGTGCCGACGCCATCGATATTCCAGCAGCACATTTCTAGGTCAAAACAAACGATACGATTATGATTCATGACTCGCCCAACAAGAGATAACTAAAGCGCGAAATTCTACCGTAAAGCTCACGCTAACCCAAGTAACCCATCACAACTCAAGTGCTGTTCGCTGAGTTATTCAGCAATCGATACAGTATTTCTACCTGCATTTTTACTTTTATACATTTGTGCATCAGCAGAATGAATCAGTTGCTCGACCGAATCATGCTCTCGAATCGCCGCGCCGATACTTAGAGAACAACAAACCGCCTGCTCTGCTATCTGGATGTTACTGGCAAATACCGTGGAACAAATATGATTGAGATAAGTGTTCAGCGTATCTCGTTCAATCACATTACTAATAATGCCGAACTCATCGCCACCAAGACGAATAAAGATATCGCCTGGCTCTAAGCACTGCTCTACCGTGCGAGCGACATGAATCAACATTTCATCGCCCCCTGCGTGACCGAAGTTATCGTTAACTAACTTAAACTTATCAACATCAAAACCAATCAGAGTAAAACGGCGATCTTCTTCCACCATTGTCGCAATAAATTGGTTAAACGCATGGCGACTATAAAGCCCTGTCAATGAGTCATGCTCAACCAAAAACTGTAGTTCTTTGGTGCGCTGAGCCAATTGATACTCTAGGTTAGATTTGGCTCTGACTTGCAGATACGCGATATAACTCAGCAGACAAGCAATCACAAAACCGCCAAAAAGAATGCCATGAACAATCAACAGGTCATTGGCGGTCACTTTATCACCAAGCCTGAAATAGATAGCCCATTGTCGATTAGGTAAGTCCAACACTTTGCGTACTTCTAACCCATCCGTCGTCGCCCAGTTATCGCTCTCAAATAGCACTGGATCATCTTCGGCATCGAAACCAAGATCGACCACTTTCACTTCAAGTTTTTGCTCGGCAGCGGTGCGCACCATTAAACCTTCAAAATAGTGTGAGGTGCGGATGACACCAATCACAACACCAATCAAGCGCTGATTCGTCTCCATATCAAACACCGGGTGGTACACCAAGATACCATCGCGTTCTAAGCTACTATCGAGGCCATCTTGAATTAAGCGAACCTTATCTGACAAGCTTGGTTTATGGTGAATGCGCATATTATCCACAACCAATTGGAAGCGTGGACGTGAAGAATAAAAGCCCAATACACTTTCATTGCTGGCATTGCGTGGGTAAATATCACGCGCAGCAAAAATAGGCTCTTCGGCAGGCATGATGTAGCCGAGGGTTTTCTCGCCGCCTTTTGGAATCGTATAGATTTGATAATTTGGGTATTGAAGACGGGTATTGGCAACAAACTGATCAACTTGCGCTTCTTCGACTCGCTCCATCCACTGCAAAGTGACCAGCGTTTGCGAAGCACCTACCACCTGTCGAGCGAAAATAGGAAAGTGATCCCATTCATCACGATCTGTTGCGTGAAAGAAATTGGCTCCCGCACCAATGTGGTCAAGATCACTGCCAATAAACTCGGCCAAAACTTCAGTTTGTCGCTCAGCTAAGTTCTCAAATAATGTCTGGCTATAGCGCTGCTGGGACAAGTAAGAAAAATACCCCACACACAACGCAATCAGCGCCGTCACGGTAAAGGTGATTAATGGATAGAGCCATTTTTTCTCAAGCGTTAAAGTCATTCAATCATTTATTTTATCGTTCTAGTCTTCTCATACTACTCCTTCTCCCGTTAGGACTAAAACTTTTCTTGCGCACTTATCAGCCTTTTTCATTAGATTAGAGTCCGATTTTTCTGACAGGCACAAAAACCTGCTCAAAAACAGACCAACCAGTAAGGTCTATAATGCTTTACAAGCGTTTTCTACAAGCATCCATACTTGAATGTGATAACATTCATCCCAATTTATTTGAGATTACCCCAAGGGCCGTATCATGCGGAACTTGAACTGAAACCTATAAGAGAATTGTCATGACGTTCGATTTACAAATGATTCCTCACACCTTTGACATGCTGCATGCTGGCCTTGCGGTTTCTAGCATCCTATTACTTCTGATTGCGGTTTCGCGTAAATCTAAAGTGATTGAGAAAGTGATCGAAAAACCAGTTGAGAAAATCGTTGAGGTTGAAAAACCGGTCGAAAAGATCGTTGAAGTTGAAAAAATTGTCGAAGTTGAAAAAGTGATTGAGAAGGTGGTTGAAGTTGAATCTAAGCTTGCCACTGCATCAACCGACTCAGCGATGCAACTGCTTTCTATCATGCAACAAGAAGCACGCTTAATCGACTTCCTAAAAGAAGACCTGACTTCATTCTCAGATGAAGAAGTGGGCGCGGCTGCACGTGTTATTCACACTGGCGGTCAGAAAGTATTGGCTGACTACGTAACGCTTGAGCACATCCGTAACGAAGATGAAGAAACTCGCATTACCGTTGAAGCTGGCTTCAACCCTCAAGAGATTCGCCTAACAGGCAATGTAACAGGTCAAGCACCATTTAGCGGTACATTGGTACATAAAGGTTGGAAAGCAACTGACATGACCCTGCCTAAACTGGCTGAGAACTACAATGCATCAGTGATTGCACCAGCTGAGGTAGAGCTGTAATGGAACACCAACAAAGCCAGTCTACAGACGCTACGCTACTAGAAAGCAGCCAACCTGCATTCAGTGTCGGTATCGACTTAGGTACTACTCACTGCGTACTGTCATACCTAGATACCCGCGATGAAAACGCCAAAGTTGAAGTGATGCCAATCGCTCAACTGACCGCGCCAGGCATGGTAGAAACCCGTGATCAGCTTGGCTCATTCCTATACCAACCACACGAAAACGAGATGGATAGCGCATCACGTGTGTTGCCTTGGTCAAGTGAACCTAAAGCATTAGTGGGTGCCATTGCACGTAACTTAGGTGCGAAAACCCCAATTCGTTTGATTGCAAGTGCAAAATCATGGCTTTGCCATGCTGGTGTAAACCGTCGTGATGCTTTCTTACCAGCTGGTAGTCCAGAAGAAGTAGAAAAAGTATCGCCATTACGTGCTACCGAGTTGTATCTAGAGCACCTAACCGCGGCATGGAACCACACTCATCCAAATGCACCACTGCAAGAGCAAGATGTGACCATCACGGTTCCAGCTTCGTTTGATCCTGCTGCGCGTGATCTAACCGCAGAAGCGGCGCGTAACGTTGGCTTGACACATCTCACCTTGCTAGAAGAACCACAAGCAGCATTGTATAACTGGATTGATAACAGTAACGATGCATGGCGCGATCAAGTAACGGTGGGTGACATCGTACTGGTGGTCGATATCGGTGGTGGTACGACGGACCTTTCTTTAGTTGAAGTGACTGAAGAAGACGGCAACCTAACGCTCAACCGCATCGCTGTAGGTGAACACATCCTACTTGGTGGTGACAACATGGATCTCGCGCTTGCTTACCGCCTAAAAATGAAGCTGGCGCAAGAAGGCAAAGAGCTACAGCCATGGCAAGTTCAAGCCATGACTCACGCTTGTCGCGATGCAAAAGAAGCGTTGCTTAACGATGCTGAACTGCAAGCGGTACCGATCGTGGTCCCAAGCCGTGGTTCTAAATTGCTTGGCGCAACACTGAAAACTGAATTGACGCAGCAAGAAGTCCAACAAACTCTGGTTGATGGCTTCTTCCCAAAAGTCGCGGTAACTGAGCACCCTGTACAACGTAACCGTGGTGCATTGACTCAAATGGGTCTGCCTTACGCACAAGATGCGGGCATCACTCGTCATATCGCGGCATTCTTGTCTAAACAAGCGAATGCCCTTGCTGTGTCAGGAAATGGTGGCGCTTCAACGCCAGCACAAGAATACAACCCATTTGCTGGCATGCCAGGCATGGGTGGCGAAACCGTGTCTGCGGATTTCATCAAGCCAACAGCATTACTGTTTAACGGCGGTGTGTTGAAATCAACCCTATTGTCTAATCGTTTAGAAGAGACCATTGGTGAGTGGCTCATTGAAGCAGACGCGGAGCTGCCAACCCGTTTAACCGGTACGGATCTCGATCTTGCGGTAGCCAGTGGCGCATCATACTACGGCTCAGTTCGTCGTGGCCAAGGTGTGCGTATTCGCGGTGGTATCGCATCAAGCTACTATGTGGGCATTGAAAGCGCGATGCCAGCGATTCCGGGTATGGCACCACCAATGGAAGCACTTTGTGTTGCTCCATTTGGTATGGAAGAAGGTTCAAGTGTTGATGTTCCAAGCCAACCATTTGGTTTGATTATCGGCCAACCAGTTAACTTCCAGTTCTTTGGTTCAACAGTACGTCGTGACGATATCGCAGGTACTCACTTAGATTACTGGGCACCAGAAGAACTAGAAGAGCTACCTGAAATTCAAGTCACGCTGCCGGTTTCTGAAGGCCGCCGTGAAGGTGAAGTGGTACCCGTAACCCTCGCCTCTCGCGTCACTGAACTTGGCACGCTTTATCTTGAGGCGATCGCCGCCGACAATGGCCAGAAATGGCATGTTGAATTCGATGTGCGCGAAGATGCGAACAGTGACGCAGACGCAGCAAGCGAAGCAGAATAACTCGTGAGTCAAACGGCATCCAAATGGATGCCGTAATTATATCGTTATGTCCTTCCCTAGCGCGGGGTACGAGCAAGTTAGGGAATTCTATTTTTAACTGCAGTGGCGAGATTCTCGATTCAGTCGTACCTTCTTTTCGAGAACAACAACAATAATAATCCGTCACCTCATAAGCAGCAGAAGGTTTGTATGGCATCTCCTCGTTTTCTTGTTGGTATTGATTTAGGCACCACCAATACTGTGGTGGCTTACTGTGAAATCACCGACAACCTTGAACAATCCCAAGTTTCCCTATTTGAAATAGACCAGTTGATCGGTGCAGGTGAAGTCGTACGCAAACCTCTTTTACCCTCATTCCGTTATCACCCTGCGGCAGGGCAAGTTTCTGCCAATGATCTTACTCTACCATGGCAAAATGAAGCGGTTCCTGGTGACAATAACAACATCATCATCGGCGAATGGGCACGCGAACTGGGGGCAAAAGTAGAGGGTCGACAGGTTTCTAGCGCCAAAAGCTGGCTGTCGCATCAAGCGGTTGACCGCCGTTCGGAGATCTTGCCTTGGGCGGGTGCGAGTGATGTTGAAAAAGTCTCACCACTGATCGCCAGTGCCAGCTACCTCAACCATATCCGTCAAGCATGGAACTACCGTAACCCTAGTAATAAGCTCGAAGATCAAGACGTCGTGGTCACCGTACCTGCCTCATTCGATGAAACGGCACGTAAGCTGACCTTAGAAGCCGCTGAACTGGCCGGTCTGACTAACATTGTGCTGCTTGAAGAACCACAAGCCGTTTGTTACGACTGGTATGCACGCCACCAGCAAACCGCAGCACAAGAGCTCAAAGCACTGCCATTGATTCTCGTGTGTGATGTGGGCGGTGGTACCACTGACTTGAGCTTGATTGAAGCTCGTTTTACCTCAGAGAATGGCAACACTGACGAGTTAGCGCTCGATCGTATTGGGGTCGGCGAGCACCTAATGCTGGGTGGTGATAACCTGGATTTAGCTTTAGCGCATTTAGCCGAAACGCGCTTTGCCCAATCAAGCCAAAACAAAAAACTCAACGCGGCGAGCCTAACCAAGTTGATCCAACAAACGCGAGCAGCAAAAGAGAGCCTACTATCAGCTAACGCACCTGAGCAGGTAAAAATCACCATGCTAGGCAGCGGCTCTCGACTACTCGGCGGCACTAAAAGTATTGATTTAAGCAAACAAGAAGTACATCAAATTGCGTTAGATGGTTTCTTCCCAATCAGTGAATTTAACGAACTGCCAGATAAGCGCCGCAGCGCTGTGGTTGAATTTGGCCTGCCATACGTTGCTGATCCTGCCGTCAGTAAACACGTTGCCGAATTTTTAACTCAACACCAACAAGTCTCACGAGCAGCATTAGGGTTAGACGAGACACAAAATGCGATTCCGGTTGCTTTGCTGCTTAACGGTGGCGTCTTCAATAGTGAACTGATCACCGAACGAGTCACCACGCTATTAGAAAACTGGCGCGGTGGTGAGATCACCGTATTAGATAACCCACACCCAGACTGGTCAGTAGCGCTAGGCGCAGTCGCCTTTGGTAAGGCTCGACGTGGGGCGCAATTAAAAATTGGTGGTGGTGTTGCCCGTTCTTACTTCCTGCATCTACAAGAAAAAAACAAACTTGGTAAAGCCTTATGCCTACTTGCCAAAGGGACAGAGGAAGGCCAAGAAATTCGTTTGAGTGGTCGCCGATTTTCACTCACTCTGGGTGAACCGGTACGCTTTAACTTACTCACCTCAACTCACGATACCTTGCACAATCACACCACGGTACAAAATGGCATGATGGTGGATGTGGATCCGGACCTCTTCCAGCCACTTCCTCCGTATATTTCAACCCTTGATAGTGAGGGAGCGGAGCTGCAAGCCAACCAAAAAGAGCGCGTGGAAGTATTGCTCGCCTGTCAATTGACCGAAGTCGGCACGTTGAAAATGGAGTGCGTATCTAGCCAAGATGACAACAAACGTTGGGCGCTAGAATTTGAAGTTCGCAACCAACAAACCGACCAGCAAGAGCAAAATATCCATCCTCGCTTAGAAGAGTGTAAAGAGCTTGTCAGTCGCATCTATAGCGCCAACAAGAAAAGTGCCGAAGGTAACGAAATAAAAACGCTCGCGAAAGGGTTAGAGAAGCGCCTTGGGCCACGAGATGATTGGGATTTCACCACTCTTCGTCAGTTATTCGATGCCTTTGCGACTGGTCGTAAGCGCCGTCGTCGTTCTGAGCAACACGAGAAAAACTGGCTGCGTCTGGCCGGTTTTGCTCTGCGTCCCGGCTTTGGTGATGCCACTGATGGCTGGCGAATTGAGCAAGTATGGAGCTTATACCAACAGGGGATCCAGTTTAAAAATCACCAAGGCTGGACCGATTGGTGGGTATTCTGGCGTCGTATTGCTGGTGGCTTGAACCAAGAACAACAAGAAACCATCTTGGCTGACATTGCCAAATACTTACACCCAGGAGCGATGAAGAACCCTCAATCGGCTAAAGCCGCCCAAGAGATGGGTTATGAATCTATGGTGCGTCTATCCGCGTCGCTTGAACAACTGGATGTTGAAGATAAGGTGCTGTTGAGCACTTGGTTCCTAAGTAAAGCGATTAACCACAATCAATATCAACAAGCACACTGGTGGGCTTTGGGCCGTCTTGCTTCTCGTACCCCTTTGTATGGCAGCCAACATAATGTGGTTAGCCGTGAGCAAGCTGAACAGTGGTTGCCTAAGTTACTTGAACAAGATTGGCAGAAAGAGCCGATGGTGGCTTTCGCTACTGTGATGATCTGTCGTAAAACTGGGGATCGGCAATTTGATATCTCTGAGGATTATCGTCAGCAAGTACTCGATAAATTGAAACAGAGTAAAGTACCAGATTCATGGTTAGAGTTAGTTGCCGAAGTCAAAGAGCTGTCAGCGAGTGAATCTAAACGTATATTTGGTGACGCACTGCCTCACGGATTAACACTGGTAAAAAGCTAATATTGCCGTTGTTCGCCTAACATCAGTACGACACATTTAGTTTTAAAGTTATAACTGCCCTCTTGCTGTTCCAGCTTGGGGGCATTTTTTAACACTACCCTCTCAATCAAGCTTGGGGTAAGATGATCGGCAATGAGGAAATAGGTAGCCCATTGATGCCACAAACAAATCGTCAATTACTGGTCGCTCTATTCAGTGCTTTTTGCCTGCTATGGCTGAGCGCGTTTAATTCCGTACAAGCCAATACTGCCCTTCCTGATCAAACCAACGACAATATTCACCATAATCAAATCGCGGTTTCTGCGGTTGAATGTCCTGATAGCAATCGCTCACTTAACCTCGATCATCATGCTAAAGTTGAGCATCAGAGCTGTTCGTCATTCTGTGTGATGAAAATGCCTTTTGAGCCGCTCAATTACGCATTACAACTTTCCCCTTCTGCTATTGCGCCGATCGGGCATGATGTTGTGGGTAAAGCGATTAGCCGAACCCAAACACTTTTTCGTCCTCCTATCTCCTAATATTAGACTTCGTTAATCCGATCAAACGATCGCCCTCGTGCGGTATGCACGCGTATTACATTTAAAGCGACACCATTAGGAAATAAGAATATGAACAAGATTTTTGCACTTTTCGCCTCATTGATGATGGCATTTTCAGTACAAGCCGCCACTGCCGACCAACCAAAACCGACCTTTACTGAAGGCGACTACTACACGGTTATCGACGGGCCAAAAGCCGACACTCCCACCGTCACTGAATACTTTTCATTTTATTGCCCACACTGCTACAAGTTTGAATCGATCGTGAAGAACTTAAAACCAGCGCTGGCGGACGATGTGACGTTCGAAAAAGTGCATGTCGGCTTTATGGGCGGTCCAATGGCATCTTCCATGGTAAAAGCGTATGCCACCATGGTGGTACTGCAAGTAGAAGATCGCATGGTTCCTGCGATGTTCGAACAAATCCATATTTTGCGTAAAGCGCCTCAAAGTGAAGCGGAAATTCGCCAGTTATTTATCGATAAAGGCGTCAGCGCTAACGCGTTCGACTTGGCTTACAATAGCAAAGCGGTAGAAGCCAAGCTAAAAGAATACGATGAAAAATTCACCAACAGCACACTACGCGGTGTACCTGCGGTGGTGGTGAATGACAAGTACATCGTTGTCGCGAATAAGATCACTAGTTACGCCGAGTACAACCAGTTGGTTAACTACCTACTGACGCTATAGGCGTTACACTCGCCATTTTCCCTACACTCCACTAGCCAGAGCCCATGTTCTGGCTTTTTTATTAGGATTCACACCATGCCGATTGAAGCGATGAACTTAGAACACTTCACAGCTATCTACCAACGCGCTACGGAGCGTAAAGGCGGTGAGCAAGCACTTGAAGCTCTGCTGTCCACGCCTCTCAGCCGCGAAGAGATCGCGGCGATTAGCGATGACCGTTGGCTCTCTGCATTTTCAATGAAGGTATTTCAATGCGGTATGGCATGGAAAGTAGTTCGCAATAAATGGCCTAATTTTGAAGAGCTCTTTTTTGGTTTTAAGATCGATCCATTACTCATGCTCTCTGACGAGCAATGGGAAGCAAAAGCAAGTGACAAACGTATTATTCGTCACCATAGCAAAGTCATGTCGATTGCTGCCAACGCGCAAATGATTCACGAGGCGCGTATTGAACATGGCTCACTGGGCAAGATGATTGCGAACTGGCCAGCTGAAAACCTCACCGACCTATGGCTTTACTTGAAAAAAAATGGCCAACGTTTGGGTGGCAACACCGGTCCCTATGCATTGCGCCAAATGGGGGTGGATACCTTTATTTTATCCAGTGATGTGGAAGCGTATTTACGTAGCTACAAGATCGTCGAGGGCGGTCGAGATACTAAGCGTTCCCTTAGCCAATGCAATCAAGCATTTGTGCATTGGCAGCAACAAAGTGGGTGTAGCCTCACTCACATTAGCCAAATTATTGCGTTTAGTTGCGGCGGCAATCGTATTGTTAGCGAGTAAAGCCACATTTGCACTGTTACTTTATCCTGCTAGTGAAAAAATACACTTGTTCCTTTTCAAATAAAAACAGCTTGAACGCAATGGATTGCGCTCAAGCTAAGTTACTATTTTCAATGATTTTTCTTGCTTACAGAGTGTCATTCCATTAACTTCGCAGCCGAAATATAACTCTATGGATTTACACTCTATGTACAAAGGCTTATTCGCTTCAATCATCGCTGTTATGTTAACGGCTTGTTCTGGTGCTAACGTGACCAGCCAAATGCGTGATTTTGACGCGACTAACTCAGAAAAAATGTTTCGTTGCGTAACAGTGGAAACTGGGTCTTCAGATACCAACGAAGAACTTGCGGCTTATGATGGTTGGACAATGGTTTATACGTCAGAATACACAACTGACAACAAATCAACCACTGAGCTAACGGTTTGTTTCGAGAAGAAAAACTAATAAGAATTAGCAGTGGGGCGACGGCCCCACTGCTACCGAATAGTAAACATTCAATCCTAAGCGATAATGTATAGCGCCACATAAGGCACGACATTAAACACTAAAATTAACAGCTTATAGGTTGCTAGGTAACGAAAATACTGCGCTTTTAATTCATCATCAGATAAAGCGATAAATTGACGGTGGATACTCATAATACGTTCTTGACCATTGAACAATGAAAAACCCGCCACGATTAACACCAGCAAATTTAGCACTGAACACCAACCAAAAAACGCTCTCAACACTTCAATATCCATCACACGCTCCTCTGTATTTACCTATCGCATAGCCTATCATTGTAAAACTCAGACTAGCGCTAATCTTGGTTACATCTGTGCGCGCTGGCCAGCCAAAATTATCTCTGGCTTTCCCACATTAAATCGCTCAAACACTCACTATGCCTGTTGCTGCGCGTTTACCTTGCGAGTTTTCAAAGAAATATAGGCAAATAAGAACAAATATACCAACAATTGAGCGACAACAATCGTATTGACCAACTGATCAAAACCGAAGGAAATAACAATATGACGAACAATTAAAATTATGGCGAGATAAAGCAATGAGGTTGATAGAAACAACGTTTGCGCTGGTGCAACCTGCTGGTAATGTGCCGCGACCCTGCCACTAAGAAACAGCACGCAAACAATCCCCGCAATAAACGCGGCGCTGCCTATAGGGGCCTCATCACCGTAGATGTTGAAGACATCCTCACAAAGATAAAAAGTCACAAACCCCATCATCACGGCCATGACATTGAAGATCACCAGTCCAGCAACCGTGATCGCAACCATTTTCAAACCGTCTTTAAACTTACTATTTTGCACGTTAACCTTTCCTTGTCGTATTTCTAATATCTATTTTTGTCAATCATCCTAGATCTTCCCATAAAGCGGTTATGTACCGTTATCCTTTCTCACGAGACATAAACCAGCATGAGACGCACTCGTGATTTTCTTCATCACAAAAAAAAATCCCTCGATAAATCGAGGGATTTCTAAATACTTCTATTCTTTTAAAAGGTCATTGCTCTGACTTTTTTATCTAAATCAAATAGATGTGCGGCCGCTTCAACGTGCTGCGGATACTCATGAAATTGAGACCGACAACTTTCATTCATTTGATTAAGTTCTTCCGCTAGCATCAATTTCCAATAGAGTGGCGAGGTTCTTAGCATCGCTAATAAAGGTTTAAGCACTTCTTTCTCGTAGGCTTGCATTAACCACTCTAGGACTTCTTCGCGCATCGCTTCACTATCAATCTGAGACATTGCGCTTAGTGCTTTCTGATAGCTTGGATTGTTCGCTAAGTCATCCATCACTTGGGTATTCTCTTTGGCAAGATCATGCAGTACTTGATCGATAACATTACGCCAATGAGCTTGGCTAATATCAATCTCACTCAGCGTATCAGGCTCAGTGCGAATACTATTCTCAATCCCTCGCTGTGCTTTCATCACGACAGAGCGCACCGTTTGAAAAGGCAATTGGTACTTTTTACTCAGCTCGACAATCAAGGCATAGAAGCCACCATGTGGTAGATGAAGATTCGCTTTGAACGTAGCGAGAGCCGTTTCTTGCTGAGGATTCAGTTCGCTCATAAAAGTTATGTTCCTGTATTTTTGGTCACGTCTACAGCTCAGGATTTACCTCATCACTAAACTGAGCGGCCACTTTATACCAAGCGCAGTACCGAAGCGAGCGAACCTTTTGTCATCACAATTCATCCGAGCCACTGACCATTTATCCCAGTAAATGACCGTTTGTCTCATCAACCAACACCACTTAGTCGTTACGCCTATTCTGTCATCATTCACATAGCGACAGGGATTCACGCAATGACAACATGCAAAATTTTACTTTTAAGCGCAGTTCTGGCCACGTCAATTGGCAGTACTCACCTTTATGCCAACCCAACCGCTGACATTCTAGCCAGCTATTCACAAGCCGCCGATGGCGATGAAGCCATGGTTGAAACCGTCTACGACCAACTCAATTCACTGATTGAACAACAAGGCGCTAAACCACTCACCATGGTCTATTTAGGCAGCACACAAACACTGCAAGGCCGTGATGCCTTTATGCCATGGAACAAAATGAAGTACACCGAGCAAGGATTAGCCACCATGGCGAAAGGGATTGGCTTACTTGATACCTTACCTGAAGATATCAACCAACAAGAGCGCATCCAAGGGTTGCCGGAAGCGTATTTAGCGCAGGCGATGGCAGCGGTCACCTACACCTCCCTACCCGACATGTTCAATCACTTTGAGCGTGGTTATGACATCTATCTTAATCTGCTCAACGACGAGAACTTCGTTCAACAACCTTTTGCCGCTTCAGCTTGGATTTATCACACTGGCATCGTTGCGGCGATTAGAGCGGAGGATTTGCCTCAAGCACAAGCTTGGTTAAGCACCATGGAAGATTTTGATGCGAATAATCCACAAACTCAGGCCGCAAAACGCCTTGTCGCAAGCCAAGGTTGAGGGACGCGTTATGCTCATTTTCAACCACATCGAACGTCATTACCAACTGGGGAATCAAACCGTCCCTGCACTCAAAGATGTCTCGGGCGAGATTTTAGCCGGCGAAATGGTCGCGCTGTGCGGCCCCTCAGGAAGCGGTAAGAGCACTTTACTCAACATCTTAGGTTTGCTGGATATGCAATACCAAGGTAGCGTCAGTATGGATGGGATTCCACTTCCCAAAAATGCCAAGCAAGCCGCTATGCTGCGCCGAACCAGTTTAGGCTTTATTTTCCAACGCTTTAATCTAGTTCCTGTCATGAACGCAATGGAGAACGTCGCCTACCCTCTGTTACTTAATGGCTTTAGTCGCAAGGAGCAACACTATAAAGCGGCGCAAATGCTCGAACTCGTTGGGCTTGAGGACTACCACCACCATCGCCCTGATAACCTATCTGGCGGGCAACAACAACGCGTAGCGATTGCGCGAGCTTTGGTTCATCAACCAAGATTGGTGATTGCCGATGAGCCGACCGCCAGCCTCGATAGCCAAACCGCGAATAAAGTTATCGATATTATGAAAAACCTCGGTCATGAAATGAACACTACTTTTGTGGTCGCCACTCATGATGCACGTATGGCCTCTCGTTGTGATCGCACCATTGAGCTCCTCGATGGCAAGTTGCATCAGCTTGAACAAAATAGTGAGGTGATCTCATGGGCAAGTTAATCTCGTTACTGATACCTGATTCAATGCGACTTGCATGGCTCAACTTGCGCCGTAATCAACGCCGTAGTGCCATGTCGATGTTGATTATTAGCATTGCTGTCTTTGCGCTCACCGCCACTGGAGGCTTTGGCTTATACACCTATCAAAGCCTAAAAGAATCGACAGCCCGTGACATTGGTCATTTGATAATCTCAACGCCTGATTACTTTCAAAAAGATGAAGAGATGCCACTCTCCAATGGCCTAGAGCAACCCGATGATCTGGTGAAAAAGATCATCGCCCTAGATAGCGTGCGAGGCGTGCAGCCAAATATTGCGTTTACCGGTTTGATTTCCAATGGCAATAAATCTGCGATTTATATCGGTAATGGCGTTAACGAACGCGAATTTGACATGAAAGGCCCGTTCTTAGATGTTCAGCAAGGTAAAACACTCTCTAACCTGCGCTCATCTCGCTATGACCCAGCAGAACCAGAAGTGATGTTGGCGGTTGATCTGGCACGCAATCTCAACGTGACCATTGGTGACTGGGTAACGCTACTCGCCACCACAACCGATGGTGCCCTCAATGCCTACGATTTTAAGGTGCATGGCATCTATTCAACTGGCGTACCCGAAATGGATAAACGCCAACTGTTTGTCCATATCGATAGCGCACAAGACCTACTTTATAGCGAGAAAGTCAGCACCATCTCTGTATTCTTGTTTGATTTAGAGCAGACTGAAGTGGTGTCACAGGCGATTGACCGATTGATCGCCCAGCAAGCTCAGGCACTAGAGATTACACCATGGCACGAACGTGCGTTTTACTATCAAAACGTTAAAAATCTCTATGATCGCATCTTTGGCATCATGGGACTCATCATGGCGTTGGTCGTGTTTGTTGCACTTTTCAATACCATGACAATGTCGGTCACTGAGCGCACCCGCGAAATTGGCACCCTCTCCGCTTTAGGCAATTACCCCAACGAAATCATTGGTGGATTTATGCGTGAGGCGGGATTACTCGCGGTAATCGGCAGTCTATTCGGCGTGCTCGCCACGGGTATTTTGACCCTCTTTTTAATGGTGGTCGATGTGCAAATGCCGCCGCCACCGGGTATGACGCAAGGTTATCCATTGACGATTTATTTCTCGTTTTCATTGGCCGTATGGGCACTGCTTGGCGTACTCGCCATCTGCCTAACCGCTGCGTTTTTCTCCGCCCGTAAAGGGGTAAATAAACCGATCACTGAGGCGCTAATTCATGTCTAATTACAAATCTATATTAACCACATTCGTAATGAGTCTGGCCTTGCTTAGCTTAACGGCACAAGCCCAAGCCTTGAATGATGGCCAAGTCAGCCAACTGGTAAAACAAGCTGACGACTATCGCATGGATGATGTGTCAGCACGTGTTATATCGTTGGTTCACTTATACAAAGGCGGCGAACTGGAGAAAACCCGTCAATACAATGTGTATTCACGTCCTGATCGCGAATCTTTGGTGGTGTTCAAATCTGCTGTCGAAGCGGGGCAAAAAATGCTCATGCTACAAGACAACTTTTGGCTGCAAATGCCAAAAAGTCGCCGTCCTATTCGCATCACTCCAATGCAAAAACTACTCGGTGACGCTTCTGTTGGTGACATCAGCACCCTAACTTGGAGCGAAGATTATCAAGGCAAGTGGTTGAGTGACGAGTCCGTCAATGACGAAAGTCACAACCGATATGCGACACATCTGATTGAGTTAACAGCAAAAACGACTGGGGCAAGCTATCAGAGGATAGATCTGTGGCTTGAGCAAGAGACTGGATTTCCAATCAAAGCCAACCTTTACCTGCGCTCGGGCAAGTTGGCTAAACAAGCCACTTTCTCGCGCGGAGAGCGTAATGATGCACCAGCAGTCACGGCAATGACATTGGTCGACGCAATACAAACGGATAAGAAAACCGTGATTGAGTATCAATCGATCACGCCATGGCAATTGGATGACAAGTTTTACAATCCAAGCTTCCTCGCTCGTAATAGCACTTCGGAGCTGTAATAATGCGCCTAATTCCACTCTATGCTCTACTCACTGCGGTCACAACGCTTCCTGCACAAGCTACACAGTGGCAGTTTGATTGGGATTGGGCCGTATCCGCTCAGCACCACCAGCGACAAAGCAGCGATTTTATCCAACCACGTTACGACTCAGCATCACATGTCGACGGTTTACTTGATGTTCAAATTGGCTATGGCCAATGGAGTGGTCTTTTTGCGCTATACAGCCAAGATATTTATCACAGCCAACCGCAGGGCTGGTTTGATGGCGTCGATAATCAATGGATTGTCCGTGAACTTGCATGGCAAGGCGATGTTGATATTGGCCAACATAATGTTGATGTAAGCTTGGGGAAAATTCGTCTCGATTATGGGGTGAGTTACGGCTACCGACCGCTAGATATGTTCAAACCTTACCGACAAAATCCGATTGGCTTAAGTGTCGAAGAAGGCGCAACTGTCGCGACAATTTCACAGTTTGATGGCGATGGAGAATGGAGCTTGATCTACACCAACTCGCACTGGAGTGACGCTAGTATCGATGCGTTTGATGAGGCCAATCAACAACAAGGCGCAGGCCTACGTCACTATGGGCTACTCGCCCAACATGAATATCAGCTCATCGCTTATTACGATGATGTTCGTCGAGGCGCACTTGGTGGGAGTTGGGTCAGTGTAATTGGGGATGCGTGGGAGCTGCATAGTGAAGTGTTGTGGCAACACAAAAGCGTGGGCTATGAACTACCGAACTCTCAGTATCAAGCGGTGGGTATAAAAGAGCAAGGTAATGCATGGCAGGCGCTTGCTGGCTTTACTTATACATCGATGACTGGCCATAGCCTAATTGGGGAATATTGGTACGATAGCCGCGCCTGGAGCACCAGTGAGTGGCAAGAGGCGAAAACACGTGCCAACCAACTTCACTCCAATCCAGCCACTGCACCACTCGCAACCTCTTATGCTCAAGGTTTGAACCACTATAATCTCACCCAACATAGCCTTATGCTGCACTGGAGTTGGGACACCCAAGCGTGGTTACAGTGGCAATCTGACACCAACTGGCACTGGCTAAGTAATGTAACACCGAAGCTAGATCTATTAATTGCGCCACAAGATGGCGGCGTCATCGCGACACAATGGCTCACTTATCAATGGATAGATACCGGAGCTGCATCGGTAGATTTGGAATTTACTGCACGATTTTTGACCGGAAAGTCGGATTCTGCTTACGCGCAGATCAACGATCGCCGTACACTAGTCTTTACGATTAAAGGGAAGTTTTAATGACCACCTCACGCGATATCCTCTGCCCAAAGTGGCGCAACTTAATTATCACTAGTCTATTTTGCTTATTGGTTGCACTCACCACGTATACCGTCTGGGGAGGCCCTTGGTATGTACACGTTTTTACCAGTTTAGGGTTTGGTTATTCCGCTCTACTTTCTTCGCTTTTCCTTGAGCACTGTTTCCCTAATATCCCGCGGCTCATGGAAATTACGATTTCACTCACTAGCTCGGTACTGCTTGGGTCGCTAAACGCTTGGTTATGGCTAGATGGGTATTTAGGTGAAAGCTTAAATGACCTGTTGCCCGTCGTCATGTTAGGCGTAATATTTTCCGGTATGTGCTTTTATTATTTCTATAACCGAGAACAACAAGCCATTGCGGGTCAGTTACTTGAAGAAACCAAGCGCAAACAGGCTGAGCAAGAAAAGGCACTGATTCTCAGCCAATTAATGCAGATGCAAAGCCAAATTGAGCCGCACTTCCTCTTCAACACACTCGCCAATATCAGTGCCCTTATGAGCCAAGATGTCACGAAGGCGCGTATGATGCTTGATAAATTAACGGAACTACTGCGCACCACTTTAGCCAACTCGCGTCTAGCCGAGACCACAGTCAATGATGAAATTAGACAGTTGAGCGCCTACCTTGCGATTCAAAAAGTACGTCTCGATGAGCGGCTCAATTTCACTATCAACGTTGATGACAAACTGACTTACGCCTTGATTCCACCCATGCTGATCCAACCTTTAGTCGAAAACGCCATTAAACATGGCATTGAACCCAAAGGCGCTGGCGGTACGATTGATGTCTCACTCTCGCAACATCAACAACAACTTAAAATCCAAGTGAAAGACGACGGTATCGGCTTAAATCAATCAACCGATACAAAAGGACACGGTGTCGGATTAAGCAACATTAAACAGCGAATCAAAGGCCTATATGAGCAACTGGGGAGTGTTGTCATCACTCAACCTCAATGTGGTGGATTTTGTGTCACCATCTCTATCCCAATGAGTCAGTCCTTAAACAACAAGGAGACGCAATTGACATGACCGTTATCACCGCCCTCATCGCCGATGATGAACCTCTACTTCGTCATCATCTTGATCGTAGCCTTGCTGAAGTGTGGCCAGAATTAGAGATTGTGGCTACTTGTGGTGATGGCCAACAAGCGCTGGACCAAATTACCACCTTACAGCCCGATGTGGTCTTTCTTGATATTCGTATGCCCGAACTTGACGGTATGGCTGTGGCGAAAGCGCTTAGCCAGCCACATCCGCAATCAAACAAAAAACCGAGTGTTCTATCAAAACCCCAAAACCGCTACCAGCCATTAGTCGTCTTCGTTACTGCCTACGACGAATATGCCATTAAAGCATTCGAGCACAATGCGGTGGATTATTTACTCAAACCACTCAATGAAGATCGCCTTGCGGCATGTTGTGAAAAGCTAAAACAGCGACTTGAATCTATTCAACAAATCGATAATCACCTCTCCGTCGCCAGCCAAACGCCTGACATCAATCAACTGCTTGCTCATATTAGTCAATTAACCCCAAAACCAAGTCAGTATCTAAGCTGGATCAAAGCCTCACGCGGCGAAGATATCCACCTAATTTCTGTCAATGAGGTGCTTTATTTCAAAGCAGAAGAAAAGTACGTTTCAATTTACACCGACGACAATTGTGAATATCTGATTAGGACGCCAATCAAAGAGCTATTGACTCAACTTGATCCGGAAGAGTTTTGGAAGATTCATCGTTCTACCGTTGTCAGAGTGGCATCGATTGAAAAAGTATCGAAAGACTTTACCGGACGAATGTTTGTCACCATGCAACAACACAAACTGCCAGTAAGCCGCGCTCAACAAAGTTTGTTTAAAGGCATGTAAAACCAAAGAGTCCCATTTTAAGGGACTCTTTTATTAAAAAATAATGCGTGGTTAATTAATAAAAATCGCTCACGATAACGGACGCATGTAGGCCAAAAATCTCTTCTCGGCATTTTTGAACACCCACAAAATAATGAATGTCAGCGCCATATAAAATAGGCCGGCTGTTAAGAAAGATTCAAACGGTGCGTAATAACGCGAGTTCACCAAACGGGCGGCGCCAGTCAAATCCAAGATAGTGACAATGCCTGCGACGGCGCTGCCATGCAGCATAAAGATCACTTCATTACTGTATGCAGGTAATGCTCGGCGCAACGCACTCGGCAATATGATACGTCGGTAGGTTTTAGCAGGGCTCATACCATAGGCTTTCGCCGCTTCAATTTCGCCTTTTGGCAAACCGTTGATCGCGCCACGAATAATTTCAGCGGTATAGGCAGAGGTATTAAGCACAAACGCCACTAACGCACAAAACCATGCATGTTCCCACAAGGTATCTTTAACCGGGAAAAACTGATCCATGCCGTAATAAATTAAATAAAGTTGAACCAGTAGTGGTGTGCCACGGAAAAAATAGATAAACGCCCAACTCGGCGCGATGAGCAAGTAGTTGTGACTATTGCGTGCAATCGCCAGCGGAATCGCAACGCTTAAACCAATGATCAGCGCTAACCCCACTAACCAAGTGGTGGTCCATAGTCCTTCAAAGTAGATCGGTAAGCTTTCAATAATGAGTGAAAAATCCATTCCCTACCTCGCGTGAATACTAAACTTGCGCTCAACTAGCTTAAGTAAGCCTGTCGAAACACTGGTAAAAAACAGAAATATCACCGCGACTGCCATATAAAAGGTAAATGGCATCTTGGTTGATCCCGCAGCTAACGCACTTACACGTACCATGTCCTCAAGGCCAATGATAGAAACTAAAGCCGTGGTCTTAAGTAGCACTAACCAGTTGTTACCAAAGCCGGGTAACGCATGGCGCACCATTTGTGGAAACAAAATACGGCGAAACGCCAACGCTGAGCTCATTCCATAGGCTTTGGCTGCTTCAAGTTCGCCTTTATCCACGGCCATAATTGCACCACGGAAGGTCTCAGCCATATAAGCGCCAAAGATAAATCCAATCGTCAAAACGCCAGCCACAAACGGGCTGACATCAATGTAATCTGGTAAGTAGGCCGTCCACTCATGGTTTGGGTCGCTTGAGGTAAACCACTCATTGAGCCATTCGTTGATGGAATACAAACTGTTGTTAAGAAGAATTTGTCCACCAAAGAAGATAAGCATCATCAGTACGAGATCAGGAATGCCGCGAATGATTGTGGTGTAAAGGGTGGCAATAGCGCGGGCGAAACGATAAGGCGCTAATTTGGCTAATGCGCCAAGCATGCCTAATATCATCGCAAGCAACAGTGATAGTAGCGCGACTTGTATGGTAACCAAGGCCCCATTTAAGATTGAGGCTTCATATCCTTGAAGATCCAGCATAGGTAAGTTCCTGTCCCTAAACTTGAAACCGACCGTTGACTACTTCTAGGAACAAGCCAACGGTCGCTGATACCATTCTCAGTGAACAATGACATTATCTATCATTACTCATCATTGAGAACGGTATGTCTAGACGAGAAATTACTCGCCGTATACATCATAGTTGAAGTACTTAGCGGCAATCTCTTGGTAAATACCTTTTTCACGTAGTGAAAGGATCGCTGCATCAAGCTTTTTGGTTAAGTCTTTATCTTGCTTACGAACCGCAATACCGAAGCCTTCGCCAAACCACTGTGGATCGGTTAATGAAGGGCCAACAAACTCGTAGCCATCACCACCTTTAGCATTCAATACACCTTCTTCAAGCGCTGATGCATCGCCCAATACCGCAGCAATACGACCATTGGCGAGATCTAGGTATGCTTCATCAAATGAACCGTAACGAACAATTTCAACATCTTCGTAGTTATCAGTTAGGTACTTATCGTGCGTCGTTGCACGTTGAACACCGATTTTTACTCCAGCAAGGTTATCGAAGTTCAAACCTGCGTCTTTCTTGGCAATAAAGTTGTTTGGAATAAGTGCGTATTTGCCCGTGAAATCGATTTTCTTTTTACGTTCTTCGGTGATCGACATTGCCGCGATAATCGCGTCGTATTTACGAGCCAATAGTGATGGAATAATGCCATCCCAATCTTGCGGTACAATTTTACATTTCACCGCCATCTCGGTACACAATGCGTTGGCCATATCGACATCAAACCCTTTCAATGAGCCATCCGCTTCAGTCCAGCTAAATGGAGGGTAAGCACCTTCAATACCAAAACGAACGGTTTTCCATTCTTTCGCTTGGGCCATACCAGTCAAGGTTGTAGCTGCCAGTGCTGCTACGACTAACCACTTTTTCATTTCCATACTCCTGTGATTGTTTTACTTGTAGATGTTATGTTGCTTTTTATAGTGTTACTTATGTTGTGTTCACTTTCAGTCTTTAGCACCGAATTCGTCACAACCGAACGGTGGTGTGACGGTTGATGTGGCGCCTTCGGTGTTACTCAACGACTAATAAATTGAAGAGATAAACTGTTTGAGACGCTCTGATTCCGGATTAGTAAACAGATTGTCAGGATTGCCCTGCTCTTCCACCAATCCTTGATGCAAGAACATCACGTGATTAGAAACATCACGAGCAAAAGCCATTTCATGTGTCACGACGAGCATGGTGCGGCCTTCTTCGGCGAGATCACGCATAACCCCCAACACTTCACCCACTAACTCGGGATCAAGCGCAGAAGTGGGTTCATCGAACAACATCACTTCAGGATCAACCGCTAACGCACGTGCAATTGCCGCACGTTGTTGCTGACCACCTGAAAGATGGCCGGGATAATAATCTTTACGCTCATAAAGCCCGACTTTCTTTAAGATCAACTCGGCGTTTTCAATCGCTTGTGCTTTAGGCACACCCAATACATGAATGGGTGCTTCAACCACATTTTCAAGAACAGTCATGTGTGACCAAAGATTAAAACCTTGAAACACCATCGCTAAGCGGGAGCGAATACGTTGTACTTGCTTGTCATTAGCTGGAATCGCTTCACCTGCACGATTGTTTTTCATTTCGATCAATTCGCCATTGACCCAAATCTCGCCAGCGGTTGGCGTTTCAAGAAGGTTAATGCAACGTAGGAAAGTACTTTTACCTGATCCGGAAGAGCCGATGATAGAGATAACATCGCCTTTATGAGCTTCTAAAGATATGCCCTTTAATACTTGGTTTTGACCAAAGGTTTTATGCAGATTTTTGATATTAAGCGCTGGTACATCATTCATGCGCTGTCACTCCCTGTACTTAATTTAACCAAACGCATCACGACACGTTTAGTTACATGGGCTCCTCCCACAATGAACTTGAAACTAGCACTAACACCAAAAACATGCAACAAATTATTAACCTAGATAAGTTCGATATTTAATCAATATGAGTGAGTATTAATGCATCACGCAGTGTAATAAACTTATTTCTTTGCATATTAACCATAAATCAATCAAGCCAACCTCCCGCAAAAAGATTAACAATAACGTCCACAATCTCACTTTTTACTCAGCAACCATCGCAACCACGCTACCTAAATAAAACAATTCAGATACGTCTAGTAAAAATTACATTATGAAACCTATTTTCAGCACTGTGATTTCACTTAGTCAAAGTTTAACCATTCTGCGTAGTTTTCTTTCACATTCTTTCATAAAGTGATCTAAATCAATCACTGCTCAGGATTAGCACGTTAAACTCCCGAGAGATAAAAGCCCCAATAGGATCTTTTGTTCGGATCTTCGTCTATTTTAAAGCACATAGACTTCGTGCTACGTAGGCGGTATAAAGATCTCAATGCAGGAAGCTTAACGTTGTTACGCAGTCGCTTAGAACACAATTAAAGACAAGCGACTTTAAAAAACCATTAACTTTTATTATATGAGGAATCTATGTCAGACGCAGTCAATAAGCCGCACTCTGATTCGGATATCGAGAACAAGAGCTACCAAGAGCTGCACCGTCCAGCTTCGGAGTTCGAAACCCGTTCAGATTACCTAGATCACGAACTACAAATTATGAAGCCTCGTCGCTTCGCTCTAAACCTTCCTGGTCGTGATTTCCGTTTCGAATTAGAAGACCTTGTTCCAGCACTAGCTGGTACAATCGGCATCATCGCGATGTACTCAGCGGTAATGATGTCTTGGGCAGAAGGCTTATCAGCCGCTTGGGATCACGTAAATCTTGGTAAAGAATTCGCGATCGAAGTTGCTCGTGTAGAAATGCTTATCCCAGCATTCTTGTTCTGTGTTCTAGCCTCTGGCTTTATTAACCCGAAAGCGAACCTTGCGGGTAACCACGGTCCAATGATCCCACTAATCGGTACGATCGCTCTTGCCGGTGCACACCCTCTTGCGTTAGCAATTTTGATTGGTATCTTTGGCCTGATTCTTAGCTTCCTTAAAGGTGGCTCAAAACTGGTGAACCTTACCTCAGAAGGTACAGCCGGTGGCTTGCTAATCTTCCTAGGTCTAACAGGTACCATGAGCCAAATCACCTCTATTCAAGAGTGGGCGGTTGGTCTGCAATCTAGCACCGTTGAAGCGGGTAGCATGGGTTATGTTGGTCTGATTGTTCTTGCTGTGACGATTGCTCTTTACGCTTTACTTGCAAAAGTGAACAAGCGTTGGTTGGCAATTCCAGTGTGTGCATTTACCGGTCTTATCATTGCTCTAATCCTAGGCGCAGGTTTCGATATTAAATTCGTAACTGAAACTGGTCTTCCTAACCTAAACCCAGTTTACTGGTGGGGTAGCACAGACGAAGGTTGGATGCTTGGTCTACCAAACACGCAACACTTCATCGCATCACTACCGTTTGCTATTCTAGCGGTTGCAATGTGGTCACCAGACTTCCTAGGTCACCGTATCTTCCAAGAACTGAACTACCCACGTAAGACTGAAAAAGTACTGATGGACGTTGATGATACAATGACCATGTGTTCTATCCGTCAGATGGTTGGTACTGCTGTTGGTGGTGGTAACATTACTTCTTCTTGGGGTACATACATGATCCCAGCAGCGATTGCTAAACGCCCTATCCCTGGCGGCGCAATCTTGCTAGGTCTATTGGTTATGATCATCGCAATCCTAGGTTTCCCAATGGATATCGCGGTATGGCCACCAGTAATGCGTGTTGCTCTACTTGTAGGTGTATCTCTACCTCTACTTGAAGCAGGTATGCAGATGGTTAAAGACTCTAAAGATTCACAAGCTGCAGGTATCTGTATCTTTGGTTCTGCAGTTGTTAACCCTGTTCTTGCTTGGGCACTAACTATGCTTCTTGATAACAACGGTCTAATCGGTGATAAAGAGCGTGCTGCTCGTCTATCATTCGTTGATAAGATTGTTATCCCTGTAGGTGTTCTTGTAATCTGTTTGGTTGCAATGCTTGCAGTTGGTATGCTTGAAGGTCAATACGGCATCAAGGCATTCCTATAATTTTTAAGCTATAACTGTGGGGGGCAAACATATATGCCCCCTTTTTTATCAACATTTTTTAGGATTTATTGATTTAGTTTAAGGTTTAAAAATTTTTTTAGTGTAACCTTGAAAATGAACTGGTAAGATTCCACATAAAGAGTAGTGACAATATTTATAGGTTTGTGATCGGTTTCAATACCGAAACGGTACAGGCTATACATATTGTTATTAATTAGAGTGTACTGTTCCCGATTCTCGGGATAGCTGGCTCAACAGCGAAACCAGTACGTGTTTTTTCTACTAAAAAGGTAGGTATGTCATGGCAGAGCAATTTGCTAAAGCTTGGGAAGGTTTTGCTGCAGGTGAGTGGCAAAGCGAAGTAAACGTTCGTGATTTCATCCAAAAGAACTACGCTCCATATGAAGGCGACGAATCTTTCCTAGTTTCTGAAGGTACTGAAGCGACTAACACGCTTTGGGCTAAAGTAATGGAAGGTATCAAAATTGAGAACGCAACTAAAGCGCCTCTTGATTTCGATACTGACGTTATTTCTACCATCACTGCTCACGATGCAGGCTACATCGAAAAAGATCTAGAAACTATCGTTGGTCTACAAACTGAGAAACCACTTAAACGTGCAATCATCCCTAACGGTGGTGTACGTATGGTTGAAGGTTCTTGCAAAGCATACGGTGAAACTCTTGACCCTATGATTTCAAAAATCTACTCAGAGTACCGTAAAACTCACAACGCTGGCGTATTCGATATCTACACTCCAGATATCCTAGCTTGTCGTAAGTCTGGTGTTCTGACTGGTCTTCCAGATGCTTACGGCCGTGGTCGTATCATCGGTGACTACCGTCGTGTTGCACTATACGGTATCGACTTCCTAATGAAGGACAAGCTAGCTCAATTCAAATCTCTTCAAGAGCGTTTTGAGAACGGCGAAGACCTAACGGCTACTATGCAACTTCGTGAAGAAATTGCAGAGCAACACCGCGCTCTAGGTCAAATCAAACAAATGGCTGCTAAGTACGGCTACGATATCTCTGAGCCAGCTCAAACTGCTCAAGAAGCTATCCAGTGGACTTACTTCGGCTACCTAGCTGCTGTTAAATCACAAAACGGTGCTGCAATGTCTCTAGGTCGTACTTCGACTTTCCTAGACATCTTCATCGAGCGTGATATCGCTGCTGGCAAGATCACTGAAGTTGAAGCTCAAGAAATGATCGACCACTTCGTAATGAAGCTACGTATGGTTCGTTTCCTACGTACTCCTGAATACGATGAGTTGTTCTCTGGTGACCCTATCTGGGCTACTGAGTCAATGGGTGGTATGAGCCTTGACGGTCGTACACTAGTTACACGTACTAACTTCCGTTTCCTAAACAGCCTATACACAATGGGTCCTTCTCCAGAGCCAAACATCACTGTACTTTGGTCTGAGCAGCTACCTGATGGCTTCAAACGTTTCTGTGCTAAAGTATCTATCGATACTTCTTCTATCCAGTACGAAAACGATGATCTAATGCGTCCTGACCTACAATCTGACGACTACGCAATTGCATGTTGTGTATCTCCAATGATCGTTGGTAAGCAAATGCAGTTCTTTGGCGCTCGTGCTAACCTTGCTAAAACTATGCTTTACGCAATCAACGGCGGCGTTGATGAGAAGCTGAAAATGCAAGTTGGTCCAAAAGAAGCTCCAATGACTGACGCTGTTCTTGATTACGATAGAGTAATGGATCGTCTAGATCACTTCATGGATTGGCTAGCTAAGCAATACGTGACTGCACTAAACAGCATCCACTACATGCACGACAAATACAGCTACGAAGCGTCTCTAATGGCTCTTCATGACCGTGACGTTCGTCGTACTATGGCATGTGGTATCGCAGGTCTATCTGTTGCAGCTGACTCACTATCTGCAATCAAATTCGCAACTGTTAAACCAGTTCGTGACGAAGATGGCATTGCAATCGACTTCGAAATCGAAGGCGATTACCCTAAATTCGGTAACAACGATTCACGCGTAGATGACATCGCATGTGAACTAGTTTCTACGTTTATGGGCAAAATCCGTAAACTTAAGATGTACCGTGATGCAATCCCAACTCAGTCTATCCTTACTATCACTTCAAACGTTGTGTACGGTAAGAAAACTGGTAACACTCCAGACGGTCGTCGTGCTGGCGCTCCTTTCGCTCCTGGTGCAAACCCAATGCACGGTCGTGATGAGAAAGGTGCTGTAGCATCACTAACTTCTGTAGGTAAACTACCGTTTGCTGACGCTCAAGATGGTATCTCTTACACATTCTCTATCGTGCCAAACGCACTAGGTAAAGAAGAAGATAGCCAACGTTCTAACCTTGCAGGCCTAATGGATGGTTACTTCCACCACGAAGCTGGCATCGAAGGTGGTCAACACCTAAACGTGAACGTTCTTAACCGTGAAACTCTAGAAGACGCAGTTAAGCACCCTGAGAAATACCCTCAGCTAACAATCCGTGTATCTGGTTACGCTGTACGCTTTAACTCTCTAACTGCAGAGCAACAAGCTGACGTAATCGCACGTACTTTCACTGAGTCTCTATAATTCTCGGTTGAATGATTGATGAAGCCCCGCTTTTTAGCGGGGCTTTTTTTTGCCTGCATTTCAATCTGCACTCGTGTGTTTATTACCTATTTCAATACGCAATACCACCACATTTAGCCACTGAATAACTCTGCAAATTAGATCGGATTAAGCGCACAACCTTGACGCTTAATCGCTCCCTATCACCGGGCTTGTAGTAACATAATCTCCTATCTTTATGAGAGCTCTACTCTCGTTGTTTGTGCATGGAAGTTGTCTTATGAAAAGAGTCCACATTGTGTCGATGAGCATCGTGACATTGATGTTGTTAACCTCGTCGATTAGCTATGCTTCCGAAAGATCTACCCTCTCGTTTTCTATTGATAACGATGGTGTCTTCGGTGTCGATCAAGACTACACCAACGGGCTTTTTCTCTCCTACACGTCATCGGCCATCCAACCTAACAACCTTTTAAAACCGCTCAGCTTATCGTTTTGGGGAGCCTCATCTTTAGATAAATATGAGATTACTCTTGGCCACAAAATGTACACCCCTACCGATATTGAAGCCACAGAACCTCTCGCCGATAACCGCCCTTATGCTGGATTTCTCCATGCCGAGTTAAACTACATCAGCTTGCACCCTCAGCAAGCCCAACGCTTTAATTTCACCTTGGGTACCACAGGGGAAAACTCTCTTGCAGACAAGGCTCAAGACATTGTCCATGGCATTACCGGCTCCGATGATCCGCAAGGTTGGCACTACCAAGTTGGTGATCAAATGGTCGCTAACCTCGGCTATCTCAGTCACTTTAACTGGTATCGCGAACGCATTAGTAGCAATACCGAATTTGAAATTGCCAATGTATCAGAGCTTAATGTGGGTAATTTCCGTAGTGATGTCTCAACTGGCATCATGTTTCGTTGGGGAACGGATTTAGCAGGCAATATGGGAGCGGCCAATATTGATAGCGAAAATCCATTTCGAGCCGGGATGATAGGGGCCTCCAATGGTGGTTGGTTTGTTTACGGTGGCATCGAAGCGCGTTACCGGTTTAACGATATCACCATTGAAGGTGATCGCCCTGGCTTACCAGACCCCGACTTATATGAGGTTTCACTCGCACACAACCAAGCAACAGCTATTGTTGGCGTCGCATGGTACAACGCCTCTTATGGCCTCAGTTTAGCCACCACCATCAAAACCGCCGACTACAAAGACGCTCCTGACGATATCTATGGTACCGGCAGTCTATCGCTGTTCACTTTCTTCTAAACGTCATCCCGATAAACCAATTGAAGTCCACCCTGTTCAATTGGTTTAAAGGTGCTTTTCTATACCTATTACGCACACACTTTTATTCTGCTATTCGAATGTCAGTATCTACGCCATTTATTTGCCCTCACCGACCGCTAACCCCTATTTAAAAAGGTGTTTTTGTAATAAAATAACAGGCAAATAATTTATAAGAGATGAGCTCATGTCTACAACTGGTCGTATTCATTCTTTTGAATCATGTGGCACTGTCGATGGTCCTGGAATTCGCTTTATTGTCTTCCTTCAAGGCTGTTTAATGCGTTGTATGTATTGTCATAACCGTGATACGTGGGATACCCATGACGGTAAAGAAGTGACCGTTGAAGAGATCATCAACGAAGCAAAAAGCTATCGTCACTTCATGAAAGCATCTGGCGGTGGTATTACTTGTTCAGGCGGTGAAGCGATGCTGCAGCCAGAATTTGTCCGTGACTTTTTCCGCGCGGCTCAAGCAGAAGGCATCCACACTTGTCTTGACACCAATGGCTACATTCGCAAACACACCGATGTGGTTGACGAAGTTCTTGAAGCGACCGATCTGGTGATGCTTGACCTTAAGCACATGAAAGATGAAATCCACCAAGAATTTATTGGCGTTTCCAACCGTCGTGTATTGGATTTTGCTCGCTACTTACAAAAAATTGGTCAAAAAACGTGGATCCGTTACGTGGTGGTTCCAGGTTACACCGATGAAGATGAAGCGGCTCACATGCTTGGTGAGTTCATCAAAGATATGGATAACGTAGAGAAAATTGAACTGTTGCCTTATCACAAACTTGGTGCTCATAAATGGGAAGCACTTGGCTTTGACTATCCACTTGACGGCGTACAACCGCCATCAAAAGAGACGATGGAAAACATTCAATCCATCCTCAGCCAATACCACTCAAATGTGAAATACTAATCTATTTCAAGTCGATTTAAAAAGGGCGCTACCCAATGGGAGCGCCCTTTTTGTTACACAACAAAAGCCTTATCTATGGCTTAATCACCACATCTTGATAGCTGAATGAGCCGCTATCCAGTGCCTGTTTGGTTTCTGCTTTGGCATCAAAGTTAAGCGTATTCAAATCCACTCGACGAATGGTGCTATCGTGCATGGTTTTGTAGAACAGGAAGCCGTTACTTTGATCGATAACCGATGTCCATTGTGTGGCACTCGGCAAGTCGGGAATATGTGATTTGTCATTAAACTCACTGCCCAATGGAATATCAAAATTGTTCAGGATATGGAACGCCTGTGATACCGCTTGCTCGCCATTTTTTAACTCCGGAGCTGAGTTAACATAAAACGCTGCACGCACAAAGCGAGACGGAGGCGAGATGTCACCTGGTAAGCCGACAAACGCTGAACCGACCCCAAACGATTGTGCATCAACGCCGTTAAACTTTTGATTTGGACTAGAGCCGGGATGTAAATTAATGTAGTTGTTTAAGTTGGTGACATGCCATGAATAATCTGGCGAGTTAGTCAGCACTTGAGCGGTATTTTTGTGAATATTGATTTTACCGTGATCCATTATTTCAATCACAATACTGTTGCCTTGCTTATCCGACACACGCCAGTGCGCCGTTGGTGACGGATTACCTTGCTGATCAAAATAGACGGTCACAATCTTAATTTTACTCAGCGCAGCTTCAACCTGCTCGACCGTTTCAAACTGGCTCAGCATCCAACGCACAAAGTCCATGTCGGTGATATTGTTGCTGGTGTCTTGCGGGTCATAAGTTGCTAACGAACCGTAATTGCGGAAATAGAACAATCCCGCGCTCAAGCCCTTTTCATTCACTCCTTCCGCGATAAATTTGTCATCACTAACAGAAATACCTGCAAAACCGTACTTACTCTGCCAACTCAACCCTTGTTTTTGATCTGGCATGGTTGAGGTATAGCGATAATCGCGCGGAGAAACGATCAGCTTACTGTTGAGATCACTGTGTCCCCACTCAATCGTACGCGCTTGAATGTAATCATCATTGGTTGTGGAAAGAGAAATGCCCGTGCAGGCATTGGCAGCATAACTAAAACAAGATGCGCAAATTAACGCTAGTATCGATTTTTTCATAATTCAATCACACTCGATGTTATCGATTTAAACTCTGCTCGATGGCAGCTTAAGTTGTCTGTTTAAAACTACACCTATCCAGCCAAATAAACAAAGCTATCCGCCACATTTCATAAGCCTCCCCCCCTATTTCTCGCCTAATTTCGATCTTGATGATACATAAGATTAAATACCGATATATTGAGATAAAAAGTTTTCATTTTTGCTCACAAACCTGTGTTGAGATCATGTTTCATCTCACAACAAAAGGCTAACCTAAGCACAATAAAGATGTATTAGAACTATGAGGCCATCCAATGGAAATGACAAACGCTCAACGTTTGATCCTATCTAACCAGTACTACTTAATGTCGCAAATGGATCCAACAAATGCGGCTAAATACAAACGCTTACAAACGATTGTCGAACGCGGCTACGTAATGCAAATGCGTGAGTTAAATAAAGATTTTGGCTGTATTGAAGAAGATGAATGTCGTGAAATTACTGACATCATGGAAATGTATCATGCGATGCAAGAATCCAACAACATGCTAGAAGAGCACGAACGCAAAGAAGTCGATCAGCGCCGCTTACAGTTCCTTGGCTTTGACTGTGGTACTGAGTGCAAATTAGTACACTACGTCCGTTTCCTAGTGGAATCTGAAGGTCTTTACCCGCAGTTTGAAAAAGGTGAGCACCACTTCAACGCACAGATGCCAATGCTGGAAAAATATCGCCGCATGCTCGCGACATGGCGCAAGTGTCCGCGTCAATACCACTTGTGCGCCAACGAATTAAAGCAAATTTTTAACGCTTAATAATATTACGCTTATCTTAGGGTTGCACTTGCAACCCTTTTTTATACGCATCTATCTTCTAGACTAAAATACGTAAGCAATACCGATATTACCCGTGGTGTTAACACCCGATTCAATCAATGGGCTTTTTTCTATCTCACCTTCTAAATTGGTATAACGAATACCACCGGTGACGCGAATGTTCGGTGTTAGGTGCATGAAGGCCGATGCACCAATGAAATACTGACCATCCCAGCTAGGATCAAAGTGGTCAATCCCGGCACGAGCCGCTTCACTCTTACTCACCCCGTATAAATGCTCATTGATCTTGTCGCTGTTGTAGGCATAACCAATACCCGGCGTGATAGCCCAACCTCGCCCTCTAATGGGTAAGCGCCACGCCGCTTCAGCATATAAGCCGTTGTGCTTACCGCCAATATCACTGCCTGCCGTTGCTTCAAACATACCCACCATGGTAATCAACTGATAGCTTACGCCGCCTAATATGGTGCTTTTACGTTCGTTCATTTGTTGTACAACAGCGTTATCCGAATCTTGTGGCTTGAGCGTTCGAGGATCATAAACAGCGCGAAAAACGATATTGTGTGTAGAACCAATTGGATTCAAACGGTAACCAGCACTGAAGCCACGCATAAAGAAATGCTCACCTTCATAGCCAATCACAGGAATCACCGCCTTATTGGCCGGCGTATCTTTATACACCGCTGGAGAATAAGAAGCCGCGACACCTAGCGACCATTGTGAAATGTTTGCTAGCACAAGTGTCGGAGACATTGCGTAACATGCAAGCATCGTGACCAATAATTGTTTTTTCACGGTATACCCTAATCTCTGTTCAAAATTCATTCACCAGCACTATACAGAATGACATTCTATAATTCAAATCATCCCCCATGCAGATCAATGTGTTGCGATCAGCTACATTTCGCAAGGTGGCTCGTTTGATTGCTCAGCGCTTTATTCATCACGTCACATACTCAATATCAGTCACTTATTTCTTCCATTCGTCACTTCATTAATCGCAAATAAATCCATATTTTTTAAGCAATATTAGAAATCCACACTAGGCTTAATTAATGAGGGATTAGTTATTTATTAGCGAGTTGTATGTCAGTTAGACAGGTTCAGAGGGGAAATCATTATGAGCATTTTCGACCATTTCCAAGCGCGCTATGAAGCGTCTAAGGATGAGGAGCTATCTTTACAAGATTTCTTAGCATTGTGTAAAGATGACAAAAGCGCATACGCAAACGCGGCCGAACGTTTACTCATGGCCATAGGTGAACCAGAAGTCATCGACACGGCTCAAGATCCTCACCTAAGTCGGATCTTTTCAAACCGCGTCATTTCGCGCTATGAAACATTCAAAGACTTTTATGGCATGGAGGATGCGATTGAACAAATCGTCTCTTATCTAAAACATGCAGCTCAAGGATTGGAAGAGCGCAAACAAATTCTCTACCTACTTGGTCCTGTGGGTGGTGGTAAATCATCTTTAGCTGAAAAACTAAAAGCATTAATGCAGCAAGTACCTGTTTATATACTCTCTGCTGATGGCGAACGCAGCCCGGTGAATGACCACCCGTTTTGTTTGTTCGATGTCGCAGAAGATGGCGAATTGCTCAAACAAGAATACGGCATAGAAAAGCGCTACTTGCGATCAATCATGTCACCTTGGGCAGCCAAACGCCTACATGACTTTGGTGGTGATATTACCAAGTTCAAAGTCGTTAAAGTTCGACCGTCGATTCTTGATCAGTTAGCGATTGCTAAAACCGAGCCGGGTGACGAAAATAACCAAGATATTTCATCACTTGTGGGTAAAGTCGATATCCGCATGCTAGAGCATTTCTCACAAGACGATCCAGACGCCTACAGCTACTCCGGTGCTTTATGTAAAGCAAACCAAGGTGTCATGGAATTCGTTGAGATGTTTAAAGCACCGCTCAAAGTTTTACACCCGCTATTAACTGCAACGCAAGAAGGTAACTACAACGGTACAGAGGGACTTTCAGCATTGCCATTTGATGGCATGATCCTCGCTCACTCGAACGAGTCGGAATGGCAAACCTTCCGTAACAACAAAAACAACGAAGCATTCCTAGACCGTGTTTATATTGTTAAGGTGCCTTACTGCTTGCGTGTTTCTGAAGAAGTTAAGATTTACCAGAAACTACTCGACCACTCAGAGCTCTCTAATGCGCCCTGCTCACCAAGTACGCTTGAGCTGCTATCGCAATTTAGTATTCTGTCGCGTCTGAAAGAGCCTGAAAACTCGTCGGTTTTCTCAAAAATGCGTGTTTACGATGGTGAAACACTGAAAGATACCGATCCAAAAGCGAAGAGCTATCAGGAATACCGTGATTACGCTGGTGTCGATGAAGGTATGTCAGGGCTTTCTACCCGTTTTGCCTTCAAAATCCTTTCACGTGTGTTTAACTTTGATCAAACCGAAGTGGCAGCGAACCCAGTGCATCTGTTCTACGTTATCGAACAACAAATCGAACGCGAGCAATTCCCACAAGATGTCTCTGAAAAGTACCTAGAATTTCTGAAAGGTTACCTCGTGCCTCGTTATGTCGAATTCATTGGTAAAGAGATTCAAACTGCTTACTTAGAGTCCTACTCTGAATACGGACAAAATATCTTTGACCGTTATGTTACCTATGCCGACTTCTGGATTCAGGACCAAGAGTACCGTGATCCTGAAACTGGCCAACTGTTTGACCGCTCAGCCTTGAACAATGAGCTAGAGAAAATTGAGAAAACCGCTGGCATCAGTAATCCGAAAGATTTCCGTAATGAGATCGTCAATTTCGTTTTACGCGCTCGTGCCAACAACAACGGCTCTAATCCGGTATGGACCAGCTACGAGAAACTTCGTACCGTTATTGAGAAGAAAATGTTCTCGAATACCGAAGAGTTGCTGCCAGTTATCTCATTCAACAGTAAAACCTCTTCTGAAGATCAGAAGAAACATGACGATTTCGTCGCTCGTATGATGGAGAAAGGCTATACCGAGAAACAGGTACGCCTGCTATCTGAATGGTATCTACGCGTTCGTAAGTCCTCATAAGGACGATAACCCGCATTGGCGCTATGTCTCCAATGCGGGCCGTCAATGATTACCATCAACGATGGACGAATAGCATGGTAAATAAGGGGTGAGTCATGGCGCAATTTATCGATAGACGACTGAACGGAAAGAATAAAAGTGCTGTAAATAGACAGCGTTTTATTCGTCGTCATAAAGAGAAAATCAAGGAATCGGTAGCGGATGCCGTCAATCGTCGTTCTATCACCAATACCGAAACAGGCGAAGACGTTGCGATTCCGCATAAAGACATCAATGAGCCTATTTTCCATCAAGGTCAAGGCGGCTTAAAAGAACGTGTGCATCCCGGTAACGACCAATTTATTAAGGGTGATAAGATTGAACGCCCGAAAGGCGGTGGTCAAGGTGGCGGTGCGGGTGAAGGTGAAGCAAGCCCAGATGGCGAAGGGCAAGACGAATTTGTGTTTCAAATCTCTAAAGATGAATATCTGGATATTCTCTTCGAAGACCTCGCTCTACCCAATTTAGAAAAAACACAAGTCAACAAAATCACCGAGTGGAAAACCCATCGTGCGGGTTATCAAACCGCTGGGGTGCCAGCTAATATCGCGATCGTCAAATCACTGCAACAATCTTTAGCACGTCGAACCGCAATGACTGCGGGTAAACGCCGTATGATGCATGAACTCGAAGAAGAGTTAAACCGAATCCAAAACCAAGAGCCTGCGCAACTGATTGAAGAGCGCCGCTTGAAAGAAGAGATCCAAGCGCTACGAAAAAAAATCGACAGCGTTCCGTTTATTGATACGTTCGATTTACGCTTTAAAAACTACGAACGCCGCCCTATCCCATCCAGCCAAGCGGTGATGTTCTGCATCATGGACGTTTCAGGTTCAATGGATCAAGCGACTAAAGATATCGCTAAACGCTTCTACGTATTGCTTTACCTATTTCTTACCCGTACGTATGAAAACGTCGAGGTGGTCTTTATTCGTCACCACACACAAGCGAAAGAAGTCGACGAACATGAGTTTTTCTACTCACAAGAAACGGGGGGCACCATCGTATCCAGCGCCCTGCGCCTCATGAACGAAATCGTCGCGGATCGATTCCCTGTCGGACAGTGGAATATCTACGCAGCACAGGCTTCTGATGGGGATAACTGGGCGGATGATTCACCTCGCTGCCGAGAATTGATGCAAGAGTCACTGTTACCGCAGTGCCAGTATTTCTCTTACATCGAAATCACCCGTCGCTCTCATCAAACCTTGTGGCACGAATATGAAAAACTCGAGAGTGCATTTGGTAACTTTGCCATGAAAAACATCCGCAGTGTTGACGATATATTCCCTGTGTTTAGGGAACTATTCAGCAAAGAAAACGCTTAGGGAGGCAATATGACAACAAAGACAAAGCAGCCGACTAACAGCAAGTTACTTCCCGACGGTCCCGATTGGACCTTTAACCTACTTGAACGCTATCACGTTGAAATCAAACGTGTCGCTGAACACTACCGCCTCGATACTTACCCCAATCAAATTGAGGTGATTACCTCCGAACAAATGATGGATGCTTATTCAAGTATTGGCATGCCGATTAACTATAATCACTGGTCATTTGGTAAAAAATTCATTCAAACTGAACAAGGTTATAAGCATGGCCAAATGGGCTTAGCTTACGAGATTGTTATTAATTCTAACCCGTGTATCGCTTATTTAATGGAAGAGAACACGGTCACCATGCAAGCTTTGGTGATGGCACACGCCTGCTACGGGCACAACTCCTTTTTTAAAGGCAATTACCTATTCCAAACTTGGACTGACGCCGGTTCGATTATTGATTATTTGTTGTTTGCTAAAAAATACATTGCTGAATGCGAGGAAAAGTATGGCGTCAATGAAGTGGAAGATTTACTCGACTCCTGCCATGCCCTGATGAACTACGGCGTTGACCGTTATAAACGCCCCGAGAAAATCTCGATTGCCGAAGAGAAGCTACGCCAAGACGAACGTGAAGCTTACTTACAATCTCAGGTCAATGACTTGTGGCGCACTGTACCGAAATCAGCTGAAAAAGAAGAAGATGCCAAGGTACGCTTCCCTTCTGAACCACAAGAAAACATTCTCTATTTTATCGAGAAACACGCACCGCTACTGGAATCATGGCAGCGTGAGATTGTCCGTATCGTGCGCAAAGTAAGCCAGTATTTCTATCCACAAAAGCAAACACAGGTAATGAACGAAGGTTGGGCTACGTTCTGGCACTACACCATTTTGAACCACCTGTATGATGAAGGAGTGGTTTCTGAACGCTTCATTCTAGAGTTTTTACACAGTCACACCGCGGTCGTCGCTCAACCCGCTTACAACAGTCCTTACTTTAGTGGCATCAACCCTTATGCGCTTGGTTTTGCTATGTTCCGCGACATTCGCCGAATTTGTGAAGAACCTACAGATGAAGACCGTGAGTGGTTCCCGAATCTTGCCGGTACCGATTGGCTAGAGGCCGCCCATTTTGCGATGAAGAACTTTAAAGATGAAAGCTTTATTAGCCAATATCTGTCACCAAAGTTAATCCGCGACTTTAAGCTATTTTCAATCGTCGATGATGACCGTAAGAACTATGTTGAGATTAGCCATATTCATGATGACATGGGCTATCGGGCGATACGCGAGAAGTTAGCTGCGCAATACAATCTCAGCAACCTTGAACCGAATATTCAGGTGTTCAATATCGATGTGCGTGGCGATCGCTCAATGACATTGCAGTATGTACCTCATGACCGTATCCCACTGCATGAGAGCTCGTCTGAAGTGTTAAAACATCTCTATCGACTATGGGGCTTTGATATTATTCTTGAGGAGCTCAAAGACACAGGCCGCAGAGAAATCATCGGCTCTTGCCCACAGCGCAATAGTTATGATTCTGGTATTTAGCATCAAATAACAAGCAACAAAAAGGGGCTCTGAGAGCCCCTTTTTCTATGCGGTGATCTTATTATCGGTTAGCGATAATATCGCGCACCGCTTGAAGATCTTCTGGTGTATCAACCCCTGCTGCCGGTGCTTCTTTCGCAACGGCAACATGAATTTTTTCACCGTACCACAGCACTCGCAACTGCTCTAAGCACTCGATTTTCTCAAGTACACTAGGCTGCCAGTTAATGTAGGTATTGATAAAGCCTGCGCGATAAGCATAGATACCGATATGGCGCAGTAATGGCTGAGCAATGGTATTGTTGTTAGCAAAATTGTCGCGATCCCAAGGAATCGTCGCGCGACTGAAATACATCGCGTAACCATCTTTGTCAGTCAGTACTTTAACCGCGTTCGGGTTAAAGACTTCCGCTTCATCGCTAATTTCTACCGCCAAAGTCGACATCGGTGCTTGGCTATTAGCCAAGTTGTCTGCCACTTGAGTGATGATTGATGGCGGGATCAGTGGTTCATCACCTTGAACGTTAACGATGATGTGGTCATCGGCAATGCCCATCAGCTTAACCACTTCTGCCAAACGTTCAGTACCCGACTCATGATTCGGTGACGTCATGCACACTTGCGCACCAAATGCTTTGGCAGCTTGTTCGACACGCTCATCGTCAGTCGCGATGATCACTTGATCGGCGCCCGCTTGCACCGCTTGCTCATATACCCATTGCACCATCGGCTTACCACCGATATCAGCAAGAGGCTTACCCGGCAAGCGCGTCGATTGATAACGAGCTGGAATAACAACCGTAAATGACATTATCTGCCCTCATCCATACTCATCGAGCGTGCTTCAGGCTCGAGTAGCATTGGAATGCCTTCTTTAATTGGGTAAGCAAGGCGATCCGCTTTACAAATCAACTCTTGTTTATCTTTATCGTAAGTCAGTTTGCTTTTGCACACAGGGCACGCAACGATTTCAAGCAGACGGTGATCCATAATGTTCCTTTATTTGGTTAATTCGTTCTAAGATGCGCATTTCATCATCATGAGAGAAAGTCGCAGATACGGGTAAATACCACCAGTTTTCTTGCGCTTCTTTCGCACATTTGACGGCATCTTTTTCAGTCATAATCAGATGTGTACCGCGAGCGGCTAACTCGTTCAATTGCGCAATCGCAAAATCTTGGTGATCGGCAAAGCCTTGGCAGTGAACTAAATCCGCCCCCAATTGCTCCAGTGTATTGAAGAATCGCGGAGGATGACCAATCCCCGCCATCGCAACCAGCCCCTTGAGTTGGCTTACTGGAATTTGCTCACGAGTTTTCATATTTACGGCTAAGCTAGGTGTTAGCGTCATCGCAGCTTCGCCTTGCTGCGCTTGTCCACCGTTAGTCACAATAAAATCGACCTCGCCTAAGCGCTCCACACTTTCGCGCAAAGGACCTAAAGGCAATAGCTGTTGATTACCAAAACGGCGTTTACCATCCACGACTGCAAATTCAATATCACGCTCTAAAGCATAATGTTGTAATCCATCATCGGTGATAATAATGTCCACACCCAGTGGCAATAATGCTTTAACGGCATCTGCGCGCACTGGATCAACCGCAACAGCGGCTTGAGTGCGCTTAAAAATCAGTTTCGGTTCATCGCCACAATGAGCGGTGGAAGTCTCCGCGTTAACCACTAACGGGTAACTGGGCGCTTTTGCGCCATAGCCACGTGAAACAACGCCCGGTGTATAACCTAGCGCTTGCAGCTTTTCCACCAGCCAAATCACCATTGGTGTTTTGCCGTTACCACCTGCGGTAATGTTACCAACTATAATAATCGGCACCGGAGCACGATAAGCACTCTTTTTACCCGATTGATAGTCTTGACGGCGAGAGCGACTAATCCAACCGAATAGCTTACTGAGTGGCCATAATAGCGGCCACAGCAGATACTTAATTGGATGATTCTCAAACCAAAGCTTTTCAATCACAGCTTAACCACCAAATTGAATGCGGTGTAACTGAGAGTATGCACCATCTTTAAGCGCAATAAGCTCTTGGTGGCTACCACGTTCAACAATCTCACCTTCGTCAACCACCAAAATCTGATCGGCTTTTTCAATCGTTGAAAGACGGTGTGCAATCACCAATACGGTCTTATCTTTTTGTAGCTCATCCAGCGCCGCTTGAATCGCTTTTTCAGATTCAGTATCCAGCGCGGAAGTTGCCTCATCAAGAATCAGTACCGGCGCATCACGCAGCAACGCGCGTGCAATCGCAATACGTTGACGCTGACCGCCGGATAGACTGGCACCATTCTCACCAATAACGGTATCAAGCCCTTCATCCATCTTATCGATGAAATCCATCGCATGTGCAAGACGCGCCGCGTGCTCAATCTGCTCACGACTGTATTTTTCTGTCGCTGCATAAGCAATATTGTTGGCGATAGTATCGTTAAACAAATGGACGTTTTGCGAAACCAAAGCGAAGTGGCTGCGCAAATTCTTTAGGGTGTAATCGCGCACATCGTGGCCATCGAGGCTAATCGAACCTGAGTCCACGTCGTAGAAACGATTGAATAGATTCGCAATAGTACTCTTACCTGAGCCAGAGCGGCCGACAAGAGCCAATGTTTTACCTTGTGGAATGGTAAACGACACATTCGACAATGCTGGTTTCTCTTTACCAGCGTATGTGAACGTCACGTCTTTTACTTCTACATCACCACGTACATTTTGGCTTTCAAATTTACCGTTATCCTGTTCAGTATCTAAATCAATCAAAGCGAACAAGGTTTGGCTCGCTGCCATACCACGTTGGAATTCAGAGGTTACGTTAGTCAGCGCTTTCAAAGGGCGCATCAAACCAAACATTGCTGAGAATACGACAGTGAATGTACCAGGAGTTAAGGTTTCGCGTATCGAATCAACACTGGCAAGAAACAGAACTGTCACCAACGCAATTGACGCGATCAACTGAATCACAGGGTTGGCCACGGCTTGTGCAGAAACTAACTTCATTGATTGTTGACGCATTCTGTTGCTCACGACATCAAAACGCTCACGCTCAACTTCTTGACCGCCATAACTGAGGACTACTTTGTGACCTTTAAGCATTTGCTCTGCAGAAGAAGTGACATGACCCATGGTATCTTGCATGTTTTTCGATACTTTTCTAAAGCGTTTCGAAACCACGCCAATCGCCCACGCTACAACTGGAGCCACCACGATCAGAACCAACGACAGTTCCCAGCTATTCCAAAACATCAGCGTCAAAAGGCCGATAATACTCGCACCTTCACGAACAATGCTCACTAATGCACGGCTCGTCGCACCTGCTACTTGCTCAGAATCGTAAGTAATGCGAGACAACAGTCCGCCTGTCGATTCTTTATCAAAGTAAGCGACTGGCATATGCATGAACTGACTAAAAATAGCACGACGCATTTTCATCACGACGTTGCCCGATACCCAACTCAAACAGTAAGTAGATACGAACCCACTTAAACCACGGACGATCATCATACCAAAAATAATAAATGGCAGAATTTTCAGAAAGTCAGATTCCGCATTGCCAAAACCTTCATCTAATAAGGGCTTTAACAATGAAACCATATAGGTATCAGCAATCGCGTTGATGATAAGGGCAACCACAGCGGCAGATAAACCCAGTTTGTATAAGCGGATATACGCCCACAAACGTTGAAAGGTTTGCCACGTTGTTTCATCTTGATCTAGAGACATAGAAGTGCTTTATTCTTTTTACAATAATCTTTCTATTCTACTCGCTTACGCAGCATCTGCCTATACCATGCCAGACCTTTGCTTGAACGCATTGTTATTAATCGGCGATTTTTCCCGCGATAGAACAACGTTACCTGCCCAGAACTGCCCGTATCAAGCCATTGAGCGTTAGCCGCCAGATAACGAGCTTTAACGGCTGGGTTGGGCAACTGCCAACGACCTTGAAAAGCACTCGAAGATAGAGCCAACTGGGGCGAGACTCGTTTAATAAAAGCGGTAGAAGAAGACGTTTTGCTGCCGTGATGTGGCACCACGATCACGTCACTGTGTAAAGCCTCTGTTCCTCGCAATAACATCCATTGTGCGACAGCTTCAATATCCCCAGTCAGCAACACTGTATGTCCATATTCTCGATCATGTACACGTACCACACAGGAGTGGGGATTATAAGCACGAGAGGTTAGTTTTGGCGGCCACAATACCTCAAAATCAATTCCCTGCCATTGCCAACGCTGCCCTTTGATGCATGCCTCATTGACCGTGGTCATTCGATTCTCTGTTTGGCTAGACCAGACTTTAGCCTCAGGCCAACGACGCCTTATTGCCGCTAATCCACCAGCATGATCGTTATCGAAATGACTGACAATAACCCCATCGAGCATCACTCCGCGACGACTCAACCAAGGGATAATCAACTGCTGCGCATAACTGCCTTGCGATATTCGGTCGTCAACACCATCTTGATTCAAATTAAGGCCTGCTCCCCGGAAGGTGCGCTGCCATGCCGCGCCCGTATCGTAAAGCAATGCCCGATTGTTTTTCTCTATCACCAGCGCGAGCCCATGGCCGACATCAAGCAAATCCAGCCGCCAAACACGCTCATCTTTGCGCACGTTTAACGCCAAGATCATGCTTAAGAACACGATCAACAGCGCTTTTCCGCGCACGAACAATGCAAGTAGCAACCCAAACAGAACCACAATAGGCAACAACACCTGTTGTGCTGATAATTCAAACCATAACCAATGACTGAGTGGTAGCGCCAAACTCAGCGGCAGGAGGAGAAGATCAATAGTGCTTAGTAGCCACTGAATGAGCGGCGGAAAAAAAACGGCGAACACCACAGTAAACAGCAGCAAGGGAATAATGACAAAACTAAACCAAGGCACAAAAATGAGATTGTAGAGCAATCCATGCAAACTCAGACCGTTATAGAGCCAAGCCACCAGCAACGCCATCACCACCACCAAACAGAGTTGCATCAGTAGCGCCTTAAGCATTACTGAGCGCCACGGTAATCTCAACGACAGAAATAAAAAGATAATCGCGACCGCTGTAATCGAAAGCCAAAAGCTGCTGGCATAAGCCGCTTTTGGGTCGGTGAATAGCAAAGCACAAACTACCAACAGCCAAGTAAACCGATAGGAGGTATGCGTACGTGTCAACTGCAGCGCCATGAGTACCGCGACCATCCACATTGCACGCTGTGTCGGAATCGCAAACCCAGCCAACCAAGTGTAAGCCAATGCCCCAACGCCCCCACAGATCACGGGTAAATAGACTTTTTTACAACCGAGTAGAACTAAGCCTAAACCAACAAACCACCCCACTGAAAATGCAATTCCGACATGTAAGCCTGAGATAGCGATCAAGTGACTAAGACCACTTTGCTGCAATGCCTGCCATTGTGACGGTTCAATATGGGCTCGTTCACCAAAACTAAGCGCTAACAGCAAGCCTTGATTCGCTAGAGAATTCGATGCTTGAAACATCCGGTTAAATAAAATTTGTCGGAATGACAACTGACTTTCGATGAAATATGAATAATTGCGGTTAATAGAAACAATGCCCACGACACCTTGGCTCATTGCGTGCTTTTCTCGATCAAACCCCACCTCATTAAGCACGCCAATTACGGGCTTTAATCGAGCTTGTGCGGTTATCTGATCACCCAACTGTAGATTTTTAGGAGCAATTAAGTAGACTTTAGGGCGAGAAAGGTAGTTCAATCTTTCACCATTGATTGATCTAACCGAGGCTATGCCTTGAAAGCCATGGTTAATTGGCTTAAAAAGACTGTCAACTTCGGCATTTATGGTAACATTCGAACCGGCTTGAAACAGGGTGTTTGATTGATGGTGTAGCAGATTGCCGCTAGTCAAAATCACGATTAGTGCCGCGGCAACTCCACAGCCCCATCGAAGCCTTCTACAATAGAAACTAAGCAATAGCCAAACTAGGCAAGGAACTGACCACATCCACGACGGCATATTAGGCCAGTGTGATGCGGTTATGATCAAGGTAGCGAATGACGCTAATGTCCAATAATGAAGAAAGAGAGACATAATTTCCTATGCCAAGAAAATTCATAAAACGCTTTATGCCTGATCATGAGATGATCAAACGTCAAAAGGCACTAAAGGTTTTTGGCAACGTACTTTATAATCCAAACTTATGGTGCCTTAACCGCCGCTCAGCAGCAGGAGCGTTTGCAGTTGGTTTGTTTATGGCTTTTGTGCCATTACCAAGCCAAATGATCATGTCTGCAGGGCTTGCGATTGTCTGCGGTGTTAACCTACCTCTTTCCGTCGCCTTGGTATGGGTTAGCAACCCAATTACCATGCCGGTACTGTTTTACTTTGCCTACAAACTGGGCGCTTTGGTCATGCATGTTCCTCCACAGCCGTTCCACTTTGAGCTATCTTGGGAATTTATCCTGCACCAAATGAGCACCATTGGTCCTCCGTTCCTGTTGGGTTGCATGATCTGCGGTGTCACCTCCGCGATGATCGGCTATTTTGGAATTAAAGGACTTTGGCGTTATTCAGTGGTCCGAAGCTGGCAAAAACGTCGTTTCCGTTTACCTAGAAAGCTAAGATAGACTCAGACACAACGACAAACGAATAATTTTTAGCAATATAAAATGGCCATCATTTCATCAAGAAATTGGTATGTTGCTTGAGTATGAATATTTGCTTTAAAGCCTAACGAGTCGCACTCTCTAACGAACATAAAAAAGGACCTTTCGGTCCTTTTTTATGTTCGTTAGATAATTAACGGCGCGACTACCAAGACAAACGGCTACTTGGAACTTAACACAGCAGCAGGATTTAGCTGACTGGCACGAGAAGCTGGATACCAAGTCGCAAGCAAACTCAAAACCACCGCCGTACCCGAGACCAACAGCACATCACTCGACAGCACTTGTGAAGGCAAGAAATCGACAAAGTAGATATCCCCAGAGAGAAATTGATGGCCAATCAGTGCTTCGAGGCTTTTTATGATAGGGGTGAGATTCAGCGCAACCAGCACGCCAACCACACTACCAAAAAGACTGCCTAATACGCCCGAGAAGACGCCCTGCCAGACAAAAATGCGCTTCACCAAACCATCGGTGGCGCCCATGGTGCGCAAAATGGCGATCTCTGCGGCGCGGTCTTTGACTGCCATCATCAAGGTAGAGACAATGTTGAAACTGGCAACACCAATCACCAGAACCATCACCAAGTACATAATGGTACGAACTAACTGGATATCACGATAAAGGTAACCATATTTGCTCTGCCAAGAACGTAAATAGACCACTTCATTTAGGGTATTACCCACTTCACGAATGATTGGCAAGGTATCTAATACATCAGTCACGCGTACCGAAACACCAGAAACACCATTGCCTAATTTGGCATAACTTTGCGCGTCCGCGAGCGGGATCAAAGCAAGGTTATGGTCTATCTGACCATTCAACTTGAGTAACCCCACCACCTTCACACGCACGCGTTTCGGTGTTTGTACTTTACTAGCACTGCCCGACGATGGGATCAGTAGACTAATGTAATCGCCTACTTGCGCATTTAATCGCTCTGCGACACCTTGACCAAGGATCACTTGTTGTTGTCCAGCTTGAAATGCCTGCCAACTCTTTTGATCGATAAACTGACTCAAGTTAGAGACCAAAGACTCTTTATCAGGATCAATACCGCGGACTTCAATCGCTTTAAGCTGCTGGCCACGCTCCGCAAGTGCGGTCAGTTTGACATAAGGCGCTGCCGCTTCAATTTGAGGATGTTTTTCTGCTTGGTTCAGCAAGTTCTGCCAGTTTTGAATTGCGCCATGCACCCCTTCAAATTCGCCATGGGGAATCACGGATAAAACGCGATCTTTCAACTCACGTTCAAAGCCATTCATTGCCGATAAACCAATGATGATCACCGCCACGCCTACCGCAATACCAATGGTCGATGAGAGTGAAATAAACGACACCATTTTATTGCGCTGCTTAGCGCGGCTAAAACGTCGACCAATAAACAGGGAAAGTGAAGAGAACACTACACGCCCTCCACATCAACCAACAAACCATCTTTCATGTGCAATTGGCGATCCATCTTCCCAGCTAACTCACCATCGTGAGTCACGACTAAAAACGCGGTACCAGACTCCTGATTTAGCTCTCGCATCAGATCGTAGATCGCCAGCGCGGTTTTATGGTCAAGATTGCCAGTCGGCTCGTCCGCTAACACTAGGTCAGGGCTATTCACCAAGGCTCGGGCAATCGCGACACGTTGGCGTTCACCACCTGACAATTCCGATGGGCGATGCTCAACGCGATGAGAAAGACCGACTTTATCGAGCAACGCGAGCGCTTTTTGCTTCGCTTCAGCCACTTTCATACCACCAATCAACAAAGGCATTGCGACATTTTCTAACGCGCTAAAATCGGCCAACAAATGATGAAACTGGTAGACGAAGCCTAAGTGCTTATTACGCAACTTGGCTTGTTTATTTGAGCTGAGCTTGGACAATTCTTGCCCTAAGAAAGTCACTTGTCCGGCACTAGTGTCATCTAAAGCGCCTAACACATGCAGTAAGGTACTTTTACCCGAGCCAGAGGTACCAATAATTGAGACCAGTTCGCCGCGTTTCAAATCAAAGCTGACGCCTTTCAAAACTTGAGTTTCCAGCGCCCCTTCATGATAAATCTTGGTTACATCACGACACTGTAGTAAATCACTCATATCTTAATGCCTCAGCAGGTTTAACAGACGATGCTCGATAAGAAGGAAACAGTGTTGCCAGTAGGCTGAGCATCACAGCCAAAGAAACGACAACCAATATTTGCAGCGGATTAATCACCACAGGCAATGAACCACCAAATGAAAACAAAGCAATACCCGCACTCTCTAATAAGCTATTTAGATTTGCCGAGAGGAGCACACCAAGTCCGCCACCAATCACGGCACCGACCACACCACTGCTCGCGCCTTGCACCATAAAAATGGCCATCACTTGGCGATCGGTCATGCCTTGAGTTTTCAAGATAGCCACTTCGGCTTGTTTTTCCATCACCACCATGATGAGTGCAGAAACAATGTTAAATGCTGCAACGCCGACAATCAGGCCAAGCATCAAGCCCATCATGTTTTTCTCCATGCGTACTGCTTGGAACAGTTCACCTCGTTGCGCACGCCAATCTTGCCACTGCCACCCTTCTGGTAGTAGCTGTCTACTCATATCGCTGACCACAAATGGGTCATCAAAGAATAAACGCCATCCCGTCATCGTCTCTTTATTCAAACGCATCAAGCGCGCAGCATCATCCAGATGAGTTAGCATCAACTGACCATCAACATCAGAACCCGTATTGTAAATCCCCGCGACAGTGAAAATACGCTGGCTAGGAATACGGCCAAGAGGGGTAAATTGACTGGCGCTGGTCACCATCAAACGCACTTTATCGCCCAGCGATAAGTCCATTGAACGTGCCAGTGAACTGCCGAGAAAAAGTTGGTACTTACCCGCTTGCAGATCTGAAAGGCGACCTGCAATCAAGTGTTTTTCAATCGGGTCATGTTCGCCAGGCTCAATGCCAATAAGCAAACCTGCGCTAAGTTTTTTAGCACTTTGAATCACCGCTTCACTTTGCACAATCGGCTCTGGATGGCCGGCGCTCGACATCGCTTGAATAAATTCCGGTGCGCTCTCAGTGCGCGGTGTTTTACCACCATCATGAGAAACAATTGCCTGCGGCAGAACACCAAGGATGCGGCCTTTAAGTTGGCCTTCAAAACCATTCATGACCGAGAGCACGGTCACCAAAGACATCACACCAATCGTGATACCGGCCGTCGACATATAAGAAACAAAACGGCTAAACCTATCACCAGAGCGGCCACGTAAGTAGCGCAATCCAATATAGGTCGACACTGGATGAAACATAACAAAAACCAAAGCCAAATAATGACGAATACTGTAACGGTTAATTTAAAGGGCTGATAGCGTTAAATTGCCATTTCACGGTTAAATTTAGCAATTAAGTCGCCGATAACAATGACATACCTTGATTAGTTGCCGTGTATGACGATAATCAGAACATCAATAGAAGGAAAAGTTGCATGTCTGACCAAGAATATTTCTCCGTTCATTATCAAATGATCGCCAACGTCGAAGCCTTGGCAGAAGATGCGCCTTATCCGACCTTCGACCAATTTGAGTCTGAAATCCCCGCACCATTTCTGGTCGCCAGTGAGTTCAGTTTTCTAGACCAACTGAATGATGCCGCTCGTGCAGAACTTAAAAGCAATGATTTTAAGCACGTCATTCAATTGTTAGACACCCAAAATAGTAAGCTCAATCTTCTGCTAACCTTTATGTTATCGCAGCAAGATGATCCTACGCTTCGTCATCAAACATTAACCTTTGGTGCCAGCCAGTTTAGCTATCAAGCCGAAAACGCTTTAAACATCGGCCAGAAGCTGCGCATTAAATTGTTTCTCGACCATCCTGCTGCCGCCATTTATTGTTATGGCTCCGTGACTCAATGTACGCAAGAAAACCAGCAGTATGTGATTTCCGTCAAGTACGACCTACTCCGCGATTTAGACCAAGATTTGTTAATAAAGGCCGCCCTTTATCAACAACAAAAATTGCTAAGACAGCGCTCTCTAAACCGCGAAAAATAGCGTAACAACATGTCAAAACCATCATTACTTAACCTTGTAAATCCACAAGGTGCTGGCGATAAGAAATTCGTTGGCAATTTACCAGGCTCAGCACTGGCTTTAGCCATTGCTGAGTTAGCAGAGCAACACGCTGGTCATACGTTGTTAGCGACGCCTGATCCGCAAAGCGCACTAAAACTGCAACAAGAGTTGGAGCAGTTCACTGAGCATACCGTGCGTCTATTCCCTGACTGGGAAACCCTGCCATACGATAATTTTTCTCCTCACCAAGAGATCATCTCTGATCGTATCGCAAGACTCTATCAATTGCCGACCCAAAGTGACGGCATCACCATCGTACCGATTAATACTCTGTTGCAACGCCAATCGCCACGCGATTTCTTAATGCAGCACACATTAATGGTAAAAACCGGTGATCTATTCTCACTTGAAAAGCTGCGTCTACAGTTAGAAAAATCGGGTTACCGCCATGTCGATCAAGTCTTTGGTCCCGGTGAGTATGCTAGCCGAGGTTCAATCATTGATTTGTTCCCGATGGGGTCAAATGATCCCTACCGTATCGACTTCTTCGATGACGAAATTGATACCATTCGCACCTTTGATCCCGAGAATCAACGTTCTATTACTGACGTTAGTGAAATTCGCTTGCTACCTGCTCATGAATTTCCGACCTCTGAAAGCGCGATTGAAGATTTCCGCATTCGTTGGCGTCAGCGATTCGAAGCGCGCCGTGAACCTGAATCTGTCTACATGCAGGTTAGCAAAGGCACTTGGCCTGCAGGCATCGAATATTGGCAACCGTTGTTCTTTGAGCAAACGGAAACGCTGTTTGACTATATCCCCGACAACAGTCAGTTAATAGCGGTAGGCGATATTGAAGCAGCGATCGACCAATTCCTCACTGATGTTGACTATCGCTACGATCAACGCAAAGTCGATCCATTACGACCATTACTTCCGCCCCATGAATTGTGGCTGAAAAAGGACGAGTTATTCGCCCAATTTAAAGCACTGCCACAAGCACTGCTTAGCGTTGACACGGTTAAGAGAAAACAAGGTCGCCAAAATCCAGACATAACGGCACTACCTGAACTCACCGTTCAACATCAAAATAAAGAGCCAATGGCCACGCTGCGTCAATTTAGTGAAGGCTACAACGGTAAGATTATCTTCTCGGTAGAATCTGAAGGTCGCCGCGAAGCGTTGTTAGAGCTACTACAGCGTATCAAGCTGCGCCCGATTGAATGTGCCAGCTTCTGCGAGGCTCTCGCACACAAAGAGAAATTCACCCTCGTCATTGGTGCTGCCGAACATGGCTTCCTTTATGGCGACAATCAAATTGCCTTCATCTGTGAAAGTGATTTGCTGGGTGATCGCGTTATCCAGCGCCGCCGAAAAGATCGCAAAGCGACCAATAGCGATGCCGTTATTCGCAATCTTGCTGAGCTAAAACCCGGCCAACCTGTGGTACATATTGATCACGGTATCGGCCGTTATCTTGGTTTACAAACGCTTGAAGCGGGCGGCATGATCACCGAATACGTGACGCTTGAGTATCAAAACGAAGCCAAACTGTACGTTCCTGTTGCATCACTGAATCTAATTAGCCGTTATTCCGGAGGGGCTGAAGACAGCGCACCTCTGCATAAACTAGGTGGAGAAGCGTGGACCAAAGCGCGCCGCAAAGCAGCAGAAAAAGTGCGTGATGTTGCGGCCGAACTGCTCGATGTGTATGCCAAACGCGAGCTCAAGCCTGGCTACAAGTTTGCGCTTGATCGAGGCCAATACGCGACCTTTAAAGCCGGTTTCCCCTTTGAGGAGACCGATGACCAAAGCATGGCCATCAATGCTGTGATGTCAGACATGTGCCAAGCCAAAGCCATGGACCGCTTGGTGTGTGGTGATGTTGGTTTTGGTAAAACCGAAGTCGCAATGCGCGCGGCGTTTGTCGCCACCGACAACGGCAAACAAGTCGCGGTACTCGTGCCGACTACACTGCTTGCCCAGCAGCACTTTGAGAACTTCCGTGACCGCTTTGCCAATTTACCAATCCGCGTCGAAGTACTGTCACGCTTTAAAAGCGCCAAAGAGCAAAAGCTGGTGTTGCAAGACATCGCGGATGGCAAAGTCGACCTTGTGGTTGGTACACACAAGCTACTGTCCAATGACATCGTCTTTAAAGATCTTGGTCTGCTGATCGTTGACGAAGAACACCGCTTTGGTGTTCGCCAGAAAGAGAAAATGAAAGCGATGCGCGCGGATGTCGACATTCTGACGTTAACCGCAACGCCAATCCCACGTACGCTCAACATGGCGATGAGTGGCATGCGCGATCTCTCGATCATCGCCACACCACCAGCACGCCGTTTGGCGATCAAAACCTTTGTCCGTCAACGTGAAGACACTGTGATCCGCGAAGCTATTTTGCGTGAAATTATGCGTGGTGGCCAAATCTACTTCTTACACAATCAAGTGGAAACCATCGATAAGGTCGCCGAGGATTTAGAGAAGTTAGTCCCTGAAGCTCGTGTCACCGTCGCTCACGGACAAATGCGCGAACGTGAACTAGAAAAAGTGATGAACGATTTCTATCACCAACGCTTTAACTTGCTCGTGTGTACCACCATTATCGAGACGGGTATTGATGTACCAACCGCCAACACCATCATTATGGATCGCGCAGACAACCTTGGTTTGGCGCAGTTGCACCAATTGCGCGGTCGTGTAGGACGTTCACACCACCAAGCGTATGCCTATTTGCTCACGCCTCATCCTAAAGCGATGACCAAAGACGCAATCAAGCGCCTTGATGCGATTGCTTCATTGGAAGACTTGGGGGCTGGCTTTACTCTGGCAACCCACGATTTAGAAATTCGTGGTGCGGGTGAACTGCTTGGTGACGAACAAAGCGGTCAAATCCAATCGGTCGGTTTTACCCTCTACATGGAAATGCTGGAGCAAGCGGTAGAAGCACTACGTGAAGGCAAAGAGCCGTCACTCGATGACTTACTGCGTGAGCAAACCGAAGTTGAAATGCGCATCCCAGCCTTGCTGCCTGAAGACTATATCCCAGATGTGAACACACGCTTATCAATGTATAAGCAGATCGCAAGTGTGGCTGATAAAGATGATCTCAACAACTTAAAGGTAGAATTGATTGATCGCTTTGGTTTACTGCCCGATGCGGCGAAAAATCTACTCTCCGTTGCTGAGCTTAAACTGGCCGCAGCGCAGCTAAAAGTGAAGAAGATTGAAGCTCATGACAAGGGCGGCTATATTGAGTTCTATCCTGATGCTGACATAAATCCCATGTATTTGGTTAGACTGTTACAATCTCAGCCACAGAAATTCGCAATGGAAGGACCAACTAAGTTCAAGTTTATTGTATCATTAGCGGATAGACGGCAAAGAATTCAATTTGTTACTGACATGCTGGCTGAATTCCAGCAAAATTTATTACCAAAACAAGATTAGATATTTTGGGTAAAGTTACCCAAATACGGAGTTGTGATGAAAAAGCTGATCGCACTGCTTCTCTTCTTTGTTGCTATGCCAAGCTTGGCGCAGCGACAATTTGATGTCGAAGTGATCATATTTAAACGCGCAGTGGATGCAGAGAAAGTTACTGAATCGTGGCCAAACACTCTGCCTGAGATCACTATGGATAAAGTAGGTAGCTTTGGTGACACCAACTACCGCGCTCGTAAAGGCGTTCAGATGCTTTCTCGTGCAAACTATAAGCTCGATGCTCAAGCACAAAAACTGCGTAATCACGCTGGTTTTCAAGTGTTAATGCATAAAGCGTGGCGCCAAGGTGATAAAGGTCGCTTATCAGCCCCGATATTCCATATCACGGCGGGTAAAGACTACTCTGGTCAATTTAATCCTGATGGTTCACCAATTGGCCTAGGCAATGAATCCGTCATTGATGGCGTAACCGAGCACACCATCCCTAAACCGCTGTATGAGCTTGATGGTAAGTTACAGATTTACGTTGAACACTATCTGTATGCTGATGTTCAAATGGACTTAAAAGAGCCAAGTGTACGTGACATCATTCTTGAAGATCGCGAAATTGAGATTGGTGAAACCGCAACTTTTAGCACAGACAACACGGTTCAAGCGGGTTTGATGACAGAGATTACACCGACAGTGCATACCGAAGAGTTTCTTAAAAGCTATCGCATGGATCAAAAACGTCGCATGCGCAGCGGTGAAACCCACTTCCTTGACCACCCATTACTGGGCATGATCATTCAAGTGCGTCGCGTCAACTGATGCAACGACTCTTAGTCGCTTGATCTAACACGCAGTAGCAATATCAAAAACGCCCTCTAAGGTAGAGGGCGTTTTTATTTTCCCAAAGCGTATAACTTGCGCCAGACACGAACAACGAGCGCTTCACAACACCCCTCTCTATTTCGGTATATACTCACCATTCACTGCGGTTAATTGTGATCACCTATGAGTCCTGACTACCAAATTATTACCACTGAGTTTACGTTACGCTTAATCGATGCCGAAGAGAGCCGCCAGCTTGAGCGCCTCATTGTCCGATCCCCAAACCTTCACCACTGGGTGGATTGGTGTCATAGCGAGTTTAGCGCCAAAGAAGCAGAACGCTTTCTATTAGCGACGCGTTTAAATTGGGTTAAATCGGATGCGTATGGTTTTGGGATTTTCCGACGCAGTGACGATGTGTTAATTGGAATGGTGGCGATTAATGAGTTTTACCAAACCTTCAATATGGCCAGCCTAGGTTATTGGATTGCCGATGAATTTCAACAGCAGGGCTATGGCCGCAAAGCGCTCGACGCATTGATTGAGTTTTGTTTTGGTATTTTAAAACTGACTCGGCTGGAAGTGGTTTGTGACCCAAATAATCTTGCGAGTCAAAAATTAGCACTTGCCTGCGGTGCCAAATTTGAAACCTATGCTGAGAACCGTTTTATCTTTAATGGCAAACCCAAGTGTGGAGCGGTCTATTCTATTATACCCAGTTGATCCCCATCATTTAGACATAAAAAAAGAGTGCCATTGGCACTCTTTTTTATGTCTAGAACATCGGCTTAGTGAAGCTTCAAGTTCGGGCGTAACACGCGGTTAATGCGGCCCATCAAGATAATCAGGGCGGTTTTAAACACACCGTGCAGCGCCATTTGGTGCATACGGTACAGTGAAATGTACACCACGCGAGCAATACGTCCCTCGATCATCATCGATCCTTTGGTCAGGTTGCCCATCAGGCTACCCACCGTCGAGAAACGACTTAGTGAGACTAAAGAACCATTATCTTTGTAGACATACGCTTTCAGCTCACGACCGGTTAGTTTAGCGACAATATTGCTAAACGCACGGCTAGCCATTTGGTGCGCAGCTTGAGCGCGTGGCGGTACAAATGAACCATCAGGTTGCGTACATTGCGCTAAATCACCGATAACAAAAATGTTGTCATCACGAGTGGTTTGCAAAGTATCTTTTACCACCAATTGGTTAATACGGTTACTTTCCAGACCACCAATTTCTTTCATGAAATCAGGTGCTTTAATACCAGCAGCCCACACCATGATTTGCGCATGGATCTTTTCACCATCTTTGGTTGTTAAGCCATCTTTGTCCGCTTGAGTGACCATGGTCGCGGTGCGTACATTCACACCAAGCTTCGTTAACTCTTGATGCGCCGCACCAGAGATACGTGGTGGCAATGCAGGAAGGATACGCTCACCCGCTTCCACAAGGCTCACATTTAGTTTGCTTGAATCCAGGTCACCAAAGCCGTAAGTACGTAGCTCTTTGACTGCGTTATGTAGCTCAGCCGATAATTCAACACCCGTTGCACCCGCGCCAACAATCGCAATATCCACCGTGCCTTGACCATTTTTGGCGTGCAGCTTAAGGAACTCATTGTTCATGTTTGTACGGAAGCGATGAGCTTGTTCAGGACTATCTAGGAAGATACAGTTTTCACGGACACCCGGCGTGTTGAAATCATTCGATGTTGAACCGATCGCGAGTACCAAAATATCGTACTCAAGCTCACGGCTTGGCATTAACAACTCACCTTGCTCATCTTTCAATTCAGAAAGGATGATCACTTTGCGCTCGCGATCGATGTCTTGCAGACTACCAAGCTGAAAATCAAAGTGGTGATTTTTCGCATGAGCACGGTAGCTCAATGCATCAACCCCTTCGTCTAACGAACCGGTCGCCACTTCATGCAACAGTGGTTTCCACAAATGGCTCGCCTTACGGTCAACCAAAGTAATATTCGCACGACCTTTGCGGCCAAGTGTACGGCCTAGTTTGGTCGCAAGCTCTAAACCGCCTGCGCCGCCACCTACTACGATAATTCGTGTCACAGCAACTATCCTCTAAAATAATAAAACTAAGAAATTGAGTCAGTTCGCACTGCAAACTGAAGAAATATTTTTAGCTCGCGCTTACGCCGCGATAGAGGTTCACTCAATGAAACACGTATTTGGATTGAAAGACTGTATCAGTCGCTTGCTCATCGGGCAAAAACACGCCTCAACCAGCAATATTGGGCAAGTTTTTTCACTCGCTCTCAATTTTTTTTGATATTTATCAAATAAATTTTATTTTACTCATTATATAGAGCAAAACGCACTGCGCAACTAGAGAATGAGAAAAACTCACTATAATCTGTATGGTTTTATGTAACGAGGTGCTTAAATTTTACGATTATCATCGCTGAGACGACAATCTGAGGTATCTGGTTAAGGCCTCTTTTAAGGTATAGAAAAAACAAAAACGACGTTGAAGCAACGTCGTTTGATTCAAGCCAAACTTTAAATAACGATAGAATCAGCTCTCTTTGAAAGCCTTGATCGCTTGTAAGTGCTGCGAGATTTTACTGAATTTGTGACTCTGTTTTTCATCCCAGATGACATCGTAGTACCCATCCAGTTCTTGCGCTGTAATTTGGTTATTATGAATTTCATCTTCGCGTGACAAAATCACTAAACAGCGTTTGTTATTTTTAACGCGAAACTCTTGCACACATTTGGTCGCAATATCATCATACTCTTCAGGACGATCAATACGGCCTTGCATTGTGCGTTCTGGATGCAAGTTTGGGTTGAAAATGACCTGTTTAATACCGCATAAGAAACCAACGCGTTCAGACCAAAAGCCCCCAAGCCCTACCCCACAAATAATGGGATTTTTATCGTCTGACTGCTCAATCACTTTATGCACTTCTTTGAGTAGATGCTGCATATCATGCTTAGGGTGAAGCGTGCTGTAATTGATGAAACGGACATCATCATCAATAAACTGCAATTGAAGAATTTTTTCGTGGTTACCTGGGCTGGTAGAGTCGAAGCCATGTAAATAGATGATCATGTTATTTCCTTATTCTAATCGGTTTGTTTAAACGCCAGCTCACGAAAAGCTCACTTAAATGCAACAAACGTAATTTAATCTAACACGAAAGCTAAGGTTTTAAAGGGAGAGAAACCATATTCTTGCTTGCCTACTACGAAACAGTGATCTCAACAGCAAAACTGTGGTTAAGCGAACTGCTGTTTAAGGATCTCAGCCTGCTGAAAATAATGCTCATCCCCCCACAATTGATACGCAAGTAAGTACCAAAGCATCGCCATCATGGTCGCACGAGGTCGCCACGCTCTCACGCCTTCAACCCAGTCGTCGATCCCTTCTAGCTCACGTTGCTGGCAATAGCGCTGAATCGCATCCATTTCGTCAACGCCCGCCACATCGATACTTAAAGTAAGATCTAAGCGCGGATCGCCAATCGTCGCGTATTCCCAATCAATGATTTTTGCCCCCTGCTCACTCGCCACCATGTTGTAACCAGCAAGATCAAAATGACATAAGGTGTGGCCAACATCGGCTAAACTCGGCGCATTGCGCCAGTCACGGTAGATGGTTTGATATAATTCGGTCTTCAACTCTGGTTTCAGTTGCATCCAATAATGATCAACACGAGCGGTAAAACTAAATGGAGCGACAGGAATACGTGTCGTTGATAAGGAATGGACAGCGACAAGGGCGTCAAGTAACTGATCAACGCTGAGTGTATCAGTGAGAGCTTGGCCTTCTAACCATTCAACCAACAGACCTTGGTCATTGATATGGATTGGTTTTGGGCTAATCCCCGCGGACTCGATTGAAGCAAGAATCTGATATTCTTGAAAACGTGAAATTGAAAAAGCTTTAGTTATATGTGTATTTGGCCGCCAAACATAGGCCTTTCCACTATCCTCTACCACTTTCCAACAACGATTGGTTAAGCCCCCTGTTAGGGTTTGCCCATAGTTAGGAGGCATAGCAAAGAAACGATCTAATGACAGCAATGTGCGGTCTAGCTGACAAGCTTCATTCCATGACATTCGTGCCATAAGTCGTTCCTTGCTCTTTTATGCCAATCGTATATTGGCTAGTAACTACAAGCCCAAAAAGCTTTTTGATTCTTGTTTGCGGATTTCTGTTTCATCCGCCCATTCAATCAGGCCAGACTCAAGATCCATCAAACGCATGGTCATTTTGTAGTAAACGTCTTTATCACTGCCTGCTGATTTCGCAATGCTTGAGAGGTTGCCATACAGCATGTATTGCGCACCGACCATTTTACCAAATTGAATCGCATTACTTTGATTGACTAACTCATCGTTGTTTTGGAAGTTTAGTTGGTCACGTACCGCTTCTACACGATCCATGTCGACAAAACGGAATTTACCCGAGTTAAGCATTTTAGTGCTGATACTGTCGGTGATCGACTCAGTATCAATATGCTCACTGGTTTTATTTTTAATACGCTCAACAAATACGATAGGACGCGAATCACGAGTAATCGCAGCAACAGAACCTGAGTTCAGCATGCTATCCACCATTTCTCCAGCGATGGTTTGTAAATCTGTTGAGCCGAAATCGATGGTAGTGGTCTCTACAGCTTGTGCATCACCATAGCTAACTTGGTTTGAACACCCGCCCAACACAACCGCTAAGCCCAACAGTGCAATGACACTTTTTTTCATGATACTTTCCTTCATTATTTTTCAGTTTGACCAAAGCGTTAGCACTTTAGTTCCCACCGTTTTCAATCGTTGTTTCTTCGAATTTGCACGCGAAATTGCGTCGCGTCAGGATTGACCGACACTTCAGATATAGAGCGCGTCTCGGCACCGCGAATAATCAAACGTCGCCAGTTTCCCACCTTGGTATTAACCTCTAAACCTTGATCGTTATACCAATAAAAGCGGTATAGCAGGTCAAGATCGCTACTGAGATTATTCGTTAAACTCACGATACCTTGCGCATGACCATCTACCGTTGTGGTCGTGATGTCATCCACGTTCAAGCTGCGTGACATGGATGAATCAGCAAACAGAACTCTGTGCGAGCCACCATCAATACGCAGACCTGATGTATTAGTAGTACAAGCTGCAATGGCAAACATTGATAAGATCACTAAAACGAATTTCTTCATTACAATCTTCCTAGTTGCTTATGCCACAGTGTGGCGTTATTTCCCTGACGAGACAGCCATACCAACGCCGTTTGTCCTTGCGGCACATTGAAGTTGTATAACTGTCCATTGATATCAAGTTGCTGATCGCCGGCATTTACCACCGTCGAACTGCTATAAACTGAAGCTGGCAAGGTTTGCCAACTGCGCGTATCTGGCTGCTCAGTGAGCGTGTTCCAAACATTGAATATTAAGTTACCCACGTCGTCGCCTTGAGCAGCTTCTTTACGTAATTGATCTTTAGCCACCACACGTAATGCTTGGCGAATCACGATATTTGGCATTCGTTCTGACAAATCACGCTGAGCCATTAAATTCACATCGGTCAGTAAATCTTGTGATAACCCTTGTTGATTCAATCTTGGCGTTACAAAACGTAGCGCATTGTTCGATGGGTAATAAGGTAAAGCTAAAGAATACAGTGCGCCATTACCGCGACTGTCATAAAGCGGTAAAGATAATTTCCAGCCTTGCAGAGCTTCGACCACATCTTGCTCTTGTAAGACGATCACTCTCGCTTGTCCTTTAGCTAAGTTCTGCGCTTTACCATAACGTCTTTCGAGTTGACGTAAATCATCCCGCATCCCTAAACGTTTTGCCACACGCATCGTACCGTCAATCACACTACGGTTATCTGGCATCACAGCCAATGCTCGGCGATAATCAACATAGGCGCTATTTAAGTCATTATCGGCTTCATACAACAGGGCCGACACATACATTAAATAGGCGTTTTGTACTGCCTGTAGCGTTTTGCCCGCATCAGGATAATTCGCTAACACACTGCCAAGATTAGGAGTGAGGCCTTGCGACTTCATCTCTTTTTCCGCTGACTCTAGTGCTCGTTCACGCTCTTTACGCGCCTGCTCTTGCACTTGATTGGCACGGCGCATTTCCACTAGCGCGTCATCAAGTTGATTCGCTTTAACGTAATTTAAACCTAAGTATAGATGGAGAAAGCCTAATTCATAATCAGCAGGTTGGTAGATTTTGAGATTATCGTTGACAGCTAATGAACCGACACTCGACGCCGTGTCCGAGAGTGATATCACCGCTTTGTCCTGCTCAACTCTCACCGCGCGATCACTTAACTCTAAAGCGTCTTGGCTTTGTTGATAATCTTTGTTAAGCAGGTAAACGCGGCCTTTTTCGAAATTATCTAGGATCTCGCCAGCGATATCTTCCGGCAGTTCTTCTTTCGCTTGGAGGTAATCACCGCGCTTAACAGATTGATACACAGATTCATTTTGCGCGCTATAGTGGCTAAATAAATTACCGGCTGAGAAGTTAGCACAAGCGGAAAGCAGAACAGAGCTGCTGATGACCAGCATGAGTCGAACTGGCTTGAGTCGAAAAGTTAGTTTCAATTCGCACTCCATTTTATTAAAAGAAAAAGCACGTCGTTATGTCGTGCTTTTTGGTAGACCACATAAAGTGCAGTTTAGTTCATCAAAAGAGGGCCTAATGGACAACCGCCCACTAAATGCATATGAATGTGATACACCTCTTGACCACCGTGTGAATTGCAATTCACGATTAAACGGTAACCGTCTTGATCGATACCTTCTTCTTTCGCCAATTTTTTAGCCACGGTAAACATTCTACCCATCGCCATTTCATCGTCGGATTCAATATCATTGACCGTTGGGATCAGCTTGTTTGGCACGATTAAAATGTGCTTAGGTGCGCGTGGATTAATATCACGAAACGCCGTCACTAATTCGTCTTGATAAACGACATCGGCAGGAATTTCTTTACGAATAATTTTGCTAAAAATGGTCTCTTCGGCCATGGTGGCTCCATAAACTTACTTAACTAAATAGTCGAATGAGTATGCGCCATGCTTCGCAAAATCACAATAAAAAACAACGTTCATTTAACCTAAACCACTCAAATTTTGTTACCAGAAAATTTTTTTTGTCTTGTGCGTCATAAAATGCGTGTCTCGATATCAATACAAGTGTCCTAAGTCTGATAATTTTCATAATAAATTATTCAAACAAGGAGAGGTCTATGAAAGGTTCAGTGATCAGGAGGATGTACGCTGGCTTTGCATTGATCATTTTGATGTTCGCAGTATCCACCATTTTAGCATTACGTGGAATGGAACAAATTCATCAAAATTTCGCGAGTGTCACCAACACATCTTTGCCGCTGGTTTCAATGTCTAACAGAACCAATGTGGCGTTACTAACAGCTGATAAACTTTTCAAAGACTATTTAACCACGCAGAGCTTTGAACGCATGGACGTCATTCGTGGCGAATTTATCGATGCCAAAGCCAACTTCGATCAAACTTTAATCGACCTTGAACAAGCAAGTGCGACTAGCCCTGAGCTCATCGAACGTATCGAACAAGTAAAAGCGATGGAACAGCGTTACTTTGCTGAAGCGGCGGATGCGATGGACAACTATCGCAATATGTTTGAAGCACAAGAATTAGTTCAACAGTCAACACGTCAATTCCAGCGCCTACATGCCGAGCTTAGCTCAGGAATGAAAGAGTATGTGGATGACCAAGATAAGATCGCTGTTAAGGTAATGGCACGCAGCTATTTTGAAAAATTGAAAGACGCAGAAGTGATTACTTCTGATGCATTGGCAAGCAGTGACACCGAATTTGTGGCCAAAGCCGTCGCGAAAAACAAAAAAGCGGTGACACACCTTAACTATTCATACCGCGGCCTGTTAACCCAACTGCCATCACTGAAAGAGAAGTTTGATGCGCCTGTCAATCAGTTCACTATTGATATTGGCCAAAAAGGTGGCGTACTCGATCAACACAATAACTACCTGCTTTCCCGTCAAGCGCTATACAGCAACATTGCCAACCTAACTAAAGAAGTTGACACCTCTATGGCGCTGTTGAATTCATTCAGTGAAACCGCGCAGAACGGCCTAAATGCTTCTTTGGTTGAAGCGGGCAAGGTTTATGACTCAGGCTTAGTTCGTTCCATTTTCCTCTGTCTGGTTGTCGTTGCCCTTGCTGCGGGTATCGGTTACCACATCGCACATAGCGTGCGTACTCCACTCACTCGCATCCTAAAAACGTTAGAAGCGCTTAGCGGTGGAGATATGACTCAACGCATCGAAATTCGTTACAACAACGAGTTTAGCCGTGTTAGCGGTCACATCAATGACTTGGCTGATAACCTGCACAATATACTGGTCCGTTTGAATGAAGCATCTGATGACCTTACTCATACCGCCAATACCAACCAAGAAACACTGACTGGAACACAATCACAACTCAATCAGCAACGTCAGCAAACCGCCAGCGTGGCAACAGCGATGAACCAGATGTCGCACTCGGTTGAAGAAGTGGCTCAGAGCGCTCAAAGCTCACTCGAAATGGTTGGACAAGTGGAACTGGCATCTGAACAAGGTCGCCAAATCATGAGCACCAACATCACCACTATCAACCAATTAGAAACACGCTTAAACCAGTCCGTTGACGCGGTGAAAGAACTACAAAACATGAGTAGCCAGATCGGTTCTATTCTTGATGTCATTCGTAACATCGCAGAACAAACCAATCTGCTGGCCTTGAACGCGGCAATTGAAGCAGCGCGTGCGGGTGAACAAGGCCGTGGTTTTGCCGTGGTGGCTGATGAAGTCCGCGTGCTGGCACAACGAACCACAGAATCCACCTCTGAAATCGAAAACATGATCAGCGCGCTACAAAGCAGTTCAACGTCTGCCAACAGTGTGATTCAAAGCTGTATGGATGATATGACTCTGTCTGTTGATCAAGCTTCTAATGCCAATAGTGCAATGGAAGAGATCCAATCTCTGATTTTGGAAATCAGCCATATGAGTGCGCACATTTCCAGCGCTGCGGTTGAACAAAATCAAACGGCGGCTGAAATCGCGCAAAGCATTGAAGAGATTAACGGCATTGCAGATTCCAGCTATCACGCTATGGCTGAGATTGCGAACACCAGTAGTAGCCTAACCCAATTGGCGAATCAACAAGGCGAATTGGTACACCGATTTAAGGTGTGATTGTAAATTTTTGGCTAAATAACTGAACAAGGGCGATTAAATTGATTAATCGCCCTTGTTTTTTTAAGGCGGGAACATTATATGGTAAGAAGGCTTGCTAGTTTACCCATATTAACTTTCCGTTTCGCAAGCCAAACATGAGGAACAACTATGGCCGTTCATGTTGGCATTATTGACCAGGATCCAATTCGACTAGTCACGCCACTACTTGATAATCGTACTATCAGTCAGCACATCGTTTTTATTGGTGTGAGAACTCAGGAAGAGATGTACCACCGTCTTCATAGCGTGCTGGCTAAACGCAACATCAGCTCAGAATTTTTTGAAATTCCTAACGTCGCCAACGTTGCTAAGATCAAACAAGCTGTTTGCCAACTTGCCAGTGACCTCAAGTCTCGTGGTGAAGAAGTGAAACTAAATGCCAGTTGTGGGCTTCGTCATCGCCTACTCTCGGTATACGAAGTTTTCCGCAGCCTGCATTGGCCTATTTTCGTTGTCGAACCAAACAGCGACCGACTTTGCTGGTTATACCCAGAAGGCAAAGAAGATACTCAAGTTGAAGATCGCATCACCATTGATGATTACCTAACCGTGTTTGGTGCACGTGGTGAGTTCAACGATCATGATCTCCCCCCCTCAGCTTGACCAAAAGCTGTACGAACTAGGTGAACGTTGGGCAAGTAATGCATTAGAGTTAGGCCCTGGCCTCGCAACGCTAAACTATCTCGCAACCACTTGTCGTAAAGAGCAGCGCCTGAGCGTTGAGTTATCAGAAAAGCAACAAGGTTACCGTGAGCTCAACATGCTACTCAGCGACTTGGTTGAAGCAGATATCGCCACCTACCAAGCCGGTATCCTAACGTTCGCCAGTGAAGAAGCTCGTCGCTTCTCTAACGGTGAATGGCTAGAGACTTTAGTGCACAGCACGGTACGTCAAATTCAACAAGATATGCCGACCATCCAAGATCACTCACTCAACGTACAAGTTTATCGCCAACTCGGTGAACGTGAAGTACGTAACGAGCTGGATGTCGCTTCAGTGGTCAACAATAAACTCCACATCATTGAATGTAAGACCAAAGGCATGCGTGATGATGGCGATGATACTCTGTATAAATTGGAATCGCTGCGCGACCTACTCGGCGGCCTACAAGCCCGCGCGATGTTGGTGAGCTTTCGTCCGTTACGTTATAACGACATCACCCGCGCAGAAGATCTTGGCCTCGCGCTCATTGGCCCTGAAGAACTCAAAGATCTTAAAACATACCTGACCCAATGGTTTGTGGAAGCTGGCGGCTCAGAAGACTGTTCAGATTGCTAAGCTGAATCGATTTACAATCGTTATGCAACCTCATCAATAGCCTCGATATATTCGAGGCTATTTTTTTGATCGAAATCAAACGTACGCCATCCTTAACATTCGCACGATGTACTTTTGACATCACGCCGTTAGCATAGCCTGGTTACTTTATTTGAGCGCCGCTATGTCATCTTTACCTACATCCCCTTTTGCACAAACCCTACTCAACATTGCTTTAAATTTAAGTTCTAACCTAACCAGTGATGAGCAGTATCAGCATCTTGTGGAAGGCGTGAGTACCGTTTTTCCTTGTGATGCTGCGGCGCTGTTTATTCTCGATGAACAAGGCTTTCTTACTCCTGTCGCAGTTAAAGGACTTTCCACCTCAATCCTAGGGCGGCGCTTCTACCCCAGCGCCCACCCACGCCTTGAACAAATTATGCATAGCCGTGAACCGGTGCGTTTTGATGCCAATTGCTCACTGCCTGACCCCTTCGATGGAGTACTGTTAACTGAAGAGCAAACCATTGATGTGCATGACTGTCTGGGCTGCAGCTTATATGTAGAAGGCCAATTAGTTGGCGTGTTAACTATGGATGCCCTCACCGTGGGAGCCTTTGATTATTTAGATCCGGTTGAAGTGGCAACCTTTGCTGCCTTAACCGCGGCGACGTTACGTAACATCGCCCAGTTTAAAAGCCTCAAAGCGCAGAACCGTAAACACCGCAGCGTAACACAAACGCTGATCCACCAAGCTCGCTCGCAACAAGGTGAGATGATCGGCCTTAGCCCGCAGTTTGAGCGCCTAAAAACCAATATCGCTACCGTCGCACAATCGGATTTTGCCGTGCTTATTAGCGGTGAAACCGGCACAGGTAAAGAGTTGGTTGCGCACAACCTGCACGCGCAATCTCACCGCGCGGATAAACCGATGATTTACGTCAACTGTGCTGCATTGCCTGAAGGTTTGGCCGAGAGTGAACTGTTTGGCCATGTAAAAGGGGCATTCACTGGCGCAAACAACCATCGCTCTGGTAAATTTGAATTAGCCGATGGCGGGACTATTTTCCTTGATGAGATCGGTGAACTGCCCCTGATCTTGCAAGCCAAGTTACTGCGAGTAATCCAACAAGGGGAACTGCAACGCGTCGGTAGCGATCAACATTTAACGGTTAATGTCCGTATCGTTGCCGCAACCAACCGTCAGTTGGAACAAGAAGTTGAACAGGGTCGCTTCCGCGCTGATCTCTACCATCGTCTCAACGTTTTTCCAATTCACGTTCCTCCACTCCGTACGCGTGAGGGCGACATAGCGGTGCTGGCTGGTTACCTGCTGGAAAAAGTACGTTTGCAATTTAATTCTCCGAACCTACATGTTCACCCGAAGGCACTACAAGTACTAGAAAACCAAGTTTGGCCAGGCAATATACGTGAACTTGAACACTGCTTAACACGCGCGGCCTTACATGCCATTCAGCAGGATAAAACCACAATTCAACTCGACCATTTTGACGAATTAAAAAGCCAATTTGATACAGAAGAGAGAGGTGATGTAAAAATCACATCGCGCTATTTTCCTACTGAAAGTCAACCAATGCGATTGTTGGTTGAGCAATACCAACAAGATTTAATTGTGCACGCCTTAAACAAATCGTCGAATACATGGTCACAAGCTGCTGATTTTCTTCAAATGGATCGCGGCAACTTATATCGAATGGGAAAAAAATTCTCGATTAAATCCTAACGATCAGCCACGCCACGTTGTAATAAAGACATCAAGGGCGTTGTCTTTATTACAACAAATCTGATTGATGAGATTCTATTTATACAATAAAATCAACAAGATAACTTTTGGCACACTCTGTGCTCTATAGGCTTCATACAACAGATGTGTGAGCCAACAATTGCTGACCCACGCAATTATTATTTAGAGTAAACTGGAGAGCCCTTATGTTCTGTATTCAATGTGAACAGACGATTCAAACCCCAACCATCAAAGGCTGCTCATTTGCCCAAGGCATGTGTGGCAAAACCGCTGAGGTCTCTGATCTTCAAGATGTTCTCGTTTACCTACTTCAAGGTGTTTCTTACTGGGCTTCTCAAGCACGTCGTTTTGACATCGTTGACCAAGAAATTGATATGTGGGCACCACGCGCTTTCTTTGCCACATTGACTAACGTAAACTTCGACCCAGAGCGTATTTTGGAGCTAACCAGCCAAGCGGCACTCTACAAAGATCGTCTTAAGCAAAGCACCATAGCGGCGGCAACGCTGGCCAACCAAACCCTTGAATCTGCGCCCCCAGTTGCGAACTTTGAGCTACCTGAAAACGCAGAGCAGATCCTCGCTTTTGCACCTAATGCAGCGGTTAACCGCGGTAAAGAGCAGGTCAACGAAGATGTCGTAGGCTTACGCCTTCTTTGCCTCTATGGCCTCAAAGGCGCGGCGGCTTACATGGAACACGCTCGCGTACTTGGCCAAACAGACACCGCTATTTTTGCGCAGTACCATAAAATCATGGCATGGCTAGGCACTGAACCGACTGATCTTAATGAGCTACTTGAGTGCTCAATGGAAATCGGTTTGATGAACTACAAAGTCATGGAGATGCTTGATCTTGGTGAAACCGAGACTTTTGGTCACCCAACCCCAACCAGTGTGAACGTAAAAACTCGCCAAGGTAAATGTATTTTAGTCTCAGGCCATGACTTGCACGACCTAGAGAAAATTCTGCAACAAACCGAAGGCCAAGGCATCAACGTTTATACCAACGGTGAAATGCTTCCTGCGCACGGTTACCCAGAACTGAACAAATACCCTCATCTTGCAGGTAACTACGGAAGCGCATGGCAAAATCAGCAAAAAGAGTTTGCTAACTTCCCAGGCGCAATCGTGATGACATCAAACTGCCTACTTAACCCAGATGTGGGTCAATATGCTGACCGTCTATTCACACGCAGTATCGTCGGTTGGCCTGGTGTTGCTCATCTTGAAGGTGATGATTTCTCAGCAGTGATTGCATGTGCTCTAAGTCAACCAGGTTTCCAGCACAACGAGATCGAGCAGATGATCACGGTTGGGTTTGGTCGCAATGCGCTTATGAATGCGGCACCTGCCGTTATTGATCAAGTGAAACAAGGTAACATTCGTCACTTCTTCCTAGTTGGCGGCTGTGATGGTGACAAAGCAGAACGCAGTTACTACACCGATTTTACTGCTAGCGCACCAGAAGACACGCTGATCCTAACGCTTGCTTGTGGTAAGTTCCGCTTCAACAAAAACCAGTTTGGCGACATCAACGGTATTCCTCGTCTACTCGATGTGGGTCAATGTAACGATGCCTATTCAGCGATCCAACTAGCATTAGCCCTGGCGAACGAGTTTGACTGTGGTATCAACGAGCTTCCGCTTACCTTGGTACTTTCGTGGTTTGAACAAAAAGCAATCGTGATCCTACTTACCCTATTCGCTTTAGGTGTAAAAGGCATCTATACCGGTCCAACCGCGCCAGCATTCCTCACCGACAACCTATTGGCCATCATCCAAGAGAAGTTCGATATGCGTTCTATCTCAAACGTTGAAGATGACCTACAAGCGATTCTAGGCGCTTAATCCAGTAGCCTGCCCTCATTCGAGGGTAGGCTTTTTGGTCCAATTTCAGCCCATCACCCCACTGCGCTTGTCGTTATGCTGCTAATCAGCCATCCGGCCGAGTTTCATTTTAGCCATAACGTTAGCCACCACTACGTGAAAATAGTTAACGAGATCAGATATGTACTTTGAATGGCAGGGCTCTCATCCCGTCCAATTACGTTGCATCGACAAGTATGTTGAAACACCCGATACCATGAGCATTAAACTTGCGCCGCTAGAAAGCCAACTTGCCGCGTTTGATTCCATCCAGTTCGATTTTAAACCCGGCCAATTCATTACGGTTGGTGTAGAAATTGAGCAAAAAATGGAATATCGCGCGTATTCACTTAGTTCGATCGCTGGCGAATCTCATTTACAACTCACCATCAAGCGAGTGGAAGGCGGTAAAGTGTCCAACTATTTACTTGATACTCTTCAAGTCGGTGACTCCCTACTCGCCCTACCGCCAAGTGGTGACTTCAATACGATTGATCATCCACCAGTGCGCATCAATGATAATAAAAAAGCATTACTGCTGAGCGCAGGTTGCGGCATCACGCCCGTCTATGCAATGGCCAAGCAGTGGCTAGCCAATGGTGCTGATGTTGATGTTCAGTTTTTGCATGTCGCGAAGTCTGCTCAACAAACCATCTACTTTGATGCACTTGAGTCAATGGCTGCAACCGAAAATCAGTTCACGTTGTCACTACTACTAAAAGATGCCAGCGGAACAACGCATCCACAAGGTCGTTTAAACAAAGAATGGCTTTTGCAATTGGTGCCAGATTTAATGCAGCGAACAGTCTATCTGTGCGGCCCAAGCCAGTTTATGCAAGATACACACGATAACTTGCAGGCTCTGGGGTTTGATATGAACAATTTCTTTCAAGAAAGTTTTACACCTGTTAGCTCAACAACAGAGTCAGAACGAGACGATCAAGTGGAAGAGAAAGCGGTATCCGTTGCTGTCGAAGCGTTCGGCAAAGAAGTCGTTGCCCAGCAAGGCGCGGTGTTAGCTGACACATTAGAGGCTGCAGGACTGCCCCTGATTGTTGCCTGTCGTAGTGGCATTTGTGGTTCATGCAAATGCAAGGTGACATCCGGATCTGTGCGCAGCACAAGCCTTGAGACATTAAGCGCCGAAGAAATTGAACAGGGCTATGTTCTGGCCTGTTCGTCAACCATTGAAAGCGATCTTGCTGTGCAGATTGGCTAGCAATGCGACTTTTTTGCCATTAAAAAGCCCATCATATTGCTATGATGGGCTTTTTATTCAACTTAATTCGCTAAAGCGACTTACTAGCTGTCATCTTCAGTAAAGTTGGTTGGCAGTGTCGTTTTCATTTGGTGCCAAATGTGGCCACTGTCGATACCATACTGACGAACAATCGCTGGGATCTGTTCACGCTCACCCGTTTCACAAACTTCGTACAAGTCACGGTAAAACTTCAACGCCAACAGTCTCGTTTGTGGGTTTGAGAAGTAGTAACTGCCGACACGATCATAAAGCTTTTTCAGACCATTGAAGATCAGACCGTAAATCTGGTTACCTGAATGGAAAGCGAGGCGTTGAAATAGCATGTAGTCGTAATAATTGAATGTCTTCGCAATCAAAATAGCTTCACGCTTAAGCGGATCTTTTTCACCGTCATCTTTAATATGTTGACGAATCTTGTCAGCATATTGTGAATCGGTCATAAATGAATCCCATGATTCTGCGGTTGTAAGCGCCTCACAAGATTCAATAACATTTTGCATCGTACGCATTGAGCTTTCTTTATTTACTTTGAAAGCGTAACGCATAAATATCGGGCTGATATTAGTACGTGCTGCAAGCAAATCTTCTACGATAGAAGTCGCATTCTCAGCATCTAAGGTCATCATAGTGTCGAGAATATGCAAACCTGAAGTTTCCATAAACTGGTTTACTTTGGTCGGTTTACCGTGCTGGATTGTCAACCAACCATCTCGTGCAAGTCGCTGAAGTACTTCACGTAGTGTGGTTCGAGTGACACCAATCAGCTCTGAAAGCTCACGCTCAGCAGGAAGAATGGAACCAGGAGGGAAGCGCCCTTTCCAAATACTTTCGATTATGTATTTTTCTGCGAATCCTGCAGGGCTCTTTGCCTTTATGACCATTGAGTTGTTCCAATATTCTATTTATAGGGGGATCAGATAAACTCATCATACCACTACTTATTACGTATCGGAAACAAACAGACTGTAAAGTTCTCGCAAAACAATAATAGAGTAATAACACTAATCCAGGTAAGGCTGGGTCATTATTTCTTTATAACTCTAAACTAAAAAAATAGTACTTTAACCTCTGCTAAAATATCTGAAACGCCCATAAACAAAGGGATTTCTATTAAATCTTATTTTGCAAAAACGCAAAAACCCAGATATATAAGGGGTTATTTCACTTCAATAGAACGTCATATTCTTGGCTTTCGCACGACGTGAGACAGCAAACAGAATTTATCACAACTCGTATGCTAGCCTTACGCCACTTCGCTCGCGTTTTTTACAATTAATTGCCGCGTATTTTGTCAATATAAACATAATGATTGACTAAATAGCGCTGAAGAGTAGAGTGACGACCGAAGTTAAAAGTGCTTGTCTTTCTCAGGGAGTGACTTGGCAAGACCACATGACAGTTTTCGGAGTGTTGTTTTTCTAAGTCGCTGTTTCATCGGTATGCCATAAGTTTACCGACCACGTGAATTCAAGCGTGCGCAGTGTCTATTCGTAACAACATATAAGAGTAATTGAATCATGCCGATGTCACTCGGAAATGCATTTATTAAGAACTTTCTTGGTAAAGCCCCTGATTGGTACAAAGTTGCCATTTTCTCATTTCTTATTATCAACCCGATCGTATTCTTTTTCATCGATCCGTTCGTTGCAGGTTGGCTATTAGTTGCAGAGTTTATTTTTACTCTTGCGATGGCATTAAAGTGCTACCCTCTTCAACCTGGTGGTCTACTGGCAATTGAAGCTGTCGCCATTGGAATGACCAGTGCCGATCAAGTAAAACATGAACTGGTGGCGAACATCGAAGTTCTGCTATTACTCGTTTTCATGGTTGCTGGCATCTACTTCATGAAACAGCTACTGCTGTTCATCTTTACTAAACTGCTGCTTGGTATTCGATCAAAAGTTCTGCTTTCAATGGCATTCTGTTTTGCCGCGGCATTCCTTTCTGCCTTCCTTGATGCACTAACCGTTATTGCGGTTGTAATTAGTGTTGCAGTCGGTTTCTACTCTATCTACCACAAAGTGGCTTCTGGTAACCCAATTGGTGACCATGACCATACTCAAGATGAAACCATTACAGAGCTAACTCGTGATGACCTTGAGAACTACCGCGCATTCCTTCGTTCACTACTGATGCATGCAGGTGTGGGTACCGCCCTTGGTGGTGTAATGACCATGGTAGGCGAACCACAAAACTTGATCATCGCAGACCAAGCTGACTGGTTATTCGCTGAATTCCTAATTCGTATGGCGCCGGTTACCATCCCAGTATTCTTCTGCGGCATGCTCACCTGTGCAATGGTTGAAAAGTTTAAAGTCTTTGGTTACGGTGCAGAGCTGCCTGATAGCGTGCGTCAAATTTTAGTTGATTTCGATAACGAAGAGCGCAAAACGCGTACTAACCAAGATGTAGCAAAACTTTGGGTTCAAGGTGCGATTGCAGTATGGCTAATCGTTGGCCTTGCACTACACGTTGCTGCTGTTGGCCTAATCGGTCTATCCGTGATTATCCTTGCAACCGCATTTACTGGCGTTATCGAAGAGCATTCGATGGGTAAAGCGTTTGAAGAGGCGCTGCCATTTACTGCACTACTTGCCGTGTTCTTTGCGGTTGTGGCTGTAATCATCGACCAAGAGTTATTTAAACCTGTTATCGACGCGGTACTTGCCGTTGAAGACAAAGGTACTCAGTTGGCTCTGTTCTACGTTGCTAACGGTCTGCTATCGATGGTATCGGATAACGTGTTCGTCGGTACGGTTTACATCAACGAAGTGAAATCTGCACTGATCGATGGTCAAATTACTCGCGATCAATTCGACCTACTAGCGGTTGCTATTAACACGGGTACTAACCTACCTTCTGTTGCAACACCAAACGGTCAAGCTGCATTCCTATTCTTGTTAACTTCAGCACTTGCACCGTTAATTCGTCTATCATACGGACGCATGGTTATCATGGCTCTGCCATACACCCTAGTACTAGCACTAGTTGGCCTAGCGGGCATCGTGTTCTTCCTAGAGCCTGCGACTGCGTGGTTCTACGATGCAGGTTGGATCAGCCAACACGTTGGTGAAGTTAGCGCTGCTGTCACAGGCGGTCACTAAATTTCCCTTGATTAGGGAACTGTTACACGTTAAAAAGCTCTGAGTATTCAGAGCTTTTTTATTTCTGTAAAGGACATTACTCGTGAATTTTCTCTCAACACTCAAAACATTCTCGCAAGGGCGACTCTCTTGGTCTCTTTTGTTGCTCGCCATCGTTCTCTTTGAAGCCTGTGCACTCTACTTCCAACATGTTATGGAGTTGGCTCCTTGTGTGATGTGTATTTATGAGCGCGTGGCAATGATGGGTATTGGTGGCGCAGCGATTATTGGCTTAATCGCACCGCAAAATCCGTTCGTCCGCTGGCTGGGTCTTGCGGCATGGGGAGCAACAGCTTACAAGGGCCTAGAGCTTGCTCTACAGCACGTTGAGTACCAGTTTAATCCATCCCCTTTCGCTACTTGCGATCTGTTCGTGACCTTCCCTAGCTGGGCACCACTGAACCAATGGATTCCAGGTATGTTTGAAGCCTACGGTGATTGCGCAGAAGTGGTATGGCAATTCTTAACGCTTTCGATGCCACAATGGCTAGTGGTGATTTTTGCGGGTAATCTGGTTGCACTGGCGTTTATTGTTGTTGCACAGTTTGCTAAGAGCGAGAGCTAGAAGCAAGGGCTAGAAGCGAGAGCTAGAAGCGAGAGCTAGAAGCGAGAGCTAGAAGCGAGAGCTAGAAGCGAGATTAACGGTCTGCGATGACTGATAGGGTTGGCGATATGCCAGCCCTTTTTTACATCGATAAAAAAGCGCAGGAATAACCTGCGCTTCTGCTATCGTGTGCTTTAACTCTCGTCCACATTTTCACTGACGAGAGTTAAAAAGCAGACTGCGCCTGCTTTGTTCTAGTTCATGTCACGCCCTGGCGCTGGTGCTAACACTTCACGGTTACCGTTGTGTCCTGGTGCACTCACGATGCCTTGAGCTTCAAGTTGCTCAACAATACGTGCCGCGCGGTTATAACCAATTTTGAAGCGGCGCTGAACACCTGAAACTGAACCTCGACGTGATTGCACAACATGCTCAACCACTTGGTCAAATAGTGGGTCAGTATCCTCATCCGCTTCCATCGATTCGCCTGGTAACAGGCTTTCAGGCCCCTGTTCACCACTGATGATTTCTTCGATGTAATTTGGCTTACCACGTGCTTTCCAGTTATTCACTACGGCATGCACATCATCATCCGAAGCGAAAGCACCGTGAACACGTTCAGTATGGCTTGAACCTGGCGCTAGGTAGAGCATATCACCCATACCTAACAATGATTCCGCACCGCCTTGATCAAGAATCGTGCGCGAGTCCGTTTTGGTTGAAACGGTAAAGGCAATACGGGTTGGAATGTTCGCTTTAATTAAGCCAGTAATAACATCAACCGAAGGACGCTGAGTAGCCAAAATTAAGTGGACACCGGCTGCACGTGCTTTTTGCGCCAAACGAGCGATCAGTTCTTCAACTTTTTTACCCACCACCATAATAAGGTCGGCAAATTCATCGACCACCACCACGATATAAGGCAATTTTTCTAGCAATGGCGCTTCTTCATCCATGCTATCGCCCGGTTTCCACAATGGGTCATGGATTGGGTGACCAGCATCGGCTGCCATTTTCAGCTTGTCATTGAAGCCTTTGATGTTACGTACACCGAGTGCCGACATCAGCTTATAACGACGCTCCATCTCACCCACACACCAACGCAGTGCATTGGACGCGTCTTTCATGTCAGTAACCACTTCGGACAATAGATGTGGAATACCTTCGTAAATCGACAACTCCAACATTTTCGGGTCGATCATGATAAAACGCAGATCTTCTGGCGATGCTTTATACAGCATGCTTAGAATCATCACGTTTACACCGACCGATTTACCAGAACCGGTTGTACCCGCCACTAATACGTGTGGCATTTTTGCGATATCGGCAATAACCGCTTCACCGGCAATGTCTTGACCAAGGACGACTGTCGTCGGTGACTTAGCATCAATAAAGGTTTGGCTTCCCACTACATCAGAGAAAAATACCGTTTGACGGCTCATGTTCGGCAACTCTAGACCGACATAAGGCTTACCAGGGATCACTTCAACCACACGCACTGCCATCGCAGATAGGGAGCGAGCTAAGTCCATTGAGAGGCTCGAAATACGGCTTACTTTGACACCCGGTGCTAAATCAAGCTCAAAACGGGTAATCACAGGACCTGGGAAAATATCAACCACGGTCGCTTGAATTTTGTAATCAGCCAATTTGGATTCAACCAAACGAGCAATATTTTCTAACGCTTCACGATCGATAAAGTTTTCACGCTTCTCTGGATGGTAAAGCAACTCTAAAGTCGGCAGTGGCTCTGTCGGCTTAGGTAAATTCAGTTCTTGTTGTACTAAGAACGGGTTTTGTTTCGCAACGACCTTCGCTTGAGCATCAGCGACAATTGACTGGAATGCTGAAACATCTTCATCTTGATTGTCGTGTTCAAGCGTCACAGGCTCGGTCATTGGCACATCAACGGCCGCAGGTTGGGCGGTCGGTTGTTCACTCGGTTCTACGACATCAAACGAGCTAATGGTTGGTTCAATATGGGTAGAATTGGGTTCTACTTGCTGAGTAATTTCATCCAACTGCGTTTGATCAATCTCTGGTGCAGTTTGTGGCTCAACTTGCTGCCAAGGCACTTCATTCGGAGCTTGGTTATGTTCTGTAGGCTGAATAACAGCAGCACCTGCCGGCATTGTCTCTTGCTGCCAAGGTGGGATGAACTGTTCGGCCATATCATCCGCTTGAGTCGCATCCTGCTCTAGTTGTTCAATCGTCGCTTCAAGTTGGCGCGTACGCTCAACTTCACCATTCGAAACCGGATCATAGTGAGGGGCTTCTTGCGGAGCGACTTCCTGTGGGGTGAACTCTTGTTGTGTATATGGTTGATCCTGCTGTTCGTTATAACCCACAGCGCTTGGCGCCTCGTGAGGTTGATACGTTTCATGCAACGGCTCTTCCGACACTGTTGATGCTTGAGTCTGATATCCTTCTTGCTGTTGCGGCGAGACAGAAATACTTTCCGCGGCAATATTCGCAACACCACTTGTTGCTACCGCACTGACCGCTTCTGGCATATGTATATTGTAACGACGTGGCTGTTCATGATCCTGCTCACTGTTCTGGTCATGATCCGCTTGAGCCGTTGCTTTAACAGATGCGCGTTCAAACTCATCCGCCTGTTTGAGCTGTGGTTCCATCACTTCATCTTGTTCACCACGAACGCGGTTAAATAGGCGCGTGAATGCCTTAATCGCAGAATCACCAAGCCAATCAACTATCGTTAACCATGAAATGCCCGTGAGGAGGGTAAAACCGGCGCCCCAAAGAAACAGTAGTACCAATGTCGTACCGAGGGCATTAAGCGTCGGAAGCGCCAAACTAGTCAGTACATCGCCAATCACACCACCAGAGGAAAAATACCAAATATCATCAAAGTTGATATCGGCAAGAGCGCAACTGGTCAGAACTAAAATCGTGAAGCCAAGGAAACGAGTACCCCAAAGCATCAAATCAAGTGGATCATCTTCATCACGCTTACGTAAGCAAACCCAAGCGGTGACGACAATTAACAAAGGAATAGTGTAAGCCAGTGATCCAAATGAAAAGAACAGAGTGTCGGCAAACCAGGCACCAATGATACCGCCAGCGTTCGCAATATCTCCCGCCCACGCCGTTTGCGACCAGGATGGATCAGCAGGACTGAAGGTTAATAAGGCAACATAGAGCAAAATAGACGCCAGTACTGCCACAATAAGGCTGCACTCTTTCAGGCGTTCAGGCCCCGATAAACGGGTAGACTGAGGCTCTTCCCCGGTTTTTATAATTGTTTCGACTTTACTGCTGTTCTTTTTGAACATAACTTACTTATCTTTATTAGGAAAAAAATAGCCCGAGCAGCAAAGCTACTCGGACTATAGATTTAACCATATCAAAGCTAAAAACCCAATTGTCTAACGTCAGAATATCGAAAGGGATTCCACCTCTGTCACTCTGCGCACATAACAATCTAGGAGATTGACCAAAAAAGACCCTAGTTAACGGCACCAAAGGCTCACTAACCAAATGTTGTTAGCTTGGTCTCATCTCCTCAATGACTATAATTAGCGGGTTTTGATCACTAGCTGATTAGTTTGTTTTACTTCTTCCATTACTACGTAAGTACGTGTGTCGTTTACACCCGGTAAACGCAGTAATGTATCGCCAAGCAGCTTACGATATGCACCCATATCAGCTACTCGCGTTTTTAATAGATAGTCAAAATCACCTGATACTAGGTGGCACTCTTGAATGTCATCCAGTTTTTGTACCGCGGTATTAAACTGTTCAAACACATCTGGCGCACCACGATTTAACGTAATTTCAACAAACACCAATAGAGACGCATCAAGATACTGTGGGTTAAGTAACGCAGTGTAATCCGTGATGTACCCTTGGCGTTCGAGACGACGAACACGTTCTAAACATGGTGTTGGTGACAAGCCCACACGCTTTGATAATTCTACGTTTGAAATTCGACCATCTTTCTGCAATTCATTAAGAATATTGCGATCGATACGGTCTAGATCCTTGGACGGCTTCTTATTGTTGTCTGCCATTTTTTATTCCACCTTATTACTTCCTTGCAAAAATATATACTACATCTTCTTAATATTTAGTATCAAATGTTAAACATTTGCTCTTATACTAGATATTAATTCGACAATACTACCCTACACACAGTTATTACAACCAAAAAAAAATGAGGAGTCAGGATGATCATTGGCGTACCAAAGGAAATCAAGAACCACGAATATCGCGTCGGCATGATTCCAGCCAGCGTTCGCGAGCTAGTGTCTCAAGGTCACCAAGTTTTTGTTGAAACCCTAGCCGGATCCGGCATTGGATTCTCAGACGATGATTACATCGCTGTAGGCGCATCCATTCTTCCTACTGCTGCTGACGTTTTCTCGACAGCAGAAATGATCGTTAAGGTAAAAGAACCTCAAGCTACCGAGCGTTCAATGCTCCGCGAGGGGCAGATATTATTTACTTATCTACACCTAGCCCCAGATTTTCCACAAACTGATGAGCTAATCAAGAGTAAAGCCGTCTGTATAGCATATGAGACTGTAACAGATAATATGGGTCGCTTGCCACTACTTGCACCAATGTCGGAAGTTGCTGGACGTATGTCGATTCAAGCTGGCGCCCAAACACTGGAAAAATCCCATGGTGGCAGTGGTTTATTACTTGGCGGTGTTCCAGGGGTCGAACCGGCCAAAATCGTAGTAATTGGTGGGGGTGTGGTCGGTGCGAACGCTGCCAGAATGGCCGTCGGCATGCGTGCCGATGTAACGATTCTCGATCGAAACATTGATGCGCTTCGCAAATTGGACGAAGAGTTCCAAGGGCGCGCAAAAATGGTGTATTCAACTGAAGACGCCATCGAAAAACACGTTCTATCTGCTGATCTTGTTATTGGCGCGGTATTAATTCCAGGCGCTGCGGCACCAAAGTTGGTGACGAAAGCGCACATTGCCAAAATGAAACCCGGCGCTGCCGTTGTTGATGTCGCCATCGACCAAGGCGGTTGTTTTGAAACGTCACATGCTACTACTCACGCCGATCCAACTTATATCGTCGATGATGTCGTGCACTACTGTGTCGCCAACATGCCGGGCGCGGTCGCGCGTACCTCAACCTTTGCACTGAATAATGCAACGCTTCCTTATATAGTCAAATTAGCCAATAAAGGCTACCGCCAAGCTCTATTGGACGATAAAGGCTTCTTGGAAGGTCTCAATGTGATTCACGGTAAAGTCACTTGTAAGGAAGTGGCCGAAGCTTTTGGGCTTGATTACGTCGAACCAGACGCAGCCATAGAAATGTTTAATTAGCTCCATTTGTACAGCGAATCAAGGCATGCCTTGATTCGCTACGTTAATCATCACCTGTGTCGTCAATACCCAATTGCAGAGCAAATGAGTGGAATGGTTTCATGAGCAACCTGCATTTCACATTGCCCTGATAGATTTTTACGATACACGAAAGCCTGCTCAAACTGATTTTGTCGCATTATTTCCTCAATGGCTGGCAACGCCCCAGAGACACCCGTGATAGCGTTGTTCCTTGACGTGACTTTAAACGGCGATTTAAACACATTGTTGCTAACTTCTAACCAACCTTCAATCGGAACGCCTCGAACCATAATGGCAGAGCGGTTCGATGTGCCATAGTCGCCAAAATCAAACCAGTTACTATAAACTTTGACAAAACTTCCCGCATTACCCATCGAATCTCCATGCATATCAAACTGGTGATAAGCACCACGGCCCCCGCCTTGCATAACAAGATTATACCGTGCCACATAACCTTCACCTGGCAAGCCAGCTCCCGCAATCGCATGGCGATTACGATCAAAGACATTGCATTCTATCCTTGCTGTAGCATGACCATTTTGCACAACGACTCCATAGCCTCGTTCTGATTTGATGTTACTATGGATATAGTTATTTTTAACCACATTGTTCTTTGATGACTTAAACGATACGGCCGCCCAAGGCCAACCGAACAATTCATTATTTTCGATTGTAACGCCTTGAGCAGCGCTCTTTGTTTGAATTCCAATCGTTTTCTTAGATGAATCACTCACCTTTACTGGCCCCTCAATTACCAGCCCAGAGATAGTCACGCCCGATGACACTACGATCACCGGATATGTATCACTGTCATTGGTCAAATTAGGCTCAATCACTAATTTCCCTGGCTCATTGGATCGTCCTCTTGTACTCGTTAGCGACTGATAGGGTTTCAATGTAATAGCCCCACGCTGATTTGGTACGCCAATAGTCACACCGTCAGGGATCGTAATGTTCCCCACGCCTTGTTCAATGGCACTCACCAACTCTGAGTAATGGTAGACCTCGACTGTATCTGCTTTAAGATGAGTGAATGTTGGCTGGCTATCTATACCTAAAACGCCACATTGGCCAATGTAAGCCACTTGTTCAGCCAGTGCTTGAGCCGTAGAAAAACCGAGTAATAGGGTTATAAAATGTATTTTCAAAAGTAATTCCCGCTGATGTTGTCCACTAAGGTACCCCAAGTGTTTCGAAGATGGCAGCAAGCATGTGTCGTAACTGGCTTGCCTAAAATAATGAAACGGGGGTACCTAAACTTTTCACGAGGATTATTCTTTTAAGCCCTATCGTTAATCAATTACTTAAGCGAATGATTGACATAGTTATCATCAAGCCAACAAACCATGTAACTTTTCTTAATTTTGAAAAAAGCACTTAAAGACATCTCTTTTTCCAAGGGGGACACTTGTCTCTGTGGTCACGGATTATGGAACGTTTTGCGCGGTTGCGCTTAACTACGGAGACGAGAACACAGCGAGTTATCTCGCTGCTACGGCAACTCCAACCGTTTAATTTGTTCTTGTATTTCTCGCAACGAAGTGTTCCCGCATCCAGAACTAAAAAGGGTCGGCAATGCCAACCCTTTCGTTTATCCGTATTTTCTCGCAGTGCAGCGTTCCCGCATCTCGATTCCCGAAGTGAGGCGGGCCGAACAGTCTTCTCTGCTAGAACCAACGCTCAAGTGACGTTTTATCTAAGTGACGAAACGCGCGATTTAGAATGCGCGCCAACTCTTTATAGCGAGGCTTAGCTTTTAGTGGTTCTAGAGCATAACCGCTTTCAATAATTTTTTGGTGCAACTCACGATACCAGCCAGCAAGTGATGGTGGTAATTGTGTATTAGCGCGATTGCCTAGCCACCACATACCTTGGATTGGCATACTGATAGCAAACAGAGCCACTATCACCGCTTGCGGTAACGCTTGGTGATTGGTAAAGACCATTTGTGTAAGCACACTAATAGCTGCAACGGCTGGCATTACCTTCATACCAAAACGTGTTGCCTTTATAATGCGCTGCTCTGGAAACAGTGGCGCGAGTTCTTTGCGCACAGGCCAAGTATCCATGTACTTTTGACCATCACGTAAGCTGTGAACGAGACCGACTTTATTATTCATATTACTCTCTCACTTCCGGTACAAGGCACTTAACTTCAAAATAAGTTGAAACTTTCAACTAAACGCGTAAAAATTAGACGAAAGTTAATATTCTTTCAAATTTTTTTTGTTATATTTGTCTATTATCGCTATCCTTGGCACGCCCTCAATCTCATTGTTGCTCTTATTTACAATTTAGGCAACGTTGAGAGATATCTGCAAGGATTGCACAAGTTGCTTTCATGGTAAAGCGACCTCTTTTTATACATGGATTTAAGCGCTTTTTAAGCAAGAATGGTACGCAGTTACACTAGACTCGACTATTCTTGTGGTTAAATTTCATCCTAACTGATTTTTATCAGACGATTAACAGGTAGTCATACATGTCAAAGCTAGTTTTAGTTTTAAACTGCGGTAGTTCTTCTCTTAAGTTTGCAATTGTTGATGCAGAGACTGGTGCTGAGCACCTAACAGGTCTTGCTGAGTGTCTTGGTCTTCCAGAAGCTCGTATGAAGTGGAAACTTGATGGTAAGCACGAAGCTCAACTAGGCGCAGGCGCAGCACACGAAGAAGCACTATCTTTCATGGTAGAAACTATTCTTGCTTCTAAGCCAGAGCTTAAAGCTAACCTAGGCGCGATCGGTCACCGTATCGTTCACGGTGGCGAGCAGTTCACTCAATCAGCACTTATTTGTGATCAAGTTCTTAAGGGCATCCAAGACGCTGCGACTTTCGCACCTCTTCACAACCCAGCTCACCTTATCGGTATCGAAGCTGCTAAACACAACTTCCCTGAGCTACAAAACGTTGCTGTATTCGACACTGCGTTCCACCAAACTATGCCTGAAGAATCGTTCCTATACGCTCTTCCATACAACCTATACAAAGAGCACGGCATCCGTCGTTACGGCATGCACGGTACTTCACACCTATTCATCACTCGTGAAGTTGCAGGCCTACTAAACAAGCCAGTTGAAGAAGTTAACATCATCAACTGTCACCTAGGTAACGGCGCATCTGTATGTGCAATCAAGAACGGTCAATCTGTAGATACTTCTATGGGTCTAACTCCTCTTGAAGGTCTAGTAATGGGTACTCGTTGTGGCGATATCGACCCTGCGATCATCTTCCACCTACACGACGCACTAGGTTACTCTGTTGAGCAAATCAACAACATGCTAACTAAAGAGTCTGGCCTACAAGGTCTAACTGAAGTGACTTCAGACTGTCGTTTCGTTGAAGACAACTACGGTGAGAAAGAAGAAGCAACTCGCGCAATGGACGTGTTCTGTCACCGTCTAGCTAAATACGTAGCTGGTTACACTGCTTCTCTAGAAGGTCGTCTAGACGCAATCACTTTCACTGGCGGTATCGGCGAGAACTCTGGCCCAATCCGTGAAATGGTTCTTAACCGTCTAGCTATCTTCGGTATCGAAGTAGACAGCGAAGCAAACCTTAAAGCACGTTTCGGTGGTGAAGGTACTATCACTACTGCAAACAGCCGCATCCCAGCAATGGTTATCTCTACTAACGAAGAGCTAGTTATCGCTGAAGACACTGCACGTCTAGCAGGTCTGTAATTGACTCAACTGGCTAGCCTTCGGGCTGGCCAGTTTTTCTATAAATAGAAATTTAGGGGCTCAACTCCTATTCCATGAACTCTTCAGGGAATACGTAATTGAGCTTTTAATCCAATAATGTAAGGTAATTAGTCGATGTCTCGTACTATTATGCTTATCCCTACTAGCGCTGGTGTTGGTCTTACTAGTGTTAGCATGGGTGTTCTGCGCACTATGGAGCGCAAGGGCGTTAAAGTTTCTTTCTACAAGCCTATCGCACAACCACGTTCTGGCGGCGATCAGCCTGATCTGACTTCAACTATCGTTGGCGCGAACAGCGATATGAAGATCGGCACTCCAATGCAAATGTCTGTTGCTGAAAGCCTAATCGGTAACGACAACATGGATGAGCTTCTAGAAACTATCGTTGAACGTTACAACCAAATCAACAAAGATGCGGACGTAACCTTGATCGAAGGTCTAGTACCAACTCGTAAGCACCCATTCGCTAACCAAGTGAACGCGGAAATCGCGGCAACGCTTGGCGCAGAGATCGTACTTGTTGCGACTCCTGGTCTAGACAACCCAGCTCAGCTTAAAGAGCGTATCGAAGTAGCATGTTCTAACTTCGGTGGTACTAAGAACAAAAACATCTCTGGTGTTATCATCAACAAGCTTAACGCTCCTGTAGATGAAGCTGGCCGTACTCGTCCAGACCTATCAGAAATGTTTGACGATGCAGACAGCGCACAAACTAACGAAATGAAAGTGATGGAAATCTTCAACACTTCTCCAATTCGTGTACTTGGTTGTGTGCCTTGGTCAATCGATCTAATCGCAACTCGCGCGATCGATATGGCTCAACACCTAAACGCTGACATCATCAACGCTGGTGATATCAACACTCGTCGCATCAAGAGCATCACGTTCTGTGCACGTTCACTACCAAACATGATTGAGCACTTTAAACCAGGCTCTCTACTTGTTACTTCTGCTGACCGTCCTGACGTTATCGTTGCAGCGGCACTTGCAGCAATGAACGGCGTAGAAATCGGCGCAATCCTATTGACCGGCGGTTACGACATCCCTCAAGAAATTGAAGGTCTATGTAAACCTGCATTCGATACTGGCCTGCCAATCTTCAAAGCACAAGGTAACACTTGGCAGACTTCGCTGAACCTACAAAGCTTCAGCATCGAAGTTCCAGCGGACGATAAAGAGCGCATCGAATTCATTAACGATCACGTTGCAGGTCACATCGACGGCAACTGGATTGAGTCTATGACTGAAGGCACGCAAAAGTCTCGTCGTCTAAGCCCACCAGCATTCCGTTACCAACTTACTGAGTTCGCTCGTAAAGCTGGTAAGCGTATCGTACTTCCTGAAGGTGATGAGCCACGTACAGTTAAAGCTGCGGCTATCTGTGCTGAGCGCGGTATCGCTGAATGTGTGCTGCTAGGTAACCCAGAAGAAATCCGTCGCGTTGCAGCGCAACAAGGCGTTGAACTAGGTGCTGGCGTAACAATCATCGATTCAGATGCAGTTCGTGAAAACTACGTTGCTCGTCTAGTTGAACTACGTGGCGCGAAAGGCATGACTGAAGTTGTGGCTCGTGAGAAGCTACAAGATTCAGTATTCCTAGGCACAATGATGCTTGAGAACAACGAAGTTGACGGTCTAGTTTCTGGTGCGGTTCATACCACAGCAAACACTATCGTTCCTCCGTTCCAAATCATCAAAACTGCGCCTGATGCGTCAATCGTATCTTCTGTGTTCTTCATGCTACTACCTGACCAAGTATTGGTTTACGGTGACTGTGCGATCAACCCAGATCCAACGGCTGAACAGCTTGCTGAAATCGCTATCCAATCTGCTGACTCTGCAGCAGCATTTGGTATCGAACCACGCGTAGCAATGATCTCTTACTCTACTGGTGAATCTGGTAAGGGTGCAGACGTTGATAAAGTACGTGAAGCAACTAAACTCGCTCAAGAGAAACGTCCTGACCTAATCATCGACGGTCCTCTACAGTACGACGCAGCAATCATGGAAAACGTAGCAGCTTCTAAAGCTCCTAACTCTCCAGTAGCTGGTAAAGCGACTGTATTCGTATTCCCAGATCTAAACACTGGTAACACGACTTACAAAGCAGTACAACGTTCAGCTGACCTAGTTTCTATCGGTCCAATGCTGCAGGGTATGCGCAAGCCTGTAAACGACTTGTCTCGTGGCGCGCTAGTAGACGATATCGTGTACACAGTTGCACTAACGGCTATCCAAGCAGATCAAGCTGAGCAAGCGAACAAATAATCGTTACCTAATTCACCGATGAATTAAGTAATTAAAAGCCTCCAACTTTGGGGGCTTTTTTGTACCTGTATTTTCCCCCTTATCCACTGTCACCCTTTTCCCTTCCCACGCAAAACTCAGAGCGGTTTAGCTACGTATAAACTTAGGCCAAGTAAAAGCACCGAGCACTGATATTGCTCGTTAGGCTGGTAGGGTTTGCGCTCGTTAGCCATACTGATTTGAACAGCGAAACATTTATAGTGGCCAACTAAAATTAAATTTAACTTTGTTGGGAGAGCACAATGAAGAACGACCTCGACTCCAATGTGATTTTATTAGCGTATGAATGTGTGATGCGTAACGGTTGTAAAACGGAGCTTGGAAAAAGCTACTTAGGCATCGAAGCATTTTCCGATTACGATGGGTATAACGTCTATCTAAAGGGCAAAGGCGTTGAGCTTTCGATGGGCTTTCACAACACCTATCAGCTCAATTATGACCAAGAAAACCACAAATCATCCTTTCTACGCCAACTTGATATTTTAGCGAAATAAAAAGCCCCGCAAGATTGCTCTGCGGGGCTTTGGGTTCGTGTATATTGTTTGGTGTTTAAAAGCTAATTCGTTAGCTCATCACGGCTCGAGTTTATACGCCAGCGGTGATATGCATGCCGTAAAACACGCTACGACCTAGCAGTTCAGCAACCACAATAAGTGCAAAAGCAATCGCCATTGGACCCGCTGTCACTGGCTTGCGGCGAATGATTGGTAGTAACCATAACAACATGCCAATCGAGAGCAACACTAAGCGTGTCGCTTGTACTGCCGCATAATCAGGAAGAACGGCCAATGCTGAGGTTACACTCGTTTGTACTTCGCCAAGATGAACTGACAATTGCATTGCCACAATCACAACCGCAAACAAGCCAATAAGACCAGCTACTGACAGCGCTTTGTCAGCACAATCATTGTCATGCTTTGCAACCGCTAATAGGGTATGCGCCAGTGCCAAACCGCTCACAACCATGGTCAAGCCAAACGCTGCTGGCGTTAGCCATGTGAACCACGTTGGTACCGTATCAATCATGTACACCATCGTCATTGAGTACATGAAGATCACGCCAACCACCATCGCACCAATCATCAGAGCTTTACGCAGCGCGACACTGCCTTTGTCCAATACGGACAACAGCCAGAACAGGCCTCCGAGTGCAAAGAACACACTGCCAGACGCGATCTCATTAGATAGCCAAGAGCTGCCCACCATATTCAAAGCGTTCATCGCTCGGAAAGGGCTACCAAGGTGCATAACTGAAGCTAAGAAGCCGAAACCCATAATTGCCCATAAGCCAAACATCGCTTTATGTAGACGAGTTTCCGTCGGCTCTGACAAACGCTTAAATAAAAGCATTGCTGCTAACACCAAAAACGCACCTACCGAAGTTTGCGCTAACACCGTAAATACGATGAGCGGCCATTCATGCCATGCCATATTAAACCTCCTTCGGGTTAGCCAAGTGGCCTGTGGTATCCCCACAAGGACGCGCATGGCGGTTTGGTTTGATGATAATGTTTGGTTGCGTTAACGATGCTTTCGGCAGTGGAGCCACTTCAGCAAAGTCACCGTATTTAGCACGCAGCTCGGCAATCGGGCCAAATTCCAGCGCACGCAGTGGGCAAGAGTCAACGCAGATTGGTTGCAAACCCTCAGCGACACGCTCGTAGCAGCCGTCGCACTTAGTCATGTGACCTTTTTCTTTGTTGTATTGCGGAGCGCCATAAGGACACGCCATGCCGCAGTACTGACAGCCGATACACTTCTCAGTGTCTACGACGACAAAGCCATCTTCTGCACGTTTATGCATTGCACCACTTGGGCAAACCTTAGTACACGCAGGTTTCGTACAATGGTTACATGCCATTGATACGTAGTAAGAAAATACGTCCTGACGCCATGTACCGTTATCTTCTACCCAGTTACCGCCAGCGTACTCATACACTCGACGGAAGTTCACACCCACATCGAGATCTTTGTTGTCTTTACAAGAAAGCTGACACGTTTTACAACCGGTGCACTTACTTGAATCAATATAAAAGCCGTATTGTTTCATGATTTAACCTTATGCCTTCTTCACCAGTTGAACGTCTACTAAGTTAGTGTGCTGAGGGTTACCCTTAGCCAGCGGACTCGGACGCTGAGACGTCAAAACGTTAATACAACCACCTTTATCCACTTTGTTCTTATCTGGTGCGTACCAAGCACCCTCACCTAGTGCGACAACACCCGGCATCATACGTGGGGTGACTTTAGCCGGAATATGAACTTCGCCACGGTCATTAAAAATACGGATCAAATCACCATTTTCAATACCACGAGACTGCGCATCTAACGGGTTAATCCACATCTCTTGTCGAGCCGCTTCTTTGATAATATCAACGTTACCGTAAGTTGAGTGGCAACGAGCTTTGTAATGGAAACCGGTCAATTGAAGTGGGAAGGTTTGTCGCTTCTTAGAATCCCAACCATCAAAAGTTGACACGTAAATTGGTAGAGGGTGAATCACTTCATCTTCTTGCAATTCCCACGTGGCAGCCAAGTGTGCCAAGCGCTCTGAGTAAATCTCAATTTTGCCTGATGGCGTAGTGAGTGGATTCTGCTCTGGATTTTCACGGAACGCTTTGTAAGCAACAAAGTGACCATTAGGATCACGTCGCTTGTAGATACCCATTTCACGCATGGTTTCAAAATCTGGTAATGTTGGGTCTTGTTCGCGAGTTAGTGCGTAAAGGTGACGTAGCCAACCTTCTTGATCACGACCTTCAGTAAACGCTTCCCCCACACCCATTCGCTTGGAAATTTCGGAACAGATCTCGTAGATGCCTTTCGCTTCAAACTGAGGCTCAATCGCCTTATCTGCGAAGATGAAGTAAGGCATGTTGGCCGCCTTAGTATCCATACAGAAATCGGCTTGCTCAGATGTTGTTAAGTCAGGAAGAACGATATCGGCGTATTTCGCTGAAGAAGTCATATGGTTATCGATAACAACGATTAATTCACACGCTGTATCATCTTGCAGAATATCGTGAGTTTTGTTGATATCTGAGTGCTGGTTAATCAAGCAGTTGCCGGCATAGTTCCAGATCATCTTAATTGGCGAGCGCAGCTTCTCAACACCACGAACACCGTCACGTAGATCGGTCATTTCCGTGCCGCGAACAATCGCATCTGTCCATAAGAACATCGGGATTGAAGCCGCGACAGGGTTAGTTAAGGTAGGGAAACGAACAAACGGAATATTGTAATCTGATTCACGAGCACCAGTACCACCACCGTTAATACCTACGTTACCAGTCAATAGCGCTAACATTGCGATGGCACGAGATGCAATCTCACCATTGGCAGTACGTTGAAGACCCCAGCCTTGAAGCACAGCACAAGGCTTAGTCGAACCAATTTCACGCGCAGTTTTAATGATGGTATCAACTGGGATGCCTGTGATTTTCGCCGCCCACTCCGGTGTCTTTTCTATGCCATCTGGGCCTTCACCTAAAATGTACGACTTGTAATCACTTTTGGCCGGCGCTGATGCTGGTAGGGTTTTCTCATCATAACCAACACAGTATTTATCAAGGAATGGCTGATCAACCAACTCTTCTTTGATCATTACGTAAGCCATCGCAGCAATGAATGCAGCGTCGGTTCCCGGACGAATTGGGATCCATTCATCTTCACGACCACCCGCGGTATCAGTGTAGCGAGGGTCAATCATGATCATACGAGCTTGCGAGCGCTCTTTCGATTCCATCAAATGGTGAATCAGACCGCCGCCCGACATGCGTGTTTCAGCAGGGTTGTTACCGAATTGCACGATAAGCTTGGTATTTTCAAGATCAGAGAATGAGTTACCAGCGCCCCAACCACCATAGGTGTAATTAAGACCTTCTTTGATTTGAGCAGTTGAATAATCACCGTAATGGTTTAAATAGCCGCCGCTTAGGTTCATCATACGCGCGATCAAAGAGCCTGCCGGTGGCCACGACTTAGTGACGGTACCGCCTAGCGTACCCGTGCCGTAGTTTAGGTAAATAGCTTCGTTACCGTGCTCTTTAATGATGCGTTTCATGTTGTTGGCAATTTCATCGTACGCTTCTTCCCAAGTGATGCGCTTGAATTTACCTTCACCACGATTACCAACACGTTTCATCGGGTACTTTAATCGATCCGGATTGTAGACACGACGTCGCATTGAACGACCACGTAGGCACGCACGTACTTGGTGATTACCGTATTCATCATCACCGGTATTATCGGTTTCAACCCATTTAATTTCGCCGTCTACAACATGCATACGTAAAGGACAACGGCTACCACAGTTTACCGTACACGCACTCCACACAATTTTTTCTTCAATCGCGTCGTTAGTAGCAGCAGCAACAGGGCTAGATTTAAAAGGAAGTGAGATTGCACTGGCTGTGGCAGCCAGACCACCAACAGCACTTGAAGACTTGATAAAATCACGTCTTGTCAGGCCACCAGTTATTAATGCTTTCAGTGTTTTTTTCATAGGACAATTTCTCATTGGTTGTGAGAAAAGACTCTTTGGTCTTTGCTGCCCTTCTTTTACCCCTTAAGTAGTAAGGTTAATATTGCGCTTAATCAACTATTTTTGCGTGCTACTCACAAAACAACCCACCCTGATTCAAAAATGAGATCCTGATCATATTTTTGAACTAGTTAACATTTATTGAAACATAACATCGAAATGCTTCGCATTATTAAGAACAATTTATTGCATATATTTTATTGATTAAACGCATTTCATTATGAAGCGTAACTCGGTATTCTCTGCGAAAACACTCAGAAACTTATCCTATGCACAATGAATCAACCCTTTTTCGCTTAATCGGTGGGCTACTTTTTCACTCACCGACTTCTGAAACCGCGCAAAATATCCTCAATAGCTTCTCAGCTCAAGATGACAAAATATTAAAGAATATTGCAGAGTCATCACAGCAATGTGAGGCCGATTTACTTGAAGCGGATTTTTTTCAACTACTACAAGGTAGTGGTGATATGCCCTCTCCTCCATGGGGCTCGGCTTATCTCGATAAAGAGAACGCTTTATTTGGCTCATCGACTTTAGAATTTCGCGAGTTTATTCGCGATAAAGGCCTACAATGTGACACAGGGTTAAGAGAGCCAGAAGACCATATTGGCCTAATGTTCATGTTAACTTCTTTGCTTTTAGAACAAGATGATGTAGCTGGCGCGAACCAACTACTGAGTCAACACCTTATGCCGTTTGCACCTTATATGCTTACAGCCATGCAAAACAATGCCGAAACGGCTTTCTACGCGCAGCTGGCTGAATTCTCGTTAGGTTGGTTAGAGTATTACTGTGAAGATCAACAATTGGTGATTACTGAACGCCGTAACTACTGGCAAGAGACAGAATAAATGAGCACAAACAGTGACGAGTTAATGGCAGAGAAAAGCGATATTGATACCAGTCGCCGCGGTTTTTTTAGAGCCGCGACTCGCGGCGTCAGCCAAACGTTTGAAACACCAGACGTTCCCACCATTAACGTTGGTCGTCCACTCGGAGCGGTGCAAGAGTCGCTGTTTAACCGTTTATGTAATCAATGTGGCGAGTGTGCCGCGGCTTGTCCTCAAGGCGTGATTAACCTCTCTTCTCGTGGACCAGAATTGGATCTCAGCTTAAATCACTGCACATTTTGCCAAAAGTGTATTCATGCCTGCGACACGCAAGCACTAAATCCACTCAATACGATGGATACTGGCTTGAGGCCTAAATTCACTAATAGCTGCAATGCCCGATTATTCGGTAATTGTGAAGAGTGCTATGAAGACTGTCCTCGCAGTGCCATTGAGCTGCAGCCAAATCAGTTGCCTACGCTAAATGATAACTGTAACGGCTGTGGGGAATGTGTCTCTAGTTGTTACATCGGGGCAATTTCTCTCTGCGCAAGCCATTAGCCTTGCCAACATAATACCGATTCGTAGCCAAAGAAAAGCCTCCAAATTTGGAGGCTTTTTTATCGAATCCTTTTATTGAACGATAGCGTATGGTTACTCTTGTACGACTTTCACTCTGAAAAACAGAGCGTAGAACAGAGGGATAACAATCAACGTCAGGATGGTTGCGAACAACAAACCAAACATGATGGTCACCGCCATACTCTTAAAGAACGGGTCAATCAGCAGTGGTGCGACACCGAGAATCGTGGTTAGCGCCCCCAGCAATACAGGACGCGCACGGCTAGTTGCAGCATCAATAATCGCAAAATAGGCTGCTTTGCCTTGGGCAATTTCCACATCCGCTTGATCCACCAAAACAATGGCATTCTTCACCATCATACCGATAAGGCTCAAGAAGCCGAGAATCGCCATAAACTCAAATGGGGTTTGGAATACGATCAAACCGACCGTCACACCAATGACGGCAAGCGGCGCAGTTAACCAGATAACCAAAGGTTGACGCACTGCGTTAAACATAAAGATCACCGATAAAATCATCGCCGCAAAACCGTATGGCGCTGAAATCGCAAGACCTTCATTGGCATCTTTTGACGCTTTATATTCACCGTACCAAATCAGCTCATAACCTGCAGGCAGTTCAATCGCTTCAATCTTATCGCGTACGTTATTAAAGGCATCCGACGTGAGTACGCCCGGCGCGGGGTCAGCTTGCACCATAATCGTTGGCATGCGGTTAACACGACGCAAAATGGCATCTTGCCAAGCCACATCAACCGAATCGACTAATTGGCTCACCGGAATGTAACCACCCGCTGTTGCACTATACACTTCAGTATTTTCTACCGCACGTTGGTGGTTACGCTCATTCTGTGGTGAACGCACGACGATTGGGATCAAATCATCCCCTTCACGGTAAACACCCACATTACGGCCAGATAACGTCTGGGCAATCGCTAGGTTGATCTCTTGCGTTGTCAGACCAAAGCGCTGCGCTTTCTCGGCTGAATAAACTGGACGAAGCACAGGTACTTGTTGGCGCCAATCATCTTGCACAGCAATTAGATTGCTGTCAGCTTGCATGATTGCCTTTGCTTGTTCCGCAAGTTGACGTAACACGGTACTGTCTGGCCCTTTAAAGCCCGCTTCAATCTTCTTACCGCCGCCACGACCTAGCATGAATTTCCATACTTTGATCGACGCATCTGGGTATTTCACCGCGAGTTCGTCTTGCAGTTCTACTAATAACGGCGCGATCTTTTTATAGTCATCGATATCAATCAATAACTGACCATAGCTGGTATTACGTGCTTCTGGTGAATAGGTCAGCATAAAGCGTAAACCGCCGCCACCAATGAAACTCGCAATATTGGTCACGCCTTCTTTGGCTTTAACGTCTTGTTCAATATTCGCAATCATGCGCTCAACACGGCTGATATCCGAACCTTGCGGCAAGTAAACATCCACCACGAACTGCGGGCGCTGTGAATCAGGCATAAAGCCCGGAGGCACATATTTCAAACTGTAGATCGCCACAGTCATCAAACCCAGCAACATCATCATGCTGGCCAAACGGTGTCTTAGTACCCAAGCCAATAGCGCTTTGTACATCGACATCATACGGCCAACTTTGATTTCCCCTTTGCTCGCTTTTACTTTTAAGAAATCAAAGCAGAGCATTGGCGTAATCGTCACCGCAAACACCCAGCTCAAGAACATTGAGTAAAGAATTACCCAAAACAATGAACCTGCGTATTCACCCATATCCGACGGTGACAAACCAATCGCACTGAACGCACAGATACCCACAACGGTACCACCAAGCAGCGGCCATTTAGTCGCATCCACCACTTCTGAAACGATGGTCTCTTTGTCTTCCTCTGGGTTTTGTTGCAAACGGACTAAAATGCCATCAGTTACCACGATAGCGTTATCTACCAACATACCCAGAGCAATAATCAATGCGCCCAGCGAAATACGCTGCATGGCGATATCTTCGATGAACATGATGCATAACGTGGCGGCAACCGTCAGCAATAATACAAAGCCGATGATGATGCCCGAGCGTACGCCCATAAACAGCAGCAATACGATAAATACAATCGCTACCGCCGCAATCAGGTTATCGATAAAGTTCGCCACTGAAGCACGAACCGAATCTGACTGCATCGAAATAACGTGTAATTCCATTCCCAAAGGACGTTGGTCTTCAAGTTCAGCAAGGCGCACTTTTACCGCGTCGCCCATATCCACCACGTTACCGCCAGTGACATTCGAGATACCAAATCCAACCGCGCGTTGACCGTTATAACGCATCAACATGCTTGCCGGCTCTTGATAGCCACGAGTCACCGTGGCAATGTCGCCTAAGCGCATCACTGTATTGCCTTGGCCGACGCCCACTTGCAGATTACGCAGATCATCAAACGAGCGAATATTGGAATCTGGGATCACCGGGATGCGCATATCAGTGGTTTCGATCGCACCCGCCACCGTCACCACGTTTTGCTTTTGCAATACTTGGAACACTTGCTGTGCCGAAACGCCAAACTTCGCTAAGCGCTCACTCGAGATCTCAACAAAAATGGTCTCTTGACGCTCAGCTAGCGTCGCCGTTTTTGCGACGCCCGGTACAAGCACCAACTGACGACGTAGGCCATCAACATAATCTTGTAACTGCTTGTCACTGTAACCGTCACCGGTTACCGCAAAGAACAAAGCATAAACATCGGAGAAGTCATCATTAACAATCGACGGCCCTGCTCCTGGAGGTAATTGACGCTGCACATCGGCAATTTTACGTCTTAACTTATCCCACACTTGTTGCAGTTCTGCTGAGCTCTTGGCAAATTCCAATTTGATCTCAACCGTGACTTCCGACATGCCTTGTTTGGAGACTGATTTAACCTCTTTGAGCTCTTGCAGCGATTGCACCGCCCCTTCGATTAAATCGGTCACTTCATCCGAAACTTCTTGCGCTGTCGCGCCTGAGTAAGCGGTATTGATCACGGCTTGGCGAATGACAAATTCAGGGTCTTCAAACCGGCCCAATTTTAAGTAGCTGATGTAACCACCCAACAAAATCAGGGCAATCATCACCCACACACTGGTGCGTTTTGCGATGGTATAGCGAGCAATATTCATCAGTGCGCCTCGTTATTGCCTTGGGCATCATTACTCATTGGGCGGATTTCCATTCCCTCTAATAAGCTTGATACGCCAGCGATCACCACTTTATCGCCTAACTCAAGGTGGTCGTTGATCACGACGCGATCACGGCTTAATGCCCCAACCTCAACAAAGCGTTTCTCTACAGTGTTATCGGCTCCAACTAGCCAAACAAACTGCTTGCCTTGGTTATCCGGCACAACCGCGGTAATTGGCAGTGTAATCAAAGGATTCTCAAGATCATTATCTTGCTCGGCAGGCAACACTTTCACCGTCATACCCGGCAATACGCGATAACCATTAAGATTTTTAAACCCTAATACCACGGCGTAAGTTTGCGAGATTGGATCGGCTTGAGTCGCGTAAGAACGTAAACTCAAATCAAATAACTGACTTGGAATCGCACTGATTTCCGCTTTCGCTTCTGTACTACGTAAGCCCGAAAGCATCACGCTATCAGGAATGTGGATAACCACTTCCATATCGCTCAAATCATGCAAAGTGAACACTGGCGCATTTGCTTGGATTTGCATGTGGTTATCAACCAGCTTGCGGCCGATAATGCCGGCAAATGGCGCTTCAATACGAGTGTAATCAAGCTGACGTTGCGCTTCATCACGACGGTTTTTCGCCAAGTTATAACGTGTAGTTAGCTCATCGAGACTGCTTTTTGAAATCGCTTTGCTCTTTTCGTAAATCGCCTTTGCGCGTTGGTATTCGGCTTCAACGTTATTTAACTCTAAACGAGCTGACGCTAATGCAATCTCCGCATCTCGAGAATCCAAACGGGCTAATAGCTGACCTTGAATGACACGATCACCCTCTTTCACCATGATGTCAGTTAAACGGCCACCAATACGAAACGATAGGTCTGCACGCTCTGCAGCACGGACCACACCATTAAAGCTCAAATTGTCGCCACGACTTGCCGTTACGGTTTCCGTTAATGCCGGCTTAACCGATTTTTTAACCACTGGCGTTTCGGCTTCAGCACCGCAGCCAGTCAATATTACACCAGATAAAGAGATACCTATCGCCAATGCGAGTGATTTTAACTTCGCAGAAGTGGCGGTATTGTGCGCTTTTTTCACGTTGTTCTCCTAAGAGGCAAAGATTGCATCTGCTCTAAATTAGAGCGAATAAATGTAAACTCATGAGTTTATTTTTTGGGATTTTATTGGAGCTTTCAAGTAAAGTAAACTCAAAAGTTTACCTTCGCGGCGCATATTGCTAGACTAGTGATATTGCCCGCGTCACATCGCACTTAAGGAGAAGCTAGATGACCCGTTCAGAACAAAAACGGCTTGCTATCATTGAAGCCGCAAAAGAAGAGTTCATTCAAAATGGGTTTTCAGCCGCGAACATGAACAATGTCTCCGCTGCAGCAGAAGTTTCTAAACGGACTTTATATCGCCACTTCGAAAGCAAAGAACTGTTATTTGAAGAAGTTCTGGTTGATATTCAAGAAAATATTGTGCGCAATGTCGATTATCCATTTGATGAAAACGCACCACTCGAAGAGCAGTTAAGGCTTGTGACATTACGTGAAATTGATGTGATGTATAACACTTATGGTATCGCTCTATCACGTACCATTGTGATGGAATTTTTCCGCCAGCCTGATCTAGCCAAAAGCATTACCCAGCGCCTCTATCGTACTCGCGCAGTCAGCGCCTGGTTTAGCAAAGCACTCGCAAGCGGCAAGCTGGTCGCCGACGATGAACAAACCATTACCAGTGTTTATGTTAGCGTGTTCCAAGGACTGCTTTTTTGGCCTCAAGTTCTCGATATTCTTCCTCGCCCTGAAGCCGAGGAACTGGAACATAAGGTATCAACCATCGTGACCACCATTGTGCGAGCCTTTGCCCCTTAATCAAATGGCTTATTTGTCGCTTATCTAACACTCGAAACTAGCCATGCTGCACAACTAAAAAAGCCCCAAATTTTGGGGCTTTTACTTATAGATTAAATCTCGTTTTTAATCGCTACTTTTTCACCGCTAGATAGCGCTTCACTACTGATATTTTTCCATAAAATAGATCACGTTATTCGAGCCAGCCGATACCCCAAATGTTGCGAGAGCCTCAGGGGCTTGCCAGTAATCCACTTGGCGACGACACTCGCTTGACGCAGATGTCGATGCATCATCAATTAACCAACAATAACCGAGCCATTTTTCAGCGCCGCCACTAAAAGTTAATGGCACGCGAGCGTACCCCGGTGTATTGCCGCCGATATGCGTGGTCACTTGGCCATTGCTGATGCTATTTGTCTCCATTGATCCCGCCATGATGACTGGGGCCGCTTGTCCATCTTTGGCTGGAGAGGTTTTTATGTGCTCCATCGTCGGTAAGTTGGCAATACCGCTTTGGCCAATCTGAGACCATTGATCCCACTCATTATTGATAAATCGGCTACCCTGCCAATATTCTGCACGTATCGCCATCGGTAATAACTGATCAATCGGCCCTGATGCGTTATTAACCACTAGGCGACCAAATCGAACATCGACAGATTCACCAAGCGGAATAGGTTCACCACTGAGATCGGTGTCCATATCGCTATTTTGGTAAATGGGAATCGTACGTCCCGCCACATTGCTAGACACTGACGCTTGCAATGCCACATCACTCAACGGCTGCTTACATCCCACATCTCGATAAAACATCGCGGTGTAATCTTTTAACTGCCACTGGCCCTTGCTCCATGACTGAGCGAAATCAAGTGGCTGATTGTCCTCATCAACCAACAGTTGTTGATTGCAGCTTGGCATTGCTAGGTTACCGTAATCAAATTTCATACTTGCAAGCAGTGGCTTCTCAGCAGCACTTAGTACACTCGCATCATAAAAACTCAAATCACGATGATTGGCACTTTTTGCACTAAGCGAAAATGCGAGAGCCACATCCGGCTTACCGAAATATGTCCACGGTTCACCATCGTGCGTCATAGGTACTGAGAATTGACTCGATAGCAACATATAGTCAGGATAAAAATATCCGACTTGGTCGTAATTCTCCAATGCGTCACTGGTTTGCTGCGTATCGAGGAAACTGGCTAATCCTGTTTGCCCTGCATAGCGGTCTACCGCCCAATGAGTACTTATCGCACCAACGTTGTCATATTCAAAACGGTTGGTTAATAGCCCGTTGGTAAAAACGCGATTCAATCCATTCGGTGCACTTAATCGTGGTGCGTTGCTCGTTTGGCTAACGGGTACCACAACACCGCTATCAAACCCTGTTTTACCACTGGCTAGCGAGGCATTGAAATTACGGGTGACCGTGCCATCTTTTGTTACCGCCGCAACCTCAACCATAAAAGGAGTACCGGCCGAGACAAAAGGCTGCTGAATACCCCGGTTTTCCACCTTGCTATCGTTGGCACTGTAATTACGTTTTACCACCAGCGCATAAGGATTAACGCTCAAGCTTATATCCGCCGATTTTGGCAACCCTTCTGCTAACTGGTAATCAGCTTCAATATTCAAGCTACCTGATTCTGTGTAGCTTGCTGGCAACACTTCACTCACGCCATTGGAGAACGAAACCGTGCGCTTTTCACCTTTGGCATTGAGCGTTTTACCTTGCAGAGACATGTCACCCAGAACAGGCTCAAGGCCTTGGTTATAGCGCCATGTAAATGTTTTATCCCCTTGGTAGTCGGTATCAATCGCGCAACTTGTTTGATCTTCTAGAGCGACTTTACGAGCCAGTTGCAGAGAAAACTCTTGTCCGGCTTTATAATATTGAGGCGCTTGATATGGCACGATCTTAAAGCCCGTTTTACTAAATTGCGCCGAATCTTTATCAAAACCAACATCTTTAGCACTGGCTTTTAATGTGACCGGACCTAATTCAGAATCGGTTGCGACCCAAATTGAACGATTCAAACTGCCATTCTTATTGAACAATATTGTTTTGCTGTTACCTGAACATCGAGAATGCGAAGCGGCATCTGCACGACCAAATGGCGATGCGTCAAACCAGCAGCCACTCGGTGGATTTTCAAAGCTGACATCAACATTGAGATCTTGTGATAACACGCCGCCTTCCACGTCGAGAAGAATACGATATTCCGCCACTTCACAGGTCAGTGGTGAACCGGGCGCGGTCACCTTGATACCTTTAATTGGGTTACCAATCGCAAAACTGATGTCTTCAACTTCACCCGAAGGCGCTTCCCCATAAGGGCTGGAGACAGCACGATCGGCGTAGCGAACGCGTAAATAACCTCGAGCTCCTGCATTAAGAGGCACATCGATGCCCTTATTCAAATTGACACTGTGCCATTGGGTATCATTACCCCAGTTAACCCATGCCGTCGCTTGTCCGCCACCACGCTTATCAAGTAAAATCGCATAACTTCGCAGTGGCAGCAGTGCTCCGTTCGGCAAACTTATTTCGCTGCCGCTGGTTTTGTCACGAATGATCACACCATCATCGGAAAAATCGGAATCAGCATAGCCATCATGACCCGGGCCTATATCCGCCGACCAGTGATGACCCAACTTAAGTAATTCACTTGAACCTAAGTGACGCGCAGGGTTACCGCCTTCGAGCGCTTCAGGTACATCACCATAATCGGCATGAATCGCACAACCACCCGCATCGTTACTAGTCGTCGACTCTTCAACACCTTGTAGCTCAAAACGAATTTCTTGTTTAGCAATATCAATCGAATACAGTGCCGTCGTTGGCATCTTTAGCTCTGCTGAATCGAGTCGGCCATTTTGGTTAAGATCATGCAAACCTCCATTCGTCATCGCAAAGACAATGCCGCCTTTGTTGATACCAACACCACCAGAAGCTAACTTACCGCTACGATCTTTTACTGGCCATTGCGGATTGTTTACCGACAAACTGGAATTGAGCACTAACTTCAACGGCAAGCGAGAATAGCTGCCCGCTTTTTCACGCGCAGAGATATCGACAATAGCGATTCGATACAGTGACTTGAGGTCCCCCGATAACCCATACACGTAGCGGCTGTCGCCGAACTGCGGATTAAACGCAAAATCGGCGCTCCACGGCGTACCTTCTCCTTGTGGAATATCAAGTTGAATGGTATCAAACACGCCCGTCTTCAAATCGATACGAACTAAGCTACGCCATACTCCGCGGCCAATCACTAAGTAACGCCCATCCAGACTGACATCACCGGAATTGGCACGTGATAGTTTTTTCGAGCCATTGTCAGCACTCTTTTGCGTATTAAAGATTTCATCAGCACGGAATGTATAGCGATGCCCCTCTTTATCAAGGATAGTCACACCATCATGTGCTGCACGCAACGGCACTAAATGATGAAACTCAGCAGCCGGATTACGACTTTGGTCTGCAACAAATAAGTGCACTTCACAGCCAGATCGACTACCAGATGTGCAACCATAACGGAGATCAGAGCCCACTCCGTAGGTTAAACCATCAATGGGATTTTGCCCTACCACCTTAATTTCATCAGTCGCAAGTGCGGGGTTAATGCTTTCAATCGCTAATTGCCCGCCACTAGCGACCCATTTTGCGTATTGATAACGGCCGCTGCCTTGTGGGTCTTTGACCTGAATAAATCCATCGCAGCGACCCGGTTGTGGCAAGAGATCATCATTTGTGAAATAGACCAGATGATCTTCTACCTCACCATTTTGACGGCGAGAAGAGGAATCTTGTGACAACACTAAGCGTAAGAATGAAGAGTCTTGCGTGGTCCATTTATTCGGGTTGATACCGTTCCAAGTCAAAGTCACGTTTTGCGCGCCATGTTTTGATTGGATCGTATGCGGCGCGGCGCGCTCTTTGTCTTCCATCACCCCATCGCGATTGAAATCAATCCATGCATCAAGTTTGGCGGCTTTCCCAGTGCTGTTGACCACTTTCAAGTCTGCTATTTCTAGCTTATGTTGCTTTTTAAGTATTACAGGACTAGCAAAGGTACGTTCATCGTTAAAGCCCGTTTGATCATCGCCACTAGCAGACTCAGAGATCTGAGCCGCTAATTCGGTATCAGGCGCTTCTTCACCGATATAAAGGTTCGGCACGACTTCATAACGAGTTTGATTTAATTGACCATAACGACTTGGTAAATCACCATAGTCATAGCCAATTTCACAACCAAATTTAGCGTTATCTAAGATATTCCCCGACGATGCCACCGTAGGATAATTAGATCGAAACGCAATACGTGTAACGTACTGACCAGCAGGTACTGTATAAACGCCGGTATATTTAACCCAACGATCTTGGCCATCAATCACACGATCTTCAACCAACTGGCTATTTGGGCTACCAAACAACAACGAAATCTGGTCATTTTTACCATCGTTGGGCACTGTGCGGTTAGAGTAATCAAATGACCAACGAATTTTATCACCCGGTTTTGTCACAATATCTTGGTACATCATGGTTGGGTTATAAACGTTCATTTCCGCCACATTAAGACTGCCATCAGACGAAGGTTGCCTCACATAATAGTCATAACGGTTAAACTCAATATTGCTCCGGCGCGGTTCGACTGGAAAATAGTCTTGTGGATTGAGTGTCGGATCAAGTTGCTCAATCGACCAACCGGCAACTGAACTTTCTGGCGTATCCCAGCCATTATGTTCTTTCTCAATGAAGAAGTGTTCAAATGAGCCGTTTTGCAGCCCGGCTTCACAGCCTGCAACTTCGAGCGAAGGCGCTGCAATCCAAACACGGTAATCTTCTACCTCACCATCAAGCGCGACACCCGTCGGTTGTGCTACAGCGTTTTGATCGGTCGAGTAACGAATACGCAGCCAACTCTCACCATGCACATCGTAAGGCGAAAGATAAAGCCCATTAATCACATTTTCACCGGCGTTAACTGGATAACGGTCAAGTAGCATTTCTGACACTGGACGAGTATTGCGCTCAAATCCTTGCCAACTGCCATCTTGGTTTTTATCTAACCACACCGAGATATAACCAGCCTTCGATGCATTAACAGAAATTTGGTTGTCGACACGTTGCTCACGTCCATCACGATCCAGATAGCCCGTCATAAGAACCGGCATCGCTGCGTTGCTTAATTCGCTGTTATTTGGATTAATTTTTACGCCATCATCTTCTTGATCTGCACTCGCATAACGTGACGGCTGGCCCTCTTTCTCTTCATCCACATGAAATGCGCACTCACTAGCCCCAACGGGTAACAAACACGTATTGGCTTTCACGCGATGTCTGGCGCCATTATCGGCTTTAAGTACTGGAAAACGAGCCTTGCCCCAACCGGTATGCAAATCTTGGTTCGGCGCATCACCGTAATCATAACTCCCATCGTCTTCACTGGTGATCACTTGACCCATTTCAGAGGTATTACCGCACTTATCAATCGCGATTGAGGTAATTGGATCACCGGCAGCAAAGCGAGAATGGTCTAAATTACAACCCGCGATAGCGCCTTGGGAATTTAACCGACAAGAGCCTATAAACGCAGTACCTTCAATGGTCGAATCACTTACTTGACCATCAGCTTTATACAGTTCTACCGAAACATCACTGATGGTTTGGCGACACACCGCACTCCCGTCACCAATGTTTCTAAGTGTCACCGTGCCAGATGCGGTGCCATCAAGGTTTACGGCTTGCAACATTGGGTAATCAATCCCGTTATTACTGGCACCTGCAGACCAGTCATAAAGCCCATTATTGCGTGTAATTTGCCCAGCATGCTCGACCGAGCGTAAGTCAATCGCTAACCCGCGGGTATTAGAAAAAGTGTTCTGGCTTATGAGGTTCTTATTGCCGTAGTAAACACGTACCGCTGAAACGTGCCAACGAAATAGGCTGTCCGATTGGTGATCATCACCGGTGTCATAAAACGCATTTCCAGTTACTTGATTTTCTGAGGAATACTCTAAGAAAACGGCGGCCGCCTCTTCCTGATTGGCCTCTTTGTTTACCGTGTCGTTAAACATATTGCGTGAAATGATGTTCTCATCACTGCGTACCAACTTAACACCGGAATCGCGGGTATGATTGAAACTGTTATCGGTAACTTCGACCTCTTCACTATGATCAAGATAAACCGCATCATCAAAATAATTCCAGTTCATTCCTGCAATCCGAAGCTCTTCACTGTTGGTGATTTTTATCCCGTAATCACCTTGTTGAGGTTTGTTTCGACGGTTATTGAGTGTAAGTGGTCGCCCACTTCCTAAACGAACACGAGCATCAACATAAGTGTCTTCGGTATCGTAAATTTCCAGTGGTGATTGCAGAACGATGTCAGCCAGTTGACGAGTAAAAATCGCATTGTCGACCCCACTTGGGTGCCACTCTTGACGCAGATTTTCTTTCTCTAAGCGGGTAGGATGACGCCCAGTGGTTAAGTAACGCGTATTGAGCAAAAACTGACGCAATGAGCCTACGCCGGAGTCGTTATTATTGTTCACCACACTATAGCTAAAACCGATGTTGGCATCGTAAACATTACCACCATTAACGACCACTGTTCGCTGATAGTGATCGCTTACATATGGCCATACCTGAACAGGTAGACACTCATTACAGTCGCCACGCTCAGAATAAATTTGACCATCTTTATCCGCGCCCATCGGGCGAACATAGGGCAACGTTAATATGTACGTTCCATTGGGAATCCGATTAAACCAAAATTGGCCTCGCCAGTCCGTGCGAGCGGTGTAGACTCGATTCTGATTATTGTTGCTGCTCAACCTGACATCGATTGGCGTTCTATCCATCGCCACCATGCCACTAGCTCCGGGGAAAAAGTCACGTGAGTAACCACCAAAATTGTAGTGTTCGAAGACAAAGCCAGAAACTGAATAACCATGAGGATGACGATTACCATTACCTTGATTATGACCATTTTGGGCAGATGCGAATGCGGAGAAAAACAGCGTCAACATCAATAAAAATAGCTTTTTACTCACGGTCTAACCTCTACTTCAAACTTACGGCTCACTCGATACGCCTGCTCAGAACATATGGCGGTAGAGGTAACTATCGTCGCCTCACCATTAGGGGTACAACTCGCCTCAAAACGGCAACTTGGAAATGCTTCTATCTGGTATGAAGGCAAACATGATGCTTTTTTCGTTCCCGCGACGGGGGTAATTTCATACACCAACCTTTCTACCAATGAGCGAGCGCCCCAGTAAGCACGGGTACTAAGCACTTCATAAGTGTTGGCTTGGTTAGATTGTTTGGTTAACTGAAACAACTGCGCGGCAAAGAAGGTGGCGATCACTATCACAAACAAAATCACCAAAAGCGCACTGCCTTGCTGTCGTTTATTGACCATTGAGGATTTGTGCATTTTGCATAAACTCCACTGTTTCTGTGCCTTGATTAACCTTCAACGAAAACTTCATACTCGCGGTGCTCGAATAGGTACCATTAAAGCCGAGAGAAAAAACAGGTTGGCTCCCACTCAACTGCTTGGCAAAGGGCGTCCACTCTTCTGTGTTGACCACACCTTGTCCTGCCTCTTTCAAGGGATAGTTGGGGTAATAACGCATTTGCTGCGCTGTTGCGCACATTTGTCGTGCAAAGGGCTGATAGACAAATAGTCGATTTGAAGGGGTTAACGGCCTTCTCAACATACTTTCATCAACGGTTAAAGACTGATTCCCTACCGACTTTAAAGTGTAAATTTGGTTATCTACGTTCGCTCCAAGATATAGTTCTTGTGATTTTCTCGGATAGATACTGACTAAACAGGGCTGCTTAGCATCAATAAAACACTGCGCGAGCAACGACGCTCGAATAGGATGAGTGAGAGGAATGACCGTTTCAGTGTGCTGAACACTAAGATCTAACTGGTCAGGCAAAAACTCACCCACATAAAGCATGGGGATATATTCAATGCACTCACCTTCACCGAGAGTTCTTGGACTCATCGGCACCGAATTGGGCAATTCACGACCAAAACGGGCAAGAAGAAAACGCGCCTCTTCTAATGCTGATAAGCGGTATTTTGAGTCCATATACAAGGTGGAGCTAATGACGCCATAATTGATCAGTCCAATACTAATGATGCCAATAATGACCATGCTCACCACCATCTCAATCAGCGTAAAGCCGAAGCTTGGGCGTGTTTGTTTCGTCGTTAACATCGGGGCAATCGTCTGTTTTAGCATTAATAATTACTCCGAAACGCATTAAACGTCAGCGCTTGTCCATCTTGACCGCGTTGAATCGTCAGAGTAACTATTTTGGTCGGAGTGGGAGCACTTCCAAGCGGTAGAGCTTGAAATTGGTCATTTGCATAACGAACCGCTATTGTGACCAAAAAGCCTTGATACGCACCATCAATATTTAACCCAAACTCGCTAATGGGCATAGCGACACCATGGGTATCGTAATCATCAAAATCATCGCGAAGGTTATTCATATCATTGCTGTCTATTCCTACCTCACTAGAGCAGGCAAGAGAATCACTACCACATCGCTCAATATGCTGAATATTGACCTCATCAAATTCACGCGAATACATCTCTTGCAGCAGCCAGGTAGCAAGTTGTGATGCTCGTTGTTGAGTCAAAGCATCGGCACTCTGCACCGCCGCAGGGGCCAGCAACGAGGAAAAGGCAATCATCAAAAATCCTGCCAGGCAAATCGCGATGACATTCTCAATTAGACTAAACCCGTGCTGATGGGAACGGTGATGACTCTTGAGTGAGCAAAGGGGGTTATGAGCAACCATCAACGTATCCTTCTCGGTAGACGATGATTTGCTTACTGGCTTCTCGCGGTGATGAAAGCTCTATTAACGCTTGGTTGTTACTGCTACGAGCGGCACTAACAAAGCGGCCCATGGTATCAAACGAGAATTGTTGTGGTGAAAAGCGAACCCCACGCTGAAGATCTTTCTCACTGATCGCAACCAATCGACTGCAAAATGAACCACTACAGTTTGGACTATCGTTGAGATCAAGGCTCGCATTATGCCAAGTCAATTCAGTGGGTGTGACGATGATTTGATAAGCAGAGCTACTCGCAACATCATTCATCGCTTGGGTTTGCACGCGGCGCACCGCCGACTTCGCCACATGGCAATAGCTTGGTAAGGTAAAACCCGAGATAGACGGAAACCTCGTGTAGGCCACGGCTCCTAGAATTGAGAGGATAATGATTGTCACCACCAGCTCAACAAGAGTAAAGCCAGTGTAATTTCGAAATTTAAGCAGCATAAGCAATAAAAAAGTCAGCAAACTATTTAATTTTTATCACTTTATTCTAACGCTATTTATGTTTTGTTACACAAGTAATTTGGACGCAAATCACACTTTACTGCATGCATTGCATCGTTTAAGTGAAAACTTAGATTTATCGATGATTATCTGGCCAATTACACCCTATTTATTCACATAAAAACGCAAATGAATAAACACAATCACATACGACATTTTTTGCATAACGAGCCATCTCGCAATAGCCTCTTCGAACAACAAACATGCGAGTTTTCATCTTAAATGAAGACAGGTAATCAAATTGTTTATTAAATTTTTATTTAAGTAGTTAGCACGATAGAGTGTTTGAAATCATGGCTGTAGCTCAGGAGCTAAGTACAAAAGAGGCCGCGATGTGCGACCCTGGTGGGGATTGAATCATTGAAAAGAATCTAACGTGTACTCGTAATCCTTGATGCGTTTTTGATAACGAACCGTGTGAGTTTTTAGGTATTGTTGGACTTTTAAATCGACTTGTTTAATCTGTTCTGGGGTAAGAGGTAAAGTAGCTTCATCATAAATTGACTGAGCTGCCTTATATCCACTTTGCTTGCCTTCATTGCCCATAGAATCTAGATAAATTTTGCTGTAATACGCAGCTAACTCATATTCCCTAGCATCAACATAGCTACCCGAGATCCCCAAAATTGACAATGCGTCCCCAGCTTCAACTAGCTCATCAATGATTGATTGATAACCTTTAATATTACCGCGATTTTTAAGGCGATCTGCATAATCGAGCATACCTAACCAATAACCTGAATCCGCTGCCGCTTTGAAAAAACGTTCCGTTTCTTTCTCACGTTTACCGGGGAGAATAAACCAACCGTCGCCCATCTCATAGTGCCGCGCAAGTTGATGCTGTGAGAATGCATCTCCCGACTCTGCGGCTTCAACTAACCAATCAAACGAAACCGATTCATCTTCGAAAGCGGTTAGCATTGAAAGCAAGCGCATCGCCAACGCATCATCTTTTTTTGCTTGTCGCTCTAGTATTGGGGTCACTTTTGTTCGCCAATGCTCGCGGCCACTCAATGCTCTTCGACTCGATGCGGCAACCATCGCCAACACATTACCCAGTTCCGCAGATTTTAAAGTGTATTCGTGTTCTCCTTCTGACTGAATAAATGTATTGGAAAAAAGCATTGAAGCATACATTGCTGCGGCCGGAGAATGATTATGGTCTGCCGCAAACTTTAATAGTGGTTTGGCTTGATTATATTTATTCTGTTGGTAGAGCAGCGTACCTTGCTGGTAAGCTTGCTCGGGTGTTAGCCCATCAATTGGCTGGTTGGCATGAAGTAACGATGAAAAACCAAAAATAAAAGCTACTGAGAGAAATCTATAATAATTTGACCATTTCATTAGTACGTTCCCCATGCTTTCATTTTACTTCGCTTGTAATCCGCTACTTTCATTTTAAGTTCATCCTCTCGTTCACAAACATCTGCATACAATGGAAAAGAGAGCGAATCTAGATGTGAAACCATAGGGGTCAGGTCTTTCCTCTTGCCACTATGCGGCTAACTCTAGAATAATGAAGTCCAAAAAATTCACCAATTTCTTTTTGTGTATAGCCTCCACTATTAAATGCCGCAATGATCGCGCCATCCCTCGTCTCTTCCATTTCCTGATAGTCAACTAATGCTCGTGGCTGCTTTCGACGTTGACACGCGGGTACCTCACTGATATCTCCAGATTCAACTGACAAATCCAGTTGATGACGGGCTATAAACTCATCGCTCCCTAAATACACCTGCTGTTTTAGCTTATCCCATAAACTATCACCGGCTCCTGCATGTACAAACTGTCGATATTTTTCTCTCGCTGCAGCACGCTTGCGCCCAAATGGCAGTAA
>NZ_AFWE01000084.1 GCF_000222585.1 Vibrio scophthalmi LMG 19158 | reverse complement strand
TACCAGTCGTAAATACCGCCAATTACTGTGGTGTTTTCAAATAAAGCAGAGTTTATCTCGCCGAGGAAACTGTTGGGATAATGCTCCGATGGAGCGCTTCTTTAGAAATCTGAAAACGGAATGGGTGCCAACGGCGGGTTATTGTAGCTTTGCTGACGCTCAACAGGAGATCACTCGCTACATCATTGGATATTACTGCCAACTCAGGCCACATCAGTATAACGGTGGTCTAAGTCCTAATGAGTCGGAACGATTATATTGGGAAAACTCTAAAACCGTGGCCAATTTTAGTTGACCGCTACAAACCAAGATAGAGACTCTGTTTTTATACCGCAGTCGCGACACTTAATCCTTCGTGTTTGAACGGAAAGTTCAACAGGAGCACCGAGTAGCATGGCCTCTTTTACATGACGCCATTGATACTCATGGATAGCTTCGGCCTCAAGACCACAAAGGCATTTAGCCTGAGAGTTAGGTTTAAGAGTAAGGGTAATAAGTGACGCTGTCTGGTGAGACTTTACTATTTGAAAGCCTTCCCAGAATGAAGATAGGAAAGTATGATTCGGCATGGAAACGGTAGTTTGTATCTGATTTTGTTTGGCGACTAAAGCATATCACTTACTACCGTTTTTGTTTTAAGTTCCCGCTAATCCCGCGATGAACCTTTTTTAAAAGTAGTAGGTTGAACCTATGTTGAATGATGCCGTGTTAGCAAAGCTATCAAACTGATATTTTACATTCGCACCTAGTGTCAATTGAGGGTATACCTCATATTCAGTTCCCACTGAAATTAATCCACCGATCTCATTAGACGAGTTTGAATAACTATCTTTAGGTGTGATTTTCTCAACATCGGTGAACTCATTTTCTTCTTCTAGATAGTGTGAGCCACTTACATCATATTGGGTGTAAGTTAAGCCAGCTTTAAATTTTGCTTTCCATTTAGACGTTAGTTCATGGGTATATACAGGCGCCAAGCTGAATTGCTTAGCTTTTATATGAGCTTCCCATTCTTCTTCAGTTTTTACGTGTGTGGCTGGGTTATATTTTACAAAGAGAGAGCGATCATCGTCTAAATCAAATTGGCTATAGCCTAATTCAATTGACCAAGATGGTGTTAATGAATAGCCTATAAACCCACTTAGTATGCCATCTTCATTTGATGGATCTAGCTTTACTGAGGATGAGGTGAAATTGTTTTGTGTGTCCTGGCTGGTTGAACCAAAACCGTATTCTAGGCCAATATAAGACGCAGAAATTGCACTGAAGGAAGCGCTCACTAATACTGCTGTAAGTAATGTTTTTTTCATTTCAAAATTCTCATTGGTTTATATTGCGTTACTATTGCTCACATTATGTGATGCATTTGTGAAAATGTTAATACTCTACAGAACTTTTATCGCGTCTACATCCACCTTTACACCTGATATGTTCTTATCAATTTCACCCATAATTTGCACATTTATTATTGGCGTGACTGATTGACCAAGCCACTTGTCGTGGTCAATTTCTACAGTTACTTCTCCTGTTGAGTCGGCAAACAGATACATTTCTCCGCCAAGTGAAGATTTGATTCGGCCTGTCAATGTTACGGGCATATCGTCACTGAACATCCCTGAGTCAAGAACTTGTTTTACTGTTGAAATACCTTGAGTTGGTCCTGAAAAACCAGATTGAGTCTGAGAGGTATTCCCGACGAAACCTTGTGCAAAAACACTGCTAGAAGCGGCTAGTGAAAAAGTGGTTATTAAAAGTTTAGTTTTCATTGTGTTGTCTATTTTTTTGATTAATACATCATCATACTGCTTGTTGCTGAACTGAGAATGAACGTTTTGCAAAATCTATGTTATTACGACCAGAGTAGTTATGAGTAACTCGTTAATCTTGCGTTCAGGTTCGGTAGGCGTTGTTGATCAAATCAGCTAGAGGTTTGATCATCCGCATTTTTCTGAAAATCTGAATACTTGTGTTTCTTTTAGGCATACCTAGCCTAATGACATTGTTGATCGCTTTGACATTGGCATAGACGTCACCAACTTGAGTGTAGCAACAGCGCAATGATAGTATTGCACTCTTGAGCATTTTATATCGATACATTGCCGTTTCCGATAGCGATCTATCGTGGTAAGCAGTATCGATTCTCCACTGTGGCAGAGTCGCCAACCCAAATTGTAATGGAGCCGCGTTGAGTTAACGTACGGTTATACGTAGGGCAATTTGTTATTTTATTCTTCGACTTACCCATCAAGTGAACCTTTTAAATCCGTGATAATGATCTGATCACAATATTCGCGAAAGGTTCACTGATTTGGTCAACAACACCGTTTTTAAGTGAAAACTAGTTAGGAAACAAAGTCCTTTCCAGCTCAAATTTGACGATAATCAACATGTGCTCGTAACTAGACTTAGCGATTTCGCTTTCATCAGGGAATTAACATCACATTGATATATACTGTGGTGATAATGCTTCATCGATTTATAGCATTCAGATATTAGCGTCAACATTACAGGCGAGCCACTATATTCGATTAATACGCGCAGTGAGATATAAGCAGAATCACCGACAATTTCAAATGCCAATGTTGATTGAAGATTTTTCTTAAACACAGCCTCTACGTACCCACAATAGGAAAGTCCCTCCGAAACAAAATCATCATCAATGCTTTCTTTTAGTTCTGCCAAGCTCTCAGCTTGTCGTGTAAAAGAAATATAAGGAGCATTTGCATAATAGTTCTCATCTTCTTCAAGATCGCGGATGAAAGCAAATCCCTCGTAATTGGAGACAAATGTTTTAATTAGCTCATTTCTTTCTATAATGTTAAAGTTCGTATCAAAAGAGGTTACATCATCATTAAGGTATTGAGCAATAGGAGTCGTATAGAGGTCGTTATCCAGATTTTCTGGTAAGATCTTCGATTCGTTGATAAGTGTAAGAATTGCAGGGGATTCATTATACTGGATCAAAAATCTAGCAGTACTTACATACATGCCATCGTATAATTCAAACGCAAAAGTAGGTTGATTCGTATTCTTGAATTGCTGCTCAATATACTCGTAAAAAATCATCCCTTGATGTTCAGTGTCAGTATTCGTTTTTAGCATGGCCTCTCGAATGCTAGGCGCATGATGCATCATTTTCTGGTAAGCCTGATTTGCGTACCAAATTTCATCTTTATCTAAAGCGCGAATACTCGCCGCACCTTTAAACTGGTCAACAAACTGTTGAAGCAGGTTATTCTTTTCCATTATTTATATAATCTCTACAGTGTTATCTGATACATAAATTGAGAGATGATGAACCCATCACCAGACATCAGCAAATCACATTACTTTTCTATGCGACAAAAAT
>NZ_AFWE01000085.1 GCF_000222585.1 Vibrio scophthalmi LMG 19158 | reverse complement strand
TGCTGCTCAAGGATAAACTCAACCCCAACGGCGGCACCAAGTTGGTGGCGGGTAAATACGTAGTGCACAAGCCGCGCATTAAATCGGGTTTGCCTATTCGTAACGGCCTTGCTCGCCTTCAAGTGGTGATGTTCATGCTCAAATCCTTTGCCGTGCGCGATTGGTGGGCATTCTCTGAGGTCTACGGTATGCCTGTTCGCTTGGGGACATACCATCCTAATGCCACACAAAAGCAAATCGATACTCTGGTCGATGCGGTGCGTAACCTGGCCTCAGATGCGGGCGCAGTGGTGCCGGAGGGGATGAAGATTGACATCAAGGAAGCCAAGCGCGGCGAGTCCGGTATGGTGATGTTTGAATCCATGGCCCGTTGGTGTGATGAGCAAACCTCAAAAGCGGTGCTAGGCCAAACCATGACCACGGAGAACGGCGGCTCTTACGCGCAAGCGAACGTGCACAATGAGGTTCGCCTTGATATCGCCAACTGGGACGGTATGCAGCTTGCGGCCACTTTTAACGAGCAGCTTATTCGCCCTTACATCGATATGAACTGGGGCGTGCAAGAGAACTACCCGACCGTATCATTTGAAGAAGAGG
>NZ_AFWE01000086.1 GCF_000222585.1 Vibrio scophthalmi LMG 19158 | reverse complement strand
AGAGTAACTTTGTTGAGAAATAGCTCAACGCAAACAGCACAAACCATCGTCACACTCGGTGACCCAATAGATAAAAGGTAAATATTATGAAAAACGCACTCATCATCGCTCTATCAGTATTCTCTGTTTCTGCTTTCGCAGCTGGCGGCGCAGCGTCTAACAACGGATTAAATGGCGACTTGATTCAACAAGCAACCGCGGCGGGTCTTTCTACTGAACAAGCTACGCAAGGTGTCGCAAATGGTCATATCGGTGCAGGTATGAGCGCTGAGCAAATGCTTGAAGCGACTCAAGCCGTTAAGTAATTCGCAGCGCTCATGGACGAGCTCGCTTTCGCTCTAAACAATCTTCTGATCTGCCGCTTAAATTTATTCTTCTGCTTGATACCTCCATTTATCTTTCGTGCTTCGATCATCACTCAACGACGCACAGTCACTTCAAACTGTCACCAACCGTAAACCTCTTCTCCACTGTCATCATGACGCATGGGATAACCGAACAACAAAAAACGAGATGCGCATCACAAAGATTTCCAAAATGGAAATCCTGGATTTCCTGTAAGTGCGACCAATATCACATTAATATGAATTTTGTACACGGGTTGCCCGTAAATTACAGTTCAACAATAAGGTCACACATCATGAAAAACGTACTTGTTATTGCTCTATCAGTATTTTCTGTTTCTGCTTTCGCTGCTA
>NZ_AFWE01000087.1 GCF_000222585.1 Vibrio scophthalmi LMG 19158 | reverse complement strand
CACTGATTCAAACGCAATCGCCATCATCATACCGCGATGGTGTTCGGTGTTATCGATATGGCGAGTACCAAACAGCATGGTAAAGACAGCTAAAGCGATCACCACAAACCATGACACATCAAAAATGCCCCACTGACCTTGCGATTGCAATTCAGGCGCAATCACTTCCAACCCCATGGTGATACCACGTAGCTGCAAAGCGATATAAGGTAAAATACCCACCACCGCAATTAAGGTTATCACGACAGCTAAGCCTTGCGACTTGCCATAGCGCGCCGCAATAAAATCAGCAATCGAGGTAATATGCTCACGTTTGGCGACCAAAATCAGCCGAGCGAGAACGCGCCAGCCAAAGGTAAACACCAGAATAGGCGCAAGATAGATTGGCAGGAAAGACCATGGGTTATTACTCGCTTGGCCCACCGTGCCGTAAAAAGTCCAAGAGGTGCAGTAGACGGCAATCGATAAGCTATAAATCCATGGTCGCCATTTGGCTAACCACTTATTTTGCTTATCGCCATACCAAGCAATTAAAAACAGTAACCCGAGATACATCAGTGATACGGGAATCACTAGCCATCCTTGCATGCGATATCCTTTATTTATAAAAAGCTTATAAAAAAACCTCTCCGAGGAGAGGTTCATTAAACAAAGTGTATGATTAAATATCAATCAGTTGAGGCTAATTCTGTGCTTCAGACTCCGCTTTCAATGCCTGACCGTCCTGGCTATTCAACTTGGTTGGCTCAAGTTTGACGAACAGCGCCACTACGCCCATGGCAGCCATTGCCCAGAAGACATTCGCCCCCCAGTTTTCATATCCCCAACCACTTAATGCGGTCATCAGCGCGATAAATGCCCCAAGAGGAATTGCATTGTAAAGTGCCTGTAACGCCACCATTTTACGTTCTTCTTGACCTTGTATGTATTGAATCGCTGCAATGTGCGCCATGGCAAATGTCACCCCATGTAACACCTGAATCGCAACCAAAGCGAGCAATACCGTTGTTGAAGCCGTTAAGCCCCAACGTACCGTCACACCAAGCGCCGCGACCACAAACAACATACGTAGTGACCAACCGGCAAACATGCGCTTACTCAACGCAAACACGGCAACTTCAGACGCAACCCCTAAGCTCCATAGATAACCAATGATCTCCTCTGAGTAGCCAGCCCCTTTCCAATAAATGGTACTAAAACTGTAATAGGCCGCATGGCTGCCTTGGATCAAAGCCACTAAAACTAAAAATTTCACCACTGCGCTATCACGCAGCAGTTCAGTCAATTTTGGTCGTTCTGCTTGTGACTCTGACATGGTGACTGGCATTGGGTTGGTCTTGCGCATTCCAAGTACCAAGGCGACAAAGATGCCTGCCAGCGCGGTATATAAGATCATATCGGTGCCATAACGAGCCACCAGCATACCCACAACGGTAGAGCCGGCGATAAACGCCAATGAACCCCAAAGACGAGTACGACCATAATCGAGCATTTTCAAACGCGAATAGTAGTTGGCCATCGCATCAGACAACGGAATAATCGGTCCAAGGCATGAATTGAATGCCACTGTGGCTAACGCCATTAACCAGAAATTTCCGCCAGTGAAAAAGTGAAAACCAACAAATAATAGAGCGGCGAAAGTCAACCAACGTAATGCTGGCATTAAGTGCTCAACTCTATGCAAACGCGGCGTGATCACCATATTCGCCACGCAACGAGTGGCAAAACCAATCCCGACTAGCAGGCCAATATCCGTAGGTGATACGCCTTGCTCTTCAAACCACAACGCCCAAAATGGCAAATAGACACCATAGGCAAAAAAGAAACCAATGAAATACTGGGATATCCAGCCATAAGGAGTGGGGGTAAACATGAAAACCTCAAAAATAACAATATGATCTGACACTATTATCTAATGAGCGTAGAGGAATAAAAAGGGAATATTATTTGCGCACTCTTTTCCGCATTGATGGCATTCAGAATAGGGCAAGCATGCAAGCGCTTCGACCAAAGTCGTCTGGTGAAAATAGCGAAATTTGTCACACTGAGAGTACAGTCTAGTGTGCTTGCAAGGTCTCTTATGCCCGAAAAACTCAACATGCAATCAGCCCCGTTTAATCGGCTCACGCCCGCTCAACAGCAAATATTGCGCAGCTCTTTGGATGTCGCCTATTTCCGTGCACGTGATACTATTTTGCACCACGGTAATGCTAGTGCTCATCTGCATATTTTGATCAAGGGCGCAGTTGAGGAGCAATCACCACACAATAACGAAATCTACGCTCACTACACCAACGACGATTTGTTTGACGTACGTTCGCTATTTGAAGGACAAAGTCGTCACAACTACATCGCTCTCGAAGATACCCTCTCTTATCTGCTACCCAAGCAGGTGTTTTTAGATCTCTATAATCAAAATGGTCAATTTGCGGCTTATTTCGATAATAATCTCGCCAAGCGACAAGCCTTACTTGATGCGGCACAACAACAGCAAAATTTAGCCGAATTCATTCTCACTAAAGTCGACAATGACATCTATCATCCTCCATTGATCTTAGCGCACGACCTTCCTCTGGATGACGTAACTAAAATTCTCAAAGACAATGCGCTTGATGCCGCACTGATCACCTTAGCAGCCGATGATCCTCGCCTGACAAATAGCACAAATAAAATGCCTTACGGCATCATTACGCGCACCAACATGCTGCACGCCGTGATGCTGGATCGTCAGCCTCTCGATACGCCAGTGGGCGAAGTGGCTACCTTTCCTGTCATGCACATTGATGAAGATGACTTTCTCTTCAATGCCATGATGAGCATGACGCGTAACCGTATGAAACGCTTAATGGTATGGGATGGCAAGAACCCCGTTGGCATGCTCGACATGACGCAAATACTCAGTGCTTTTTCAACCCATTCTCATGTCTTAACTCTCAGTATTGCGCGAGCGAGCAGTGTTGAAGAATTAGCGATCGCCTCTAATCGTCAACGTCAATTAGTGGATAGCTTACTCAGCAATGGCATTCGCACACGTTTCATTATGGAACTGATCTCGGCAGTCAATGAACAAATCATAGAGAAAGCCTTTGAACTGATTGTCCCTCCCGCCTTGCATGATCACTGCTGCTTGATCGTATTGGGCTCAGAAGGCCGAGGTGAACAGATTCTCAAAACCGACCAAGACAACGCCTTGATTCTTAAAGATGGCCTTGAGTGGCAACAGTGCAGTGCCATCATGAACAAGCTCACTCATACCCTTCAGCAACTAGGTTACCCTCTCTGCCCCGGCAATGTGATGGTCAATAACCCTGCATGGGTAAAAAGCCAAGCCGAATGGCAACAAACGATCTCCTGCTGGTCAAAAGCCTCCAGTCCAGAACAGGTAATGAAACTGGCGATCATGGCCGATGCACACGCTGTAGCCGGCAACCGTGAACTGCTGGTACCGATAAGTGAACACTTACATCAAATCATGTTTAATAACATGCTGACCTTACAAGAATTTACTCGTCCAGCCTTACAATTTTCATTGCCATTGACCTTGTTTGGTAACGTAAAAAGTGACAAGCAAGGGCTGGATGTAAAAAGTGGCGGTATCTTCCCAATCGTGCATGGTATTCGCACTCTAGCGCTTGAATATCACATCACCGCTAGCAACACTTTTGCCCGCATTGACGCTCTGGCAAAGAAAAATATTCTGGAACCCGATACTGCTGATAACCTCACCGAAGCACTCAGGCTGTTTTTTAAGCTGCGCCTTAACCAACAGTTAGATAATCAACATAGCCATAACCGCATTGACCTCAAACAGTTGGAAAGAAGTGAACGAGATTTGCTACGGCATAGCTTTCACGTGGTGAAGAAATTTAAACAATTTCTTGGCTATCATTATCAAATAAGAGATTAAGGAGAGTGCGATGAATTGGTTACAACGCCGCTATTGGCACTACAAGTTAAAAGGATCGCCTTTCCAGTCTTACTTTGGCCCCGTGGTAAAAGGTGAGTTTATCTCGCTGGATTGTGAAACCACCAGCCTCGACCCTAAACGGGCAGAACTGGTCACCATCGCGGCGACGAAGATCATCGATAATCGCATCATCACCAGCCAGCCGTTTGAAGTCCGTCTGCGCGCGCCCCAGTCACTCGATTCTGGTTCAGTACGCATTCACCGTATGCGGCATAAAGATCTCGAAGATGGCCTTGATGAAAAACAAGCGCTACTCAAGTTACTTGAATTTATCGGCAACCGGCCAGTGGTGGGCTATCACATTCGCTACGACAAAAAGATTCTTGATATTGCTTGTCGTAAACAGCTTGGTTTTCCATTGCCGAACCCATTAATTGAAGTGAGCCAGATCTATCACGACAAATTGGAGCAGCATTTACCTAATGCCTACTTCGACTTAAGTTTAGATGCGATCTGCAAGCATCTCGATCTTCCGCAGCAAAACAAGCATGACGCCTTACAAGACGCGATATCTGCGGCATTAGTGTTTGTGCGTTTAACCAAAGGAGATCTGCCAAGTCTAAGCTTTCCTTATCAGCAATAATCCACAGAATGCGGCCAACGCCGCATCTCATCCCTTAAATCTTACCACCCAAGCGGCTTCCTCATCCTAAAGTCTAATTGTAGAAATAGCCGCAGTGATTGAAAGTTATAGCATTGCTGTTTGTCAGGTATTTTTTGGTTCGCTGCCGCAAGCCTGACGAAATAGAGATGTAACCTTTGGCATCTACCCTACTAACACCAAAGGAAGCACAAAAATTCACAAGGAGAGAAGCAATGAGTGAAGCCCACATTTATCCGGTAAAAGAGAATATCAAAGCAACCACACATGCGGATAATGAGACCTACCTTGCCATGTACCAACAGTCTGTTTCTGATCCAGAAGGCTTTTGGGGTGAACACGGCAAAATAGTGGATTGGATTAAACCATTCACCCAAGTGAAAAGTACCTCTTTCGATACTGGCCACGTCGATATACGTTGGTTCGAAGATGGCACACTCAACGTTTCTGCCAACTGTATTGACCGTCACCTTGCCGAGCGCGGTGATGAGGTCGCGATTATCTGGGAAGGCGATGACCCTGCAGATGACAAAACACTGACTTTTAATCAGCTCCACAAAGAAGTGTGCCAATTTTCTAATGCGCTGAAAGAGCAAGGTGTACGTAAAGGCGATGTCGTTTGTCTCTACATGCCAATGGTGCCGGAAGCAGCCGTTGCCATGCTCGCCTGTACCCGTATTGGTGCTGTTCATACCGTCGTCTTCGGTGGTTTCTCACCAGAAGCACTCTCTGGCCGTATTATCGATTCAGATGCGAAAGTGGTCGTGACTGCCGATGAAGGCGTCCGTGGTGGCCGTGCTGTCCCATTGAAGAAAAATGTCGATGAAGCACTGACTAACCCAGAAGTAAAAACCATTTCTAAAGTGATCGTCTTCCAGCGTACTGGCGGTGATATTGATTGGCATGAACATCGTGATGTTTGGTGGCACGAAGCAACAGCGAACGTTTCAGAGCAATGTCCACCAGAAGAAATGAAAGCAGAAGACCCACTGTTTATTCTTTACACTTCAGGCTCAACTGGCAAACCTAAAGGTGTACTACACACCACCGGTGGCTACCTTGTTTACGCCACAATGACGTTTAAGTATGTGTTTGACTACCAAGAAGGCGAAACCTTCTGGTGTACGGCGGATGTAGGCTGGATTACTGGCCACACTTACCTTATTTATGGCCCGCTGGCTAACGGTGCTAAAACCATTCTCTTTGAAGGTGTGCCAAACTATCCAAAAACCAATCGCATGAGCGAAGTGGTTGATAAGCATCAGGTCAACATTCTTTACACCGCCCCAACCGCGATTCGTGCGCTGATGGCAAAAGGCACTGAAGCAGTTGATGGTACATCACGTTCAAGCCTTCGTATCATGGGTTCTGTTGGCGAGCCGATCAACCCAGAAGCATGGGAGTGGTACTACAAAACGATTGGTAACGAGAATTCACCGATCGTCGATACATGGTGGCAAACCGAAACGGGCGGCATTCTAATCGCACCACTACCGGGGGCAACCGATCTTAAGCCAGGTTCCGCTACGCTACCGTTCTTTGGTGTGCAACCGGCCCTAGTCGATAACATGGGCAACATCATTGAAGAGACCGCTGCAGAAGGTAACCTTGTCATTCTCGATTCATGGCCGGGCCAAATGCGCACCGTTTATGGCGACCATGAGCGCTTTGAGCAAACCTACTTCTCAACCTTTAAAGGTATGTACTTCACCAGTGATGGTGCGCGTCGTGACGAAGATGGTTATTACTGGATCACTGGCCGTGTTGATGACGTTCTTAACGTCTCCGGTCACCGTATGGGGACAGCAGAAGTGGAATCCGCACTCGTTGCGCACCATAAGATAGCTGAAGCCGCGATCGTCGGGATTCCACACGATATCAAAGGCCAAGCCATTTACGCTTACATCACACTGAATGATGGTGAATACCCATCAGCAGAATTGCACAAAGAAGTGAAGGATTGGGTACGTAAAGAGATTGGGCCGATTGCGACACCAGATGTACTGCATTGGACTGATTCACTGCCAAAAACACGTTCAGGCAAAATCATGCGACGTATTCTGCGTAAAATTGCCGCTGGCGATACCAGTAACTTAGGCGATACATCAACACTCGCCGATCCGGGTGTGGTTGATAAGCTGATTGCGGAAAAAGCGGAATTAGCTTAAACCCATAGCGTAATTCACCCTCTCAATACCAGAGCCGCCTCATTTGGCGGTTCTTTTTTTTTGCATTCATCCCATCAATGGCACTAAACCTTGTCGAGCAACAACGCGTTTATGTTACCTCTGTAGCACTTTCAAAAGAGCAACATCAGTGATTAGACCAGTAAATTGCTGCTAATTGCTGTGAATTAGCTATAATCTTTGACGATTTTTTAAAAATCTCGCGATTGCTACTGAAAAATCGTGATGATTTATCGTATATTTGGGAATATGTAAGTTCCACTCACGATAAAGGAAGATGTCAGCACAATGTCAGCAAAGTCACGAATTCTACTTCTGAATGGCCCAAACCTTAATCTTTTGGGTTTGCGCGAGCCCGGACACTATGGCTCACAGACACTTGAACAGATCGTTACGACCTTGGCTGAGCAGGCCAAGCAAGCCGATGTTGAATTTGAACATCTCCAAAGCAATCGTGAGTATGAGTTAATCGAAGCTATCCACGCCGCTTATAATAACGTGGATTTTATTTTGATTAACCCTGCGGCATTCACGCACACCAGCGTTGCGTTGCGCGACGCACTATTAGGTGTCGCGATCCCATTTATAGAAATACATTTGTCCAATGTGCACGCACGAGAACCATTCCGCCATCACTCCTACTTGTCTGATAAAGCACAAGGGGTCATTTGCGGTTTAGGCGCACAAGGCTATGAATTCGCTCTGTCGGCAGCAATCAAACACCTGCAGGCAAAGTAACCTAACACTCTGCGACCCTACTGGGTTGTCTTACTCACAAGATAAAGAGAAAGATAAAGATGGATATCCGTAAAATTAAGAAACTGATTGAACTAGTTGAAGAATCTGGCATTGCTGAACTAGAGATCTCTGAAGGTGAAGAATCGGTACGCATCAGTCGCCACGGCGCAGCACCTGTTCATGCCCCAATTCAATACGCAGCAGCACCTGCACCTGTTGCCGCTCCTGCGGTAGCGCCTGCAGCACCAGTTGCAGCGGCAGAAGTTGCAGCACCTGCAACTCCAGCGGGTCACCAAGTTCTTTCTCCAATGGTGGGTACATTCTACCGTTCACCAAGCCCTGAATCTAAATCATTCATCGAAGTCGGCCAAAGCGTTAACGCTGGCGACACGATCTGTATCGTTGAAGCGATGAAAATGATGAACCAAATCGAAGCAGACAAGTCTGGCGTTGTTACGGCAATCCTAGTTGAAGACGGCCAAACGGTTGAATTTGACCAGCCACTAGTTGTAATCGAATAATCGAGGCTGAAGCTATGCTAGATAAATTAGTCATCGCGAACCGAGGCGAGATCGCACTTCGCATCCTTCGCGCATGTAAAGAGCTCGGCATCAAAACGGTCGCAGTACACTCTACTGCTGACCGCGATCTTAAGCATGTCTTGCTAGCAGATGAATCTATCTGTATTGGCCCTGCACGCGGTATTGATAGCTACCTGAACATTCCTCGTATCATTTCAGCAGCTGAAGTGACGGGCGCGGTAGCCATCCACCCTGGTTACGGTTTCCTTTCAGAGAATGCTGACTTCGCAGAACAAGTAGAGCGCAGCGGCTTTATCTTTGTTGGCCCTAAAGCTGATACCATTCGCATGATGGGTGACAAAGTGTCAGCGATCAATGCGATGAAAAAAGCGGGCGTACCTTGTGTACCAGGTTCTGACGGTCCTCTAGACAACGATGAAGTGAAGAACAAAGCGCATGCCAAGCGCATTGGTTACCCAGTTATCATCAAAGCGTCTGGCGGCGGCGGCGGTCGTGGTATGCGTGTGGTTCGCAGCGAAGCGGAACTAACACAATCTATCGCTATGACGCGCGCAGAAGCAAAAGCAGCATTCAACAACGATGTGGTTTACATGGAGAAATTCCTAGAAAACCCTCGTCACGTAGAAGTTCAAGTGATTGCTGATGGCCAAGGCGGCGCAATCCACCTAGGTGAACGTGACTGTTCCATGCAGCGTCGTCACCAGAAAGTGGTTGAAGAAGCTCCAGCACCAGGCATCACTGAAGAAATGCGTAAGTACATCGGTGAACGCTGTACTCGTGCCTGTATTGAGATCGGTTACCGCGGTGCAGGTACTTTCGAATTCTTATATGAGAATGGCGAATTCTACTTCATCGAGATGAACACCCGTATCCAAGTAGAACACCCAGTAACTGAAATGGTGACTGGTGTTGATTTGATCAAAGAGCAGCTTCGTGTTGCCGCTGGCCAACCACTATCATTTACTCAAGATGATATTAAGATCCGTGGCCATGCAATCGAGTGTCGTATCAATGCGGAAGATCCGGTTCGTTTCCTACCTTCTCCAGGTAAGATTGAACGTTTCCATGCACCTGGCGGCATGGGCGTGCGTTGGGAATCTCACATTTACAGTGGTTACACAGTACCACCTCACTACGATTCAATGATTGGTAAACTGATCACGTATGGTGAGAACCGTGATGTAGCAATTGCACGAATGAAAAATGCCCTTGGCGAGATGATCGTTGAAGGCATCAAAACTAACGTGCCGCTACAGATCTCAATCATGAACGACGAAAACTTCCAACACGGTGGTGCTAACATTCACTACCTAGAGAAGAAGCTCGGCTTGCAATAATTCGTTCGCAGAATTGAGCAAAATGCCCACATTACGTGGGCATTTCTATTTCTGGCTGCTACACTCTGCGCCAATATTCGATCACCCACGTTAAGAGTACCGACTCATGCCTTGGATTCAAATCAAACTCAATGCGACCAAAGAAAACGCCGAAATGGTCAGCGACATGCTTATGGAAGAGACTGGCGCACTATCTGTTACCTTCTTAGATGCAAAAGATACGCCTATCTTTGAACCACTTCCTGGCGAAACTCGCTTATGGGGTGATATCGATATCCTCGCACTGTACGACGCCGAAGCGGATACCCAGTTTATCCTCAGCCAAATTAAAGCAAGTGGCATGCTTGCTGAAGGTTTTGCGCACAAAGTGGAGCAACTTGAAGATAAAGACTGGGAACGTGAATGGATGGATAACTTCCATCCAATGCAGTTTGGTGAGCGCCTGTGGATCTGCCCAAGCTGGCGTGATGTTCCGGATCCAGAAGCGGTGAACGTTCTACTTGATCCAGGCCTAGCATTTGGTACTGGCACCCACCCAACCACAGCGCTTTGCTTAGAGTGGCTTGAAAGTATCGATCTTGCAGGTAAAACCGTAATCGATTTCGGTTGTGGCTCTGGCATCCTAGCGATCGCAGCGATCAAACTGGGCGCAGAAAAAGTTATCGGGATCGACATTGATCCTCAAGCTCTTGTGGCGTCTAAAGACAACGCAGAGCGCAATGGTGTGGCTGAACAGCTGCATGTATACCTTCCTCAAGATCAACCTGAGAACATGATTGCTGACGTCGTTGTGGCTAATATTCTGGCAGCGCCACTACGTGAACTTTCACCAATCATTAAAGGTCTGGTTAAGCCAAACGGCTTGTTGGCAATGTCGGGTGTTTTAGACACTCAAGCAGAAGATGTCGCGAACTATTACCGTGACGAGCTTCACATCGATCCAATAAAAGCCCAAACAGAGTGGTGTCGCATCTCTGGTCGCAAGCAAGGCTAGACAAGGTTTTTAACCTTAATTGTTTGAATTTTATACGAATTAACAAAACAATTTGGTAATGCTCAAATAATAGTCTTTTCACGCAGTGAAAAAATGCGTAAAATGCGCGCCCTTGCTGGTACAGAACTGTGAAGACGTTTTGAAAATAGGTAATTATCAACTCAAGAACAAACTAATCGTCGCTCCAATGGCGGGTGTTACGGATAGACCGTTTCGTGAGTTGTGTCTCCGCTATGGTGCGGGAATGGCTGTCAGTGAAATGATGTCCTCTAATCCAAAGCTATGGAATACGGCCAAATCAAAACAGCGAATGGTACACGAAGGCGAATCGGGCATTCGATCGGTACAAATCGCAGGCTCTGATCCCCAGTTAATGGCTGAAGCAGCTCAATTCAGTGTTGAGAACGGTGCGCAAATCATCGATATCAATATGGGTTGCCCAGCAAAAAAAGTGAATAAGAAGCTAGCCGGCTCTGCACTGCTTCAACATCCAGAGATCATTAAAGATATTCTGAATGCCGTTGTGAGTGCGGTCGACGTTCCTGTGACGTTGAAAACCCGTACTGGCTGGGACACAGAGAATAAAAACTGTGTCTACATCGCTAAATTAGCCGAAGACTGCGGCATTCAAGCTCTTGCGCTGCATGGCAGAACAAAAGCGTGTATGTACAAAGGTGAGGCCGAATACGACAGCATCAAAGCGGTAAAACAAGCAATCTCTATCCCGGTTATCGCTAACGGTGACATCGATAGCCCAGAGAAAGCTAAATTTGTACTGGATTATACCGGTGCAGACGCTTTGATGATTGGACGCCCTGCCCAGGGTCGTCCGTGGATTTTTCAGGAAATCCAACACTATTTGGAAAACGGCACCGAGATGCCTGAGCTACCAATTTTGGAAGTGAAAGGTATTTTGCTTGGTCATGTGAATGCTCTACATGAGTTTTATGGAGAGTATTTAGGCCCTCGCATCGCTCGTAAGCATGTGGGTTGGTACCTGAAAGAGCATGAGCAAGCCGTCGAGTTTCGCCGTACCTTCAATGCCATTGATCTTGCGCAAGCGCAAATCGATGCATTAGAAGGTTATTTTGATAACGTTGCACCATAATTACGAGAAGAGCTAGACCGAATATGTTCGAACAAAATCTAACTTCAGAAGCATTAACAGTAACTACAGTAACTTCACAAGATCAAATCACGCAAAAGCCACTACGTGATTCTGTTAAAGCGTCTCTTAAAAACTATCTTGCTCAATTAAACGGCCAAGAAGTTACAGAACTATACGAATTAGTTCTAGCTGAAGTAGAACAGCCACTACTAGACACCATCATGCAGTACACTCGCGGTAACCAAACTCGCGCAGCAACTATGATGGGCATCAACCGCGGTACTCTTCGTAAGAAACTGAAAAAATACGGCATGAACTAATCTTCGATTAGTTTAGCGATTAAGAGGCCATGCTACTTGTTAGCGTGGCCTTTTCTTTATCTACTCTCCTGGATTTCAGAGAACCTCAAACACCGGTTCGTCATTCTCTTCTGCAAAAGATACTCCGATCGCAACTTGAACTATTTCTTTAAAAATAAAGATTTACATTCAATATCATCAAATTGCCTTATCACTGTTTTTGGTTACAATACGCAATTGCTTATTGAATTGAATAAAGGCCGATAATGGTTTCACATCGCGAGGAATGGTTGGATTTTTTACTAAATTCATTGCCTGATCACGTCTTTATTCTTGACCCAAACGGACGCTATATCGATAGCTATGGCGGTAGCCATTATGCTCCAGGGTTCGATGCCAAACGCTATATCGATCTCTGCCTCGACCAGATTTTTTCCGCAGCCAAAGCGGCGGAAATGCAAGGTTATATTGATCAAGTCATCCACCAGCAAAAAACGCTAGTGGTGCGCTATAACGTACAATTGCAAGACCATCTCTTACTCTCTATTGATGACATTCAAGATTTTGAGTTACCTGAAGAGAGTTGGTTTGAAGCGATTATCAATTACGTCCAGCCAAGCGCTCGTAACCACACTGCGCAAGTGATGTGGTCGGTACGCAATATCACGAAGGCACATCAACTAGAGAAAGAGCTTAAAAAGCTATCAGAAACTGATGAGTTAACTGGCGTACTCAACCGCCGCGCATTCATGCTAGAGCTAGAGCAAGACTTCCAGCAGCAAAGCGCGAACAATGCTCATCTAACCTGTCTGATGGTCGACATTGATCACTTTAAAGATATCAATGATATGGTCGGTCACCTTTCTGGGGATCTTGTCATCACTCAGGTTGCGACGATTTGCAAAAACGTCATTCGTGGTAGTGATTATATTGGTCGTTTAGGCGGGGAAGAGTTTGGTATCATTTTGTCTCATACCAACGCGATTCAAGCATTCGACATTGCAGAACGTATCCGTCTATCGATCAATAGCACGCCATGCCATGTCGATGGCCATGAGATCTATCCGACGGTCAGCATTGGTATTGCCGAACTTAATAGTGACAGTCAATCCGTCAAAGCACTGCTCGTTGAAGCAGACAAAGCAATGTACTACTCCAAGCGTACTGGTCGCGATCAGGTCACCATCTACCACCCTAACCTACCGGATCTAAAAACGAACTCCACGTCCAAAGCTCGCATCTTAAAAGCGTCTTAGGCCTCTTTATGCTCCTTTTGGCAGCAATGTGACTCTTCGCTCGCGAGAGCACCTAAAATAGAGCAGTGACTGGCGTTATCATCAATATGGCCACAGCAGGCATCGTTGATCTTTTTCAATGCACTGCGGATACGCTTTAACTCCGCAATCTTTTGATCAATCACGTCTAATTTAGCGGTCGTGATCGCTTTAACTTCTGCACAACTATGTTCTGTTGCTTCAAGTTTGATTTCCAACAGCTCTTTAATTTCATCTAGGCTCAAACCCAGCTCTTTGGCTTTCAGAATAAAGGTCACTTGTTTTTGGTTTTCTTCGTTATACAAGCGGTAACCAGAATCACTGCGGCCGGCTGGTTTAATCAAACTATTTTTCTCATAAAAACGCAGCGTATCTGCACTAACACCACAACGTTTTGCTAATTCACCGATCTGAAACATAACTTCCCTTATTAACGTTCTAATTACTTTTATGGCTAAAGATGCTGGATTTTACAATTATTTTTGAGATGCCAAACGATTGCGCAAGCTTTTTTGTAATAAATTAGTTAGAATGTGCGCCATCAAATTCGGAGTCTACATTCGCTCTCGATATGGAAAAGGTCTTTACCAAAGCTGGCCAATATTTTACTCAAAGGTAAAAACAAGTTCATCTTTGGCAAACATCTTTTAATTCGTGAATTTGAGGAAAATGGAAGTATGACTAACCGTCCTATTCGCCGCGCGCTGATCAGCGTATCAGACAAAACAGGTATTGTTGAGTTTGCACAAGCTCTTGCTGAGCGTGGTGTCGATATTCTCTCAACTGGTGGTACTGCTCGCCTATTGGCTGAGCAAGGCATTTCAGTAACTGAAGTTTCTGATTACACTGGATTCCCAGAAATGATGGATGGTCGTGTTAAGACTTTACATCCAAAAGTTCACGGTGGTGTACTTGGTCGTCGTGGTCAAGATGATGACATCATGGCACAACATGGCATCAACCCAATCGATATGGTTGTGGTTAACCTTTACCCATTTGCTGAAACCGTAGCAAAGGAAGGCTGTACGCTAGCTGACGCCGTTGAGAACATCGATATCGGCGGCCCAACAATGGTTCGCTCGGCAGCCAAAAACCACAAAGATGTCACGATTGTGGTTAACGCGAAAGATTACTCACGCGTTATCGCTGAAATGGACAGCAACGAAGCATCACTTACGCTAGAGACTCGCTTTGATCTTGCCATTGCCGCCTTTGAACACACGGCCGCTTATGATGGCATGATTGCCAACTACTTCGGCACCATGGTGCCATCCTATGGAGAGAACAAAGAAGGCGATAGCGAATCTAAGTTCCCTCGCACTTTCAATCAGCAGTTCGAAAAGAAACAAGACATGCGCTACGGTGAAAATAGCCACCAAGCCGCTGCTTTTTATGTTGAAGCTAACCCTCAAGAAGCCTCCGTTTCGACTGCTCGCCAAATTCAAGGTAAAGCCCTTTCTTACAACAACATCGCCGATACAGATGCGGCACTGGAATGTGTTAAAGAGTTCGAGCAACCCGCTTGTGTGATCGTTAAGCATGCTAACCCATGTGGTGTTGCTCTAGGTAAGGACATCCTAGAAGCTTATGACCGCGCATTCAAAACCGACCCGACCTCGGCATTTGGCGGCATCATCGCATTCAACCGCGAATTAGACGCAGCAACCGCAACGGCGATCACTGAGCGTCAATTTGTTGAAGTCATCATCGCACCTTCTGTTTCTGCCGAAGCGGTCGAAATCGTTGCTGCGAAGAAAAACCTACGTCTACTTGAGTGTGGCGAATGGACAACGAAGACCACAGGCTTTGACGTGAAACGCGTTAACGGTGGCTTACTCGTTCAAGACCGCGACCAAGGCATGGTGACTGAAGATGACCTGAAAGTGGTTTCTAAGCGTCAACCAACAGCAGAAGAGCTCAATGACGCACTATTCTGCTGGAAAGTAGCCAAGTACGTTAAATCAAACGCGATTGTTTACTCAAAAGGCGATATGACCATCGGTGTTGGTGCAGGCCAAATGAGCCGTGTTTACTCGGCGAAAATTGCCGGTATCAAAGCAGCAGACGAAGGTCTACAGGTAGAGGGTTGTGTAATGGCATCTGATGCCTTCTTCCCATTCCGTGATGGCATCGACGCAGCAGCAGAAGCCGGCATTAAGTGTGTTATCCAACCGGGTGGTTCAATGCGTGATGATGAAGTGATTGCGGCTGCGGATGAACATGGCATGGCGATGATCTTTACTGGTATGCGTCACTTCCGCCACTAATGGTTCAAAACCGTCATTCCGTATAGCGAGGAACGAGCGTAGTACGGAATCTCTAGGTTTAACAGATTCCCGACCGTTTCGTTCCTCAACGTCGGGAATGACGAATTTTGATTGAAGGATTTAAAATGAATGTATTGATTATTGGTGCTGGCGGTCGTGAACATGCGCTGGGTTGGAAAGTGGCACAAAACCCAAATGTAGACACCATCTTCATCGCACCCGGTAATGCGGGCACGGCACTTGAGCCTAAGTTGGAAAACGTCAACATTGATGTGGAAGACATCGCCGGCCTTGTCGCATTCGCGCAAGAAAAGTCGATTGAACTTACGATTGTTGGCCCAGAAGCTCCGCTGGTTATTGGCGTAGTAGATGCGTTCCAAGCAGTGGGTCTGCCAATCTTTGGGCCATCTCAAGCCGCAGCGCAGCTTGAAGGTTCTAAAGCATTTACCAAAGACTTCTTAGCTCGTCATGACATTCCAACCGGTTCATATGCAAACTTCACTGAAATTGAGCCCGCACTCGCTTACGTTCGTCAACAAGGTGCACCGATCGTTGTTAAAGCCGATGGCTTAGCTGCAGGTAAAGGCGTCATTGTGGCAATGACACTCACTGAAGCAGAAGAAGCGATTAAAGATATGCTCGCTGGCAATGCTTTTGGTGAGGCAGGTAGCCGTGTGGTTATCGAAGAGTTTTTAGAGGGTGAAGAAGCCAGCTTTATCGTCATGGTGGATGGTGAAAACGTTCTACCAATGGCAACCAGCCAAGATCACAAACGTGTCGGTGATAAAGATACAGGTCCAAACACGGGTGGTATGGGTGCCTATTCTCCAGCTCCAGTCGTCACACAAGACATTCACGATCGCATTATGCAGGAAGTCATCTACCCTACGGTACGTGGCATGGCAGCTGAAGGTAACCCATACACTGGCTTCCTATATGCAGGCTTGATGATCGATAGCACTGGTACACCAAAAGTGATCGAATACAACTGCCGTTTCGGTGATCCAGAGACACAACCGATCATGATGCGTATGCAATCTGATATGGTGGAGCTATGTCTTGCTGCCATCGATAAAAAACTCGATCAAGTAGAATCAAAATGGGATCCGCGCGCATCTATCGGTATTGTTTTAGCGGCCGGTGGTTATCCAGCAGCTTATGGCAAAGGTGATGTCATTTCGGGACTTCCACAACTCGAAGTAGAAGGCGAAAAAGTCTTCCATGCTGGCACTGCCAATCGTGATGGAGAGATCGTCACCAATGGTGGCCGTGTGCTTTGTGCGACAGCACTTGGCAATAGCGTCTCAGAAGCGCAGCAACGCGCCTATGAGCTGGCAAAGCAAGTAAGTTGGAATGGTGTATTCTTCCGTAGTGATATCGGTTATAGAGCGATTGAGCGCGAAAACAAAGCTTAATAGACTCGATTTTGACCAGAGAATACAGGAAAAAACAAAAGGCGCTGAACTCAGCGCCTTTTTTAATTTTGTAACAGCTGCGGCCTTTCAACACACGACTGGTTATCATTGGTGAGCATCAATAACTGCTCAACCAATAAAGTGTCACCTTTTCGTTCACCGACAAACGCGACATAACTGTCAATATCCGCTAATCGACTAACAACAAAATTTGGCAAGGTTTGATTAAATTCAAGTGAAGCAAAACTCTGTCCAGCGCAGGTTTCAAATTCACTGCCATCCCAGTACCCCTGGAACAATCGTGTACCGGCTTTATTTTGTCGTTTGGTCTGCTCAGCAACATTAATGGCTTCGGCTTTCACCTGTTCAAGCATCTCGCTATTCATAGGGAGTACTTTGCCACCGAGTCGATACTGCTGATAAACCGCATCCCCTTCCCGGTTAAAGCGCACATGAATACTGTATTTAACCAAACCAGCGTTATTTTTTAATTGTTCACCTTCACGAATCAACTCTCGAACATTGCCGTCTTCCCAGCGGTAATTACTTTGATACCAGCCATAGTCACCAGCAACAACATAGTCCGCAGCACTGATAGGCATAGCAAGACGTTCGGTGAACCAATATAAGCTGGTTGCATCACCCATGTTTTGTCCACCAGAATGCTGAAGCGTGCTTTCTAAACTTGTGTTGGTAACGGCTGAAGAGCAGCCAAAGAGGAAAGAGGTGATTAGTGAAGATAAAAGGATTTTTTTCATAAGGAGAGTATACGCCAAGATAAGGTAAGTTACCTTGGCGTAAATTATATTATTTCACTGCGTCTTTCAGTGCTTTACCAGCAACGAAAGCAGGAACATTTGCAGCAGAGATTTGGATCTCAGCACCCGTTTTAGGGTTGCGGCCAGTGCGCGCTGCGCGGTGGTTCACTTTGAACGTACCAAAACCAATTAGTTGAACTTGGTCACCCTCTTTAAGTGCACCAGTCACACCTTCAAGAGTAGCTTCAAGAGCAGCTTTAGCTTGAGCTTTAGATAAGTCTGCTTTCTCTGCGATAAAGTCGATTAATTGGGTCTTGTTCATTAGGTTTCCCTTCTCATGTGTTATCGAATTCGACTCACTCTAAAACATAAATGCCCCATCTGGCAAAGGTTTGTAAGCATTCTTTGGCTTCTATGACGTACTTTTAACCATAATATGAGTAATAACTCACAATTTGTTGCTACCTGAGTCATAATGAAGACTTGTTTTTCAACCAATTTAACCTTATTTATAAAACGCTCAAGCGACGTAAAGCCTGATATTGCGGGGCTTAGAGCGAATATAAAATACACACACCAATAATGCCCAGGCATAGAGAAAATCGCACTAATAGAACACAGTGATGATTTTTTCAGCAAAGTTAGGTTGTGGTAAAAACTTACATAGGAACAATATGTTGCTGCTAACTATATACGTCTCTGTTGCCATTGGCGTATCTTTTGTCTGTTCGGTTCTTGAAGCGGTCCTACTTAGTATTACTCCGAGCTATTTAGCTCAGATGCGTCAACAGGGCCATCCGGCAGAAGAAAGACTGTCAGCGTTAAAAAAGGACATTGACCGTCCTTTAGCCTCAATCTTGACGTTAAATACCATCGCTCACACCATTGGTGCGGCAACAGCTGGTGCGCAAGCTGCTGTAGTATTTGGTAGTGAATGGCTCGGCGTTTTCTCTGCAGTGCTAACGCTCGGTATCTTGGTTCTGTCTGAAATTGTACCTAAAACTATTGGTGCGACATACTGGCGCCAACTCGCACCTTACGCGGCAAATGTTCTACGCTGGATGGTTTGGAGTTTAACGCCATTTGTTTGGTTCTCTGAGCAAATCACCAAACGCCTTGCTCGTGGTCATGTTGCGCCAAAAATGCGTGATGAACTTTCTGCGATGGCGCTATTGGCGCGTGAAAGTGGTGAGTTCGCCGAGGGTGAATCAAAGATCCTAAGCAATTTATTAGGTATCCAAGATGTGCCGGTAACTCAAGTTATGACGCCACGACCTGTCGTTTTCCGTGTGGATGCAGAGCTAACAGTTAAAGAGTTCCTTACAGAACACCGTGACACACCATTTTCACGTCCGTTAGTTTATAGCCAAGCGAACGACAATATTGTTGGCTTTGTACACCGCCTAGAGCTATACAAGCTGAAATTGGCGGGCTCTGGTGACAAACAACTTGGTGCTGTTATGCGTCCTGTTCACGTGATCCTTAATAACATGTCGCTACCAAAAGCTTTTGACCAGATGCTATCCAAGCGACTACAGCTTGCGCTTGTGGTCGATGAATACGGCACAGTTCAAGGTCTATTAACACTAGAAGATATCTTTGAACACCTTATTGGTGAAGAGATTGTTGATGAAGCAGACAGCACTACAGACATGCAAGAACTGGCATTTGAGCGCTGGGAAAAGTGGAAAAAACAACATGGTGTAATCGAAAGCCGTGATGACGACGATGAAGACACGAGAGTTGACTCAGAGTCTGCAGATAAAGATAAATAAGACAAAAGGGAGCTGAGGCTCCCTTTTTTAATTTCAGTATGACGTGCTGAAGTGTGGCTTATAGAGTGACGCCAATATTACTCTCGCCTTCTTCTTTCAATTCCGCGCGAAGATCTTTAATCAAATCAATATCGCGTTCTTCGGCTTCTTTTAGTGGTCGAAAGATCGCCCACTGCACATCCCATTCAGCACAAACCGCTTCGTTCTCTTTCTGGTTTTCATTGCTGATCTCAATCTCTAACTGCGCCTCTTCAAGTTGAGCGACAGTCATCACCGATTGTTGACTCACTTTTTGCATGCTTTCAAAAAGATCGTCACGATCCAACAATCCGTGTAGCAATGTTGAAAGGGCAACACAGGCATCAATCGCTGGGTAAACACCGTAAAAGTCAAAATCTTCAGAACTAGGGATGATCTCTTCTAATTTCTCAAGCTGACGTTCAAAGTTAACTTTTGCTGTCTTAACCGTAAGCTGTTCCCAAATGCTATCGAGAATATCGCGATAAGTACGTGCAGGAGCAAACTGAGTGCTTTCGCAGAACATGGCATAATTCGGATACATGCGTTCACATAAGCACGCCATGAAGGTAATCTGTTTCCAAGGTTCTAGCTTCTCAAGACGAAGCTGAAGCGGGTTCTGTAGCATAATGGCTCATTGATTGAAGAAAAAGACAGCGGCAGTTTACTTGATAACCAGCAGGGAAAAAAGCAAAGCCTATGGACAATTTAACAAAAAAGCTCTACATCCTCACTGATGCTGACCAAATCTACCAAGAGTTAATTGAGAAGTTAGCACTCCCTAACCTCATTATAACTAACCAGCGCAATGAAGCGGATATCTTACTTGCCGCTCCTCCGAGACTAGCAACCCAGCTTGATGATTTTACAAATATGACATGGGTACAATCCACCTATTCGGGTGTCGATGCTCTTATCAACCATAGGCTACGCCAAGACTACTTGCTGACGAATGTGAAAGGGATCTTCGGTCAACAGATTGCAGAGTACGTCTTAGGTTTCACCATTGAGCACTACCGTCACTTTAAGCAATACCAGCAACAACAGACAGACAAGCAGTGGCGACCCGCTCAATATCAGTGCCTTAATAGTAAAACGTTAGCCATTGTCGGTACGGGTCAAATAGGTACGCATTTAGCCCAAGTTGCTAAAGCCTTTGCTATGCGTACTATAGGTATCAATACCAGCGGTATTCCAAAGCCTGGGGCGCTATTTGATGAAACATATCATGTTGATGAACTCGCTTCTGCGATCGCTCAATCCGATATCGTCGTGAATACCCTACCTGATACAGCAAGAACACGGGGACTATTCAACCAAGCAGCCTTTGCGAAGGCTAAAAATATCTTACTCTTTAATGTTGGACGCGGTAGCAGCATCGATCAAACTGCGCTGCTCGACGCACTCAACCATGACAAAATTGAACATGCCTTTCTCGATGTATTTGAGCAAGAACCACTCAGTGCGGAACATCCTTATTGGAGTCATCCGAAGATAACGATAACCCCTCATATCGCCGCCCTAAGCTTCCCAGAACAAGTCGTCGACATTTTCACTCAACACTATATCAACTGGGAACAAGGCTATACGTTGCACGACTGCATTGATTTTAGTAAAGGTTATTGATGCTAGAAGATCTACTAACAATAATCCGTCAATGTCGACAGTGCGAGCCGGAATTAGCACTTGGAGCGAACCCGATCATTCAAGCGCATCAAGATGCGCAAATTCTGATCATTGGCCAAGCTCCTGGTACGCGAGTGCATCATAGTTCGATACCTTGGAATGATCCGAGTGGAGACCGACTTCGCACATGGCTAGCAATCGATAAAGAGACATTTTACGATGCACGTAAGGTTGCCATAATGCCAATGGGACTCTGTTATCCAGGAAAAGGTTCCAGTGGGGATTTACCACCAAGAAAAGAATGCGCTCCTTTGTGGCACCAATCAGTATTAGAGTTATACCAA
>NZ_AFWE01000088.1 GCF_000222585.1 Vibrio scophthalmi LMG 19158 | reverse complement strand
CAAAAAGAATGCCATTCATGGCATCACGATTATCGACCCTCTTTCGATGTGTACCGAGAGGGTGATTAGTCTTATGAATAGGCAACAAAGGCTCAATTTTCGCCCAAAGGGCATCAGAGATTAGGTATTGTGTTGAACTCATTTACAGTATTTTCAATAGGTGTTGATTTAACTCAGACAACACCTATTGAGATAGGTTCT
>NZ_AFWE01000089.1 GCF_000222585.1 Vibrio scophthalmi LMG 19158 | reverse complement strand
ACGACATTTACAACCCCAACCATTAGGCGGGTAATGGGTAGACCAAAAACTGTGGTCAATGGGGAGCATGACGCCCGCCCAGCTGACATGCTCAGGGCGGTGCACGCTGCTTGGGCCTAACTCATAGACAAAATAGGGCTGTGTATCTTTCACTCGCTCAGAGCGTTGATACTGACCATAGGCGTAAGCGGTGCGCATGTTGGTTTCGTATATCACCTTCATGCGCCGCGTACTGCCTAGCTGAACGATTTGCTCATCCCCTGACCATGGGTCAGTCATTGCCTGAACTCCCCACCAACCTTGCTCAACCAACATCGGCTTGAGCTGCTTAGCAAAGCGCTCATAACTCATGCCTTCGCCAATCGCTTGGGCGACCAAGAGGTGCGTCTGGGTTAAGAGTTCAACCTGGTTCATCTTGGCGACGGTAAAGTTAAAGTCGTGCTCTTCCTCTAGCATCTCGCGCCAATCAAAGGTGGTTTGAATGCCCTTTGATAACAGGTAGCGCCGTATCTCTTGAGCCAGCTCATCCATTGAGCTCACCCTTGAGCCTTGCATTGAATGTGGCTTGCGTTAGGCTCTCAATCAATGGTATGAGTGAATCATCGTCATTGCTGGCACTGAGTGCATCAAGCGCGGCTTGCAGCTCTTCGTAGCTTTGCGCTTGTTGCACGGCGTCAAAGATAGGAGATGCCAAGGCATCAGCAATATTGCTCCATTCGTCTTGGTCAGGTAGCACATCTTCTTCGTTGTCTTTGCGGTTAAGGGCAAGGCGTCGATTGGTGGCAACCTCTTGAGGTGCATCCGTCACAGGTTGTACGGCACTGGCGATATCTTTAGGCACAAGTACCGCCTTGGTCTTATCGTCCGGCATCTTGAGCTTTAAGCGTTCATAGATATCGGTTTGCGCCACCACAAGACCACGGTCAACCATTTCACCCACGTTCTTGATCCACTTCTCGGTATCAATCGCGT
>NZ_AFWE01000090.1 GCF_000222585.1 Vibrio scophthalmi LMG 19158 | reverse complement strand
CGGCACTTACAGCCCCAACCATTAGGCGGGTAATGGGTAGACCAAAAACTGTGGTCAATGGGGAGCATAACGCCCGCCCAACTGACATGTTCAGGGCGGTGCACGCTGCTTGGGCCTAACTCATAGACAAAATAGGGCTGCGTGTCTTTGACTCGCTCAGAGCGTTGATACTGACCATAGGCGTAAGCGGTGCGCATGTTGGTTTCGTATATCACCTTCATGCGCCGCGTGCTGCCTAGTTGAACGATTTGCTCATCCCCTGACCATGGGTCAGTCATTGCCTGAACACCCCACCAACCTTGCTCAACCAGCATCGGCTTGAGCTGCTTAGCAAAGCGCTCATAACTCATGCCTTCGCCAATCGCCTGGGCGACCAAGAGCTGCGTCTGGGTTAAGAGTTCAACCTGGTTCATCTTGGCGACGGTAAAGTTAAAGTCGTGCTCTTCCTCTAGCATCTCGCGCCAATCAAAGGTGGTTTGAATGCCCTTTGATAGCAGGTAGCGCCGTATCTCTTGAGCCAGCTTATCCATTGAGCTCACCCTTGAGCCTTGCGCTGAATGTGGCTTGCGTTAGGCTCTCAATCAATGGTGTTAGTGAATCATCGTCATTGCTGGCACTGAGTGCGTCAAGCGCGGCTTGCAGCTCTTCGTAGCTTTGCGCCTGTTGCACGGCGTCAAAGATAGGAGCTGCCAAAGCATCAGCAATATTGCCCCATTCGTCTTGGTCAGGTAGCGCGTCTTCTTCGTTGTCTTTGCGGTTAAGGGCAAGGCGTCGATTGGTGGCCACCTCTTGAGGCGCATCCGTCACAGGCTGTACAGCACTGGCGATATCTTTAGGCACAAGTACCGCCTTGGTCTTATCGTCCGGCATCTTGAGCTTTAAGCGCTCATAGATATCGGTTTGCGCCACCACAAGGCCACGGTCAACCATTTCACCCACGTTCTTGATCCACTTCTCAGTGTCAATCGCGT
>NZ_AFWE01000091.1 GCF_000222585.1 Vibrio scophthalmi LMG 19158 | reverse complement strand
GGCGTTTAACAACACCAAAGAACCACTGCGCCGCGTTGAGATGAAAGCGTGGCTTGAGGAAATGGTGGAGCCGTTACTCGATAAGCTACCCCCACGCCCTCACGCGTTTGGGGAAGACTTTGCGCGCAGCGGCCACTTATCGGTGTTTGCACCGATGACCATTAACCAAGATTCAACCAGGCATGTGCCTTTCTTGGTCGAGCTGCACAACGTGCCGCACAAGCAGCAAGAGCAAGCCATCAAGTTTATTTGTGATCGCCTGCCGATGCTGTGCGCCTTAAAGCTCGATGGTGGCGGTAACGGTAACTATGTGGCTGAGCAGGCTCAAGAGGAGTACGGCAGTCTAGCGGAAATCATCATGCTCTCTGAGAGCTATTACCGCGAGCACATGCCCAAATTTAAAGCCGCGTTTGAAGATCAACAACTCACCATCCCCGCGGATGAGGATGTGATATGCGATATCACGGCGATTAAGACCATCAACGGCACACCAAAGATTGACCGTGAGCGCAAGGTCAAAGGCGAGAAGAAAAAGCGCCATGGTGACTCGGCCATTGCGATTTGGTTTGCCTATCTTGCCAGCCTTGAGAACAACAAAGCGGTCTACGGCTCGCACTCGATTAAACAAAAAAGCAACGCTGAGCCTCGCCGCTCGGTGAAATGCACGCTCGGTCTGCGTAACCGAGGAGGATTACTGTGAACAAGATTATTGACCCAAGAACAGGTGAGCCGTTTGCGCCAGAAAAAACGTTGCTCACCACACGTCAAACCGAAGCGTCAGTCTATTCGGTGCGAACGCCAACACCTGGTTACTCCATTGCAATCAACATCACGCCAGAGCGCTGCGCTCGCGCCTTGCGTGAAGCGGAGAGCTTTTACATTGAGCCGTTCATGGTCTTGGCCGAAGAGATTGAAGAGCGCGACACGCACTATTCATCTGTGCTGCGTACTCGCAAACTCAAAGCGGCTAACCTGCCGATGACGGTGACGCCAGGCGGCGAAGATGAAAAAAGCCTCATGCTGGCCGAAGAAGTGCGCAAACTCATGAACCGTCCTTTTATCAAAATGATGAAGATGGATTTACTGGATGGTTTGGGGAAAGGCTTTGCCGTGTGCGAGCTGATGTATCGCACCAGTAAATCGCATTGGGATATTGTGTCCGCCCCTTGGGTTGACCCGCGCTTTTTTGAGTTCGACCAGGAGACGCGTCAAGAGC
>NZ_AFWE01000092.1 GCF_000222585.1 Vibrio scophthalmi LMG 19158 | reverse complement strand
ATAAAGTTTAAGAGACGATACTGGGTCTGTAGCTCAGGTGGTTAGAGCGTTCGCCTGATAAGCGAGAGGTCGGTGGTTCGAGTCCACTCAGACCCACCAATTCCCTTCCCAAGGAATTGGCACACAGTATCGACACCTGATGGGGCTATAGCTCAGCTGGGAGAGCGCCTGCCTTGCACGCAGGAGGTCTGCGGTTCGATCCCGCATAGCTCCACCATCTTTAAGCGCATTTACTTTTGAATAGAAAGTTGAGTGTTTTTAAAAATGGTTTTCATC
>NZ_AFWE01000093.1 GCF_000222585.1 Vibrio scophthalmi LMG 19158 | reverse complement strand
CCTAGCGTGGTCACTCCGGCTGGCGCATTAGGCGCGCTCACCATCGATGAAAATGGCAACTGGATCTACAACGTCGACAACGCTGACGTGCAATATCTGGCGCAAGATGAAACCAAGGTCGAAACCTTCACTGTCGCCTCAGTGGATGGCACCACCCACGACATCGTTATTACCATTACTGGGGTGAATGACAGCGCAGTCATCTCTGGCGATGCAATTGGTGCGGTGACCGAAGATGATACCGATCCAATACTCACCGATTCAGGCGTGTTAACCCTTACCGATGCTGATACCGGTGAAGCCAAGTTCGATCCTGCTAGCGTCGTGACGCCAGCTGGCGCACTCGGTGCGCTCACCATCGATGCCGATGGTAACTGGGATTACCAAGTCGATAATGCCGACGTGCAATATCTCAAAGCCGGAGAGACCAAACAAGAAGTCTTTTCTGTCGCCTCGATTGATGGAACAACTCACGATATTACTGTCACTATCAACGGTATCAATGAAATCCCTGATGCGATGAATGACTCAAAAGTGACTCAAGATCCTCGAATTAGACTCGACGAAGATCCAGATTACGGAACGATGCAATACAACGTGGATAACCAAGGTTGGCAAGACATGGTGGTGGGTGAAGAATATGATGCCAATGCCCAAGTTCGTTTCGTACCTGATGAAGCAACCATTCAAACCATGACTCGTGATATCAAAGTCGGCAGCTTTGATGCAAATCCCAATACGCCCGAGTTCAACGGCCCGATTTCGACAAGCCACTGGGGTACTGTATCGGGGACAACCGCAGTCTTTGAAGAAAATGGCACTACGATCACCACTAAAAGCTCAAGTGGCCCACTTACCGCCTACAACACTTATGGTCACTTAGGCTCTGGGATTGGTGATAATGATAATAGTGGTTTGAGCCAGGGTGAAAAACTATCTATTACTATTGATGGGGAAGACATTAACGAAGTTACCTTCCGTCTCAGTGGCTTAGGTAGTTATTTTGATGAAATCTCGCCAAACGCGACCAAAGTAAAAATTACCGCCTTTGATGAAAATGGCGATCTGATTGATACCCAATCCGGCTATCGCCAGTCTGGTTCTTACGAAGATTACTATTCCTTCACCACCGATCGCCCAGTAAAAACATTTGAGTTAACGACCTCAGGCAGTAATGGTACATATGTGGTGCAAAACATGGTTATTTCGAAAACCTTAGCTGATGCCTTTGTACTCACTACCATACAAGCCGATAACTCGGAAACACCCAATCATGTAGCGCTTGATTTAAACTACGACGACGCAGACGTAACGCTTGATATGAGCGACAAAAAACTGATCGATAACGACATTACCAAGGGAGAACTTTACGTCGAAGAGAGCGAGACCCTGATAATTGCAGCATCTGCATTACTTGAAAATGATAGCGATATAGATGGTGGAACACTCTCCATTACATCCGTACAAAATGCAATTGGTGGGGCCGTCACTATTAATGGCTCTGGAGATATCGAGTTTACTGCAAGCTCGGGTTATGTAGGCAAGGCAACCTTTGAGTACACAATTTCAGACGCGCAAGGTGGCAGTGATACCGCTACGGTCAATATCAATGTTGGTGCGACAGACAACACTTATTCGTGGTCGAGTGATACGGTGGGAACAGACGATGATCCTGGTCGTGCTGTCATCGATACGTTCGACAGTAGCCAAGACATCATAGATTTGCGTGGTTTTGTCGCTGCAAGCTCAGTTTGGAGTTCAACCGATATCGCTCAGAATGTGCAATTCACAAAAGTGGATGGCAATACGCAAATATCCTTGCTAGACAATAACGATGAGTTAGTTCAATCCATCACTCTAGACGGCATTGCTATCAATGACTTTACAGGAACGAACACGGCAGGAATGTCCGATGCCGAAGTGCTCAGTCATCTTGTTTCGGAAGAGAAGCTCCTTATTTCTGATACCTACGGTCATGAAGGTGATGATGTTCTTAGTGGTACACCCGGTGACGATGTATTTAGAAGCGGTATGGGCAACGACACCTTCCGCATTCTTGATGAAAATGCAGGCAGTAGTGCCAACCCAACCACTGATACCATCATGAATTTCAATGTGAATAATGATGTGATTGATCTATCGGATTTACTTCCTGACTCGCCGACAACTCAAGACTTACTTGATCACATAGAGGTTGAGATTAATGACGATATTAATGACCTAACTGATACCCCCACCACCACGCTAGCCGTTACTGATGAAAATGGTGGTGTGAGTAAAGTTGTGATGAATAATGTGGGCTGGAATGAGCTCGGTATTAATGATGTCGCAGCCAGCCAAGAAACCATCATCGCCAAGCTGGTTGATCAACTCAATGTTGTCAACGTGGATGGATAACCTTAAAACACAATAGACAGGCGCTGCTTAATAATGCGTTAAAGCCTAGCTAGCGCTTGTCTTTCTTTACTCACTTTTCAGCATAGTGATTCCAATATACTGGCAACAAGTAACCATCGCAGCCGCTACATTGATACTGATTATCACCAATCGGAGTAAAAATAAGCTTAACAGCATTATCACCTTCAATCGTTGTCTCTGGCTGGCAATAGTCACCATTATCGAAAAACTCACTCACCGCGCTAAAGACAATTTGTTCGCCTTGAAAGCAAACATTATAGTTATGGGCGATACGACTTTTATTGTTACGCAGCCACGCACGATATTTATCCATACTAATGTATGAACTGCCGATCGTATCTCGGTATATCTCAGGATACTTCACTTTAAAATCAAGACTATTATCGGCATCTAATACTTGGTCACGGCCGAAAGCCCCTTGGTACAGGTTCTCTTTGACAACATAATCAAACACCAAGAACTCATAATAAACGTAAACATAAAAGCCAGTACCAGCACATAACGAAATCAATATCGCCACGCCTTTTTTAGACCATGATGTGCGCCAAAAACCCCATAAAATGAAAGCCAGCCCAAAGAAACAGCTTGTTAATACCACAGCAAAATAGCTTGATACATCATAAGCATTGCGACCAAGATAGGCGACAAAACGACTTATATCGCCATCAAAATTAGCAAACAAACCCAAAACTAATAAGACGGTAAAAACAAGCAAGGAAAATAACGCGGATAACTTGAAAATCTGTGTGTTTTTCATAACCAAATCACCTAAATACAAAAACGGTTCATGGCGTAAAACTGAGTCGATATGCTTGGGCGATAACAACCACCAAACACAGGGGCTAAACTATGTGATAGGCCCCTATCGACCTATCATAACGACGTAATACGACCAAATAGAATATCTATCGAATCACTCGCACGAACTGATCAACACCGACTTCGTCTTTAGCTAATTTCTTATTGTTTTTTAAGTTTAGAGAGCGAATGTTATTATTACGAACAACAAGAACTATAAGGTTTATATTTTTACTCACATCGATTTCAGACAGTCGATTATCATTTACAAACAAATTTTTTAGCACCATTAAGTTTGAAACATCAATCTCAGTTAAGAAATTATCGCCTAGATAAACAGTTTCTAGCGAGTGTAGATTATTAATGTCGACATGCTTAAACTTATTACCCCACATCACCATATACTCAATATTTTCAACACCGCTAAAATCAATTTCGTCTAGAAGATTCCCGGCAAGTTGTAGGGTTTTCAACTCAGGGTTCAGACCAAATTTAACATCACGAATAGCATTTCTCGTCGCAGTAAAATCAATCAATTTATTCGCTCTGAGATCCGCTTCCTGAATGTAATTCGCATAAACATTTATCTTTTTAAGGTTCTGTAAATATTCAATGCCTGCAATCGATTTGATTTTCTTTGAGGTACAGGCTAACTGAACCACTTTCGCTACTTTCTCATGTCCACTATCTAGAATACACTGCTTAAAGTTTTCATCCTCAAATGGCACGTCTTTTACCCATTCATAGCGTTTTAACTTGAGCTCGGTAGGATGTGAAAACGTCACATTTTTGAGTTTTACATTACTATTTTCTAAGTCAAGCGACGCGATATCGTTACCTGTCGTTCGCAGGTTAACTAAATTTTTGTTCGCGGAAATATCGATGCTATTGAGATTATTATTTTCGATATCAAGAAATTCCAAATCAACCAATTTAGATACATCTAAATGATTCAATTGGTTCCCTGCCACTTCAATCCTTGTTACTGGCAGGGTAGACAAGCCTTTAATTTCTTCGAGTCTATTATCATTCAGCTTTATTTGCTTCAATGCAGAATTATTAGAAAAGTCAACACTATTCAACTGGCTGTTGGAGATCTCTACAGAGTCTAAACGTTTAAGCCTTGATATATCAACATCACTCAACTCACTATTATTTATCTCTAATGAATATAGATAGTTGTCTTCAGCAAAAACCAACTTCGCTAATTTCGTATTGGTTGCACTAAATCCATTAATATATTGGTTTTGCGAAAGATCAGCAACGGCCAACTCACTATCGTGTAATACCAATGTAGATAATTCTGTTAGATGCTCAATACCGACAAGAGAAGTAATATTATAGTCACAAGTTAAATGTTCAATTTCTGCTATTTCATTACCAGCTTCTAGCACACAGGCCTGAAATTTAGCATCTTCGAATGCGATGCTCATCACCAACGTGTGATATTTCCAATAAGCAACACACAGCAAACCAACCACGACTCCTGCAACGACAATTCCCGTCGATTTTTTCAATGCACTCATAGAACGATACCAAACATAAAGGTTAAATGAACAAAAAGAACTCAAACAGGCGCATATTATCGTAAACACCCTACTGCCGCAAAGATATCGCTATGAAATATAATAAAAAACCGTCCCCGTTACTTAGTCTTCAGATCATACTCTTCAAATCATGCTGCTCAATTTACGAATAGCCACATTAACATTAGACAAAGCTAATATATAAACATATAGTGCTATATAACACAGGAACAAAATTTCCTCGTAATTCGACTACCGTGTATTGGAGAAGCAAATGACTAAGATTGTAATCGTTGGTGGTGTTGCAGGTGGCGCTTCGGCCGCAGCACGTGCACGACGTTTAAGTGAAGACGCTCAAATCATCATGTTTGAACGCGGTCCATTCGTCTCGTTCGCTAACTGTGGCCTGCCTTATCATATCGGTGGTGATATTCCAGAACGCAGTAAATTGCTTCTCCAAACACCAGAAAGTTTCCTAGCTCGCTTTAACGTTGATGTGCGAGTAATGAATGAAGTCGTCGCAATTGATCGTCAAACCAAAAACGTCACCGTTCGCAACCTACTGGACGGCACGCAATATCAAGAGCAATACGACGTCTTATTGCTAAGCCCGGGGGCCGGCGCTATCGTCCCGCCTATTGCAGGTATTGATAACCCACTCACCCATTCGCTGCGAAACATTCCAGATATGGATCGCATCATCAACACGCTGAAAAGCAAACCGATTAAACACGCGACCGTAGTGGGTGGTGGTTTTATTGGTTTAGAAATGATGGAAGCGTTCCATCAACTTGGTATTAAGACCACCCTGCTTGAAATGGCCGACCAAGTCATGACACCAATGGACAAAGAGATGGCCGGATTCGCTCATGCAGAGATCCGCGCTCATGATATCGACTTACGGCTTAATACCGCATTAAGTGCCGTGGAATATATCGAAACCCAAGATGGCAGTGAATTAAATCTAACGCTTAGCAATGATGAACAACTGATTACCGACATTCTGATCATGGCGATTGGTGTTCGACCAGAAACTAAATTGGCACAAGAGGCAGGCCTAGAAATTGGTGAGTTGGGCGGTATTTGGACCAATCCAAATATGCAAACCAGCGACCCTTCTATCTACGCTGTGGGCGATGCCATCGAAGAGCAAGACTTTGTTACTGGCAATGCAACACTTGTCCCACTTGCAGGCCCTGCAAACCGTCAAGGCCGTATGGCCGCTGATAACATGTTAGGTCGCAATGAGACCTATCAAGGTACACAGGGTACCGCGATTTGTAAGATCTTCGATTTAGCGGTGGCTTCTACCGGTAAGAACGAGAAGCAACTCAAGCGTGAAGGTATAGCCTACGAGAAAGTATTCGTTCATACCGCAAGCCATGCCAGCTACTACCCAGGGGCAGAAACGGTTTCATTTAAGCTTTTGTTTGAGCCAACCACTGGCAAAATCTTAGGCGCGCAAGCCGCTGGCAAAGATGGCGTAGATAAACGCATTGATATTATGGCCGTGGCACAACGTGCCGGCATGACAGTGGAACAGCTGCAACATTTAGAACTCACCTATGCACCGCCTTACGGCAGTGCCAAAGATGTTATTAACCAAGCGGCGTTTGTCGCCAATAACATCATCAAGGGTGATGCGACTCCGATTCATTTTGATCAAATAGACTCGCTCAGTGACGATCAAATCCTACTTGATGTGCGTAATCCTGGCGAACGCGCCAACGGCAACCACATCGCAGGTGACATCAACATTCCTGTAGACCAATTGCGCGAACGTATGAATGAATTACCAAAGGATAAGGAGATCGTGATTTACTGCCAAGTTGGGTTACGTGGTAACGTCGCCTATCGCCAACTGGTGAACAACGGTTATAAAGCACGCAACCTCATCGGCGGTTTCCGCACCTATCAATTTGCTAAAGCTTAATAGTCAAAAGAAGTTTGATTCAGTATGACGATAAGAAAAGCCAGTGAACGCTGGCTTTTCTATACAAAGTAACGCTGTCGGTCCGTTCAGTAATAGCCCTACTCTTGCAGCAAAATACCACCTTGTTTCTCAAGCATCACTGATAAGTTATGAGCAGCAGAAATCAAACGAGCCTTATAAGATAATCCCTCACCAACAACCTGCATTTGATGGCTTTCATAATTGGCGATCTGTATCAAAAATGTGGTGCGAATCTGTTGTTCAGCGATCTTGTCATTACGGGCAATAACAGAGATAACCTCACAACGGTCATCATCAGAGACCAGCAAGCCAGCCCGATGTACCGCGCTTTCTAAAACCGGTAAAAAGTACTTATCAGTCACTTTATCGTGACTCTTTTTGACCGAAAAACAATGCTGCGTAACATAATCACGTTGCTTGTTATTTAGGGCAGCCATTGTTTGACGAGTTAGATTAGAGCTAAATGAATAAGGCGCGAGCATACTTGTAAGAGCCTCAATCGACTCGGTATCCAAAGCCAAACTATTACGATAATCAATCAACTTCCAATTCGGCTTACTGATTATCTTTTCAACCTGTTCAAGATAGACCGATAGTCGATTCTGATTGACCGCGACCCACTCTGCCAATGTAATTTGTCCGCGAACATAGAAAATACCCTCAATCTGAGTTGCGTGTGTCCAGAAAACCATCGATAGCGCCATCTCTTTCGTTGACACTTGAGTATGACTCGATGTGTTATTCACCGCTAAATCCGTCGTCTTAGGCGCGTTTCCAGAGGTCGCTATGTTGATCTCCGTCGTTGCAGAAACTTGGCTATGGAGTGATTTGGCAATATTTGATAATGCATCCTGTCTGGCTAATTCCAGCGTCTCTCCAACCCCGACATCAGAGACCAATTTAGGATCGTTCTCTACATTAGTAAACCAACTAGGCAGTGATGAGCTTGGCAACGCGCTCACTGTTAAGGGCAATACCAACAAAGCCGAGAACAGTAAATTTGGCCATATTACTCGACTCACAATCTTAGAAATAAGGCGCATAGTACTGCCTTTTCGATTCGACTTTCTTAAGATAATCGCGCGTCTCTTTATAAGGAAAATCCTCCACCAGCGAATGATACACTTGCTGCGAAGACATTCGATTAACTGATTGCGCTAGCTTACTCAGAGATCCCGTGCCACTAAAGTGTTTAGCCACCGCCCCCACTCCGCCATTGTAAGCGGAGATTGCGACAAATGTGCGCGTGCTTGGATCATCAATATCATTCAAATAACGCTGTTCGAGAATATTGAGATACGCACTACCAATCTCAATGTTATAGTCCGGCACAAACAACTCGTTAGCGGTCAACACGCGTTCTTTGCCTTGGTGGACTCTCGTCACATCTCTGCCTGCTGAATATGGCACAATTTGCATTAAACCATAAGCCGGTATATGAGATTGTGCTACAGGATTGAAGTGACTTTCAGTATGCATGATGGCAATCACTAAAGCAGGATCAATCTGCCACTTTTGCGCTTGCTTTTTTATCTGCGGAATATACTGTAACGCTCGTTGCGATAACTTATCTTGGGGGAAACGCATTGTCACCATCGTCACCTTGCTCCCCTGCGCTTGACGATAAGCTGATTGTTGTTTCGTCGCGGTAATCACCGTTGAATCCAACTCACTAAACAACTTATTAGACGGCGTATTATTGCTAACAATTTTATTCAGCACTGGATCGCTTTTAATCGCACTTGATGATGTGGCCGCAAGTAAACGCTCGGTTTGCTGCACAACAATTGCATCAATCTGTGCTTGCGTTTTATCACCTAACACTTCGATCGTATAAGCACCCGATTCAAAATCGAGCGAGCGCCTTACTTTGTCTTCTTCCGAATAAGAAACCCAAGTCGTCGCAGAGCTCAATACTGGCGTATCCCATTGCTGACTAAAGCGTTTTTGCGCATTTAAAAAGCTATCACGATAAGCCAATTTCGCTTGTTCAAAGCGATCCACTTGTTGTGATTTTTGTTGATTAAAAGAGTCACTTAACGACTGCTTCTGATTAGCAAACTTAGCTTGCAGATCCTCAACACCTGCAATCACGGTTTGGGCATAAAGCCCAACCACTAAAGAGCAGAATAGAAATGACTTCAACATCGATTCTCCTTGCAGCATCTAGTTAGCCAATGCCGCGTTAATTTCTGCGGCCAGTTCTTGATTGCTGAGGGTTGACGAAGAACTTGTCTCGTTAGCATCACTTAACTGAGCATCTAACATATTCTCTACATTAGGCTCTACCGAATCAGAAGGTAGTCCCATCAACACATAAAAGAAACCATCAGGCCCTTTTTGCGCTCGCAAGGTTGTCGCGCCTTTTAAGGCAACTTGCGCCATCGCATTGGTTTCTTCAGACGTGGCAGCTGTGCCACCACTAATCCCCGCAACACCTAAGGTTCCGGCCTTAGTTTGCATCACTTGAATCACTTCAGTAGCGATTTCTTTCGCAATCTGTTGCTGCGCATCTAAAATAGCTAGATTTCGCTGATGCGCCACTCCTCCACTGGTATTTTCGCTTACACCCAATGCCATATAAGCAAATCGCGCGTCATCGATGCTGCCGGCACAAATCCAATCCGGTGCGGCGACTTTCCCATCACCGAAAAAGGTACAACCGATACTCGTCAAAGGGTCCACTTGTGTCTGTTGCGGTGTCGATTGACAGCCAGAAACACCCGCCACTAACAAAAGTAAAAGTGCATTTTTCATCATTATTTATCCTTAAAAATCATCGTCGCTAAAATCGGGGGTGTTAAGTAACGTAGAACTGTTCGTTGCTGTTTTCTTCGTGACTGGAACAACCGATGATGTGGTTGCTTTTTTAGCGGAAGAATTGGTATCAGGTTTCACTGCGATCTCGGTTTTTGACGCTTGAAGATTGCTTTCCAAACCAGCTCGCTCCGCCGCTTTAAGATTGTTTTCTCGGTTAGCGGTCGCACCAGCATCAAATGCCGAATATTCAATCGCTAGCGCTTCGCTTGCGGCTTTAGCCGAAATACCATAAGCAACAACGTAGATTTTTTGCTGTGAGATTGGATGAGTCACAGTGCGAGAAAACAACTTAGATAATCCATTAATATGACGATTTTCAACAGATTGACGCGTTGCTTCAGAAAAACTGGTAGCCACTTCCGTATGATCCTTACTACCAATATCACCAGAGCGAGTTTGCATCGCAATCGCCGCTTGTTTTTGCGTTTCGATATCAGCATACAGCGCAACTGCCGCTTCTTTTTTTGCCATTGCATCGGCGATACCGCGATTCTTGCGCACCATAGAAGACGAGCCTTCTACTGGCATACCATAAGCACCAATAAACCAACGCTCACCCGTTTGATCAACAAATTGGCGTGGGCCAACCATCGTGGCAACCTCTTGTTTCTTAAGCCAATCATGAACTGAGAGTCCATTCTTTGGCTTAAGCGGCAACATCTCACCAGTGATAATTGATTTGGCGGCCTTTTCTAACTTAGGACTCCATACCATTAAAGTGGCAACTTCATACACTTCGCTTTCCGCGTTCCATGACTCAGCTTGCACCAACACACTCGCCCCCAGAATTGGGGCCTGTGCTAGTGTCTCGACCATGCTGGTTGATTCCAGTTTAATCTCGCCTTTCAGCTTAGCCGCTTCTTGCTCCAGCCTTTCCAATTCACCACTGGCATCTGCATAACGCTGTTTTACTTTTTCATACTTTTTGCGCTTAGACTCTTCAATCATTCCCGCATCATAATCACTATCGATTCGCTTAATGACTGCATCCCAAGTTGCCTCTGCACGATCTTCTATCGTGATACCTGCTAACTTGTCAGCTTCAGCCTGATCCAATTCAGCTATGATCTTCACCAACTCACGCTTTTGTGCACTGAGTTTCTTCTCTGCACGCGTATATTTTTCATTGAGTTCAGCATGAACATCCGTACCCGGAGCCGTAAGCATATCCACCGCTGACATCGTGGTGCGCATGTACTCCACCATTTCAGCTTTCGCACTCATCGTGGCGATCATGGCGTATTGCGAACGCTTGGTAACAAAACTATCGTCATAACTTGGGTCTTCTGAATCAAATTGCTGCATATTCACGACGAACAAACGCTTCTTATCGGCATCCCACCCTTGCTGCCAGTTCTTCTGATCCATGTAATCGAAAATTTGCTGTTCAGCAGAGATGTACTCAACGATTTCTTGTTGCTCAAAAGGTTGTTGAGCTGCCGCTTGTTGCGCGTCAACACCCGCTGTGGATACCGGAGTTCCAGCGGTAGGCACTTCCGTGGTCGTAACAGCTTGTGTATTGCTCGTTGGGATAAAATCTTCGGCGAATGCTTGCCCAGAAAGAACCAAAGAAATAGAGAGTGCCAATGGCGTAATGATATTTTTCATGACCTAACCTTTAATTTGTTTAATTTCCCATGCCGTCAACTCGGTACTTTGAGCGACATAACGCATGAGGATTTGAATGGCTTGAGCTTGCGCTGGAGAGCTTGGTTCTAGTGCTTTAAATAGAGAGACCCACGCACTTAAACTTGCCTCGCTATGGATGAAATATTGCTTCGCCGCATATCCTGCTTCATCTGGGTTTATTGCTCGGAATAGGCTCGACAATAACTTCCAACTTTGTGTATGTTGCGGATCAGCGTTAAGAGACAACGACAGCTTTTGTTCGATAAGCTCCGGGGTAACCCCTTGCTTAAACAGGCTATTCGCTTGTTGATAGAAGGTGTCTGCAGCCAATTTATTCGTCGATAACACATTGGCATAGAGTATTCCTTGATAAGACTTTACGGCCGCAAGAACCCCGTTGATATCGTAACTATCACGCATCTGTTCAATCTGGTTGGGCGCCTGCCAAGTACGAGAATCAGAGGCAGAAAGCAGCTCGAACAGTTGATACAGTACCGAAAACTCCGACGGCTCAGCAAAAACGGTCATCAATTGTGGGTATTGGTGCTGCTGCAACATAGCCACTAATAGCTCTCCCGCTTTCTGCTCTACTTGCGCAGCAGAAACCTGTGTTGGTTGACTGACAAAGCTGTTGATTGCCACCGCTCGTACCTGTCGTTTGATGCAATTAGGTAAACGGACATCAGCCACCTTTTGATGGCGAATGTTTACAGAAGAAACCTCGGCACGAATCAATGCTTGCACCGCTAGGCGCGCCAGTGTTGATGGCGCAACCGCATGAGGTGCTATACGCACAGTTCGCGTTTGTACTTCTTCAGCTAGTTGAGCGTAGAATGCGGCTTCAGCGATCTTTCCTTGCGCTGTTCCAGCATGCTTTGATTCATCCGAACACTGTGCTTGAGTAATAATGAATAGATAGCCATCTTGCTCATAGCGGCCAACCGGTTTCTCAGCTAAATGTTGCTGGTAAATAGCTGGCAAATCCAAAGCCTGAGCAGGCAATACTATTCCGCCTGTAAGTGATACTACCCATGTAAAATTGAGCAATACCCCTCTTAGCCAGTTCGCTGTTTGCCATAGATCTTTCAGCAAAATACAGCGCGTAGCCAAATAAAACGCGGCGCCACACCGCTGAACCAATAACAGCACCACCAATTTCAATCTCATCATCCTTGTCTACCTTATTTCAAAGTTCGCCAACTGATTATCGACTGACTTCAAATGCGGGCGACGTCCTTTGCCTTCTAGCTTGAATGTTTGATACAGCTCATCTAAGCCCTGATCAAATGCCTGAGAAAGCGAGCCAGAGAAGCGATAATTCAACATCATCGTTTTCTCGGTCTTATCCCATTGCCAATTTTCTACCGAACCATTGGTTGAGTTTTCCAAGACATGTTTAAAAATGGCGACATCATTTCGATTCGCATTTTTTATATAGATGGGATACACCACCCCACGCTCTGCATGGGTAGCCAAAGACTGAATTACTTCTAAGCCTAGCTTGGCTGAAATCTGCTTGTATGCCTGATGTTCAGATACTTGCTTTGCCCGTGATGCTGGTTCTACATAGATACGAGATTTGATGGGCTTATTCACCACGGTCAAAATGATCGCGCCACTGGCATTATCCACCAACTGGATGTTGACCGCGGTTTCAAAACCCTGACTGCCTTTATGATCTTCCACGGCTCGTTGAGATTGCTCCAACTTAAAAGTATGCGTAGCTGAGGATTGATCCTGGTTAAACGCAAATCCGAGTTTCTCTAATTCATCCGTCAGCCACTCTTTTTTATCCGGATTATTAGCTGAAACCGAAAACTGCGCATGGCCAAAAATATCTAAGTAGAAGTTGGCATCATTGAGCAGTTGTCCTTGATTGACATCGGCTACGACAATCACGTAGTACTGACCGCGCTCAATATCTTCGTCAAGTATCTCGTAGTGGCTGACATAGCCTTGAGTCTTAGTCGAAATCGCCATGGCAACTGCTTCATTAAACTGACCAGACTTACCACTGATCATCACACCTTGTACCTGCTGCACGGCATTTTTGATCGCGTCTTGCACCGCCAATTCCCGAGCCACGGACTCACCCTTTTTCATTGGTGCGAGACCTTTAGCTTCAACTGATGACGATGCATCACCACTAAATTCAGCCACGGTAACCGTACTTGTTTGACTCGCAAACGAATTAACCGCATCGGTGGTCGTTGGGCGCAGAGCCGATACTTTCGCAACATCACGCTCTGTCACCACCAAAGCAACAAAGTGTTCACCATCATACTGACCGCTTTTTAGCATTTTAACGGCCGACAAATTGCCCTTAAACGCATGGCTGACGACATCAACAAATCGTTCTTTCGAGAACTCTTGCTCATTGACGCCATCGCTTACCGTCACATACTCCATAGAAACTTCTGTCGAGCCTGACGTTTCTACCCCGTTAATCATTTCATTAAGTTGACGCAATGCATCTAGCCGAGCTTGCTCTTTGCCTTTACTCTCACTTGAATGGTTTGATGTGCCCATCGCCACTACATAATAGCCATCTAAAGCATTGACGCCCGAACGCGTGCCACCTTGACCAAGCATAGAGAAGACATCATCCATGGGATCGGCCGCTGCAATAGCGGCGTGAAAACCACTACATAAAATGGCAACCGATAACGTTAAAGTGCGTAAAATTCGCCAAACCATTACAGCGCCCAGTCCTCAGGTGTCCCAACAGAAACGGCATAAACCTTGTTGCGTTTTAGGTACTCTTTACCCATCGCTTCAATCTGTTTTTTAACTTGTTGCGCATCAACGTCATCTTCTTTCCATGTAAACATGACACCAGAACCACTCTCTGATTTTGGCGTGACTTCACCCGAAGCAATTGGAATATCTAAACCATCATCACTAAGAAAAAGGACCACCGCTTGCTTAGTCGCAAATCCCTGATTAATCCCCGAGTTGATGGCAAAACGGCCATTACGATAGTTAGTCACTCGGCCACCCACCGGATAGTAATCCATAGTGCGGTTTACCAGCACTTGAATGCTCTTTTGTGCGGCTTCTTTATAGGCTTCTTGCAGCTCGTTGTGGTCACGGAAGTCAAAGCCACCTAAAAACTTGTATTTACTATTAATATCGCCCATCGCAAAGAAACGCTTAGCCGGCATGTTGTGGCGAATAGGCTCAAATGAGTGAACGATTTGTCCGGTGGTCGGATTAACAACTTTGGTAGTCACTAAGCTGCGAAAAATAATTTCAAAATGATCGTCTTTCTGCTTAATCACTGAGCCAAGTGAAATTGAGGACTCCAGTACAAAATCCGGATTCAACTGCTCACCAATCGCGATTGAACCTTCTTCAACCGTATTTTCCGCTTGGAATGCTACTTCGTAATTACACGCATCACAGTTACGAGTAAGCACCTCATAACGTTTGGTACGGGCGAGTTCGTTTTCTAGCAACTTGGCGATAATGCCCTGATCGATATTGGTTTTACGCGCATTCTTCTCAAACTGAACATTGTCAACATAAGCAGCAATGGTCATCTTGCTGAACGCTTTCACATCATAGTTACTTGGCAGTTCAATGTTGTCTGACTCATAAAGCGCTTCTTTGTTAACTTTATTAATTTGAGAGTTAGCATCAACATCCGCCTCAGAGTTGATTTTAAGACTTGTTGACTGGCAACCGACGAGCAGAAGTGACGCAAAAAGCGCAGAGAATTTTAATTTCACGATAATAGTTCCGAACAAATAGAGACAAGCAGGCACATCAGAATTGATGCAATAACACTTGGAGATTTAGATCAAAAAAGCCAGCCCTAAGGCTGGCTATTGAAACGCTTATTGAGCGTTCGTAAGTGCAGAAAGCTGCTTAGCAGTTTGGTACGCCGAGATAACAGAATCATTCATAAACATAATCTGCTCGCCAGTCAGTTCGTAAAGAGATTGCTCTTGCATAATGTCTTTAAAACCAAGGCCGCTATTTGAATCCGTCACTAGACCTAATAGCTTTTCTTCATCAAATTTAGACGCAGCAGAAAGCGCAGCTTTAGATGCATCACCTAAACCCGCCAGAACACTATCAAAAGCAGAAGATTCGACATACTGTTTAACCTTTGCTTTGCTTTCATCATCAAGTTGATTAAATGCAGCTTCACGCTCTTCTTCGGACATATTTTGTGTATAAGCTAAGAACTGCTTAACTTCTGGCTGGTTTTCCGCAGACTTGATGTAATCTTCGTACATAGGCTTCGCAATTAAGAATGCAGTATTCACCGTTGTACGAACAAGTTCACCTTCCTTGATTTTTGAAAACTGGTATTCGTCGGTCGCACGCACAGAAAGTTCGTTACCCACAACAAGCTGTTGATCGTAATCAACACTTGCGTTATCGCTAAACGCTGAACAACCAAACATCATTGATGAAGCCAATACTACTGCTACTACATTCTTCTTAAAATTCATTACTGTTACTCGTCGTTAGTTATTTCATTTTGTGATTTAACATACAGGCGAATGCCGTACTGTTTGCAGAAAAACTATACAGTACGACATACCAATGTAAAGCCACAATCTTAACTTTGAGATGATAATGAATATAAACTATTGATTTAAGTAAAAATAAAATTACAATTTTTTTGAATTGATAGCACACAAAACAACATCATTAGTGAGAATCTCTCACAACGTGATCTTACAAAAACGTTAACTAGCTATCACCTAGACCAAATCTTCGAGTCTAAACTCTAACTTTGAGTGTATGATTTTTGTGCAATCGCACACTGAAAAGTTTAAAGCGTTCAAATTTTAGAATGAGTAAAGGCCGAAATGACGCAAGGTGAAAGGAAGCAAGTCATGCTTGATGATAAACATCGTTATGAGGAATATGCCGCGATCATATCCGCGCTGCCTGATTTGGTTTTTATTTTGACGGAATCTGGCTTATATGCCGATATTCTTGGCGGGGACAATACCGAAATGTATCACGATGGTTTATCGCTGATCGGTAAGAATTTGCGTGATGTCTTATCCCCCACCAACGCTAACTGGTTTCTGGAAAGAATTGATGAAACACTGACCAAAAACACACTGATGTGTTTTGAATATTCGCTGGCAGGGAATGATGTGGATTGTTTAGATGTGAACTCCGGCCCCGCTGGATCATTAAGGTTTGAAGGCCGAGTGAACCCATTAAAATCACTCTATCACGGTGAAAGAGCGGTTGTTTGGGTTGCTCGTAATATCACCGTTCGCCATGAACTGGCCCAACAGCTCACTTACTATGCTGAGATGGATCACCTGACCGGAGTCTATAACCGTAGGAAACTATACGAGTTTTTTTCCGATGCTTTAGCGCACTTTCACCAGTCACAACAACATTACTGCTTCTTGCTGGTCGATATCGATGAATTCAAGAAAATAAACGATATTTACGGTCATCAAACCGGTGATGATGCGATTCGTCAAACCACAAAGAAATGCCAGTCGATACTTAGTGAAGGAGATATTATCGCACGTTTAGGTGGGGATGAATTAGGCATTATTCATCGATGCAATGATGAGCTCTCTTGTGTTGATTTAGCACGCAAACTCAACCAAGCTGTTGCCACTCTTTATATCAATAAGGATGTCCCTAACTACCCTCTCAGTCTAAGTGTCGGGATCACCCATTTCAAAAAAGAAGATAACGATATCGAAGCTATCTACCACCGTGCCGATCTCGCCTTATACGAATCAAAAAACAATGGTAAGTGCCAATACTCAATAAAGTAAAACCTTTATCATTAGACACGACACTCGCTCACTTCATACCGCTCACTCGTTAAAGTATTTGCCAATATTGTTAATATCTGGTGCTTAAAATCACGTGTATACATACTGCTACGTTGTATTGTTCTAAAACGCAGATAAAACAAAGCCCGCAAATAAATGCAGGCTTTGTATTGCACACGTAATATTAATTCTTGACGGAATTTATGAAACGTTCGGCGCTAGCAAAAAGGATGTCGCACTGTTTTTTTTGTTTGTTGTACTCGGCAGTGCCTACCGCTAACGATTCAAGGATTTCCTTTGCTTGATTATATTCACCAACCATATTGGTGAATCGCTCTTCAAAATCACTTTTACGCATCTTTTTGACGTTTTTTCTTACCGGTTTTTTCATAACTTCCTCTTACCATCAAAGATCCAAACGTTCTTTCTGCTCTCTTTCCAACAGAATATCTTCAATTCTTCGCCTTACTTGATGGATATTATTTGACTTGTCATCTTTAGCCTCACTCGTACCTTTGCTCGGCTTAGTCGTTGGAGTTTTCTTTTTCAAAGTTAGATATCCATTTCAGTTTCAATATAAAAAGCTCTCAACCTTAAGCCTAGTGAGTTCAACACCACTGTAGCGAGTTACTCAAATTGAATAACCAACTCAAATACTGACATTCACTCTGGATAAGAAATGACGCTTTGATACATCGCTCACAAGCGAATGTATTGCATTAGATAAAGTATACTTGCCGGTTCATCGTGGATGGTTTTAAGTAATCAGCGGCTACAAATGTAAACACCTTGTCACACCAAAATTAAACCATCCCGCGACTATCGATTAAGCGAGAGTAACATTTGCAGCTGTGAGCCTTACCGCCCTGACTTCCAGCCAACGTTTAACACTGTCTGTAGCAATAGCATTGAAATAGATAACAATATCAGCGCAACTAGTGATTGCTACGGCGCTACATATTTCGTTTCGTCAACCATTTAACTAAGCCTATCGTCTGATATGACCGATACCTCGATAACATGGCAATTTAATATTCGAAACAACTAAATCGGGAATGAAGAAAACCATCTCAGGGCAAAGATGACGGAGTGATTAGAGACAAAACAGCTAGTTTATCCAACTAACATTTCATCAATCGCTAAGCTACGTAAGCTGAGGCCACTATACACCTGACATGCAGAATAGATAGCTATTTCGATTGAAATTTACAACACCATTTAAAACAAACACTTAAATTGTTCATTTTAGGCTGATATCGGCTAACGGATGAAATTTACACCATAAACGCAGTACTCAAAACGTAATAATCCTTTAAAACACAAAAGCCAGTGCGTTCAATTTAATGATGGCTAATGGTTGCACAGTACTCACTATGCAACCAAACTGAAAGCGAACTTTGAATAATGACGCTACTCATTCAGAAACTTATGGATTTTTGCAACAATCTCATGATATCTAAGGCAGAATCTTTACTATTTACCTCATAAAGATCGAACGCTAATCTTATGTCGCTAAAACTACAGAATATTTCATGACACTCAAAGAAATCCTTCAAATTCGTAATGTACGCTACTTCTTAATGTTTCGAAGCAGCTACTTTGCGCGCTTTTACTACCCTATATTCACACTACTCTATTTAGATTACGGCCTAACCCTTTCCCAATTTGCCATGCTCAACGTGGTTTGGGCTGCCACCATTGTGCTTGCCGAAGTCCCATCGGGCGCGTTTGCTGATACCTTAGGGCGTAAAAAGCTCGTGGTGTTGTCATCGATTGTCATGTTTGTTGAAATCGCCATGATCGCCGTGGTACCGATTGGTAACCCGACATTGGTGTTCAACGTATTTTTGATTAACCGAATCTTAAGTGGCTTAGCAACAGCGTTAGCAAGCGGTGCCGATGAAGCCTTAGCTTACGACACCCTAAAAGATCAGGGCAAAGAAGAACTGTGGCCGCGCGTGTTACAAATTCAGCTTCGCATTGCCTCAAGTGTTGGCATTTTTGTCACGCTGTTGGGCGCTGCCATGTATGACGTTAACTTCATGAGCGGCGTTTACCAGTTTCTCGGATTAGCTGAACCGCAAAACACCCAAGACATCATGCGCATCCCTGTTTATGCCACCTTAATTGTTGCGATGATCGCCATTTATGCCGCGACAAACATGAGAGAAGCGAAAAAAATATTACCGGCGAATCACACCAAAATGGCCACTACCATCGCCAGCCTAAAACTCACAGGAATAACGGGGAAATGGGTGCTTTCGACACCTTACGTGCTGTTCATATTGCTTTATTACAGCTTGTTCGAACACACATCTCGCATGTTTTTAACCATGAACAGTCAATACTATCGCGCCATTGATATCCCGATTATCTATTTCGGTTTAATCGGCGCAGGGATAAGTTTGCTCAAAATCCTCCTGGCAGGACAAAGTCGTCGATTGGCTGAAAGTATGGCACCCAAAAAATTCATTGTTGTAATGGGTTTAGCGACAATGGCAACTTATTATTGGATCAGTCTTGGCTGGTCGATTTACGGAGTAATACCGGCGCTGATCCTGATCTTTATTATCATGACGATGAATATTTTCATCAGCTATCACCTCAATAAAAAGACTGAATCACATAATAGAGCAACCGTTTTAAGCTTTAAGGGTTTGATGTTTAACCTAGGTTACGGCTCTATCGGGATCTTATATGCCTACTACTATAAATTGATCTCAGAGAACTACACTGAGCAACAAATAGAGAGGCATCTCGACTTCTTAGCCTCACTGTCGTCATTCTTCTACTATTTTACCCTGCTGTTCATTGCCATCAGTGCAATGTTCTATTTCCAAAATAAAAAGAAAGCGATTTTTTAAACGCATGCAGTTTGTGCTTGTCGCGCACTCTTGACCATCGTTAAGAGTGCTCGACAAGCATGAAAGACATGTCAGTAAGGCGATGATAGCCGATTAAGTAATGAGTAGCTGAATCGTAAGTGGACAAAACCTTCTTAGAGTAATCACTAAATTGGAAAAGTACGGATAACTTTTGGTATCGGAAAATCGCTTAGTGTAAGAGTCCAGTTAGGCTGGAGAAGATCATTGTTGAGCGCAGCCTCTCCCCTGTCACGTCTTTAGCAAAATTTGCTACAGAACCCACAGAATCATTTACAGGGACTAGTAAAGACGAGGCGCTTCGTTTAGACAGCGCCTCTTTGCGATGGTTTAGTTGTGAGATATCATTTCGTTGAAGTATTCAACTTGCTCTTGCATAGAAAGGCTTTCAGTGTTTGAGCCTAGCGTCCAAATAAAGAAACCGCCGTATCCTTGAGCTTTCTGCCATTTTGCTCGTTCAATATTATTTTCACGAGTTTCAACAAAACGACCATCTGGCCCCCATTGGCTATTGATGGTTGCACCAAGCACGATTTTTGATGGGTCACCCACGTGTTTGGCATAGTTTGCCATCGCTACATCGTACTTGAAGTTTTTACCCGCGTCGTATGTCATTACGTTGAAGAAATCAACGCTATCTTTGGTATTTTGAAGGAGTGATATAACTTCACCATGGTGGCTAGAACGATCTGGCTCGATGAATGAACAGTTTTCAATAACGCTTGGATTTGCACACTCCACAGGGTCGGCACCTACATGGTAAGTTGTCAAAGAGATAAGCTTACTCTTACCGACTTTGGCACGAATCAAATCAATCAACGCTTCTAGGTTACGGTTCTCTTGTTCTGTAAGGCGTGCGGCTTTTTCGTAGTCGAAATCGATGCCATCAATACTTACATAGCCAGCAAGTTGATACTTGCTGTAATCGCACTCACCAGACCAGTTCGTCGCAAGACATTCTCCAACCATATCTTCTGGTTTAAGGTTTTTCTTATACACTGGATAAGGCTTGTTCATCATTTCAACAAGACCATTGGCAATCGACTCGCGTGCAGCAGGAGAGTCCATATAAGCCCACATACTTTCATGCGTTTGACCACCAAATGCAACCATCATGGTTTTATTTGGGTGGCTATGTTTTAGTTCTGTCCATGACTGGTAGCCTGGAGCCATCCAAGAGTCGTTGTAACTTGGTTCAATCATTGAATCCGTTACTTGGATGTTACCGTTAGAGTCCCACTTACCAAAAGACAAGAAGTATGCATCACCTTGAGAGTTTTGCAGTTCTTCAATATTTGTCAGTCCCCACGACGTCAAATAAGTAATTGAACGGTCTGGGTTATCACGTAAACCTGTTTCTGGTTTCGCTTCCTTTACTTCAATCGTCGACACTGGGCTTGCTAGCGTGTCACCTTCAGTATTGATGGCAATAGCCTCAATGGTGTGGGTGCCTTCTTGTGCACCTACCCACTCATATTCGTATGGTGCTTTATTCAGTGTGACTAGCTCCGTTCCATTTACCTTGAAGGTCACTGACTGAATCGATCCAATGAAGCTTTCTGCGTCAGCGGCAAGTTTAATGCTACGTCCCTGCGTGAATTTTGAACCATCAACTGGAGATGTCAGTGCAACCACAAGATCTTGGTCGGTAATCGCTAATGTAATTGGTGCCGTTGCCGCTGATGCACCTTTATCGTCATAAGCTGCTGTGACTAATTCATAAGCACCTTCAGCCTGACCTGGAACTGTCAGTTTGTATTGATTGTCTGATGTTGGTTGCGTAGCTGTTGTGACAACCTTACCGTTAAGCAGAGCTTCTACTTTTACGACTTCGCCATCTTCATCAGTCGCATAGACAATGACGTCAAAAGGTTTATTCGGAGATAGGCGGTCACCGTTAGAAGGCGTTTCTAAACCAATTTCAGGTAACGCGTTTGGATCACATTCTCCCTCTGATTGCCAAGCATCTTTCCAAGCATCAGGGTAGCTAGGATGTCCAGTTCCTGGTGCCCATACTGGGTTACCACACCAGCCAGATACTGTACATGAGAATACTTCACCAATATTCGAAACACGATCGCCAACTTGGTAGCTGATCCCGTCTTGATAAGGTGCAACATCACCACAGCTGTTGCTTGATTCAGTAACGGTAATTTGTACACTTGTCGTGCTCGTTAGGTTCTGTTCATCGGTGGCAATGGCGCTCAGTGTCACAGAGCCGGCTTGTGATGGCTGCCAATCACAAGCAAATTGATCGGTTTGCTTAGCGTCAAACTCACAAATTTGAGCGTTGTTAGCTTTGATGACAACAGAGGTTAAGTCATCATCAGAATCGAACGCATCAACAGAGATCGATACTGTTTCTGTTTTATTAAAAGTGGCGCCATTTTCTGGTGTAATGAAACGAACTTCTGGTGCTGAGAAATCGTGATCCGATTCCACTTCAACTGTGACAGATTGCTGTTTGAGTTGTTGGTTTTTCTCATCAAACACAAGCACGTTGATTGTTGCCAAACCGAGTTCACTTGGTGTCCAAGATTGCGCATAATCTGTTTTATCTTGCTCGACATTTTGCTCAGCAATTTTACTGCCGTCGACCCAAAACTCGATTTTAGACGCGGTTTCACCAGCAATAGAAATCGTAATATCGGTTGCTTCATTGGATGTCAATTTTTGTCCATCAACAGGAGAAAGAATTGACAATTCTAATTCTGGCTCTGGTGTAGGCGGTTGTCCACCACCTGAACCATTGAATTTAATTGAGTTTTCAAACGATTGGAAATCTGGAAGTTGGCTATTTAGCCCAAAGGAGAAATTGAATGATCCATCACGAGGAAGTGTATTTTTAACCCATACACCGTCATCAAATTTATAAGTGATAGTGTGATAAACACCTTCAGATGTGAATTCATGTTCAATAGTCCAGCTCGGATATGAGAGCGCTGAAGATACAAAACTAACATCGTTGATAGCATTAGGTAGTAGAAACTCTACCGTAGATTCTTTCATATCAATAACTTGATTTGAAGTATTTTGAATTTCAACGCTATAAGTGCTCCACCACTGACTTTCATTTGCTGAAATGTCAATATTTACATGTTCAGCAGCAATAGCTGAGGCAATAGGGCTTAAAGTAAACCCAGCGACAAGAAGCATTGCTGCCCCTAATGTTTTATTCATGGAATATCCTTTTTTATTGGTATTGTTGGTATTTCTTTTGGCTAGTATTAAACACTTGGTGGGTTGCAGCTAATGAACATACTTATTGTGCAGTGTGTTTCAATGTCTAATAAGTAATTAATTTTAAAGAGTATAATGCAAAGCTAAAGCAGGATAATTCCTACAAAATGCTTTTGTGTGAGCTTCCTGCAAAAAAATGTTAGAAATCAATCAGGTTTGGTGTATCGAAGCTGAAGGCATAATAGGCCTTCTTGAAATTCTGTAGTGGCACAGTGAATTTGGTCACATAGTTGGATTAGGAAAAGTAAGTCAGATGAAGCTTTGGTGGTGGATGTGCTGAATCAGTCGAAACAAGGAATGGGGCAAAAACGAGTCAGCCAACAACTAACATACTTAGTTTTTATTCATTAGATTCCCGCCTTCGCGGGAATGACGTAAGGGCAGAGTTTCTTGCCTCTAGATGAATGGTCTCTGTAGACATTAGAGCTCACAACACCACTCGGTCATTCCCTTGGAAAAGGGAATCTCGCTTTTGCTTTTATTGTGTTCAAAATGAACGCTAGATTTAAAACGAATATAAAAAGAGATTCCGACCTACGCGGGAATGGACTGATGTGGGGACAAAACGAGAATAGCGAGGTTGCGCTTCTTAGACTCGCGCATCTTTATACGCTCACCCGACAAAATCCCATTTCTCTACTGCCGCTAAGTAGTTATCGATATCGTGATCTTCTACCAGATCGATGCCCTCTTCCAATAACGCAGACACCGCGCCATCGACATAATCGATAAACTTAAACCACAAGCCGGCTTCTTGGTGAACTTGCTGCTCAGACGAAATGTATAGATAACTGCCGATATGGCTATACCCCATCAAACGAGCGGGCGCTCGAGTGACAATGTCGTTGTTGTTATGAAAGCGAAAGTAGCGAGATTTGCATTCGGCATTGAAAATACGCGCAGTTTCTCGGGTGACTGCACGTGGTTGACCAAAGGTATAAACGCTGGTGAAGGGTTTATCTTCGTGCACCAATTTAGCGGCCGCGATGGTGGCCATTGCACCACCTAAGCTGTGCCCGGTGATAAACAGTGGCCGTGGTTTATGTTGCTGTAAGTAACGAAATCGCTCATTCAGCGACGGCCATACATCTTCTAACGATTGCCAAAAGCCACGATGGAATGCGCCAAACAGATCGTTGGTTGAAAACGCGTTGAGATTGTCTAGCCAATCGGCGAGCTCATCGGTGCCGCGAAAGGCAATACAGAGATAGTTTTGGTGCTCTATCAGTGCGGCTTGTGCACTGTTGCAGCTCACACCAAACACACTCACAAATCCTTTGTCGTCTTCTTTCAAGTTGGCCAGAATGCGTTCTTCATCTGGCGAGGAGTTGTGTTCAGAGTCACTGACGTAGACTTCTTTGGCTAACCGCGCCATCCAATAGGCATTGCCAGCATCTAAACCCGTTTTATACGGTGAGACAGCTTTGACAGTTTGCTTGTCGTGAGCGTGTGGCTGATATGGTGAAATTTCAACGGCTGTGTGATCGCGTGTTGGCATATCGCTTCCTCTACTCTGTTTTGCCTTGTTAATTTCATCTTGGGCAAAGGCGTCATAGAGGTGAATGGTTGAGCGAGGATTTACCGACCTAAATGAGTCGTTATGAGAGGCACTATTTTAAATGCCATGCTTTTGTTACGCGCATTTGTCTCATGCGCTAAGTCGATTTCACATTGCATTCAATTTTGTGCCGGTAAAAAAACAAAAGCCAGCGGTTTAAGGCTGGCTTCTCAATTTGGTATCGGTGCGCTTTTATTAGCGTTTTACACAGGCAAAGAATGCATTACCTGATTGACCATCCCACGGTAAGATCTTCTCGTAGTCGTGCTCAAAAATATGCACTTCAAAATACGGTTCAAGCAAAGCGCTTAACTCTTCGTAGTTGACGGCGACCATTGGGTGTTCGTCGTTCCACAATTGCTTTTCCAGATCGGTGTGTTTTTCAATGCTTAGCGTGAGGAACTGCTGTTCACCTTCACCGCTGTACTTCCAGCCTGAGCTAAAAATAAATTCACTTTCATCATGCATCGCACTATGACGCACAAATGAACGGTTATCGATCTTGTTGCGGTTAACCGAGTTAAAACAGAACATGCCACCTTCTGCTAATGCCGCATGCGCATGCGCAATACACTGCTTTAAGTTTTCGATGCCATCACTATAGTGGATCGAGTATAAGAAGCAGGTAATCAGGTCCAGCGGTTGTTCTACCGTAAAATTACACATGTTGTGCAACATGAACTCTGCTTCAGGACAGCGAATTTTTGCCAAATCGAGCATTGGTTGATTCAAATCCAAACCGCTACTTTGGTAGCCAAAATCAAGGAAATGTCGAATATGTGGGCCAGTGCCACATGCCAAATCGAGATGTTGTTTACCTTCGTTACCAAACAGTTGGTGCAGTCGACGTACATAGCGGCTTTGCGCTTGGTAATCGATGTCAGCACACATCAAATCGTAGTAACCAGAAAGGTCGGTATAAAGGGCGTTTGAAGGAATAGTACCCAATGTCAGATGCTCAAATAAAATTCGGTGGCGCATCCTATATCAAATCTTCCGTTTTACGAAGAAAAATCATCCATTTTGACATGTCAGCCGATCACACGCGATACGAGCATCTGCTCAAACAAGCGGCTTATGCCAATCACATCAGCGATCTCACCATCAAGATCGACTCCTCTACTACTGCGATATTTTATCGATTTTTATCGATGAAATACCACTGTTTTTAGTGCACAAATAAACAACAGCAATGGCAATTTCTTCCCCATTCAACATTGTGTGATATTTATTCCAACCTAACAATAGTTGGAATTAACGTCATAAAACCTAATAAAGTTTTGCAGGGAAAATAGGTTTATTTGTTAACATATAATTTCAATATATGACGGAATGTTTGTGGTTAAATAACTTAATTCATTTCACGTATAAACTACGGTGTTAATTAAACATTTTTACTTATTCTTTAATATAACTGGTTTTTGATGAAACTGTTGTTTTCTTATACTTATTCAAAAGCGGTCAGTTTCCCCATTGCCATGCCTGAACACTGATGGCAACTGGGTTTGACCCAAATGTTCAAGTATATTCAACAATATCAGAGCCTTCCCTTATTGGTAAGGTGCGACGCTACGTAGGAAAGACCTGACAAACGAAGGTGTGGATAAAAATCTAAACGTTCATTTATACTCAATTTTATAGGTTAACCACCCTTTAATAACGTCAAATTCCCGAATTAGCGGTTATTGAGACATCATTCACCTCTAATCATTAATACATTTATCTGCATGGATAAATAAATCAAAGAAGAACTAAACCGTGAGAAAAATAAACAAAATAACAGCTGCGCTTGCCAGTGTTATGTTCAGTGGCTATTTATACGCCGCTGACGCAAGTGTTACATCCGGCGTCATCAATTTTGTTCCTGGTGAAACCAAAGTACAAAATGGCGATATGGTTACTTATAATGGCGAGTGTTTCATTGCTAAAAATAACCCAGGTGTTTGGGAAACGCCGAACGCTAGCTCATGGTTTTGGGATGCTGCAGTCTGTTCTGGTGAGCCAGAGCCTGAACCGGATCCAGACCCAACACCAGATCCTGATCCGACTCCTGACCCAGATTTAGGCGATGTTATTCCTTTTGTTCCGGGTAAGACTCAAGTTAGCAATGGCGATATAGTCTCTTTTGATGGTCAGTGCTTCATTGCTCAAAACAACCCTGGCGTTTGGGAAACACCAAGTGCAAGTTCTTGGTTTTGGCAGCTAACCGAATGTTCTGACGAGCCGGGAACTGGCGAACCTGAACCAACGGAGCTATCCGTTCTTTCTCCTGTTGCAGGCCAAGTGTTAAAAACGGATCAACCTATTGCGATTAAAGCAAGTGTTGACGGCGAACTTGCAGCTAAAGTTGAGTTTTGGGTAAACAGCACCAAACTAGCTGAAAAAGCGATTGATCAAAGCCAAACGCTTTACTCGCACACTTGGACACCGAAAGACGCTGGCAATAGAACTGTTAAAGTTCTGGTATTAGACAGCAAAAACCAAACGCTAGAACAGCAATCAGTTAATGTCACTGTAGAAGCAGATGTTAATGAAGATTTCGTCGCGCCTGTCGTTTCATTCGTAACCCCTTCTAATGGCACAACGATTAAAGTAACAGACTCTGTTGCTATTTCAGTAAACGCAACCGATGCAGACAATGACCTATCTACGCTAGTTGTGAAAGCAAACAACAAGCAAATCTGTAGCTTTGATGCAGCAACAACGGATGCATTTGCATGTAACTGGCTACCGACTCAAGCGGGTAACGTAACGCTGAAAGCGATCGCTACCGATGCACAAAACCTCTCTTCAAGCGTGAACGTAAAAATCACCGTTGAAGAAGAAGCCGTTGAGCCGCCACCCGTAACACCACCAGGTGGTTTGTGTGCTGATTTCAATGTTTACCCAGACTGGACGCAAGGTACACACGCGACTGGCGGTGACATCATGGTACACAACAATATCGCTTACTCTGCAATTTACTGGACACAGTCAATTCCAGGTAGCGATGCTTCATGGTCTCTACACCTTAACTGTGACGGTTCAGAACCAGGCACTGCACCACTGCTATCACTACCAAACCCGATGGACCCTGTTCGTCTGGAAGTTGCAGGTTGGCCAAATACTTTGGTTGTTGCAAGTCCAGCAACTATATCAGCACCTACCAACGTGACCATCGATGCAATCAACAGCGCTGATCTGGCGGATTTCGATGCGCTAACTAACAGCTTTGTGGCTGTAATTGAAGCAGCTTCTCAAGCCGGTTCAACTTCGATCATTATCAACAGCGACGTACTTGATAACGCGACGCAAGATAAAGGCCAATCTTTTGGTGCTATCTCGGTGAAAGAAGCGCTAATCAACGCGGTTGATATCACTGGTAGCCGTATTGATGTTGATGATATCAATGCACTAACCAACGATGCGAAAGGTTGGGCACAAGCGCATAACCTAATCATCACCACGCTTGCACCTGAAGCCAGTTACGGTTGGACGCTAAGCATTGGCGATTTCGCTTTTGACACGCATTCAGGCCGTCAGTCGGTATGGGATGCAGCATCGAACTACTCTGCAGAAATGCTAGACAAGTTTGAACTGTACAAAGCAGATTCAGTGACTAAAGCGGACTTCATTGCCTTCACTAAATCTAACGCTACTGATGCGTTATCAAGCGAGCAATGGCACAACGCACTAGAGTACGTAAAACAAGTTTCTGACTACGTTAAGACCCCTGTCATGCTGGCAAACATGCCAACAGAGCAAACGGCTACTTACTTCATGGGTAACACCACAAGTGAGCAAAAACTTCGCAAAGCAGCATTTAGCAACGTATTCGCGGTTCTATTCGATAAGAATGATTCCGAGCTAACCGCTAAGATCGAACGTTACCAAGATGCAAAAGTGCCTCTTTACTACGTGGGTGCTGAACTGGAAAAAGGTTCACTAACTCGTATTGAAGCGCTTAACCAACAACTGGCCGATGCTGAAGACGTAATGAACAATCAAGCGTTCCTTTACGAGACTCCGCAATCACAGTGGGAACCTTCAACAGTATACAAATGGGCTGATTTCCTTGATGGCCTAAACGCAATGCACAACATTGGTGTAGCAGGTAACAAGTTCTGGCTACTCAGCGATGAAGCTGATGATCAAACTAACATGACTTATGCAAAAGTCGCGATTGCCGCGTTCCTAGCACAAAGTATGCAAGAGACTATCCGTTACAACGCGTGTGATGAGAACAACTGGTCAGAAGTGAAATACGGCGCTCCGACGGATTACCCAATGACCGCAAGCTGTGGCCAACTTGGTCAGAAGTACGCAGATTACGGTGTAAACCCAGTTTCAGGCCTAGACTACGCTTACTCTTGTCCTCGTGATAACAAGATGGAAGTGAGCGCACTGACTCATGCTAAATGGTACGGCGCGCCAGCTCCTGTCTTTGCAGCACCTGATGCCGTACTTGAAGAACGTGGTCTATTGGTTAATGGTGCGGTGGGTCGTTGGACCAACAACGGTCACTGTAACGATGTACCTGAAAAAGTAGATACCTCTAAGCAAGTTTGGGAACGTGACGAATGTAAAACATACGTTGGCCAAAAAGCGGGTAGCTTTATTTGGGACGGCAGCAGCCAAGAAAGTGTTGAAGGTTGTGGTTGGTGGGGTCGTGGTGTAATCCAAACGACGGGTCGCCAAAACTTCGGTACGCTTAACCATTACCTAGGTCGTTCACACGTTGATCCATCAACCATTGGTCAAACCATTGATGGTGTAACTGTTGAAGCGCCACCAGCGAACCCACTGTACGCTGAGCTTGATTTCTGTTCAAACCCAGGCCTAATTTGTAGCTCTGAAGAGAACCGTGAAATTAAGTGGATTGCAGGTCTGTTCTACTGGGTAACGTCAGTACAAGCGTACAACGATGAAGGCGGTCAATACGGTGATTGGAACTACCACAACGAACTGAAAAAGTACGTGGACAGTGGCCTACAAGGCTCTCAGTTCATTGATGACGTTTCTGGTATCGTTAACCGTGGCTGTCCAGATCTAACCTGTTCAACTGGTGATGTTCACAATGTGAAAGAGCGCCGTGAGAACTTTAAGCTAGTGCTTAAACAGCTAGGTCTTAACCCGCAATAATCTCTCTGGCAACTCGCCACAGAGCGATTAGCGTCAGGCTATATGCATCATGCGATTTAGCTACAGTTCTGATTTCGCTTGTGCCTCATAGCCATAAATAAAAACACCCGCTGGTGAAAACCAGCGGGTGTTTTTTGTTTATTCGATGATGGAAAAGACCTGACTGATGAGTGCTAGTAACCTTTAGAGAAAGGAATGTACGTTAACCTCGCTTTGTCGGCGTCTCACCAGTCCATCGTTTGAAGGCGCGTGTAAACGCACTCGAATCTGAAAAGCCCAGTTCAAGAGCAACTTGGGTAATATTCACGTTAGCTTGATTGAGCAGATTTAAGCTTTGCTCTAAGCGGTATTTATCATACAAGCGACGAAAGCTCACCCCCTCTTGTTGTAGCTTGCGATTGAGCGTTCGGCCGCTCATATGTAATTCTTGCGCAATACTATCAAGAGTAATGTCGACCACTTCTTTGCGCTTAAACACATCGTTTACTTTACAAATGATACTGTGCTCTCGGCTTTGTGTGCTTTGCTGCTCTGCTAACACCTTTAGGTGCTCATGCAATTCAGGATCGTAACGGCGGTGGGCTTTATCGACCAATTGAGGGTTAAACAAAAAATAACGAGCCGCGTAGCCTGATTTCACTTCGATATTAAACACTCGCTCGAGCAAAGGCGTAACATCACCAGCAATCGTAATGCGATTGATGTGAATAGGTAAACGCAGATCCGGCGCTTTGAGATAACGACGGATCAGTTTTAAAATCACGCTCATATAGAGCCCTAAGCTCAAATGAGACATTAAGGTAATCTCATCAACGTACTCTTGAGTGATCGTCCACAATTCAAGCTCGCCATGTTCGGTCTCACGGCAAATGATTTTTAACAGTGGGTGAATATGGAATGAGTAGTGAGACAATAAATCACAAAAAGCATGCAAAGTGGGCGCAGTAAGCATGGCGAGCACAGGAGCGCCCTGCTCAAGTTCATCGAAATGGTTAGCGGTTTGGCTAAACAATTCAATCAGCTCATCACCATGGCGCTGATAAAGCTCAGCCACGGCATATTCTAACTGATACGCAGAAACAGAATCGCTACTACACAGCTGAAGATATTGCTGCTCTCCTCCCCAAATGTCAGCGCTCTCTTCTGTTCGTTCCTTGATTGCTGCATCAAGACAGTTGAACCAAAATATCGGCAGTTGGGTACTAAAATCGCTCACCATAATTACTCGCTAGATTACACTTCCGTTGTTATCTCCTTGCTAGTGCATGAAGAACCCGAAATTGTATCTAACCGTCAGCGAAAAGACATCGCCTTCTTCAGTAATTTGCGATAATCCCCCACATCAAATGAGCAGCGAATCAAGTAAGGCTTACTTATAAGCTTATTGTTTAGAATGAGGGTGCAAACTGCGTATCGACACCCTCTTCGCTCTTATCGTTCTTATCGCACTCATCTAAAGAGTGCCTTACTTCTTCAAGCAACAAGCTTACCGCCTAGCACTAAAACTTGTAATCTAAACCAACCGAAACAACGTATTGCTCTGAAGTGTAGTAATCAATATTCGACTGAGTGGTTTTTGCACCTACAAAAGAGACCAGCGCCCAATCTTGGTAGCCAAGAATATCGGTATATTCGTATGCGAGGAATAAGCCGTAATCTTTGTCTTTACGCGTCTGACTAAAAACTGGATTTTGTGCATCGTAATCTCGCAAAGCGGCGCTCGCCGTTAACACAAAAGCGTGCCTCTCGATCTTACGTGCATAGCTCAGTTCACCACCATAGCTAACAAACGAAAGCGCTTCACCTTTGGGGCGTGAACTGGTGACATGAAGTGACGGCTGCAGTATTGCTTGCTGTTCTGGCAAGAAGTAACGGTACCCCGTTTTTAGATAAAAATAGTTTCGCTCTCGCGTTAAGTGCACTTGCTCTTCCGGTGATAGATCTAAGCCTTTAGTACCTGAACGCTCGTCATCCACATCTGATTCGCCTGCCGCCATATCGACACTAAAGTTTGAACCTGCAATTTGCGACAATTGCATACGGATAACATTACCGGTTAAATCGGTTTTATTGCGAGCTTCATCAATGGCGTACGGGTCATCCCACACCTCACCCGAAATCAAGGTGGGCAGCGCTGAGATATCAAACACCATGCCACTAGCAAACTGTTGGCGGTAACCTATTTCAAACGCTAGCGAGCCAGTCACGATATCGTCTCGAGACGTCCCCATAAACAGTTGTTTATTGAGATCATCGCCAAAGGTGTATTGCAGTGATCCCAGCACGCCCGGTGTCACGCTTACCTCACCACTGCCCTTTGAGTTTAAGTCGCCGACGCTTTGCGTTTTGTCTTGATCAATATGCAAATTACTGGTGTTGGATGTCACTGCGGTGAGCACAGTCACGTTGCCACTAAAACCCGGCTCTGGCGCTAAAGCGGCCAATGCAGGCGCCGCGGCGAATACAGAACAAAAAAGGACAGGATAAATGGTTTTCATAGTCATTAACTCTTAATTCGTGGTAGTGAAACTTCTGCTGTAGCGAACGTCATTTATTAAACAAATATCGGGGCTCTTTTATTCGCCCATGGGCGGGCCACTTCAAGCTGATATGCCAATTCAAATAGCAAGCGATCATTACCACGAGCCGCAGAAAAATGGCTGCCAACGGGCATGTTATCGGCCGTCCAATAGAGCGGAACTGACATTGCAGGGTTGCCCGCGACATTTTCCACTGGCGTGTAAGACATCAACTTTTCTGAGCGTTTCCAGATCTCTTCTCCCGACAGCGTTTTCTGATCAAAATAGCTAATATCTTGTGGTGAATGCTGGGCGCAAGGAGTTAGCCACACATCGATGTTATTGAAGAATTCACGATTATGTTTTGCCGCAAATATTTCACACTGCCCTTTGGATTCTTGGTATAGATTCGGATTTTTCTGTAGTCGAGATTGCATAGTGCGTGCTAGATAAGTGACATTCTCACTCACTTTTTCAGGCATCGATTCTAGGGGTGCGCCCAAAGCATCAAACTGAGCGGCAAACTGTGCCATCTTATTGCCAAACACACCCATGTAACTATTCATGAACGCTTCACCATCTTTCACTGGCATATCCACTTCTAGTACGATGTGGCCCAGTTGTTCAAGCAGCTTTACGGTCGATTGAATCGCTGCTTGAGTTGGTTCATCGGGCAAGCGGCCATAAATATCACGCATCGTAACGCCAACTCGGATCGGGCGATTTAACGCTGTGTGTACCATGCCGATCGGCGTTCTTGGATAAGCAGTATTAAAACTGTCTTTAGTGTGATTTTCAGTTACTGAGATGGCTAATGCTGTGTCTCGCACGGTGCGTGACATAAACGATTGATGCGTAAAATCTTCCATCGTTGAGCCATTAGTCAGCCCGGTAATCAACTGCTCACGGCTTGGCTTATAACCAAAGATACCGGTTGCGGATGCTGGCATTCTGGATGAACCACCGCCATCGGTTGAATGGACAATTGGCGTATAACCCGCCGCTACCGCAGCCGCACCGCCGCCAGTTGACGAGTGCACACCTTTACGTAAATCCCAAGGGTTACGCGTCGCGCCATAAAGCGGATTTTGCGTACAGCCTAATGTCATCATTTCTGGAATATTGGTCATGCCAATGGTATTCAGTCCAGCATTGTGCGCGGCTTGAATAAACCATGAGGTGTGTTCAGGTTTGCGGCCTTTATTCAAAATTGCCCCCAAAGTGCTATCTAACCCCTCAATATCGACGCAATCTTTGGCGAGAAACGGCACGCCGGCAAACGGTGAGTTTGGGTTTATTGTTTCAGCACGTTGCAACGCGATGTCATAACATTCCGCGACGACTGCATTCACCTCACCGTTGGTTTGTTTAATTTTGTAGATCGCTTCTTGAACCAACTCTTTTGGTGTGGCTTTTTTGTGCCTAACCAGCTCAGCCATCGCTGTCGCATCTAACGGCATATCCGGTGTTCTAAAATCAGCAGGGACACCTTGTTGCTTTGTTGACGCTGTCGATGTCGCCGCTGCGAAAGAAGCGGGAATCGTCAAAGCCGCGGCAGAGACAGCCCCTTTACCCATTACTTTAAAAAAATCACGACGCTTTAGATTATTGTTCATTGTTTTTCGCTCTAGATAAGTCCAACCGATGAACATAGATTACGAAAAACTTTGTATTACAACTCGACATATAGCGACAGCTTATGAGCCAATTACGCCAATTTGACCAAATACGCCACCGTTTAGCGTGATACAAAAACAAAAAAACCTCTAATGACAATCATTAGAGGCTTAAGTGAGCCATAGCTATTACAAATACGAATAGTGCGGAATTAATGCTTAAACGTATTCACATCGTTGGCACTATTGGCGGTGATATCACCCGCAGGGTTAAGCAGGTGCGGCAGTATTTTCGGCAAATTTAGTTCAATGTCGTTATCGGTGACGGGATTGATCACTTCATTATACCAACCAAGTAAACCAAGTACCGCATAGCCAATTGCATCGTCGTCTTCACTGTGATCAAGGATGATTTGTAGAAAACGCAGAATCGCACGATCATTAGTTTGCGCTTGCACACGCGTGGTGTGGAAGATATCTGTCGCTTCTGCAACTAGCCCTTCAAACTCAGTTTCAATTGCGACTTTGAATGAGCCGCCATCAACAGAAATTCTCATAGTATTGTTCGCCAATTACTTATTTTATTTACCAAAAAGCATACCGCCTTTTTAGCACCCTGTCGTTAACTCGGCTCGACTAACTGTTGATCTAGATAAGGGTTCTAATTCAGCTGCTGCAATTATCGCCGTTTCTTTGTGATTGATATCAGAGACGTTGTTTGACAAATAATAAAGTGAGTTACACTAACAATGACTTAAAGTAATTTAGACAATGTAAGGTAACCAATGATCGCGTGGAAACAGTCACTAGCGGGATATGAATGGCTCATCCATCAAATCTGGTATCTAGAAGTGAAAGCAGGTGAAGAGATAAGCCCAAAACCTCACCTTATTCCTAATGCCCGCGCGCATCTGTTATTTACACCTGCCGAACAAAGCTATAGCTACGATAACGGTGAACAATGCTTATCTGGCCAAGGCAGTCACCTGTTAACCGCCAACGAAAACTTACTGCTACTCGACGATCATGCCCCACTCAAACGCATCGGCATTACCTTTCGCCCTGAGAGCTTGTATGTACTCAACACAAACTCAGTGTCCAACATCAACCAATGCGAGTGGTTTGATTGGTTAAGCTTGCTCTTTGATGATCAGTTCCAACAAGGGCTGTGGCAGCACACCACCAGCCAAACTCAATTGATCCAGCATATTCGCCAACATCTTGATAAGCTCCAACTGCAACCAAGCCGCAATAATGCCTATATTGTCGCGCAGAAAGCTACGGCCGCGTTAGAAGCATCGCAGCTTGAGCAAGCGCCTACTGATGCCGCAATGGATATCGAAAACCTTGCCCGTGCGGCAGCTTGCTCTCGCCGAACATTAGAACGCAGTTTTAAACAAGTGCTGGGCTTGAGTGTTAAGCAATACCTGCAAATGATGCGTTTAGAGCAGATGATCCTCGCGTTGTATCAGCAAGAACATGATGTTGATTGGACCCGCTTTTCTCAACAATTTGGTTTTAGCGATCAATCGCATTTGATTCGTACGCTCAAACAACAGCTCAAACAGACGCCATCGAAGTATCTCAAACAGCGAGATCTCACTATCGACATTTACGGTGATTTTGAATAAGTCTCTCAGGCCAACGAAACGGAAAATCAAACTTGTCGCAAATATCCAATTCCTCTCGCTTAACGTGGGCTAAGATGCGCTACAGATAACGAGGTAAACCATGTCTAATTCAAAACAAAACCAATATTCAATACTTAAACAAGGTGGCGCAATTCCTTTTAACGACACCTTAACCATTGCACTAATCCAAGCTACTGACTTAGCCGAGATCATCGAAATGCTTAACGATGACAAGGTCAACCAATACCTGTTCTTTGCCCCAGCAGACAACAGCTTATACGAAGGATTCTTTGGCCCAATCATTGAAAACACCGCCCAAGCGATCAAAGACGGTATTTGGCCGGAAACACCGACGTTCATTATTCGTGATCAGCACGGCCGATATATGGGCATGACCGCCGTAACACCGGTGATGTTCCTACAAGGTAACTATGAGGTTGGCTACCAATTACCGGCTCATGCTTGGGGACAAGGCATTGCCACTCGCGCTTGCCAAATGATGACTGAGATTGGCTTTACTGAGCTAGAAGCGCATAAAATCAGCGCAGATTGTTACGCATCAAACACTGGTTCTTACAAGACAATGGAAAAATGCGGTTTTGTGCTCGAAGGTCGTCAGCTTGATTACTTTAAGACAGAGCAAGGCTTTGACGACAAAGTATACTACGGCATGACCCTAAAACAGTTCTCTGCACGGCAAAACCACTAAACTGAACCACAGTAGCGCAAAATACTCCGCCGTTTATACTTTTGTATTGGCGGCTTTTTTCTTTGGGCTTCATCCCAATTGCGTGTAGTCACTCGCAAACTTATTTAGGTAAATTATGAACTTAGCATCAACATTTAATACCTAACTTTAGAATATATCGCTTATTTCGCAGGCAAAATTTACTTATTAAAATGATTTTCTGCTAGGTCGGATTTGTTTTACCCCCGATTATCCTTATAGAATGTACGGATTACATAAGCCGTTTTGGCTTAGCTTGTACGACTCCGAGGGTTGCATGATAGAAATCGTCATTGATGGAAAATATCGAATTGTAGAAAAGGGCCGCACCCTATTAGAAGTGGCCAAAGTGTGTGGTGTTGATATCCCTTCATTATGCGGCATGAACAAAAGCAATGAAAAAGTGCCCTGTGACTTGTGTATGGTGGAAATAACAAACAACAACGACCAACCATCATCTGAGCAAGCAAACAACCGCTTACAACCAACTGAGCTAAAGCGCGCGTGTGAACTTGAAGTTTATCACGGCCTCAATGTTGTCACCCAATCAGAGCAATTAAGTGCTCACCGTAAACAAGCGCTCAACCGCATCATGACCGATCACTATGCCGATTGTGAGGCGCCGTGTAAAACCGCCTGCCCTGCTGGCGTCGACATCCAATCTTACCTTTACCATATCGCGCAAAACGACCATCAAAAAGCGATCGAGGTGATTAAACGCACCTTACCGATGCCGCTCTCTATCGGTCGTGTTTGCCCTGCATTCTGTGAAAGTGAATGTCGTCGCGCTTTGGTCGATGAGCCGATTGCGATTCGTCAACTTAAGCGTCACGCCGCCGATGCAGATTTAGCCGCACACGAAGCCTACACGCCAGCAAAGAAAGAAGACAAACAACATAGTATCGCGATTGTGGGTGGTGGCCCGGGTGGCTTAACCGCCGGCTATTACCTCTCGAACGAAGGCTATAAGGTCACCGTATTTGAATCGATGCCTAAAGCTGGTGGCTGGCTACGTTACGGCATTCCTGAATACCGCTTACCAAAAGACATTCTCGACAAAGAGATCGAGTTGATGTGTCGCAACGGTATGAAAATTGAGACTAATCAGAAACTTGGTCAAGATTTCACCTTGTCGCAATTGAGCCAAGAGTACGATGCCGTCTGTTTGGCGGTCGGCGCTTCGCAAGCGGTTGAAATGAATTACACTGGCAGTGATTTAGATGGCTGCTATTTAGGTGTCGACTACCTCAAAGATTATGTTACTGATCAGCACTACGTCACTGGACAAAAAGTTGCAGTGATTGGCGGTGGCAATACCGCGATTGACTGTGCGCGAACTGCGCGACGTGCTGGTGCAGATACCACCTTGATTTATCGTCGTACTCGCGATGAGATGCCTGCGGAAGATTACGAAATCGTTGAAGCTGAACACGAAGGTGTAAAATTCCATTTCTTAACTAATCCAGCCGAAAACATTGCTGATGACAAAGGTCGCGTTAGTGCGATTCGCCTTGAGCGCATGGCGCTGGGCGAAGCCGATGCCTCTGGTCGTCGCAGCCCAAAAGCCACTGGTGAATTCTTTACCGAAGCGTTTGATACTGTCATTGCCGCCGTTTCGCAAAAGCCCGATTTGAGCTTTTTAGACAATGACTCGCTAACCATCCCACTGACGCGCTGGAATACGGCTGACGCCGATGATCTAACCATGCATACTGGCACGGGCAACATTTTTAGTATTGGTGATTTCCGTCGCGGCCCTGCCACCGCCGTTGAAGCTGTCGGCGATGGCCGAGTAGCAGCCAAAGCCATCGACCTATTTCTCAATGGCGATATGGCTGACATGCCAACACCTGCATTTAATTCGCGCAAAGAGAAGAAACTGGCTCAAGTCGATCCACTGCATTTTGAAAATATCTTAAAGGTTTCACGCTCAATCATGCCAGAGCTGACGCCAGCACAGCGTGAACAAAGCTTTGCCGAAGTGGAATTGGGCTTTGATAACGAAGAAGCAATGCGTGAAGCCGCACGCTGCTTAGAGTGTGGCTGCCAAGCAAACACCGATTGCGCGCTGCGAGACTATTCTACCGAGTACCATGCTGAGCAAAACTTTGACCATTCACTTGCCGGATCTTCTATTGCACTCAAAGCGACGAGTGTCGTGGATCACCAAGATTGGCTCGACCTACGATCCAAAGATCCTCGCCACAAATACAGCGTGGACCGTAGCTCTGAATTCATTGAGTTTGATGCTAACCGATGCATTAGCTGCGGCCAGTGTATTCAAGCTTGTCGTGAAACAGCGGTACATGGCGTCTTAAGCTTTATGTGCGACAAAAACGGTCGTCCAGCCTTGAGGCCAGATGATCGCCCACGTTTTGCCATCAACAACAAAGATGCGCATGGCGTTAACCATGGCTCGGCAGCCAATACGAGCTGCGACAGTTTAACCCTGATGGGAGATTCAAACTGCGTGCAATGCGGCGCATGTGTGCAGGCATGTCCAACCGGTGCAATGGTTGATAGCCGCGATCGCTCACAAGGTCGTGATGAGCACCTAAAAGCATTAGATACTATCTGTACCTACTGTGGTGTGGGTTGCAAACTGACCATGATGGTCGATGAAGCCAGTAACCGCATTCGCTACGTCAAAGGGGGGGACTCCCCGGTTAACCAAGGCATGCTGTGCGTGAAAGGTCGTTTCGGTTTTGACTTTATTAGCAGCGAAGAGCGCTTAACCACCCCATTGATTCGTAAAGATGGTTGGCTCCAACCCGCCAGCTGGGAAGAAGCGATTCAATTGGTCGCCAACAAGTTAAGCGGTATTAAACAAGACTTTGGTAGCAATGCACTCGCGGGCTTCTCTTCGGCAAAAACCACCAACGAAGATAACTACGCATTCCAGAAGTTTATCCGTCGCGAGCTCGGCACTAACAACGTCGATCACTGCGCACGTTTATGCCACGCATCAAGTGTGACAGGCTTAGAAGCCTCACTCGGCAGCGGAGCAATGACCAATGACATCCCAAGTATCCAACACTCGGACGTGATTTTTATTATTGGCTCTGACACCACATCAGCCCACCCAATCATCGCTTCACACATTAAACAGGCGATTCGTCATCACGGTGCGCGTTTAGTGGTCGCCGATCCAAAACGAGTTGATATGGCCGATCACGCTGAACTCTATTTAGCACACCGCCCTGGTACGGATGTGATGCTCCTTAACGGCGTGATGCAACAAATCATCAAAAATGGCTGGTACGATCAAGAATACATCGAAGAGCGTGTAGATGGCTTTGATACCTTACTGCAAGAAGTCATGTCACCGGCCTATAGCTTGGATAAAGTCGAACTGGTTACCGGCGTTAAAGCTCAAGATATCTTTGCCATGGCGCGTATGATTGGTACAGCAGAACGAACTGCGGTCTACTACTCCATGGGCATTACTCAGCACACCACTGGGCACGACAACGTACGCTCAATCGCCAACCTGCAATTGCTGTGTGGCAACATTGGTATTGAAGGTGGTGGTATTAACCCACTACGCGGCCAATCGAACGTGCAAGGCGCGTGTGACATGGGCGCATTGCCAAACTGCTACCCTGGCTATCAAAAGGTGTATAACCCAATGGTACGTCAGAAGTTTGCCATTGAATGGAATGCGCCAAACTTGCCTGATGAACACGGCTTGACGTTAACTGAAATTATCGACGCTGCTTGCCATCGTGATGTGCGTGGTTTGTACATCATGGGTGAAAACCCTGTACTGAGCGATCCTAACCAAGCGCACGTTATTGAGGGCTTGGAGGCATTGGATTTCTTAGTGGTGCAAGATATCTTCCTCACTGAAACCGCTCAATATGCTGATGTGGTGCTACCATCTTGCTCATTTGCCGAGAAGTCTGGTCACTTCACCAATACCGAACGTCGTGTCCAGCGCGTTAATAAAGCGGTTAACGCGCCGGGTGAAGCAAAAGAAGATTGGTGGATCATTCAACAAATTGCCAATGCCATGGGTAGCGACTGGCACTATCAAAATGTCGCCAACATCACCAGTGAGATCGCTCGAGTGACGCCGCAATACGTCGGTTTGCAATGGGAAAACATCCCACCAAACGGCGTTCAATGGCCAAGTAACAAGAACAATCCACATGGCACGCGCATTATGCACCAAACCCAATTTACCCGTGGTAAAGGGCAAATGGTGGGGATTCCGTTCCGCTATGCGGCAGAGCTTCCTGATGATGAGTACCCATTAGTGCTCACCACCGGGCGCGTATTGGAGCAGTTCCACACGGGAACCATGACGCGCAAAACCAAGGGGTTAGACAATCTTGCCGGGCCAAGAGCGATGATCAGCGTGGAAGATGCCGAAGCACTGGGCATTAGCAATGGCCAGCGACTCAAGGTCTCGACACGACGTGGCAGCATTGAAATTGACGCCTTTGTCACCAAGCGAATCCAAAAGGGATTAGTCTTTATCCCGTTCCACTTTGTTGAATCGCCGGTCAACCGCTTAACCTCTACCGCGACCGATCCGCATGCGAAAATACCGGAGTTCAAAGTGGCCGCGGTGCGCGTAGAAACGCTGCAGACTGAGATGGTTTAACTGGCCCCAAAATATCCAATACCTTTAGTCACCAACAAAGGGCGAGAATGTTAAAGTAATTCTCGCCCTTTTCTTTATAAAACATCGCCTTGGACAATCCAATTAGTCCTTATGGTTGATATAATCCATTCATAACAACAAAAACCCAACCACCACTGCATTCAATGAAACACTCATGTCTATTTCAGTGGTTAAAATTATTTGCTACCGATTGCATGGAATGATTGATGACAACGCCTTATATACTGAATATCTCAAGTGAACCACATCGCCTTGAACTACAACTGCTTTCTCCTTTGCCAGACGGACGTAATGAGTTGCATTGGCAACGTGATCTGGGTGAATTACAGCGTGAAAGCAATATCAGCCTAGCCGAATTTTATAACGATGATGAGTTTGTCGTCGCAACGACAACTGGACGGATTCATAAAGGTTCTATTCAGGGTGATTTGACTCTAGTAACCACTTTACCTGTAATGGGTATTCACGGCGGCAAAGGTTGGCTAGATAAAACGAAACAAGAGTTCTGGTATGCCGCTGCAGCAAAAATAGACGATGAGCAGGGCGACCGATTGTATGGTTGGAACCTAAAAAATTGGCAACTTATTGCGCAAGTTCAATTGCCAGAATATCTTGATATACAGCAACTGCATCGCCGTCGTGATGGCAGCTTTTTGTTCTATCAAGAATGCAGCGACAAACTACACAAAAGAACACAAGGATTTTGGGTTATTAACCCTGTCACTGGAGAAGCTAACCATCACCTCCTCGACTCCCTCCCTGCGGCGGGAATGTATCAAACTCGCAATATGCTTGCGCTCTGTCCTGAGCGCGATATTGCCCTGCTTCCTTTCTTCGACACACTGCCATGCCAAGAAAATAAAGGGGATCTCCAACTGGGTTTTCAGTTGCAACTGGTCGATTTAAACAACTTTAATACACTGTGGATTAAAACTGTTCGTTGGTTTGGCAATGACACTGAGCAGATACTGGATGATGAAGTACGTCAAACTCTCCAAGATTATTATGCTGACGAGGAGCTCGATGATGATGACGTAGAGGATGCCCTTGAAGAATGGGTGGAAACGCTGAAAGGCATTCGCTTTAGTGATCAAGAGGATGCGTGCTGGTCGTGCTGGACTGATGGCACTTTACGTAAGCTTTATTTTAGTCCTCGCCAACAAGATTATCAGTTGATCGGCATGTCTCCCCTAGTCATGCCGACGCAAGAAAGTGAGGAGTCTGAACAACCAAATCCGCTCAATCAAGTGGCGTTTAACCAATATAATTATCACTTACAGCTGTTAAACCATCATCAATTAGCTGTCATCAACTGTGATATCAAGATTGTTGATATTGCTGAAGTTAAACCTAGCGATAACGAGCTGGCACAACAAACTGTCACCTATCAAAAAGCGAAACAAGCTGAAGTAGAGATGAGTGATGCATTCAGAATGTCCTATACCCGTGATGGCATTAACGTCATTGAAATTGACTATCTCGCCTTGCCCGAGTGCGTGTTAGAGGGGCTTCAAGAAATGCAACAACGAACCGCTTGCTTAGAAGATCACGTCAAAGGTATTCGTCTTGAGTGGCTGATTGAAGATCAAGATGGTAGCCAGCGCTCAGAAGCTGATTTTTGCGCTATGGCGATAAAACTCTCAGGTGCGGCTAACATGATGGGGCAAATAATCGAGAATTTCTGCGCTTATCCGTACGCATCCACATTAATAAGTAGTGAAAATAAAGCCGCGCTATCTGATATGGTTTTGAGTTTAGCGGCGCATAACATCCGCTATTTACCATTAGTGAACCGATATTTAAACATCATTGATATTGCTCAGTTTGGCCGCTTCCATACTCAACACACACTACCGTTAATTGAACAGCTATATGGACAGAGCCTACGACACAAGTTCAAATATCATAATTTTATCAAAAGCTTACCTACAGACTTACCTGTCATCTAACCGATAAATAAGTCATCTGTAGGCCTAACGAACGCGATAAATGAATGCACTCAAGCAGTGCATTCATTTGAAGTTCAATTACATACGTTTGAGCATATTCAATGTAATCTTGGCTGAGTTATCGGCCGTCGCTTTTTTCAAATCGCTGTAAACCACTTCGGCTGAGCCATCCGCTTTATCGGAGATGGTACGAATGACCACGTAAGGAACGTTAAACGCATCCGCCACCTGCCCCAACGCAGCACCTTCCATCTCTACTGCCATGGCATTAAATTCTTTGTAAATCCCTGTCACAATCTCTTTGTTAGCTATGAACTGGTCACCCGAAGCAATAATACCTTGATAGACACTCTCTTTACCTAACACGTCTACCGCTGCATCAAACGCATATTTTTGTAGGTTTTTATCCGCGTAGAACAGGCGGTCTTCATACTCTGGCAACTCACCTTTAGGCTTGCCAAACATGGTTAAGTCGACATCGTGCTGCACAAGGCTGGTTGAGATCACGACATCAAGCGGATCAAGTTTTGGCTCGCTTGCACCTGCAATGCCGGTAAAAATCAGTTGCTCAACACCAAACGATTGAATGAGCAAGGTGGTGGTCATCGCCGCGTTGACTTTGCCAACTCCAGATTTAGTCACAATGACCTCTTTACCTTCGATTTCTCCGGTATAAAAAGTATGGCTACCAATCTGTTTTACTTGTTGATTTTCAATTTTTGGCAATAGCGCTTCTACTTCAACATCCATAGCGCCAACAATACCAATGGTTGATGCCGCCGAAGGCAATGCGCAAACAGCAAGCATTGCGGCCAATGATTTCTTAAACATACTGATCCTGAACATATAATACGCATCACCAAACTGTGATGCGGCGCGGAGTATACCTTGGTAAACGACAAAAGCAATCGTTTGCGCAAATAACCAATCTCACTGAGTAAGAATCAATTACATATCGCTTGCCACGTTTAATGACGGTCATCAATTCAGGATTGAGGACGGATAGATGATCAAAGTCTCAAACCCTACAAGCAATGCTGGAAAGCAATGTCGATATCCGCTAAATAAGCCTTCAATTAAGTTACACCTACAAAACAGATGGCTATTAACGAATCGTTAATGAACAATCACTTGCGAGATCTGATCGCCACCAGTTATTGCCTACATCGCATCCAAGGATCTGCATGCATTTTTATCAAGCAATCATAACGACTGCCGCGCTGACCAGCGCCTCTTTAACCAGCGTTAGCGCGCAGGCCTCACAAAACATCTCATCTTTGATGATAGAAATCCGTCAACAAGATGGAATGAGCTTCTACTACAGTATCGCCAACGGAATGACATTAAACGGCGACGTCACGATTGTCCGAGATAACCAAGGCTACACCGTAGGCCAATTTTCCCAAGGTGTGCCCAATGGTCGCTGGCAGGTATTTCTACCTAATAACCAAAAACTGCTGGATGGGCAATATGTGCAAGGTTATCAAGATGGTCAATGGCAGTTGTTTGATAGCAGTGGCAACCTAAGTGAAAAGCAGCACTACCGTCAAGGGGTGCCCGATGGCGTTTGGGAGCAATACAATCTTCAAGGTACTATCGATCAAACAACCCTCTATAAAGAGGGGCAAAAAGTACAAGTAGAACGTTTTTTTACCAGTGGTAAACGACAAGCAATAGAAACCTATTTGGATAATCTTCGCCACGGCGTGTGGGAAACCTACCATGAAAACGGTACGGTCGCCTTACGTCAAGAGTACGCCAACAACCATCTTTCAGGCCGTTACCTTGAGCAAAATAGCGCCGGGAAAATTATCGTTGAAGGCGAATACAATACCCAAGGCGAACGACAAGGGGCTTGGCGAAGCTTCTATGATGACGGCACTCCGAATAGTGAAATTCATTTTGAAGCTGGCATACACAACGGCAAAGCACTCTCCTACTTTCCTAATGGACAACTTGCTCAGCAGGCAACCTATAAGAACAACCACCTGGATGGCGAATCACTACGCTATCACGAAAACGGTCACCTCTATGAAAAAGAGCACTACCAAGATGGACAGCTTGATGGTCTACAAGTTATCTATAATGCGGATCAGGTGGTTATCGCTGAGAGCAATTTCAAACTGGGCACACTGGCCGGGGAACAAAAGAGCTATTTTGACGACGGAAAGCTAAAACAACTGACAAATTACCACACCACCATACTGGCCGATAACGGTCAATATCCACTCCACGGCATTCAAGAGCAGTATGATTCTGAAGGCCGATTGGTGGAAAAAGGCAATTTCAAGCAAGGTGTTAAAGATGGTTTATTCACTCGCTATCGCCAAGGAGAAATGGAGAGTGAGGAAAACTGGCTCGCAGGTGAACGCCACGGTAAGCAAACTCGCTACTATGCGACCGATAAACTGCGCAGCATTGATCATTACGAACACGGTAAACAGACTGGTCGCTCTGAAAGCTACTTTGCCGACGGTACGCTGAAAGAGCGCGGTACGCGTCTCAATAGTGTTTGGATAGGCAAATATGAATCTTTCTATGAAACAGGCTTGCCACGTGAAGTGATTCACTATGCTTCAACGGTCGATGAGAACACCTATCGAGCGAAATTTCATGGTCATTATGCTCGCTGGTTTGGCAACGGAGACCCGAGTGAAACCGGTGAATACATTGAAGGCAAAAAAACTGGCGAATGGCTGGCGTACAATCAAGGGCTAGTAACTCGTAAACAAACCTACCTAGACGGCAAGTTAAATGGCGAATACGCCGAGTATTATAACGGCCGCCGCCGCGTGACCGGTCTCTATCAAGACAATATGAAAACCGGCGTCTGGACAGGCTATCGCTACCAAGAAAGCGATCCTACCTTTGGCACTATCGCGGAAGGCAATATTCTCCGTACCAGTGAATATGCCAACAATAAGTTACACGGAAAACGTGAGTATTTTGACTTTAAACAGCTCCGTTATCGTAGTGAAAGTTACGTAAAAGGCGTTCAAACCGGACCTTACGCGGAATACTATGTCGCCAATGGCCAATTAAAGCGCCAAGGCGAAATGATTAAAAATGTACAAACTGGCCTGTGGCAAGGTTGGTTTGAAGACGGCATGCAATCATTTAGTAGTGAATTATTAGCCGGCCAGCGACATGGTGAACATCGTGAGTATTACGCTAATGGTCAACTCAAACAGCACGCTCAATTTGAGAAAGGCAAACTCAACGGCCTGCTTACTCAGTATTACCAAACGGGCAAACAAGAATACCAAGAGCAATGGTTAAAAGGACAAAAAGAAGGCGAAGCGAGCTACTTTCATACCAACGGAAAACTGGCAGAAAAAGGCCGTTATCTACGTGAACGCAAAGAAGGACTTTGGCTCAGCTATTGGCCAAATGGTGAAAAACGCAGTGAAGGCAGCTACATCAGTAACCGACAATCTGGAGATTGGGTTTATTACGATCAATTCGGCAAGTTAATCAAAACCGAGCACCACTAAACGATTTTTGTGGTGGTTGATCCGGTAATCAATGAATAAAAAAGAGCTCTCATCGAGCTCTTTTTGTTTTCTCTCGTCAAACGTAATCGCTAGAACTGAACTTTATCGGCATCAAAATAATAGCGTGACGTTGCGATATCCATTCCCCCGGTTACCGGTAAGCAAACCCCAGTAATAAAGCTCGCTTTATCACTGGCTAAAAAACTCACGGCATTAGCGATATCATCCGGCTCACCCATGCGTTTAATCGGTTGTGTGGCGAGGAAGTGATCAATGTACTCGGTGGTGAGATTTTTCTTTACCGCATCGGTCGCAATCATACCCGGCAATACCGCATTGCAGCGAATACCAAAACTCGCATATTGAATCGCGATTTGCCGCGTCATGTGATTAATCGCGTTTTTCGAAGTACCGTAAGCAATACTCGACATTTCAGCGCTTAATGAAGAGAGCGAAGAGATATTAACAATCGCACCGCCCCCCTGCTTCACCATGGTTGGGATCACGGCTTTTGAAGGAATAAACACGCTGTTGATATTGGCGAGAATGTTCTTCTCCCAGCTGATCACTTCGGTATGTGCTAAATCCCTATCTTGGCGCAAATCAACACCACCAAAGTTATTGATCAAAACATCAATTCTCCCCTCTTGTTCGAGAATAGAATCAATTAAGCTCGCGTAAGTATCATTCTCAAAAGCATTAAAAAATACTCCAACCGCACGCCCACTTTCACCATCATTACGACTGCGCGTATTGATTTCACGCGCTGTTGCACTGGCTAAATCTAAATCCCAGTCTGCAACATAAACCTTGGCACCTTTCGCGGCTAAAAGCAGACTACAAGCACGGCCTATGCCTTGTGCTCCTGCCAATACCAAAGCAATTTTATTGTCGAATTCATTTTGGTTTTGATTATTATTGATCACTGATGACATACAAATTCCTCACTCAATATCGTTGAGCCATAATTGGTCGATTATGTGCTAGCAACGAGGCTACATATTCATTCCCATGCCTGCATTGGCGCTTTTACCTAAGCGGTAATACCAAATAGAAAGCGGGATAAAAATCAAATTCATGATGGTGGTAAAGTTCCAACCAAATCCGTCTTGATTGATGGTGCGTAAGCCTTGCGCCGTTGCATCAATATTAAGCCCATTAAAAATGAGATCGACACACAGCCCGGTAAATAGAATCGCAACAAACAGTAAGCCTACCATCCATCTTGCTGGTCGTTGACCATAGTATTTTTGGTAAACTCGCATCATTGGAATGGTTAAAACATCGGCGAGAATAAACCCAATTACGCCCCCAAATGAGATACCGCCATGCCAGAGTGCAGCCGCTAGCAGCAAATTACCGACCGAACAAACATAGGCAATCACCGCGACAAAAATACCGATAATCACATCAAGGAAGGAATGTAACCACACCGGTAAATTAACGTCATTACTAATAAATAGCATGCGCCAACCTTCTATCGGTACTATCGCAATTAACAGGGATGACACCACAACACCAATCAGGATCTCTTTGCCAATCATCGACAAATCCATTTGGAAAAAGCCTGCTGATTTGGTGATTTTTTCCATCATGGGAGACGCCGCAGCTTGTGGTTCCATGTGCATCTCTTTCTTCGGCATCGAATGCATATCCATACCGCAGTCACTTTCTTCATGCTTCATCGATGACATGTCCATGCCGCAGTCGCTTTCTTCATGCTTCATCGAAGACATATCCATGCCGCAGTCTGCCATTGCGGATTTTTTCGGTTGCTCTGCTGCGATATGTTGGCGTAACTCGGTCTCAACCTCTTTCGGATAGAAGCGCTGAAAAAGAACGGCGACTGTCACGATCAAAATAAGTCCACCCAGCACTTCGCCCCATAGGAATGTCCAGCCTAATAAAGCCACCAGCACGATAAACATTTCAACAATCAAATTAGTGCTCGCGACCAAAAATGCCGTCGCATTGGCTAAAGTCGATTTTTTACTCAATAAGGTATGTGATAGAGAAGCTGCAGCATAGGAGCAGGATGAGGAGACCATGCCAAGTACTGTCGAATACGAAAGGCTTTTTAGATTCGTTTTACCAAGATGTTTCGCCACCGTTTCAACGGGCAAAAGGTGACGAATAAATGAAGATAGCATTAGGCCAAATGCCAGCGGCCAAAAGATTTGCCACACCATATTGCTAAACACAGAAACAATATGGAAAAGAAGATTACCGCCATCACTTTGCATAAGTGACTCCTTGCTAGGACGATTAAATGCTCTCTAAGCATAGTACGCCTATCAAAAAGCTTTGTGCCTTACTGAAAACTCAATCTATAAATGCAAATTTAGAGTGCCATTGACGTCGGATGAACTTTACTGTGCAAAATGCAATAAACGTCATACTTGGACTTATGAATACTCGATGCATCGGTATTCATCGCTTCATTTTTCATTTGCACATGCACATGCACATGCACACAAAAATGTCACGATTCACTCACACTATCTCCACCGGAAGCTACATATAAGTCATGATTATTATATAGTTAGTCAATAATTCAACACTAATGCATTCATGCTACGTCAGCTATTATTTTTATGGACCAATCCGATTGTGATCGCAATCTACTCACGATCAAAAATGCCGTTCATATCAAAGATGGATTTCGCTGACTAAATAAGGAATATTTTAATGAGAGCGCATTTATTACTTCTCGCGACACTCGGTATGATTCAAGGTTGTAGCGAAGAGCCGCCAATCGATAGTAACGTCAATTCTATTCGTCCTGTAAAACTGTTTAATGTCACTGAGCAACAAGCGAATGTTACCGCTTCCTTTCCCGGTATTATTCAAAGTAAAAATCTCAAAGAAATCAGCTTCACGACAACCGGAAGAGTAACCGAATTCCCAATCAAAGAAGCCATGCTTGTAAAAGCAGGCGATGTTATTGCTAGACTAGACCAACGTGAACTTAAAAATGCATTGAGTAAAGCCAAGTCTCAATATCAAATCGCTTCTGATGAGTACCAAAGAATTGCAAAACTCGCAAAAACAGGCGCGGTATCAAAAAGCTCATTACAAGCGAAACAAACGGAACGTGATTTAGCGCGCGTACAACTCGATAGTGCTCAGCAAGCACTAAATGATTCCACCCTTTTTGCCCCGATTGACGGAATCATCGCACAAACCTTTATTGAAAAAGACCAAGTGATTTCCAGCGGGCAAACGGTAGCGATACTGATTGGTGAAGGCGAACTCGAAGCCTCAATCGACGTCCCTGGAAAGTTCCTAGCTCTATTGCATCAAAATTCAATGATTGAAGGGCAGCCATCACAAAGTTGGATATCTCTTGATTCCCTTCCCTCGCAACGTTTTCCTGCGGAGTTTAAAGAAGCAACGCTTGTGGCAGATCCAACCACTCAAACTTACGGCCTGACGTTTGCTTTCAAGGCAACAACGGACATTCTTATTCTGCCCGGCATGACTGTTTCTGTGGATATTACTGTCACCGGAAATGAGTCAATACAGTACCTCAGCATCCCAATCGATGCCGTCGGTAGTGACAGTGAAGGCACTTTTGTATGGTTGGTAGATACAGATTCTATGATGGTCTCCAAACAACACGTTACCTTAAAAGAGCAAATTGGTGAGTCTATTGCCGTGCTTGAAGGACTGAGCAAAGGCGATACCATCGTGAGTGCTGGTGTAAGCCAACTTTCTGAAGGCATTACAGTTAGAGAATGGAAATAAACGGCAGCCACGTTAGACAAGCAGGTAACTAATATGAACATTGCAGAGTTCACGATAAAAAAGACGATACTCAGTATTATCGTCATTTTTATCACGTTATTAGGCGGTTGGAACGCCTATCAAAACATGGCGCGATTTGAAGATCCTGAATTTACTATTCGCGAAGCGGTCGTTATAACGCAATACCCCGGAGCTTCTCCTCATGAGGTGGCGTTAGAAGTAACTGAGCCATTGGAAAAATCGATTCAACAACTCGCAGAAGTTAAGAAAATTCGCTCGGTTTCAACTCATGGTAAATCTGAAATTACCGTCGAAGTAAAATACGAAGCGTCTAAAACAAGAGCAGACCTTCAGCTGGTATGGAATAAGTTACGCAACAAGGTTAGCGATGCTGAGCGTTCGTTGCCTCCAGGTGCTGGCGAACCTTATGTAGCAGACGATTTTGGTGATGTATTCGGCCTATTGTATTTCCTAACCGGCGAAGGATATGACAATGCAGAATTAAAGAAATACGCAGATTCACTTCAAAGTACCATTTTAAAAGTTGATGGCGTTGCTCGTGTCACTATTGAAGGGGCGAAGAAAGAAGTCATTTACGTTGAGCTTTCTCGTAGTGATATCAAGCGGTTGGGACTCTCTTTCAATAACGTTCTTAACGTTCTATCACAACAAAATGCCATGGCTTCTGCCGGTAACGTAAAAGTAGGCACTAAGCGGCTGTTTATTGACCCTACAGATGCGATCGATTCTGTTGATGCCATTAAGAATTTATTGGTTGCAGCAGAGCCGAATGGCAAGTTGGTCTACCTTAAAGATATTGCGCACATTTATCGCGGCTATCAAGAGCCGGATGAGAAAATCTACAACTACAATGGTCAACCAGCGCTTGCGATTGGTATCTCCGGAGTTTTAGGCAGCAATATTGTCAAGATTGGTGCAGGGATAGATCAAGCAATTGATGACAATTTAAACCTTCGCCCGCTCGGCATGGAACTACACGAGTTTTATCACCAATCAAAGATTGTTGATGCTTCTGTACAAAATTTCGTTCTTAACGTCGCCGCGGCGTTAGCCATTGTGATCATCACCTTGTTCATTTTTATGGGTATGAAATCAGCAACGGTCATTGGCGCAATTCTATTACTGACAATATCTGCCACCTTAGCAACCATGAACTATGTTTCTATTCCGATGCACCGCATCTCTTTAGGTGCATTAATCATTGCGTTAGGGATGATGGTGGACAACGCCATTGTCGTGACTGAAGGGATTCTCGTTGGCATCAAAAATGGTTTCTCGAAACTCGCCATTGCGAAGAAAATTGTTGAACGTTCGATATGGCCACTACTTGGCGGCACATTAGTTGGCATCATAGCCTTTGCCCCTATTGGTTTCGCTCCAGGCTCAACGGCGGAATACACCGGGCATTTATTTTGGGTTATTTTAATTTCTCTGCTTTATAGCTGGGTATTTGCCATTACGCTAACGCCCCTATTTTGTTACTGGCTGTTCAAAGAGCCTACAGAAAACACATCAGCTAACACTCAACCAGAGGGGCGTTTTAGCCAAGGCTATAAGTCTGTTCTAGTCTACTCGCTGAAAAAACGTACTCAAGTGATTGGTTGTATTGTCGCATTGTTTGCCATTTCGGTATGGGGTTTTAGCTTTGTAAAACCGGGCTTCTTCCCAGCCTCAACCACACCACTGTTTGTGGTTGATTATTGGCTACCGGAAGGCACCGATATTACCGAAACAAAAGCGGATATTGCCAAGCTTAATCAATTTGTTGCCACGCTCGAGGGTGTTGAAGAAATACAATCCTCAGTCGGAGGTGGTGCTCCACGCTTTATGCTGGTTTACGCTCCTCAGTCAGCCAACTCATCTTATGGCCAATTACTGGTAAAAACAGGCAGTGATAAACAAATTGATGCTCTTCTACCGCAAATTCAACACTACATCGATGAACAATTTACCGATGCACAAGGTAAGGTTTGGAAATTTGTACTTGGTCCTGGCGGTGGCTCTAAGATCCAAGCAAAATTCACCGGCCCAGATCCTAAGGTACTCAGAACAATAGCTGAAGAAGCAAAGCAAATTATGGTTAATGATGGGCAAGCACTTTCCATCAAAGATAATTGGCGCGAGCCTGTGCCAGTAATTGAGCCGATTTATGCTGAAAAAGCAGCGCAACGCATTGGGGTTTCTCGCGAAGACTTAGCCACCGCGCTCGAACGTAATTTTTCAGGTCAAAGCGTTGGGGCGTATCGTGAAGGCGACGAATTGATCCCGATCATTACACGTGCAACCGAAAATGAGCGAACCCGCATTGACGACATTCGCAACGTATTAGTGGTCAGCTCAATCACTGGTGAAAGCATTCCGATTGACCAAGTTGTTGACGGCTACAAAACCGTTTGGCGTGATGGCTTAGTTCGCCGAGTAAATCGAGATTGGGAGTTAATCGTTCAAGCTGATCCGATCCCGGGAGTGTTGACATCGGATGTATTTAATCGCGTACGTCCGCACATCGAATCAATCGATTTACCTGATGGCTACTCACTCGATTGGGGAGGCGAATATGGCGATTCTAAAGAATCCAACGAAAACCTTGCATCGACAATTCCACTTGGATTCCTTGCTATGGTGCTAGTGGTATTTGTCTTATTTGGTACCGTGCGTCAACCTGTGGTTATTTGGCTGGTGGTGCCGCTCGCCATTGTTGGCGTTGTCGCAGGACTATTACTCACCCAGACACCAATGGAGTTTATGGCTATTCTTGGCCTGTTGTCTTTGTCTGGTTTGTTGATTAAGAATGCGATTGTGTTAGTTGACCAAATAGATCTCGAAATATCAGAAGGTAAAGCAAGGTTCGATGCGGTAGTAGACGCGTCAGCAAGCCGTGTAAGACCAGTATTGATGGGAGCATTAACCACTGTCTTGGGCGTTATACCGCTCTATTTTGATGCGTTTTTCAAATCAATGTCTGTCGTATTGGTGTTTGGACTCACATTCGCCACCTTGCTTACACTCATCATTGTACCGCTGCTCTATTCTGTATTTTTCAAGATTCAAGCGACTGAAACTCAAGAGCGTTGATACTAATATTTGAATCTTAAACGAGGATAAAAAAGAGCCAGCAATATTGCTGGCTCTCTTATTTTCCTTACTTCTGCATGCGCTTTTTCAAACGAGCCAGTTCAATGGCGTTTGAGCGAACAGTTAGCTTAATATGATCATATTCATACTCTTCTTTAATCACACTCATGCTGGTGCGGATTTCACCAATAATACCTTGAGTGTCATATTGAATAATGAATTCTTCTTCGATCATATCTTGCTGCGAAGAATCAACAATGTATTGGTGCAGCTTCGCCACATCAAGCGGATTGCGCGTCGAGGTCATCATCGCATCAGGAAATTCTTCCATTAGCGCAGCTTGCTGTTCCTCGCTCAATTGGTCCGATTTATTTAAGACCAACAGCTTTTTAATATCATCAACACCCACTTCACCGAGAACTTCATGCACCACATCAAGTTGTGTGCGGAAGGTGGCATCCGAGGCATCAACCACATAAAGCAGTAATGATGCGTCATGCGCCTCTGCAAGCGTCGAGTGGAATGAAGCCACTAAGTCATGGGGTAGCTTTTTAATAAAGCCAACCGTATCTGAAACCAGAATACGTGGTTGAGTTGTTGGGTACAGCGCGCGTACCGTGGTATCGAGCGTGGCAAACAGTTTATTTTCCACCAGCACTTCACTGCCCGTCAATGCGCGCATCATCGAAGATTTACCCGCGTTGGTGTAACCAACCAGAGCAACACTGAATAGCTCTGAGCGTTGAGAACGACGGTTTTTCAACTCATGTTGTACACTGACCAACTCGCGTCTGAGTTCTGCGATTTGATCACGGACTTTACGACGATCGAGTTCCAGCGTGGTTTCACCAGCACCTTTACCCATTTGGCGTTCTTTGTTACCGCTGGTCGATTCACGTAGGCGCGGTGCTAAATAGTTCAGGCGGGCAATTTCAACCTGTAGACGAGCAGTACGCGTACGCGCATGGCGGCTAAAGATCTCAATGATGATGCCAGTGCGGTCAAACACTTCAACACCCAACTGGTTTTCAACATTACGCAATTGCGAAGGGCTCAAATCACAATCAAACACCACCACATCCGCACAATACAACGGCAGATTTTCTGATGGCAAATCGTCAAAGCGCATTTCATCATAAATTGGCGCATCAAACGCCATATCACCAAACGCCTCATCATCGAACAGATCTTCGGTGTCGAGATCTTCTTCCATCTCGCCTCGGTTCCCCGTCAAGCGAGCGATCTCCGCCATTTTGCCTACACCTAACACATTTTGTTTTTGAGTTGAGGCAAGGTTTTGTGACTGAGTGCCCACTACGTTAAAGCCTAATGTCGTCACAAGGCGGGCTAATTCAGCGAGAGATTCTTTCGCCTCTACCCCTTTAAATTGCGGTGTGCAGATGGAAATAAGTAAGGCGTTATTCTGTAATGGTTTGGCGGTTAGCTGCATAATTCTTTATGTTCGCGCACGGTTGTGCGACCTGCGTCTTTGTCGATAATTGTCGCCGATCCTACGTTGTTATCGCCTCTCTTTATAGGAAAATAAAAAACTAATTGAAGAATAAATTGGTTCTCTAGGTAACCCACTGAATAAAAAGAGTTAATCATTGGCAAGTTGAGACACCGCTTGAAAGCAACACTTGGCTATCTTCGCGATAAGCAGCTCAATCACTACAGGTCCCCCTGATCTCATCAAACCAGCAACTCATCTATAGCGAGATAATCGTTAGCTCTGCATTCCTCAATAGAAAAAGAAAATATTCGTTAATTTTTCTAATGAAAGTGTTGACAGTAAATTTCCGGAAGCATATATTGATTACACGAACTGCCAGATGGAGTTTGTAGACAGCTTGATTCGCCTTATAGAGGGAATAACAAGTTGTCAGTTTGGAAGTGATGCTTTACCCATCATTGATGTGTTTGTGCTTTAGCTTCTGATTATTCACTGTTGAACCGTATGTCTATTAAGCCAAATGAGGCTTAGGAATATGGCTTCAATTTCATCGCAAAATGCGGTGAGAACTATTGCTTATTATTGAAGGATAGTATTATGCGTAATGTAGATATTTCTCCCCTATACCGCCATGCCATTGGTTTTGATCGTCTGTTTAACCTTGTAGAAAACAGTGCGAAAAAACCATCTCAAACTGGTTACCCACCATACAACATCGAACAGAAAGATGAGCACAACTACCGTATTACTATGGCTGTTGCTGGTTTCTCTGAAGATGCGTTAACACTGACTCAAAACGAAAATATGCTGATTGTTTCCGGCGAAATCAAAGCGTCCGAGACAAAGCCAACTTACGTTTATCAAGGTATTGCTGAACGCAACTTTGAACGAAAATTCCAACTGGCTGATTACGTTACTGTATCAGCAGCAAGTATGGAAAATGGTTTGCTACATATTGATCTTGTACGTGAAGTACCAGAAGCAATGCAACCACGTAAGATCGCAATCAACAAGTAGTTATTTATAAGTGAACACTTGTAGAACATAAATCAGTATTGCCGTTAAACACCATGCGACAAAGCGTAAAAGATATCGCTTTAACCCTGGCTAAGATGGGCTCATACCCTAGTCAAATTGGTCGCATACGATGACGTATGCCACCTGTTTATCGGCACTATTGACAACAGTATATTCCATTGAGAATGAGCATAGTGATAGCAAAAATGCATTCTATGTTCTTATAAAATCAACATTCGAATTTAGCTAATTTGCATTAATATAACTAATGCAAATTACAGAGGTAATTATTATGGGTAAAATCATTGGTATCGACTTAGGTACAACTAACTCTTGTGTTTCTGTTTTAGATGGCGACAAACCACGCGTAATTGAAAACGCGGAAGGTGAACGCACCACAGCTTCCGTTGTGGCCTACACAGATGGGGAAACATTGGTCGGCCAACCGGCAAAACGCCAAGCGGTAACCAACCCAACCAACACGCTATTTGCAATTAAGCGTTTGATTGGTCGTCGTTTTGAAGACAAAGAAGTTCAGCGTGACATCGAAATCATGCCTTACAAAATCGTTAAGGCTGACAATGGTGATGCTTGGGTAGAAGCGAAAGGCCAAAAAATGGCAGCACCTCAAGTTTCAGCTGAAATTCTGAAAAAAATGAAGAAAACGGCAGAAGATTTCCTTGGTGAAGAAGTCACTGGCGCTGTTATTACGGTTCCGGCTTACTTTAACGACGCTCAACGTCAAGCAACCAAAGACGCTGGTCGTATCGCAGGTCTGGAAGTAAAACGTATCATCAACGAACCAACAGCAGCAGCGTTGGCATACGGCCTAGATAAAAAAGGCGGCGATCGCACTATCGCGGTTTACGACTTAGGTGGTGGTACTTTTGATATCTCGATCATCGAAATCGACCAAGTTGAAGGCGAGCAAACCTTTGAAGTTCTTGCAACTAACGGTGATACACACCTTGGTGGTGAAGACTTTGATAACCGCTTAATCAACTACTTAGTCGATGAGTTCAAAAAAGAACAAGGTATCGACCTGAAAGTTGACCCATTGGCGATGCAACGTGTAAAAGAAGCAGCAGAAAAAGCAAAAATCGAGCTTTCTTCTACTACACAAACGGATGTTAACTTGCCATACGTAACGGCTGACGCAACTGGTCCTAAGCACATGAACGTCAAAGTGACTCGTGCGAAATTGGAATCGTTAGTGGAAGATCTTGTCCAGCGTTCTATTGAACCACTTAAAGTGGCTCTGGCAGATGCGAAACTATCAGTAAGCGACATCACCGATGTGATTTTGGTCGGTGGTCAAACACGTATGCCAATGGTACAAGCGAAAGTTGCGGAGTTCTTTGGTAAAGAAGCACGCCGTGATGTTAACCCTGACGAAGCAGTTGCGATGGGTGCAGCCGTTCAAGGTGGTGTGCTAGCGGGTGAAGTAAAAGATGTGTTGCTATTGGATGTTACCCCACTCTCTCTCGGTATCGAGACGATGGGCGGTGTAATGACCAAATTGGTTGAGAAAAACACCACTATTCCAACCAAGGCGAACCAAACGTTCTCAACCGCAGAAGATAACCAAAGTGCAGTAACGATTCACGTTCTGCAAGGTGAGCGTAAACAAGCGACTTTCAACAAGTCTCTTGGTCAGTTCAACCTTGAAGGTATTCAGCCTGCACCACGTGGTATGGCGCAAATTGAAGTGACTTTCGACCTAGATGCTGATGGTATCTTGAATGTCTCTGCTAAGGATAAAACCACCGGCAAAGAACAGAAAATCACTATCCAAGCGTCAGGCGGTTTGAGCGATGCTGAGATTGAGAAAATGGTACAAGAAGCGGAAGCAAACAAAGACGCGGACAAAAAGTTCGAAGAGTTAGCCACCGCACGTAACCAAGCGGATCAGATGATTCACGGTACTCGTAAACAAATCGAAGAAGTGGGTGAAGCTCTGCCAGCTGAAGAGAAAGCAAAAATTGAAGTAGCAATCAATGAGGTTGAAGTGGCTCGTAAGGGCGATGACAAAGAAGCGATTGATACCAAGGTTCAAGCTCTCGCAGCAGCGGCGCAAAAACTGATGGAGATTGCTCAACAGCAAGCTCAAGCGCAACAAGCTCAAGGCAATGACTCACAATCGAAAGATGATGATGTGGTTGATGCTGAATTTGAAGAAGTGAAATAACGCTTTAGCTCAACTATCTATACCATCTTAGGTGGTTGAGCGATATCATATTAGCAATGGCATTAAGGGCGTAAGAGATTTCTCGTACGCCCTTTTCCAGTTTTAGTCAGGAATAAAGCAAGAGGCTGACATGTCCAAACGAGATTATTACAGCGTGCTAGGCGTCTCTAAAGGAGACGACGTTAAAGATATTAAGAAAGCGTACAAAAAGCTCGCGATGAAATACCACCCAGATAAGAATCCGGGTGATGCAACGGCTGAAGACAAATTCAAAGAAATTAAAGAAGCCTACGAAATTCTGACTGACGCAGATAAACGTCGCCAATACGATCAATTTGGTCATGCCGCTTTTGATGGCAGCCATGGTGGTTTTGGTGGTCAATCTCAACATGGTCACGGCGGTTTTGAAGATATATTTGGCGGTGGCTTTAGACAACAAGGTGGCTTTGGTGGCGGCTTTGGCGGCTTTGAAGACATCTTCAATCAAGGTCGTGGCCGACAAGCGCGCCCACAAAAAGGCCAAGATCGTGAATTTACCTTTACCGTTGATTTTGTCGATGCGGTACAAGGCGCCGAAAAGGTCGTTGAACTGCCAATTAATGGCGAACAGAAGAAAATCAACGTTAAGATCCCAGCGGGCATCAAAGACGGTGAAAAAATTCGCTTCGGCGGCAAAGGTGGCCCAGGTATCAACGGCGGTCCAGCCGGTGATTTACTGCTGGTAATTGCCACCCGTTCACACGCGTTTCTAAAGCGCGATGAAGATAACCTTATCTGCACTAACCATGTTGATATGATCACCGCAGCATTGGGTGGTGAGACTGAAGTGAATGTGTTGGATAGCCGTTTTAAACTGAAAATCCCAGCGGGTACACAAAGTGGCCGTAAGTTTAAAATCACTGGTAAAGGCGTGACCAACCGTAAAGGCGTGACAGGTGATTTATTGGTGGTCATCCAAGTTGATACCCCAACCAACCTTACCGATGAACAGAAAGCAATTCTAACGCAGTTCCAAGCAACGCTTTGATCTTGCGATTCACCGTTCTGATATGACAAAGCCACCATTACGGTGGCTTTGTTTTTCTCTAACAGCTCATTTCAGTTGTGTTTCTGTTGGGGGGCTTTTATCTAACGTTTAAATCAGATCTTTTTGATAAGGACAGCGGTTCCCATCCCACCGCCAATACAGAGTGAAGCCAGGCCAAATTGAACTTCTCTCTTCTCCATTTCATAAATCAGTGTCGTCAATATACGGCCACCAGATGCGCCAAGTGGATGACCTAGTGCAATCGCACCGCCGTTAACATTGGTCTTATCATCGAACCAATCTAATGGAAGGTCATATTTTTCACTTAGGCCGTGCATCACACCTAAAGCTTGCGCGGCAAACGCTTCATTGAGCTCTAGCAACTGCACATCAGCTAGCGTCATGTTCGCTCTTTCCAAGGCTTGTTCAATTGCCGGTACAGGCCCTAACCCCATAAAGGCAGGATCTAAACCACCCTGACCGTAACTGACAATTTCAGCCAGTGGTTTTAAGCCATGTTCTTTGACCGCTTTTTCAGAGGCGACGACAAACGCAACCCCACCGTCATTGATACCCGAAGCATTACCCGCCGTGACAGAACCCTCTTTCTTAAAGGCAGGTCTGAGCTTGCCAAGGCTCTCAAGTGATGCGTCTGCGCGTGGGTATTCATCTTGCGTAAACAGTGAGGTGGTGCGGCGCTGATGCACTTCCACTGGCACGATTTCATCGACAAAACGCCCTTGGTCAATCGCGGCAACGGCGCGTTGCTGGCTACGCAAAGCAAAAGCATCTTGGCTGTCACGATTAATTTGGTATTTTTCAGCGACGTTTTCCGCAGTCATCCCCATGTGATAACTATTGAACGCATCCGTTAAACCATCATGGATCATGGTATCAACCAACTGTTGATTGCCCATTTTGCTGCCGAATCGGTTCTGCGCACTAACCAAATATGGCGTACTTGACATGTTTTCCATGCCAGCCGCCACAACAAGGTCTGCATCGCCTGCTTTGATCTTCGTCGCCGCTTCCATCACGGTTTTCATGCCACTACCGCAAATCATATTGAGCGTATAAGCAGGCACCGAATCTGGCACATCAGCGAATTTTGCAGCCTGACGCCCCGGCCCCATACCTTGGCCTGCGGTTAGCACATTACCGACAATCACTTCATCCAGTAAATCAGGAGAGACCCTCGCTTGTTCTAAAGCCGCCTTGATGGCATGGCCGCCTAATTCAAACGCAGGCACTAATGATAAAGAGCCGCCAAATGCGCCTAAAGCTGTACGTTTTGCACCTACAATATAAACTTTGCTCATCAGTTACTCCTTAGATCACCAAGCCGCCGTCGATTTTTAGTGTTTGCCCAGTAATGAAGCAGGCATTATCACTGGCAAGAAACAACACGCCGTTGGCAATATCTTCTGGCTTGCCCATGCGACCAAGTGGCGTTTTAGTTTTCATGTAATCAAGAACTTTTTCTGGCAAATCGACCGTCATTGGGGTTTCGATAAAGCCCGGAGCGACACAGTTAGCACGCACTTGTGCGCCTTTACGCGAAAACTCTTTCGCCCAACCTTTGGTCATAGCAATCACACCACCTTTGGTTGCGCCATAGTTACTTTGGCCTACGTTGCCATCAGTACCGACAACCGAAGACATGGTGATGATTGAGCCGACACCATTTTCTATCATGCTCGGCGCAACCGCCTGTGTCATATTGAACACGCCTTTAAGATTGACGTTAATCACCATGTCCCAATCGTCTTCGCTCATACGATCAAGTAGATTATCTCGGGTAATACCAGCGTTATTAACCAACACGTCAACTTTGCCATGTTCTTGAATGATCTCTTCAACAAGAGCGTGAATGCCTGCACGTTCACAGACGTTTAGTTGTTTCACGCGCACATTGTCATATTGGCTTTGCAGATCTTCCGCCGCTTGAGCATTCATGTCGCAAGCGTACACCATCGCCGCATTTTGCTTAGCGAATGTTTCTACGATGCAGCGGCCAATTCCTTGAGCGCCACCAGTAACGATACAGATTTTATCAGTAAGCATAGTTTTCACCTTAATCAGGAGGGATGCGAAACTATGTCTTGGCATAGTTTAAATTTTCGCAGTAGGTGAAATAATTCTATGGACTAATTTGCAAGTTGTAGATTGATTTAACAACAAAACACTATTGCAAATTCGGGATAATATTAGGTTGCTATCGAAGGTGTAATTTGTATATCAACCACTAAAAGTGTCTATTTCTCATATGTTACGGAGAGTTTTTGACCTGCATTAACAAACAGAGCAAATTCGGTTTAATCTCTATTTCAGTTCCGCTATAACTGTGATTACACGAATTTTGCAATAATTAAGGATGCATCATGTTAGATAAAATTGTTTATTTTCTGCATGTTGTACGCACTGGATCATTTAGTCTCGCAGCAAAACAATACGGTATTTCCGCCTCTGCAGGCAGTCGCTGGATCATTGAACTTGAAGAAAGCATGGGCATCAGCCTGTTAAAACGTTCGACACGCAAAGTGGTACCAACCCAAGCCGGTTTACGACTATTTGAACGCTTCAATCAAGTAAACAGTGAAATTGATGACATTTTCACTGAAATACAAAACTTAGGAAATGATGACCGAGGTATTATTCGCATCGCCTCTACGCCTCTGTTTGCACGCGATTTCCTTGGACAAATTGTCGGAGAATATTTACAGCAATACCCTCATGTCACCTTCCGTATTCTCGAAACGGCTTTCGATATGGATCACCTTGATGAAATCGACTTTGCTATCCGCGCCAGTGCGGTTTATCAGGGCTTTCAAGAGAAAGACAGCTTATTAGTGAAACGTTCATTATTGAAATATCCTCTGATGGCATGTTGCTCCCCTGAATACATCAACAAATACGGCCAACCCGAATACCCCGAGGATCTGCGTCGTCACAACTGCTTATACGCCTCAACCTTGGTGGGTGGAAACAAATGGGTATTTGAACGTGATGGTGAAATGACAACGGTCAATATTTCTCAGACCGTTGAGGTAGAAGATAGCCAATTTATTAAAACCGTCGCATTAAATGGCGGTGGCATTAGCTACCTACCTGTGCGTCTAATCCAAGACGAGCTTGATGATGGGCAACTAGTACAAGTGCTACAGCAATACACCAACAGTGAATTTGAATTTAGCCTTTACTATCGCCCTCGCCGACAGATGCCCATGCGTTGCGTCAATTTTAAAGATTACCTTATTCGCCGTGTACGAGAGATCTCTGGCCAAGAATAGCCTCCACCTTTTCCCAGCCACATATAATTGAGAGCAGCCTGAAGCTGCTCTTTTTATTATCCCGAATTCGCAATTATCTTTCCTTTTATTGTCTATTTTTTCATTAATCAGAAATGAATACACTTTTTTCATTAGCTCTGGATAGCGATGCCCAGGCCACAATAAATTTCCAGAAGGAAAGCAGAATGAAAACAAAAGTGTTAACTGCCCTACAAGCAGCAGCTTTGATAGAAAATGGTGACAAGGTGATCTTAGGCGGTTTCATCGGCGCAGTCGTGCCAGAAGCCATTGAACGTGCCATTGGCGAACGCTTCCTTGCGACCGGTCAACCGAATGATCTCGAACTCTATTTTACCGCAGGCCAAGGTGATGGTGTTGATAAAGCGACAAACCACTTAGCGCACCCGGGCATGGTCAGCATGGCATGTGGCGGTCACTGGGGATTAATTCCTCGCCTACAAAAATTGGCCAACGACAACCAAATTCAAGGTTATAACTTCCCACAAGGTGTGATTGCTCAGCTACTTCGTGATTCAGCGGCTGGTAAACCTGGCACGCTATCTCACGTTGGTTTAGGCACTTTTGTGGATCCTCGTTTAGGTGGCGGAAAAATCAATACCTCTACATCTGAAGACCGTGTTTCAGTGATGGAAATTGAAGGCGAAGAGTTCTTATTTTACAAACGCCTTAACCCAACGGTTGCCCTTTTACGCGGCACCACTGCAGACGAAAACGGCAACGTCACCATGGAAGATGAATGTCTGTTTTTGGAAAACCTCGCGGCGGCACAATTGGTCACCAACATGGGTGGCAAGGTAATTGTGCAAGTAAAACGCGTGGTAAAAAACGGCGAGTTGGATCCTCAGCAAGTGCGCATCCCGGGCATTTTCGTCAACGCGATTGTGATTGCTGAAGAGTCATTGCACATGCAAACCTTCGCGGAACCAATGAACCCGGCCTACTGCGGTCGAGGAGACAAAGGATGCGAAGAGTCCGAACAAAAAACGGGTAAAGCGCGTCCACTCGATGCAAAAAAAATCATTGCTCGTCGCGCAGCGATGGAACTGCAACATGGCGCCATTCTTAATTATGGCATTGGCGTGCCGGAAGTGATCGCAGAGGTCACGGATGAAGAAGGCATTACCGATCAAATGATCGCAACGGTTGAGCCAGGCGCAATCGGCGGTACACCAGCAGGCGGTTTGAGCTTTGGCGCATCGGCTTTTCCTGAAGCGGTGATCACTCAAGACCAAATGTTCGATTTTTATGATGGCGGCGGTATTGACCAAGCCTTTCTTGGATTAGCGGAATGTGACCAACACGGCAACCTGAATGTATCTAAGTTTGGTAGCAAAATTGCTGGTTGTGGCGGTTTCATCAACATTACTCAAAATGCAAAGCAGGTGTTTTTCTGCGGCACATTTACCGCAGGTAAACTTGAAATCGAAACCGGTAACGGCGAGCTGACGATTATCAATGATGGCCACATCAACAAGCTAATCAAAGAAGTGCAGCAAATTACCTTCTCAGCAGACATTGCGAGACGTAACCACAAACCCGTGCTTTATATCACTGAGCGCGCGGTATTCCGTTTGGGTGCAACCACATTAGAGTTGATTGAAATCGCACCGGGCGTCGATTTAGACCGCGACATACTCGCGAGAATGGACTTTAACCCGATCATAAGCCGTGATTTGAAAACCATGGATACACGCATTTTCCATGATGAACCGATGGGGCTCACTCTGTCATCACCATCACAAATGCCGACTGAAGTGACAACAAAGCAAACCGTCGCAGCGTAATCCTATGCCCTCTCACGCCTCGCAAATGGTGTGAGAGGGAAATTGCTTTGCCATACAGCAGCACTCGTGTTTTCGACATTGGCTGTATCGCAAAGTTATTTTAGAGATAGAAACCATGAGTTACTCCATAGAACAGCTCGTTGTTGGTCAACGAGCGCATTTTGAAAAAACCATCAGTGAATCTGACATTCAGCTTTTTTGCGGCATTAGTGGCGACATCAATCCAGTGCATGTTAGCCAAATCGCTGGTCAAAATAGCATTTTTGGTAATCGCGTTGCCCACGGCATCATGGTGTCAGGCCTGACATCGGCAGTACTCGGCATGCAGCTACCGGGGCCGGGAACGATTTATCTTGGCCAAGAGCTCAAATTTACTGCTCCAGTTTTTATTGGCGATACCATCCGCGCAGAAGTGGAAGTGATCGAAATCAACGCAGAAAAAAACATCGCAAAGTTGGCGACCCGTAGCGTGAATCAACATGACAAAATCGTGATTCAAGGCGTCGCCACCGTTATGCCCCCAAAACACTAATTCTATATATAAGGTATTGTTATGATTATTGAACCTATTGTTCAAGGTGTGGTTGCGCGTTCAGCTCACCCTATCGGTTGCCGTCAAGCGGTATTAAACCAAATCGACTACGTAAAAAATGCTCCCGCTATCCAAGGTGGTCCAAAAAAAGTACTGATTCTTGGGGCATCTTCTGGTTTTGGTTTGGCTTCACGTATTAGCCTCGCTTTTGGCGGCTCAAATGCCGACACTATTGGGGTATCATTTGAACGTGGCCCAAGTGATAAAGGCGTGGGTACTGCGGGTTGGTATAACAACATTTACTTCCGCCAAGAAGCTGAAAAACAGGGCTTGATTGCTAAAAACTTTGTTGGTGACGCTTTCTCTGCACACACTCGCCAGGATGTTTTGGACTACATTCAAAATGAATTTGGTGGCTCAGTCGACTTGGTGGTTTATAGCCTAGCAACTGGTGTTCGTCCCAATCCAGAAACGGGCGAGTTATGGCGCTCATCCATCAAAACCGTCGGTGAGCCTGTTTCAGGGCCAACCATCAACATTGAGATGGATGCGCTTGAAACCATGCAAGTCGAGACTGCCTCAGAGGCAGAACTGGATGCGACCATCAAAGTGATGGGCGGTGAAGATTGGCAAAGTTGGATCAACATGCTTTCTGATGCGGGTGTATTAGCTCAAGGATGCAAAACCGTTGCTTACTCTTACGTTGGTCCAGAGGTCACCTACCCGATTTATCACCAAGGCACGCTTGGCCGCGCGAAAGCACACCTGCATAACACTGCAGACACACTCAATGAGCAACTCGGCGCCATTGGTGGCGAGGCTTATGTCTCTGTCTGTAAAGCGCTTGTCACCAAAGCCAGCGTCTTTATTCCTGCATTTTCACCTTACATTCTTTCACTGTTTAAAGTGATGAAAGAAAAAGGCACGCACGAGGGTTGTATTGAGCAAATGCAACGTTTATTCGCTCAACGTCTTTACAGTAATTTTACTGCCGTACCTGTTGATGACGCGCGTCTCATTCGTATCGATGACTGGGAATTAGAAGAGCAAACACAATCTGAAGTCAAAGCAATGATGGCGACAATGGATAATGATAACTTCCAACAAATTGGCGATTATCAAGGCTATAAGCTCGACTTTATGCAACTGAATGGGTTTGGCTTTTCTGAGGTGGATTATTCCACGCCAGTCAATATGCAAGAATTGGCATTATTAACACCATAAACACGTCATAGCCATTGATGGAAGCTCTACCTTTACGGCAGAGCTTCATTTGTATTCAATTGATTTATAAGAACTTAAAAAACATCATCCGACTGACTTCACACAATTCATTCTTGCAAAATCAGGATAATACCGCACTTTTAATGGGGTATTATAAGGATGAAAAATAATTCAAGTATCACCCTACAAGGTACATAATATGAACAAGAAACATCTTATTGAAATAACGATATTTCTCACCTACGCCCTCTTTGCTATGTCTTGGGTTGCTGGTTCAATGATGACGCCAAACATCATGGCCTTCTACAATATTGAAGGCATGGCCGCCGCTACATGGATGAACAATGCTATTACCATCGCCAAAATTATTGGTAACCTCGCAGCAGCTTGGCTACTGGTTAAAATGGGACCAAAGAAAGCCTTTGCGATTGCTTCACTATTAATCGCTGCCGGTGCTGCTGGCGTATTTGCCGGAAACTACTCTCTGTATGTGGTTTCTCGTTTGGTGATGGGTTTTGGTGGTGCATTTGCCATTGTTTACTTCAACCCAATCGTGATTAACTACTTTAATGCTGAAGAGCGCCCAATGATCAACGGTATCAACGCGGCGGCTTTCAATATGGGTAACCTGCTAGCCTTGTTATTCACCGGTTCACTACTTTCTACTTTGGGCAACTGGCAGAATGTTATCTTAGCTATCTCAGCGGTCAGCCTCGCAGTTCTTGTGGTGTGGTGGTTCATTAGTGACGACTTCTCTCTATCTACAAGCTCGACAGGTGACAAACCACAAGTGACTTACACGCTAAAAGATGGCGTAAAAGAGTCAGTAAACTGGTGGCTACCGATTGCTTATTCTGGTCTTCTATTCTGCTACATCTCTGTTTTTGCGCTTTTCCCATTAGTCCCAACATTTGCAGCCGAAGCTAAATACCTTTCTTCAATCATGATTGGCGCAGGTATGGTGGGCACGATTGCCGGCATCATGATTGTTAAACGCTACCCACTACGTGTACCTGTTATCCGTGGCTGTGGTTTGGCAATGACGCTGTTCGCTGCTGTGATGATCACCACCAGCAATGCCACTATCGCTTACGCAGCTGCGTTTATGGCTGGCTTCTTCATGTTCATGCCGATGACGGCACTGGTGACACTACCACAAGAGCTGCCAAATATGACACCTGCTCGTATCACGGTGATCTTCGGTATGTTCTGGTCAATCTCTTACATGATTGAAACCGTACTGATGTTCTTAGCAGGTGTACTTGCAGATATGACTGGCAACATTGCTTACGCTGCAACGTTCGCTGTTATCTGTTCTTCAACTTTCTTCCTTGCGAGCTTCTTCTTGCCTGAAACAGGTAAAAAGCCAGAGCTTGTTAATCACACTACCAAAACTGCTTAAGGAGGCGTTATGCGCCAAGTAAGTCCCAAATTACAAGCATGGTTAGAGAACTTTAACATTGCTGTGGGCCAATTAATTGAAAATGGATTTAAACCAACAGCGACCAATGCTCGTGAAGGTTTAGCGAATTTAACCAAAGGTTTAGTGACTGATATCCCTGCCGTCGCATGGGTACAAGATGACTTGGTCATCGGTGAAGCTTACAACGTTCCAGTGCGTATCTATCACCCAGAACCAGAAACTGCGCTACCAGTATTAGTCTATTACCATGGCGGCGGTCATATGGCGGGCAGCGTAACGGTTTACGACCCTATCTGTCGTAAGCTAGCGCTCGCAACCAAACACATTGTTGTTGCTGTAGATTACCGCCTTGCACCTGAGTGCCCTTACCCTGCCGGCGTCATTGACGCATACACAGTGGTTAGCAACCTATGGGCAACGCTAGATGGCCGTGAGTTGAACTACTTGCCAACGCTATCGATTGCTGGTGATTCAGGTGGTGGCGCTTTAGTGGCGACGGTGAGTGCTAAAGCACAATTCGATGACAAGGTGAACATTGCCAAGCAAGTCATGCTTTACCCTAGCCTCGATTACACGATGGACAGTGCGTCAATGGAAGAAAACGCGACGGGCTACCTACTGCAAAAAGGTAAGATAGCTTGGTACTTCGACAATTACTTCCATAACAACGAAGATCGCCGCGAAGCATCACCACTGTATCAACCAATGTCGGCACAATTACCAGCGACATTGATGATGACTGCAGAATTCTGCCCACTGCGTGACGAGGGCATTGCTTACGCAGAGATGGCACAAAGTGCAGGTGCACATGTTGAGCACTACCACTTCAATGACATGATCCATACCTTCCTAAATATGGAAGATCTGGTCAAAGAAGAGTGCGATACCGTTTACCAAAAAATCAGTGCATTCCTAAATTAAGCACACACCCAAATAAGTACCCTCTTATAACTTGGTGCTTACTTCTGCCCCTCTAGTGGGTAACTCCTTGAAGTAAGCACCCTATTTACACGGAAATGAATATGAAAGCGCAGACGTTATTTTTAACGGTGGCGGGGCTTTGTTCGTCTTTTGCTACCCACGCCGCTGTTGTTGAGCTCAATGATGACATCAAATTAGACTGGGGAATGGACGCCTATGTGCGTGGCCACGCTATCGATGCCTCAGGTGAGGAAAGCAGCAACGGTTATACCAGTCGATTTCGCGTAAAAACCAATCTTATTCTCTCTGACGGTTGGTCGATCAACACGCGCTGGCAAGGTTATTATGATTGGTCAGGTGACCGTCGACACAGCGGTGGCGCTGGCACTAACTATACCGATGGTAGCAACTCAGACGGCCTATCAATCGATCTCGGCTTTGTACAATATGCAGACCAAGGTTTAGTGGTTCGCGCGGGTCGCCAACGTGCCGATTGGGCCTACGGTTTTAATATTGAAAACGACCGCCGTGATCGTTTATTGGCGATGAAATCCTACCAATATGGCAACAATGATCAAATTAGTTTACTCGGCATCTATGATTTACGTTTTGCGGAAAGTGAATACGCAACGGACCTAGATGTTTATGATGATGTGCATATGTACGCACTAGCCGCTGTGGGTAGCCACGGCATCGTCGACTGGGGCATGCTTTGGGCCTACTTTGACGGTGGTGAAGGTAATATTGGTGATTCGTCCACCGGTATTCCGCAAGCAGGTTATGGTATCGATTACTTCCATAACATCTCGCCTTTCGTCAACGTAGTAATGAATGACTTTTCAGTCAAAGCCGCTGCAAACGTTATTTTATCAGACTCTACCGATAAAAATGGCTATCACACAACATGGGGGGCAGATGGCTTGGCTGGTTTTGTTGAAACAAGCTATCAGTTAACGCCTACCGTGAAGCTACAAGCACAAGCCATTGGTTTTGTAGATGGTGGTTTAGTCGGACGAGGTTTTGATACCTATTCAGGCCTGATTAACAACAATGACCGTAACGATCCTAATCCTATTTCACGTCAATTCTTTGGTGGTTTAGGTCATGAGAATAACGATGGTCAACTCTATGCGGCGCGCATCGATTGGCAAGCCTCTGAGCTGTGGAACATTAAATTTGCTGGCGGACAAATGAATATTGACCACAACCTCGGTAGTGATACCGATTTAGAAGCCACCTTCTTAGATCTCAGCACACAATATCAATGGAGCAAATTCACAGATTTTACTGTGCAGATGAGCTGGGCTGATAAAGATATTGATGATCTGGCGGTGATGGCAATGGTAAACATCAAATACAACTAAGCGTAATTAAATCTGCTTTATCTATAAACAGCAACGCCGCTAAGCGAGCCTCACAGCTCGCTTTTTCTATCTTCCATTATAATCCCCCCTGTTCACGTACTCCCCCACTCCTTAATCACTTAAAAATGGACACCGGAGTAACGCATAAGTCAATGTTGCAAATTAAGCATGCAGGAACACGCAGTTGCGAAGTTTGGTATATAGTTCTTTAAGAGATTCATTCTTTTAAAGAACTTGAAAGAAATGAAATGATGTTTAGGAACGGATGATTATAAAGGCTTCTTATATGACAAATAACATTGCAGAACGCGCACAAATGGGTGTGCTATCGGATCCTTCTACATTTGCTGAGTACCTTACTTTTGTCCTCAAAAGTACCGCTGACACCGAATCGGTTCAAGATGCCCTTTCGCAAATCTCTGGTATTGAAAAATCCATTGCTCAAAAAGATCCCAGTGCAAATTTGAGTATTACCGTCGGTATTGCTAAAAATGCATGGACTACTGCGCTGCCTGATGTTGTCATGCCTAAACACCTCACTACATTTACTGAAATGAAAGATGGCGAGCGCCATTTTCCTAGTACCGCTGGTGACATCTTCCTAATGATCAAATCAGAGCGTATTGATTTGAACTACCAAGCCGCTAAATATCTTTTAGCGGCCTTTAAAGATTCCGCAGAGCTGGTTGAAGATATCCAAGGCTTCAAATATTTAGACAACCGTGACTTGATTGATTTTGTTGATGGAACAGAGAATCCAAAACACCAAGCGCGTGTGAATGCTGTTTTAGTGCAAGATGAAGCTGAAATCCATCTTGGCGGTAGCTACCTCACCGTACAACGCTACGTAGACAGAGAAATGTCTTGGCATGAGCAGCCGCAACACTACCAAGAGCAAGTCATTGGTCGTACCAAGTTCGATAATATTGAGCTCGATGACGATGAGAAACCTGCATGGGCTCACAACAACAAAAGCAAAGTGGTGATTGATGATCAAGAGATCAAAATGCTGCGTCAGAATCGACCTTTTGGTAATGCCCTCGAACATGGCACCATGTTTATCGGTTTTGCTGCTGACTCCAATGTAATTGAAACCTCTCTGCGTCAAATGATGTACGCCGATGAGAACGGTGACTACGACCGCTTATTGGATTTTGTAGATGCGAAATCAGGCGCTAACTATTTTGTGCTATCGCAAACCGCAATGGCGCTATTTGACGACGAATAGCGCTGCCAGTTAGCTTTTGTGAGCCTCTATTGATTCGCTTAGAGGCTCAATTATGTTTGAGTTTTCTCATACTGAACCTCTGCGTATTGACCCACTTCACTCTCTTCTACCTACTCTCTCTTTTATTCTCATTCAAGGTAAATCCCATAATTTCCCAAACGAAGATAAAGCCTGTGACACACGTGTAGTGCTGTGATTATCGTTTGTGATAAAGTGCGGCTAACTGGATTAGAACAACTATGATATAGGTTAATAAATGTCGTCTGATTACAATGGTTCGAGCGCTGCGTATGCTCGCCAAGAACAAGGTTACCGTGAAAAAGCGTTAAAACTTTACCCTTGGGTTTGTGGTAAATGTGCTCGTGAATTTGTCTACTCAAACTTACGTGAACTAACCGTTCACCATGTTGATCATGACCATACCAATAACCCTGAAGATGGCAGTAACTGGGAACTCTTGTGCCTATATTGCCATGACCATGAGCATTCGAAATACCTTGATCATGACCGTTACGGCGTCGAAGCAACTGCACGTCTTGATGACCATGTTGGCGCAACGCATAACCCATTTGCTGATCTCGCCAAGATGATGAAGAAATAACGCTATAACGAACGCGTCTTCAACAAAGTCTTTAAAAGAAAAGCCTCTAAAAGAAAAGTCCGCCTATCAAAGAGCGGACTTTTTTATTTGAGCGCTATTCCATTTAAGCGCGATAAGACAACACTCAAAGATGGCTGGATAGCCCTAAATCGTTAGTTCTCATTTAAAGTAAAACGAGAGCTCTTGGCAATGCCAAGATTCAGAGCGGTTTTCATATCGAGTTGATCACTCACTAACGCGAATAAAGCCGCTTCACTTAATAGCAATACGGATTCTGCGTCATCTGCAGGAGAAGTGTGAACTTCAATCTTTTCTCCTTGCTCAATCCGAGACCAAAGATGGCTATCGGTTAAGTATATATATTGAACCGCCTCAAGTGAGTCACTATGCTGCTTAACCATCAGCTGTAGCCACCAACTCGCTCGCCTTAAGCCTTGCTGACCATTTAATGTTTCCACTCGTTTTAACTGTTGGCTATTTAACGCCGAAGACGTCGCAAACGCGACGTCCAACGAGCCCGGAACACTTTCACTAAAAGGATTGATAAATTGACCATCATAGGAGCAAGCAGACAGAGGAAAACTTGCGCCTAAGCTTACTCCCAAGATTATCAGACTTAACATCCTTGCAGTCAGTTTCGATTTCATCATGGCTTCATCTCAAATCATATTGAATACAACCGTAATTAGTCATCCGCTATGGCGTCACAATATTGAACCAGAAGTTAAACGTATCCAGCATACCAACAAAATTCTGGAACACTTCTTTGTCTCCTTTTATCTGGATCTGACCATCCGCTATCGCTTTTTCAAGGGTAATAACACCCAATTGAACATTATCAAGCGCTTGCTTGGTTAGAGTGATTGTGACATCCGGATCGTCGCTCAATTTGGTGGTGTGATTAAGTACTGAGTTTTCAATATAGAGCGTGTATTGCTCATCAAGGTCACTAAAATCGATGTTGATGGTGTAATCTTTACCCGCCGCTTTTTCAGGTAATAGTCGTACAGCCAAGTAATCAAACAACATTTCTGGAGGCATATTTTTGATGATATCTGGAGAGGCCGTATTGGTTCCCCCTGCTGACGGCGTACCATTTCTTAACTCATAGGCACCTTGTAAATAGACCGAACGCCAAGGGCCTGACTCGGCTTGATAACCTAACTGCTCATAGCTATCGGCAAGTAGTGCTTTGGCTTTTTCATTGTTTGGATTGGCAAACACGGCATGCTTCATCACTTCCGCAACCCAACGATACTCCCCTTTAGCAAAATCTTGCTTAGCCTTTTCTAAAACGGCCTCTTCGCCACCCATATATTGCACATATTTAATTGCGGCTTCCGTTGGTGGTAAATTATTAAGGTCTGAAGGGTTGCCGCTATACCACCCCATGTAACGCTGATAAACAGCACGGCTATTATGGCGAAGCGTGCCGTAGTATCCACGAGTACTCCAATTTTGTTCGATCTCCGCTGGGAATTGGATCATCTCTGAAATTTCAGACCCGATATAACCTTGGTTCATTAAGCGCACCGTTTGATCATGGGTATATTTGTACATATCTCGCTGACGTTTAAAGTATTCAACGATCTCTTCTTGCCCCCACATTGGCCAATGGTGGCTTTGGAATTTCACTTCAACGTCATTGCCCCACATTTCGATGGTCTCATTCAAATAAGATGACCACTTCAATGCATCACGAACCTGAGCGCCTCGTAGCGTCAAAATGTTGTGCATGGTATTGGTGCTGTTCTCTGCCATCCACAGTGCTTTTTTCTCTGGTATCCAAGTATTGATTTCCGTGGGAGCTTCCGTACCTGGCGTGTATTGAAACACCATTTTCACGCCATCGATAATATGCTCTTCACCGGTTTTTTCGATGATCAGTGTTGGTCGAATTAAAGTAGGCAGACCTGTTGAAGTGGTTTGCCCTAACCCGCCATTCACACCACCTTGTTCATTTCTGGGCAGTAACGCGCCATACATATAAATGGCTCTTCGCCCCATCGCGTTACCAGCAATCACATTTTCAGATACGGCATGCTCGGTAAAACCATGCGAAGCGACAATTTCCACCTTGCCCGCTTCAACATCCGCCTCATCGACAATCCCCCTTACACCACCAAAATGGTCAATATGACTGTGGCTATAAATCACGGCAGTGACAGGGCGCTCACCCAATTGCTCATTGATAAATGCTAATGCTGCTTTCGCGGTTTCTTGAGAGATCAACGGATCAAAAACAATCCAGCCTGTCTTACCTTCAACAAAAGTAATATTCGATAAGTCATAACCTCTAACTTGATAGATACCATCGGTGACCTTAAACAAACCATTGATGACGTTAAGTTGAGCATTACGCCACAAACTAGGGTTAACACTGTCCGGCGCTTTGGCATCTAAGGTAATAAATTTTTTGTATTCTTCTAGATCCCAAACAACGTCGCCCTGTTCATTCTTTATCGTCACCACATCTCGCGTGGCAATCAGCCCTTTCTGGGCGCGTTCAAAGTCTTTGGTATCATCGAATGGCAAGCTTTTATACAACGCTTGATTGGTTTCAATGGTCGCTTGAGTTGCAGGCTTAGACTCGGTAGAAAAAGCCCCTGTCGATATAACCATCGCCACGAGCGAAATGGTGAAACGCAGCATAATTCATCCTTATATTATGGAGGTAACTCATATCAAACCTAGTTAAGGCAATAGCGATTTTCAATAATTCAAATTAATAACGTTGCATAAGCGACAACCATTATTTAACGAAGCGGTTGTTTTTATCAGCAGAGAAGCTCAGTAGAAGAACAACCATTGGATCAAGTTAACATCATCGATATTTGAAATATAAACAATCACTTAAATAATCATAAAATCCCAACTAACTACCTTTTTTGTGGCATGATTACCACCATTGCATATGAGTGTGTAATAGACGCCTAAATAAACTGAACTCTCCTACTAAAAGCTAGATAACGACTATGACGGAAATGACGGAACAACCGCAAAACATCGATGATCTTAATATCAGCGACAAATGGAAACGCCGCTTTAAGCTGTATGAAAAGCTCAATGCTGATAGCCAAGGCCGCGACACCTTTGTTAAAACCGACACCTTTAAACAATTTACGTGGCGCGAGAAATACAGCATAACCAGCAACCTTTGGGCATTCTTTGGCGGATTTATCTATTACTTCATCAAGGGCATGCATTACAAAGGCGCGATGATCCTGACCTTCACAATGTTGTGGGCGATGGCTTTAGGCTTGATTGATTTCTTTGTCGGAATTCAAATTCCCGATTCGACTTACTGGATTGGACCAGGGGCACTTTGCTCGATGCTAGCGAGTTTAGATTATTATCGTAAAGTGCGGTGTAGTGAAATAATGTGGCGCTCTTGGCCAAGTTATTTCCACAAAAAGAGCAGCGTGATTACCTGCGCAATTGCATCGGTTGCCCTTAATTTTGGCTCAGTGGCTTTTATCTTAGATCACGAGTACTACACCGATGCAGTGGTTGATGCCAAAGAAGCGGTACAAGTAAAATGCGGGCTAAACCGCATCTACGCGCTGCCCTCAGAGGTAGAGATCCTTGGTGAGCAAGGTCTGTGTAGTTTGCTTGACTAGCTGGCTTGATGAACATCAGCTTGCTCAACTAAATAGAGTGACAACCTTTCATCACTGGTTTTTGCGACATTTACGGCAAGCTAAGGTTTTCACCAAATTAAGGTTTTCGCCAAGCTAAGATAGGTACGGCAAGTTCCTATCTTAGTTTGTTTTTCTACAGCCCTTTTTTTCGAGTAAAGTACCTTGATCAAAAGCCAGCGGTTCTAAGCCATCAAATGCATGCGGCAATGCAACTTTAGTCAGTTGATTACATGAAAATGCACCGCGTTCGATACGAGCCACTGAAGTCGGAATATCAACATGAGTCAGTCGGTTATTCGAAAACGCCGATCTTGCAATGACTTTCACTTCATCTGGTAGCGTTACATTCTCAAGCTTATTATTAGCAAAAGCCCTTTTACCAATGCGATCAACACCATCAGGAATCACGATCGTTTTCAGCTGATTATCATGAAACGCTTCCTCGCGAATACTGGTCACTGAATTGGGAATCGCCACATAGGTGAGCTTATTCTCCGCAAAAGCACGGGTAGGTAGCGTTAAGAGAGAGCGAGAAAGAGTCAAGCTGGTGAGTTTATTATCCAAAAAAGCACCCAACTTAATGACTTGTACCGTATCAGGGATCACCAAGCTAGTTAGTCGATTATAAGCAAACGCTTTTTGTTCAATGTTTTTAACGGATGACGGGATAACCACGTGAGTGAGTTTATTTTCCACAAACGCGAGTGGACCAATCACGCTCACCGAATCTGGAATCATCACACTGGTTAACTGATTATAAGCAAAGGTTTTTGTTTCAATTGTCGTGAGGGATGACGGAATGGTGACATGCGTGAGTAAATTTTTCGAAAATGCACTCTCTTCTATTCGAGTTACTGACTGAGGGATTGTGATTTTCGTTAGTCGGTTGCGACGAAACGCTTGCTCGCCAATGTGCACAACCGTGTTAGGAAGATTCACATCCGTTAATTCACGGTTGTAAAAGGCTTCCGCGCCAATACGTTTAACGGCAACGCCCATCAACTCATCCGGGATGGTGATATTTTTAAATTCAGCATGATAGTGCGTTATCGTGCCAGTATGTCGATCGAAGGTGACGTCATCTTCCGTGATTTTATATGAGCTATTACAGCCAAATAAAGTGAGCGATACAACCAAGATGGCTATCCGTGCTCCAATACTATTTTTCAACTTCATCTTTAGTAATCGCGCTGTTCGAAACACAATCAATGTTAATCGATACATTACGCGGCATAATCCAACCGTTCAAGACACTAGAATGTACCTGAAAACCACCGTTATCGCACACCAAATTAACATTCACGACATCAATTATTGACCTGCATCATCATATGCAAGATGGCTGGTACATATCTTAACCAAAACGCCTTCTACCAAACAGAGAGTTATGCTGTTCGGCATTTCCTCCCCGATTCCCGTCACCACTAACATTCCTTTTTAAGGCAAAAAACTCAAGGCATACGATAGCATAGCCGCTCTGGGCGACTCTTATGCTAAAATAGCCCCATCAGCTATATAAATGACATCTCATTTGTTTACCTGACGGCAGTGAATTTGTCCTGTCTTGATTATCTAATGAGGTTATAAAAACATGAGCAAATTAAGTTCAGCTGAACGCAAAGCGCGTGATAACGAACGTTTTTCACAACGAGTGAGTGAACGTCGCGAAAAAGGTGAAGATATCGTTGCGTATGCGCTTACGAATAAAAAAGCGGTGAAATTTTTGACTAAGTCAGAAAAGAAAGCACTGAATGAACGTAAAGCGGCTCTACAAGAAGAACTCAAACTCAAAGAGCAAGAAGAGCTAAAAAGAATTGAAGAATCGTTTATGGTAGATCCAAACGAAGACTAAATTTTTACCCTGCTCAACCCACAATGGTTTGGGCAGGGGTTAACATTACACGTTAAAAAGCCCTTTATTTATCACCGAACGACGTGACTTCATCGTCGGTTAGATAACGCCATTTCCCTTCGGCAACATCCAACTGAATCTTACCTATTTTCTCCCGATGCAAAGAGACGACGCGATTGCCCACCGCTGAAAACATCCGTTTCACTTGATGGAACTTACCTTCGGTAATGGTTAGTAACACCTCTTTTGGCTCAACAACTTCTAATTTGGCAGGTCGCGTCAGTTCCGTTTCACCTTGCAGGTGTATTCCTTGTTTAAAGCGGTCTTCAACATCTTCCGCTATTGGGCGGGATAAACCCACACGATAAACTTTTTCGCACTCTTTGGTTGGAACCGTAATATTGTACGACCAACGACCATCATCAGTGATCAGTACCAAGCCGGTTGTATCGGCATCTAAACGCCCGACAATATGCAGTTCAGAAACATTCTCTACCTCAACATAATTAAATAACGACGGGTAAAGCTCATCAATATTTGAGCAAATAGTGCCGGCCGGTTTATGCATCAAAATGTAGCGAAAAGGACGAGGGAGCAAACGCAGACCATTAAGCGTAACGATATTATTCTCATGTACCTGCATCGCTTCATTAAATGGGGTTTCACCGTTAACGCATACTTCCCCTTGGTGAATAGCTTGATGGGCTTGAGGCTTGGTCAGTTGAGTGCTTTTACAAATGAATTTATCAAGGCGCATGAGAAGTTTAATTGGTTAACAGGAATTGGTTAGCATTATCCCCACTCTCTATCAATTAGCAATAAAGCACTGCCCAGTTTCGTCTCGGCAGTGCTGCAATGTAAACGACTTACACCCAATTAATTTGATAGGTTGAGTAATAAGTAATGTGTTGATACTTCGTTATTCAAGTCTTCGCTCATGCTCTTACCCTAGAGGTAGAGTTATTAGCGCAATCTAAAATTGTGATTGCGCATGTTGATGCTCAAATATCACTATATCATTGATAAATTTACTTATTCATATACTCTCGAACTTGGTTTACATCATCAAACACACGATTTAACTCGTAGAATCTTCTGCACCTGTCAAATTTATCATCGCTACGTGTACAGCTTATGCGCAGCTTCTCTTTCACTCTCGGAACCGACTGTTCATATTCTTGACGAGTGATCATATCTGGCATAAATGGACGCAAATCAACGCTGTCAAATCCTTCTCGCAAAGCTGGCGCAATGTAGTAATTCACTGCGACGTCTTCGTAAGCCAATGTATTGCGTTTTTGGCCCTCAGTAATCACATAATATCGATATTCCATCCGATCAAATTGGCTATGTTCATAAGGCTGACGCAAACGAGTGACACCGTCACGCTCACTGAAATACCACTTGCCAAACTGTAACGCTTTTATGTGGTCCTGCGGAAAGACATCAAGTGACTTTTCAGGGTCTAGCCAAGAATAAGCCGTATCATTCTTTTCGTGCCCATTGTTTTGAGAACGACCCTCGCAAACAAGATAATCTTCATCTTGCGCTCGTTCAAAACAGTTGATAGGCAATCGTGTATTTCGTCCAATATACGTCATATCGGATAATTGGAATTCCAGCGTTACTTTTTCTTCATCGCCCCATAGCGGCGCATCTCTCTCATCATTGTTTAATATATAGACTCGCCAAAAAAGTCGATCATTGTTTACATCAACTAACATGCTGCCCGTTGAGCGAAAAAATTTACCTTTCGCAACGGGAACGCCTTCTAGAGTGGATGTATTTGCCAATTCAATTTTTTCGCCCGTCGCAAGGTCATATTTAGCGATCATTCTATGAGGGTCTGATAGCTCCATATAGGTTTCATTGCGACTTGGCATAAAGTGACCACAGTATTTCGTCTTTATTTTCTCACGCGTTTTTAGGTCAAAAATAAAACAGTCACTATTATTACGTCTTAATTTTACATAACGACCATCATAGGAACGAACGATACTCGCATCTTCTAAACGGTAGGTATTCTTGGGAATTTCCAAGCCATAGACTAAAATACGAACGTCACTGCCATCCATATTTGCAATGTAATAATTTTTATTAAAACCAAACATTTGTTGTGGCTCTGTATGGTTCGCATTCCAAGCCTCTAAGCTAGGGTTTTCTGGAATTGTCATATTAATATCCCAAATAACCTGGCCAGCACGATCGGTAAACTCCTGATATTTCACAATATCGTCAACTTGCTGCTCTCGCGTCGTAGGCGTTTCCTTACCATAGTTTGCTAGCAAATACGCCAAGCCCCCCACTGATATAAGCGCGACCAACATAACCACTATAATTTTTTTCATTTTTATTTTCTCAATATCAACGACTGTGCTCGACAATGTTTATTCTTCAGCAAGAGACAGACCTGCCTGCTTCAACGACGCAAGATAATCCTTAAATTGACGCTGATAAGATTCTTCATAATCCTCCCGAGTTGGAATTGCTGGGAAGAATGACGCTAAATTCGTACTGTTTATTTTTTCTAATGACGATTGAGAAATAAATATTGAAGCAGAGAGGTCATTTGACACAATCACGCGCTCCCTCTCTGTGTTGTAAAAACTGTAATTGTGT